>NZ_JAERUC010000036.1 GCF_016745505.1 Streptomyces silvae | reverse complement strand
GGCGGCGGGTCTCCCAGCCGTCCATGATCTTGCCCTTGTGACCGAAGCGCTCGGGGTCGAACTCGGCCCGCTCCGGCTTCAGCAGGTTCTCCCGCTCGGCGAAGAACTCGTCGTTGGCGGCGATGACACCGGCGCCGAGGCGCCGGTCGGCGAGGTCCACGAGATGGGTGAAGGGGAAGTCGGCGGTGCGGTGGTCGGCGTAGGGGTCGCCTCCCGTGTACGGGCTCGCGTCGCCGGTGAAGCACGGTGTCGCCGTCATGTCAGTGGGTCCTTTCGAGGAGGCGGCCGGTGGGTTCGGCGAGTACGCCGCCGGCCGCGATCCGCGTGCCGCGCAGCCAGGTGGACCTGACGACGCCGTGCAGGGTCTTCCCGGCGTAGGCGGTGACCTGGTTGCGGTGGAAGAGCCCGGCGGGGTCGACGGTGAAGGTGGCGTCGGGGGCGAGGACCGCGAAGTCCGCGTCGCGTCCGGCCTCGATGGCGCCCTTGCGGGTGAGTCCGGCGAGGGCGGCGGGGGCCGCGGACATCCAGCGGGCCACGTCGTCGAGGGTGTGCCCCCGCCGGCGTGCCTCGGTCCAGACGGCGGGCAGCCCCAGTTGCAGCGAGGAGATCCCGCCCCACGCGGAGGCGAAGTCGGGGGTCTTGAGGTCCGTGGTGCAGGGCGAGTGGTCGGAGACGATGCAGTCGATCGTGCCGTCGGCGAGCCCGGCCCAGAGCGTGTCCTGGTTGGCGGCCTCCCGGATGGGCGGGCAGCACTTGAACTCGGTCGCTCCGTCCGGGACTTCCTCGGCGGTCAGGGTGAGGAAGTGCGGACAGGACTCGACCGTGACGCGTACGCCCTCGCGTTTGGCTGCGGCGATCAGCGGCAGGGCGTCGCTGGAGGAGAGGTGCAGGACGTGGACGCGGGCGTTCAGCCGCTTGGCGTGGGCGATCAGGCCCTCGATCGCGGTGTTCTCCGCGTCGCGGGGCCGGGAGGCCAGGAAGTCGGCGTACTTCTCGCCGCTCCGCTGCGGGGCCGCGGCCAGGTGGTGGGGGTCCTCGGCGTGCACGATCAGCAGGCCGCCGAAGCCCGCGATCTCCGCCATCGAACGGGCCAGTTGCTCCTGGTCCAGCTCGGGGAACTCCTCGACACCGGAGGGCGAGAGGAAGCACTTGAAGCCGAAGACCCCGGCCTCGTACAGCGGGCGCAGGTCCTTCGTGTTGGACGGGATCGCACCGCCCCAGAAGCCGGTGTCGATGTGCGCCTTGGGGGCGGCCACCCGCTGCTTGACGCGCAGGTGCTCGACGGTGGTGGTCGGCGGGAGAGAGTTGAGCGGCATGTCGAGGAGGGTGGTGATGCCGCCCGCCGCGGCGGCCCGGGTGGCGGTCCAGAAGCCCTCCCACTCGGTGCGGCCGGGGTCGTTCACATGGACATGGGTGTCGACCAGGCCGGGCAGCAGGACGTCGTCACCGAAGTCCTCGACGCGGGCTCCGGCGGGCACCTCGGCGTCGTACGGCAGGACCGCCTCGATCTGCCCGCCGGCGACGAGCACCGCCGCCGCGCGGGTCCCCTCGGGGGTGACGACGCGCGTCGAGCGGAGTACCTGCTTCACGTCCTCACCGGACACCTGTGCTCCTCACGCAGACTTCAACGATTTGTTGAAGGAGTCTTCACTCGGGGACGCGGCCCGTCAAGACCCCTCCTTCCCGGTGGGGCGGCCTGCGGAGCACGAGATGACCCGATTGGAGATTTCCACGAAGTAAAAGTTCATTTTCGACAGGCGGAACGTAGAATGGGCCAGGAGCGGCGCCACCGCGCTTCGGACCGAACGCGGCCCGGACCGCCGACACCAGGACAAAACAGGTCCTGACCGGCAAGGACGCCGCACCGGGAGCAGTGGGCCGATCGGGAACGGCCCGGTAGGCTGCTGCCTTGCCTCCGCTTTGAAAGGACCGTTGACGTGCCGCCGTCCCACGCCAGCACATCCGACTCCAGGCCCGCCGGTCCCAGCGGCGGCGTGCAGTCCCTCGAGCGCGCCTTCGATCTGCTGGAGCGGATGGCCGACGCCGGGGGCGAGGTCGGGCTCAGCGAGCTCTCCGCGAGCAGCGGGCTCCCGCTCCCGACCATCCACCGGCTGATGCGCACGCTGGTCGTCTGCGGCTACGTACGCCAGCAGCCCAACCGGCGTTACGCGCTGGGCCCCCGCCTGATCCGCCTCGGCGAGTCCTCGGCCCGCCTGCTGGGCACCTGGGCGCGGCCCTACCTCCAGCGCCTGGTCGAGGAGACCGGCGAGACGGCGAACATGGCGCTGCTCGACGGGGACGAGATCGTGTACGTCGCCCAGGTGCCGTCGAAGCACTCGATGCGGATGTTCACCGAGGTCGGCCGGCGCGTGCTGCCCCACTCCACCGGAGTGGGCAAGGCGCTCCTCGCGCACACCCCGGCGGACGAGGTGCGCGCCCTGCTGGCCCGTACGGGCATGCCGGCGGCCACCGAGAAGACGATCACCACTCCGGACGGCTTCCTGGAGGCGCTGGAGCAGGTGCGGCGCGCGGGGTACGCGGTCGACGACAACGAGCAGGAGATCGGGGTCCGCTGCCTCGCGGTCCAGGTCCCGGACTCCCCCACCTCGGCGGCCATCTCCATCTCCGGGCCCGCGGGCCGGGTGACGGAGACGGCGACCGAGCGGATCGTGCCGATCCTCCAGCAGATCGCGAAGGAGCTCTCCGAGGCCCTGGCCAGCAGCGGCGGCTCGGCCGGCTGACACCGGGGCCGGGACTCCCGGGCCGGTGCGGGCACCGGCCGGCATCGGCGCCCGGGGGGCGTCGGCCGGCGCCGGCCCCTCAGACCGGGGTGGGCACCGACAGCCGTCCGTCCTCCATGCTGACCGTCCCGTCCACCCGGTCCAGATGAGCCTGGTCGTGGGTGACCATGACCGTGGCCGTCGAACGCTCCCGGGTCAGGCCGAGCAGCAGGTCGAGGACCGCGGCGCCGCGTTCGTGGTCGAGGGCGCTGGTCGGCTCGTCGACGAGCAGCACCGCCGGCTCGTTCATCAACGCGCGGGCGATGTTGATCCGCTGGCGCTGGCCACCGGACAGCTGGTGCGGCCTGCGGTCCGCCCGGTCGGCCAGACCGACCGCGTCCAGGAGGTCCAGCGCCCGGGCCCGCGCCGCGCGGACCGGGCCGCCGGACAGATGCGCCATCACCTGGAGCTGCTCCACGGCCGTGAGCGACGGCAGCAGATGGGGCTGCTGGAAGACGATCCCGATACGGTCCCGGCGCAGCGCCGCCTTGTCGGCGCGGCTGAGCCCCGCCGTCTCCGTACCGGCGACGACGACGCGTCCGCGGTCCGGGGTGACGAGTGTGGCCGCCACCGCGAGGAGGCTGGACTTGCCCGAGCCGGACGGTCCGACGACGGCGGTGAGCGTGCCCGCGGGTACGTCCAGGGAGACCCGGTCGAGTGCGGTGAGCCGGGCGTCTCCGTCGGGGTAGGTGAGGGTGACGTCGGTGAGGGTGAGGGTCATCGGGCGCTCCCGAGTGCGGTGAGGGGGTCGACGGCGGTGATCCGCCGGATGGACAGGGCGGCGCCGAGCGCGCCGAGGGCGATCATCACGCCGGCCGGGACGAGCACGGTCGACGCGTCCAGGACGAACGGCACGGCGCCGCCGTCCCCGCCGACCAGCGCACCGATCACCGAGGCCAGCGCGGTGCCCAGGCCCGTGCCGGCGGCCAGCATCACCACGGCCTGCCCGAGCGCGTCCTTCAGCAGGTACGGGGTGGAGGCGCCCAGTGCCTTGAGCACGGCCACGTCGCCGCTGCGCTGGATCGTCCAGACGGTGAAGAAGGCGCCGATGACGAGCGCGGAGATGGCGAAGAGGAAGCCGCGCATCAGCTGGAGCGAGCCGTTCTCGGCCTGGTAGGAGCCGATCGCCGTGAGGGAGTCCCCCAGGGCCAGCGTGCGGGTGCCCGCCGCCTTGTCGCCCGCGGCGAGGTCGGCCCCGCCGGTGGTGGTCAGGGCGACGACGGTGGCCTGCCGCTCGGTGCCGCCGATGCGCTGCCAGTCGGCGAGCGAGGTCCACACCACCGGGGTGTGGCTGTACGAGGCGTCGCCGCTGACCGCCGACACCGTCAGCCGGGAGCCGGCGAGTCCGAGCGTGTCACCGGTCTTCACACCGAGCTCGTCGGCCGCCTGCTCGGAGAGCACGAGCCTGCCCTTCCCCACATCGGCGGGGGCGAGCCCGCTGCCCGGCTCGACGCCGAACGCGGAGACCGCGGCCGTGCGCTTCCCGCCGTCGGCGGCGGCGTTCAGGGTCCGGATGCCCAGCGGCTCGGCGGCGGACACCCCCGGCTGCCGTGCCCAGGTGTGCCAGGCGCTCTCCTCGACGGCCGAGCCGGAGAAGGACACCGACTGCCCGTCCGGTGGCGCGGCGAACGCGATGCTGTCGGCGCTCAGCCCGGTGACGGCCGAGGTGTTCTCCTTTCCCAGTCCAGCCGTGAGGCCGGACAGCAGCCCCACCAGCAGTGTGATCAGCACGACGACCGTGCCCATGAGGGCGAACCTGCCCCTGGCGAACCGTAGATCTCTCCATGCAACGAACATGCTTCCAGGCTCAAGCCCACGACCTGCGGAAACATCGCGCGCCGGACGGGGCCGACATCAACCTTTCGATTGACTGCCCCGGCGCCGTCCGCGTCTACGCTGGAACGACCATGGATACGCGTGCGCACCCCACCCCCGTCACCACCGCCCTGCGGCTCTGTCTGCACGCGCTGCTGGTGGGGCTGCTGGTGCTCGCCGCGCTGCGCGCGACCGGCGACGGCATCCCGCACGCCACCGCCGTCGTCGTCCTCGCGGGGGTGATGGCCGCGCTGTACGCGGCGGGCGCGCTGGCCCCCGTCGTCCAGCCGCACACCCGGGCCGCCGCCCTCTGGCTGACCGCGCTGGGAGCCGTGTGGCTGGCGCTGCTCGCCCTGTCGCCCGACGCCCTGTGGGTGGCCTTCCCGCTCTACTTCCTCCAGTTGCATCTGCTGCCGGTGCGGTGGGGGCTGCCCGCCGTGGCGGTCACGGCCGCGGCGGCCATCGCCAGTTTTCTGCTGCACGGGCAGGAGGTCACCCCGGGCACCTTCATCGGCCCGCTGCTCGGTGCGGCGGTGGCCGTCGCGACCGTCCTGGGCTACGACGCGCTGTTCCGCGAGAGCGAGCGGCGCCGCGAACTCATCGACGAACTCGTCTCCACCCGGGCGGAGCTCGCCGACGCGGAACGCACCGCGGGCACCCTCGCCGAGCGGGAGCGACTGGCCCGGGAGATCCACGACACGCTCGCCCAGGGCCTGTCGAGCATCCAGCTCCTGCTGCGGGCCGCCGAGCGTTCGCTCCCCGAGGACGCGCCCGCCACCGCACACGTCCGGCGCGCCCGCGAGGCCGCCCAGGACAACCTGGCCGAGGCCCGCCGCTTCGTACGGGCGCTGACCCCGCCCGATCTGCAGCAGGGCTCCCTGGCGGCGGCCCTGTCCCGCCTCTCCTCCCGGACCTCGGCGCCGGATCTCACGGTGCAGTTCGCGGTCAGCGGCACGCCGGTCGAGCTGCCCACCCCGTACGAGGTGGCGCTGTTGCGCACCGCGCAGTCGGCGCTGGCCAACACGGTGCAGCACTCGGGCGCGGGACGGGCGGAGATCACGCTCAGCTTCATGGAGACATCGGTGTCCCTGGACGTGGTGGACGACGGCCGGGGCTTCCACACGGACACGGACACGGCCGGGGCCGCCGAGCCCGCGAGCACCACGGGCGGCGGCTTCGGACTGCCCGCGATGCGCGCGCGGGCGGCCTCGCTGGGCGGGACGCTGAATGTGGAGTCGGGCCCCGGCCAGGGGACGGCCGTCGCCGTCACCCTGCCGCTCCCGGCCGCCACCGGACACGGTCCGCAGGACGCCGAGAACCACAAGAACCACGGGAACGCCGAGGACCGGGCCGCTGCGGAGGATCCGGCGGACGCAGGAGACCCTGAGGGGAGGGCGGCATGACCGAACCGATCGGCTTGTTGCTCGCCGACGACCACCCGGTGGTCCGCGCCGGGCTGCGCGCGGTCCTGGACACCGAGCCGGACTTCCGGGTCGTCGCCGAGGCCGCCACCGCCGAACGGGCCGTGGCCCTGGCCGCGACCGGCGTCTGCGACGTGGTCCTGATGGACCTGCAGTTCGGCTCGGGCATGCACGGCGCGGAGGCCACCGCGGCGATCACGGCGGCCCCGGACGCCCCACGGGTGCTCATCCTCACCACGTACGACTCGGACGCCGACATCCTGGCCGCGGTGGAGGCGGGCGCGGCCGGCTATCTGCTGAAGGACGCCCCGCCCGAGGAGCTGGCCGCCGCCGTGCGTACGGCCGCGGCCGGCCGCTCGGCGCTCGCCCCGGAGGTCGCCCACCGGCTGATGGACCGGATGCGGACACCGGCCCAGGCGTTGACCAAGCGTGAACTGGAAGTGCTCCGACTGGTGGGCGAGGGCCTGTCGAACCAGCAGATCAGCAAGAAGCTCTTCCTGAGCCAGGCGACGGTGAAGTCCCATCTGGTGCACATCTACGCGAAGCTGGGCGTCGACTCACGCACGTCGGCGGTGGCCGCGGCGACGGCGCGCCGGCTCATCCGGCGCTGACGTCACGCGTGGTGCGGCGGCTCCCCGAAGAGGTCGACGGCGACCCGTACGTCCCGGAGACGGGGGCCCAGGGCACTGACCGAGCCGATCGCCCCCGCGACCAGCAGCAGCGAGCGGCGCAGCCGGGGTATCTCGGGCCTCCCGCCGGCGGCCATGGCGTCCAGCGCCGCCAGCTCCTCCTCGGCGATCCCCCGGTCGGGGAACTCGGCCGGATGCCCGGCGAGTTCGCGGCGGAGCCGGGAAACGGCCGTACGCAGCTCCGTCACCCGCGGGTCCTCGCCGCTCCCGGTCAACCGCTCCTGCCCCACGCTTCGCAACAAAGCACTCCCCCTCGCACGTCGTTGTGCCGGTGTGTCGACCTGGTCCCGGGCGGCGGTCAAGTGCCGGGAACCGCCCGCACGTCGGCGCCGTCGAAGGTGCTGCACGCCACTGTGCGGACAAGGAAACAGCGTACCCCCGAGGGGTGACAACCAGTCCGCCGGTACACACCGCACAGTGATATCCAGGGCGCATGACTCACACACATCACGCCCCCGTGATCGCAGGCGTGCTGCTCGCCGCCGGTGGCGGCCGCCGTCTCGGCGGGCGGCCGAAGGCGCTGCTGGAACACCGGGGCCGTCCCCTCGTCGAGCACGCCGTGCGGGCGCTGCGCAACGGCGGGTGCGGCCCTGTCCATGTCGTGCTGGGCGCCGCGGCCGACGAGGTGCGGGCGCGTGCGGACCTCTCCGGGTGCTCGGTGACGGTGAACCCGGCGTGGGAGGAGGGCATGGGCTCCTCCCTCCGGGCGGGGCTGGGCGCCCTCGGCGGTCCGGACGTGGACGCGGCGCTCGTCCTCCTGGTCGACCAGCCCGGCATCGGGGCGGAGGCGGTGGCGCGGGTCCGCTCGGCGTACCGCTCCCGGGCGACCCTGGCGGCCGCCGCGTACGACGGGGAGCGCGGCCATCCCGTGCTGTTCGGCGCCGGCCACTGGGCGGACATCTCGGCGGGTGCGACCGGCGATCAGGGGGCACGCGCCTATCTGCGGGCGCACCGCGATGCGATCACGCTCGTGGAGTGTTCCGATGTGGCTCAGCCGTACGACATCGACACGACGGAGGACTTGGCGCGCCTCGACTGACCACGCCTGAACGGAACGTGTCGGACCTGGCACGCCGCGCCACGGCGGCCGCACGTCTGTCGACCCGGAGAATCTCGATATCAACAAACCATTGAACTTCCACCATGAGGAAACTAATATCCACTGATCAGAAGCCCATGGTTCCGCTTCCGGTTCCTCGGCGGTACCCATGGCCGTACCTCGGAGCCCTGGCACCCCGTGCCGTCCCGGGCGACCCGGCGGCCGTGGGGTGCCGCCGTACCACCCGCTGAAGGAGTGACAGCTCATGTCCGCACCAGCGCCGTCCCCGCTGGCCATCGTCGACGCCGAGCCCCTGCCGAGGCAGGACGAGGTCCTGACCGATGCGGCCCTCGCGTTCGTGGCCGAGCTGCACCGGCGGTTCACGCCGCGCCGTGACGAGCTGCTCGCCCGCCGAGGCGAGCGCCGCGCCGAGATCGCCCGCACCTCCACGCTGGACTTCCTGCCGGAGACGGAGGCCATCCGCGTGGACGACACCTGGAAGGTCGCCCCGGCCCCGGCCGCGCTGGACGACCGCCGGGTGGAGATCACCGGTCCGACCGACCGCAAGATGACCATCAACGCCCTGAACTCGGGCGCCAAGGTCTGGCTCGCCGACTTCGAGGACGCCTCCGCCCCCACGTGGGAGAACGTCGTCACCGGCCAGCTCAACCTGATCGACGCGTACACCCGGAACATCGACTTCACCGACCCGAAGTCGGGCAAGTCGTACGCCCTGAAGCCCGCCGAGGAGCTCGCGACCGTCGTCACGCGCCCGCGTGGCTGGCACCTGGACGAGCGCCACCTCCAGCTCGACGGCACCCCGGTGCCGGGCGCGCTGGTCGACTTCGGCCTCTACTTCTTCCACAACGCGCAGCGCCTGATCGACCTCGGCAAGGGCCCGTACTTCTACCTGCCGAAGACCGAGTCGCACCTGGAGGCCCGCCTCTGGAACGACATCTTCGTCTTCGCCCAGGACTACGTCGGCATCCCGCAGGGCACGGTCCGCGCGACCGTCCTGATCGAGACGATCACGGCCGCGTACGAGATGGAGGAGATCCTCTACGAGCTCCGCGACCACGCCTCCGGGCTGAACGCGGGCCGCTGGGACTACCTCTTCTCCATCGTCAAGAACTTCCGTGACGGCGGCTCGAAGTTCGTCCTGCCGGACCGCAACCTGGTGACGATGACCGCCCCGTTCATGCGGGCGTACACCGAACTCCTGGTGCGCACCTGCCACAAGCGCGGTGCGCACGCCATCGGCGGCATGGCGGCCTTCATCCCCTCGCGCCGTGACGCCGAGGTCAACAAGGTGGCCTTCGAGAAGGTCAAGGCCGACAAGGACCGCGAGGCGAACGACGGCTTCGACGGCTCCTGGGTGGCCCACCCGGACCTGGTCCCGATCGCCATGGAGTCCTTCGACGCGGTCCTCGGCGACAAGCCGAACCAGAAGGACCGGCTGCGCGAGGACGTCTCGGTGGCGGCGGGCGATCTGATCGCCATCGACACGCTGGACGCGAAGCCCTCGTACGACGGACTGCGCAACGCGGTCGCGGTCGGCATCCGTTACATCGAGGCGTGGCTGCGGGGCATGGGCGCGGTCGCCATCTTCAACCTGATGGAGGACGCGGCCACCGCCGAGATCTCGCGCTCGCAGATCTGGCAGTGGATCAACGCGGACGTGGTCTTCGAGAACGGCGAACACGCCACCGCGGACCTGGCCCGCAAGGTCGCGGCCGAGGAACTGGCCACGGTCCGGGCCGAGATCGGCGACGAGGCCTTCGAGTCCGGCAAGTGGCAGCAGGCCCACGACCTGCTGCTCCAGGTCTCGCTGGACCAGGACTACGCGGACTTCCTGACGCTGCCGGCGTACGAGCAGCTGCGCTGACCCCGCCCCCGAAGCGCCGCACCCCGCGATTCACCGCAGCGGGGTGCGGCGCTTCCGGCATGCGGGGAGTTCGGCGCCGACCGCGCGGGCGAAGCGCACAACGGTCCACAGCAGCAGGACGTTCACGGCGGCTCCCAGACCGCAGGCGAGAGCCGTGCCGGACGCCTCACCCGCCCCCTCCCCGGAATCACCGAGCAGCGCGGCGAGCGGCATGAGGACGAAGACGTACAGGACGTTCAGCCCCGGCTGGGCGAGCCCGGACAGCAACGAGTCCACGGGCGAGGGGCCGAGGGCACCCGTGGCGAACCCGCCGGCCGCCATCGCGGCGACGTAGACGAGGGCCAGGATCCGGGCGGCACGGGAACAGCGGGTACGGCTCATCGTCGTAACCCTCTCGGTGGGCTCATGGGGAGGCACCTGATCGCCGCCCGCCAGCCCCATTATTGAACACGTTCAACCCGCGCCCGGTCAGCGGCCGAGGCGGGCGCGCACCATGCCGGTCAGGGCGCTGAGTTCGGGGAGGCGCAGGAGGTGGGCGACGGCCAGGAAGACGCCGAGCAGGACGAGGCCGCCCGCGAGCAGGGCCGCGAGTGAGCCGGAGGCGGTGCTGCCGAGGGCCTTGGTCACGGCGTACGCCACGGCGCCGCCGGCCAGGGCTGCGGGGGCGCCGGCCACGACCAGGCGCGCGTAGGTGCCCAGCACACGGCGGCCGTCCAGGTCGCCGCCCAGGCGCCTGCGGAGCCGGCGCCAGGCGATGCCGACGCCGACCGCGTAGGCCAGGCCGTACGACGCGGCCATCCCGGCGACGGCCCAGCGCGGGCTGAGGACGGCGAAGCACAGGGCGGAGCCGGCGGCGTTGACCAGGGCGACGACCACGGTGTTGTAGAAGGGCGTGCGGGTGTCCTCGTAGGCGTAGAAGCCACGCAGGACGACGTACTGGACGGAGTACGGGACGAGCCCCAGGCCGAAGGCCATCAGGACGAACCCGATGCCACGGGCACCCTCGGCTCCGGAGCCGGCGTAGAGCAGGGTGGACATCGGCACGCCCAGGGCGAGGAACGCGAACGCGCAGGGAACGATGGCGACGGCCGAGGTCCTCAGCCCGTAGGAGATGTCGTCCCTGATCGCCGCCTTGTCGTCGTCCTGCGCGGAGCGGGAGATCCGGGGCAGGACGGCGGTCATCACCGAGACGGTGATGATGGCCTGCGGCATCTGCCACAGCAGCAGGGCGTAGTTGTAGGCGGTGATCCCGGAGCCCGTGTGCCCGGCCCTCTCGGCCAGGGAGCCCGCCTTCGTGGCGAGCTGGGTCACGACGATCATGCCGAGCTGGTTGACGAGGACGAAGAGCAGCGTCCACTTGGCGAGGCCCATGGCCTTGCCGAGGCCGTGGCCCCTGAAGTCGAAGCGCAGGCGCAGGCGGAAGCCGGTGTCGCGCAGGTACGGGAGCATCGCGAGCGCCTGCACGGTGAGTCCCAGCAGGGTGCCGAGGCCCAGGAGCCGTACCCCTTCGGGGGTGATGGTGGCGGGGCTGACGGCGGAGTCGGTGAAGCCGCCGAAGGCCCAGACGAAGCTGCCGAACGAGGCGATGATCACGAGGTTGTTGAGCACCGGCGTCCACATCATCGCGCCGAAGCGGCCCCGGGCGTTGAGGATCTGGCCGAGGACCACATGGGCGCCCATGAAGAACAGCGTGGGCAGGCAGTACCGGGCGAAGGCGACCGTCACGGCCCTGCGCTCGGGGTCGGCGGCGATGTCCGGCGACATCATGTGGACCAGGAGCGGGGCGGCGAGCACGCACACGACCGTGACGCCCGCCAGGGCGACCATCACCAGGGTGAGCAGCCGGTTGGCGTAGGCCTCGCCCCCGTCGTCGTCCTTCTTCATGGCCCGCACCAGCTGTGGGACGAAGACGGCGTTGAGCGCCCCGCCGCCCACCAGGACGTAGATCATCGTGGGCAGGACATTGGCCACCTGGTAGGAGTCGTTGAGCGTGCCGACGCCGATCGCCGCGGCCATGACCAGGGTCCGCAGGAAGCCGGTGATCCGGGAGACGATGGTGCCCGCGGCCATCACGGCACTGGACTTGAGCAGGCCGGCGGGCCCGGACGACTTCCGGGCCTCGGACGGCGCGGGCGGGGCCTCTCCGGCGTGCGCGGGCCCGTCGTGCGGGGCCATGGGACCGGGCGCCGGGAGGTGGCGCAGCCGCATCGTGTCGTCGGCCGGGACGACGCGCAGCGTCATCGTGTCGTCGGCCGGCGTGCCGCCGCCGGGGCCCCGGGCGTCGCCCCTCGGGTCGTTCGGCGCGCTCATTCGTCGTTCCTCACCATGGGTCTGCGATGACAGCCCGCCCCGCGCTCCACGGCGCGTGCGGGACCGGTTCCACGGCCGGGAGCCACCGGGCTCCGGCCGCGTCCAACCAGCGTACTGGCGTGCGAATTCGGTCCGGCCGCCGCTATGATCACGGACGGCAAGGCTGTAGCGCAGAGGTCGTCGCGCCCACGCATCAAGCTGGAGGACGCCGGTTCGAATCCGGCCGGTCTTGCCACCTGTTCTCGGAGGGATGGCGTCGGTGTGCCGGGCGGGCGGGGGACGCGTTCGTCCGCTCCGGCCGGGAGAGCCGGCAAGGGACTGGAGAGTTGTGATGTCGCAGCCGATGCCCGTGCGCTGCCCGGCGATCGAGCACCCGGACATCCCGCTCGCCGACGCGGCGCTGCTGGACCCGCTCGTGAGGCGGCTGGCCGAGGAGCGGCCGGTCGGCGCGGACGAGGTGTTCCCGCTGGGGACCCTGCGCGGTGACGGACGTGTCGACCTCTGCAAGCAGGGGCTCGGCCCGGCCGGTGCGGCCAGGGTGATGCCCGCGCTCGCCGCCTCCCCGCACGCCACGCACGTCCTGCTCGGCACCAACTCCCTGGGGGACGAGGGCGCGCGCTCGGTCGCCGGGGTTCTGCGCCGGGGCGGGCACGGGCTGCGTACGGTCTATCTCGGCTGCAACCGCATCGGCGCGGAGGGCGCCGCCGCGCTCGCCGGGGCGCTCGGTGAGGACGGCACCGTCCGGGCCCTGTGGCTGAAGCGCAATCCGCTGGGCGACGCGGGCGTCCGGGCGCTCCTGCCGATGCTGGCCGGCAACACCGCCCTGCGCACCCTGGACCTGGTCAACAGCGGGCTCACCGCCGCCGGTCTGGAGGCCCTTCTCGACGTACTCCGGTTCCGGGAGCAGCCGTTGGAGAGGCTGTTCCTCGGGGGCAACGGGCTCGGCGCGGAGTCCGCGCCGCTGCTCGCCGCGCTGATCCGGGACGCGGGGGTGCGGGAGCTGTATCTGCCGGCCAACCACCTCGGCGACGCGGGGGCCGCCGTGCTCGCCGCCGCGGCCGACCCGGCGCGCCCGGTGCGGCTCGGTCTGGGCGGCAACGGGATCGGGCCTGCGGGCGCGTACGCGCTGGCCGACGCGCTCGGCGGGATCGAGGCCCTCGACCTCGGCCGCCCGCCGTCCGAGCGCAGCCTCGGCGCGACGGGCAACGCGACCGGTGACGCCGCTGCCCACGCGCTGGCCGCCGCCCTGCCCGGCAGCCCGCTGCGCCGCCTCGAACTGGCCCACACGGGACTGACCGGCCGGGGTGCGAAGCACCTGCTGGGCGCGGTCGGCGCGGACTCGCGGCTGGAGTACGTCGGCCTGGGCCCCGGGCTCCCCCGCAAGGTGAAGCGGTCCTTCACCGCACGGCTGCGCCCGGACTCCGGCGCCCACGGCGATCTGCGTGCGATACGGAGCGTCTACCGGTGAGGCCCGTCGCGACGCCCGGTGCCGGGGCGCGGTTCATCTCCACGGAGGACGTCTCCAGCCTGCGGCGGACCCGCCGGTACGCCGTGCCCCGCTGGATGATCGAACGGTCCGCGGAACGGCGGCTGGCCGGTGACTGGCGTGGTGCTCTCGCGGTGGCGGGGGTCGATGTGGCCTTCGACCCGGCCGGCGTTGCCGCCTCGTACGGTACGGCCGTGGCTTCGGCCCTGGTGTCGGACCTGCGCCACCTGGTGCCCGACCTGGTGCGCTGGCATCTGCCCCGGTTCCTCGGGGGCCGCTCCACGCTCGACACCGACCGCACGGTCGTACTGGCGGGGTACGGGGACGGGTCCGGCCTGCCCCTGGCGCCGTATCTCCATCTCCGTACGCCCGCGATGGCCGACGGCCCCCAGCGGCTCACGCTGGGCTTCGGTGACCTGTCCGGCGAGTTCGCCCCGGGTGCGTTCGCAGTCCGTATCGAGGACTGGCGGGTGGCGAGGTACCTGTGGGACGCACGGCACACGGACGGTCTCCGTGCGGCGGCCGGAGGCGGCCGCGGCCGGATCCCGTTCTTCCACGACGACGGAACGCCGCTCACATCCCAGGAACTGGCCGCGTCCGGTGACGACGCGGCCGGCCGCGCGGAGCGGGTGACACTGCTCCATCAGGAGGGCAAGGCCTCCGAGGCGTTCGCCGCCGCGGGCATCGAGTGGGAACCGGCCATGCCGGATTCGGCGCGGTCGTGGCGCGGCATGGAATCCGAGGCGATCCTCCGCCGGACGGCGGTCGACATCGCCCGGCTGGACGCGGCGGTACGGCGCGCGACGGCCGTGACCGGCAGGGAGCAGTTCCTGATCGCCAACTTCTGGCGGGGGAACGTCCTTCTGGACCTCACGGATCACAGCACGGGTGGCCGGCTCCGGGCCCGTGTCGTCGAGTCGGGCAGGTCGGCCGTCCCCTTTCCCTCCCTTCCGGAAGCGGCCTGGCGCCGTCTGCCCGACCTCGATCTGCTGCGGGCCGGCGCCATGCAGGCGCACCGGCTGCACCCGCTGGTCGCCCGGGCCCTCTTCCCCGCCCTCGAAGGGCCGTTCGGCCCACCCGGGCCGTCGCTTCCGAGGCCCGTGCGGGTGCGGTGCCGTGGCGAGTGGCACGAAGTCGCCTTCCGGGACGGCGCGTTGAGCTCCCCGCACACCGAGGAGGAGCGGCAACGCGAGAGCGCCATGCGGGCGTTCGGCGGGGCCGTCGCCGGCTGCTTCGCGGTGGAGCACTCCTGCGCGACGGGGACGGGCCGGCTCCCGAAGGACCTGCGGGCCCAGCGCCGGGAGCTGTTCATGCGCGCCCAGCACGGGGACACCCCGGGGGTGCTGGAACTGCTGGCCGCCGGCATCGACCTCCGTGTGAAGGACGGCCGGCGGCGCGGCCTGCTGCACGTCCTGCCGTTGCTCGATCACGAGGCACTGCTGCCCCGGCTGCTGGAGGCGGGCCTCGACCTGGAGGCCAGGGACAGTCTGGACCGGACCCCGCTGGCCGTCGCGGTGGCCGAGCTGGGCTCCGTCGCGCTGGTGCGGGCGCTGCTCGACGCGGGGGCCCGGATCGACGTCGTCGACTCGACGGAGCTCTCCCTGGCCCAGCTCGTCGGCCGGTACCGGCGCAAGGACCTCGGCTTCCTCCGCGAACGGGTGGTCGCGGAGCACCCGGGGATCGGGTCCGAGTGGTACGACCGGTGGATCGACACCGCCGAGGAGGACGAGGAACAGTGAGCACCACCATCCGGCCCGGGTCCGTCGCTCCCGGCCCTCTGGACGCGGCCGACGAGCTCAACCGGCGTCTGCGCACGACCCGTACGGAGCCCGCCGCGAGCCCGCAACTGGAGGCGCTGGCACTGGCGGTGACGGCCAATCAGCCCGTGCTGCTGTGGGGTGAGCCCGGGATCGGCAAGTCCGCCGGGATGGAGCAGCTCGCCGCGGGCCTCGGCCTGGAGCTGGAGACGGTCATCGCGAGCGTGCACGAGCCGTCGGACTTCGCCGGGCTGCCGGTCGTGGGGGACGACCCGGCGGTGACGGGTGTGCCGATGGCACCCCCGGACTGGGCGGTCCGGATCGCCCGTGCCGGCCAGGGTCTGCTGTTCCTCGACGAGTTGTCGTCGGCGCCTCCCGCGGTGCAGGCGGCGCTCCTGCGGGTCGTGCTGGAACGGCGGGTGGGCAGCCTGCGGCTGCCGGAGGCCGTACGTGTGGTGGCGGCGGCCAACCCGCCGTCGAGCGCGGCGGACGGCTGGCATCTCGCCCCGCCGCTCGCCAACCGGTTCGTGCACCTCGCGTGGACGCACGATCCGCGCACCGTCGCCCGCGGTATGGCGGGGACGTGGCCCGCGCTGGGCGTGCCGGTCGTGGATCCTGCCCGGGTGCCGGGCGCGGCGGCGCGGGCCCGGGGCGCGGTCTCGGGCTTCCTCACGGCGCGCCCGGGTCTGGTCCACCACATCCCGGCCGACGCGGACGGGCGGGGCCGGGCGTGGCCGTCGCCGCGGACCTGGGACATGGCCCTGCGGCTGCTGGCCACCGGCTATGCGACGGGCGCCGGGCGGGAGGCGGTCGCCGCCGTGCTCACCGGCGCGGTCGGGGACGGCGCGGGCATCGAGCTGCTGTCCTACCTGGAGCACCTGGACCTGCCCGACCCGGACCGCGTGCTCGCCGACCCGGACGCCTTCGCGCTGCCGGGGCGCGGGGACCGGCAGCTCGCCTTCCTGATCGCGGTCGTGGCCGCGGTGCAGGGGGATCTGACGCGGGAGCGCTGGGAGGCGGGGTGGGCCGTGCTGGCGAAGGCCGTGGACGCGGGGGTGCCCGATGTGGCCGCGCGTGCCGCGGTCGACCTGGCGGGGATGCGCAGCCTGGACTGGCCGGTGCCCCCGGGGATCGACGGCTTCCTGGACCTGCTGCGCCAGTCCGGCGCACTGCCGCAGGGTGGCTGAGCTGGACGCCACGAAGCGGTTGGACACCACGAAGCTGCTCGCGGCGCGCTACCGGGCGGCCGCCGACCGCCCGTACCTCGCGTCCGCGCTGTACGCGCTGACGGTGGTGCCGAGCGACGAGGTCCCGACGATGGGGGTCGACCGGCACTGGCGCTGCTACGTCGCGCCCGGCTTCGTCGAGAGGACGCCGGTGGCGGAGCTCGCGGCGGTGTGGGTGCACGAGGTGGCCCACCTGCTGCGCGACCACCACGGGCGGGCGGATCTGCTGCCCCCGGCGGACCGGCGCGACCGGCTCCGGGTGAACGTCGCGCAGGACTGCGAGATCAACGACGACCTGGTCGCCGACGGTCTGCCCCTGCCCGCGGGGCGGCTGGAGCCGCGCCTCTTCGGCCTTCCGGAGGGGCAGCTCTTCGAGGTGTATCTGGCCGACCTGCCGCCCTCCCCCCTCACGCATGACTGCGGGTCGGGGGCCCATGGGCTGCCGGCCCCCTGGGAGATCGACGGGGGCACGGGCCCGGCGGGGGTCGGCGCGGTCGAGGCCGAGGCGCTGCGGCGCCACACCGCGGAGGCCATGCGTGCCCACGTACGGGCCAGGGGCACCCTGCCGGGCGGCTGGAAGCGCTGGGCCGACGAGGTGCTGGAGCCGACGGTCGACTGGCGGCAGGCGCTGGCGGGCGCCGTACGGGAGGCCGCCGCCTGGGCCTCCGGGGCGGTCGACTACACCTACCGCAGGCCGTCCCGCCGGGGCGCGGCCCTGCGCGGCGTGGTGCTGCCCAGCCTGCGGCGGCCGCTGCCCCGGGTGGCGGTCGTCATCGACACCTCGGGGTCGATGGGCGGGCCGGAGATCGCCGCCGCGCTCGCCGAGGTCACCGGTGTGCTGCGCGAGGTGGGGATCCGGGGCAACCGGGTGACGGTCCTCGCCTGTGACGCCGATGTCCAGGCGGTCTCCCGGGTGACGTCCGCCGAACAGATCACGCTGGACGGCGGCGGTGGCACCGACATGCGCGTCGGGATCGCGGCGGCGCTGTCGGGGCCCGAACGCCCGGGCGTGATCATCGTCCTGACGGACGGTCACACTCCCTGGCCGGACGAGACCTCCTCGTGCCGGCTCATCGCCGTCCTGATCGGCCCGTCCGCCCCCGCCGCTCCCCCGTGGGCCGAGACGGTGCGCGTCAGGGGCTGAGTGTGCTCCTTCCGTACGGAATCCCCGCACGAGACCCCGCTCGAAGCCGTGTACGGAATCCCGGCACGAAGCCCCGCACGAAATCCCCGTACGGGAGATGAGTGCGGCTACTCAGGCCCCGGCCGCTCCCCCGCCCGACGATGGGGACCGACATCGTCGAGCTCAGGAGACCGGACATGCTCAGCCACCTCGCCGACGCCCTGGTGCCCGCCTTCGGCCGGCTCACGGTCACCGCCGACGCGGACGCCGAACTCGCCCCCGGCAGCATCGTCGTCGCGAACCACACGTCGCTCGCCGACCCCGCCGTCGTGCTCGCCGCACTGCACCGCCTCGGGGCCCGTCCGGTCGTCATGGCGACCGCCGGGCTCTGGCGCGTCCCGGTCCTCGGCGGCGCGCTCGCCCGCGAGGGGCACATCCCCGTCCACCGCGGCGGACCACGCGCGGCGGACGCCCTGGACGGGGCCGCCGAGGCACTCGGGCGCGGACATCTGGTGCTGATCTACGCCGAGGGCGGCCTCCCGCAGCGTACGGACGCCGCCGAGACGGCGCCCGGGGCCTTCCGCAGCGGCCTGGCCCGGCTCGCGCGGTGCACCGGGGCCCCGGTGGTGCCCGTCGGCCAGGCCGGCGCCCGCCGGGTCACCTCGGGCAGCACGGCCAAGCAGCTCGCGGGGCTGTTCACGGCGCCGCTGCGCCGCCCGGAACTGCATGTGCACGTGGGTGCGCCCGTCGCGCTCACGCCGGACGGCGCCCTGCGGACCGAACGGGCCCGCACCGCGGTGACGGCCGCCTGGCGCACGGCGGCGGGCCGGCTCGGGGAGCCCGCCGCGCTCGCCGCCTGAGGAGCGAGGCGCCCCGGCAGCCCCGGCGTATCGGAACCGTCAGGAGATGGGCAGCTCGAACCGCCCGGTGGGGAGCGATACTGAACGTGACGGTCGCCTCTCCGCGGACCGGCCCCGGACGAGGGCCGGCGGGGACGCACCCGTGCCGATGCCTCCGAGGGGAGCCGTTCATGACCACGGCGAAGGACCTGTTCATCATCACCATGGATCCGAGGCCGGAGCCGCCCGTGGGGCAGGGCGACCTGTCGCTCGCACTCGCGGGGGCCGAGCTGATCGACCTCCTGGGCGCGGGGGCCGTCACCGTGGACGGTGACCGCATCGTGCCGGGCGGGCCGCCGGCGGCGGACGACCCGCTCCTCGGTGACGCGGCGGCGCAGCTCACCCGGCAACCGCCGTACGAGCGGATCGATGACTGGCTGTGGCGCCGGGGCCGGGACCTCTCGGCCGCGTACCAGGCGGGTCTGGAGAAGGACGGCGAGCTGACGCGGACGCGGAGCGGCCGGCTGTCCCTGGGCTCGGACCGCGTGGAACCGGCCGACACGGCGGGCCGCCGCCGGGCAGCGGCCCGCCGGGACGGGAGGGAACCCGTCCTGACCGCCCTCGCCTCGGCCGTGGGCATCGACGACGGCCGGTCCGACGACGGCCGGTCCGACGACGAGCCCGGCCTCGGCGACGAAGCGGTGACGACCGTGGTGGCCGCCGTCCATGACGCGGTGATGGAGCTGGAGGCCGTGCGCCAGAGGCGGACCATCGAGAACGCGTCCTTCGCCAACCTCTGGCGCGGACCGTGAGCCGGGGCCGGGCCCGGGGATCCGGCAGACCGGAGGTCAGCCCGGGAGGACCACCGTGCGCTGGGCCGAGAAGTCACCCCACTTCCCGTCGGGCAGCTTGGGCCGGAGCTTGAGCGAGTAGCGGGTGCCGGGCGGGTCGGTCAGCGTGAGCCGGTATGCCGCGCGGCCCGTGGGCGGTGTGCCGCCCCACACGATCGTGGTGGTCAGCTTCCCGTTCAGGAACAACTGGTACGCGGGAATGGTCCCGCCGGTGTCCGGCTGGTCCCAGGAGAGGTCGACCAGGAACTCCCCGCCCTCCGCCGCCGTCTCCGTCCGCAGTCCGGTGGGCGCCGTGCTCCTGGGGGCGCCCGGCGCGGACGGGGTGGTGAGGTCGAGCGCGTTGCTGTCCGGGGAGGAGCGGTCGGCCGCGTCGCGGGCGCGGACGGTGAAGGTGTAGACGGTGCCGGGGCGCAGGCCCGTGACCCGGGCCGTGGTCCGCGTGCCCGGGACACTGTGGATCCTGGAGTCCTCCTGGTAGATGTCGTACGAGGTGACGCCCACGTCGTCCGTGGAGCCGCCCCAGGAGAGGGTGACCGTCCGGCCGCTGTCCGCCGTGCCCCGCAGCTTCGTCGGTCCGGTCGGCGCCTCCTCGTCGGCGGGTGCGGCGGCGGGGGTGGTGACGGCGGCCGCGGTGCTCGGGGCGGAGAGGTTTCCGGCGGCGTCACGGGCCCGGACGGTGAAGGTGTAGGCCGTGGACGCGGTCAGGCCGTCGATGTCGGTCATCAGCTTCGTCGCGGGCACCGAGAGGAGCTTCTTCCCCTCGCGGTAGACGTCGTAGCCGGTGATCCCCTCATTGTCGGACGCCTGCTCCCACATGACGTGGGCGGAGGTGGCGCTGCCGGCCTGGGCCGTCACTCCCCCGGGGGCCGCCGGCTTCTCGGTGTCCGCCTCAGCGGACCCGCCGCAGCCGGTGAGCGCGGCGAGGAGCAGCGCGGCGGAACAGGTCAACGCGGTGCGTGCGTGGGGGCGTTGCACGGTGATGCCTTCCGTCCGACAGCAATGGTCCAGACCTATATGCCATGCGGGTGGGGTCGCCGACAAGGGGGCGGATCGGAACGTTCCGCGATGTCCGGGATGAGTCCGGACGAGCCCGGGGGTGCGTGCACCGATGAGTTCGGGGCGCGCGCACGGTCTGAAGAGTATGGATACGGACAACGGCACCGCGCCCGCCCTCGATCTGGCACCGGCGGCGCGGCAGATCCGGGAGCTGATCGGCTCCGTCGACGAGGGGCAGCTGGACGGCCCGACCCCCTGTCCCGACTACGCGGTACGGGAGCTGCTCGGGCACCTCCTGGGCCTCACGGTCGCCTTCCGCGACGCGGCGTACAAGAAGCACGGCCCGACGACCGGCACCCCGCCGACGTCGTCCCGGCCCGTACTGCCCGTGGACTGGCGCACCGCTCTGCCGCCCCTGCTGGACGAGCTGGTCGAGGCCTGGCGCTCACCGGCCGCACTGGAGGGCATGACCCGGGCGGGCGGCGTGGACCTTCCCGGCGAGGTCGCGGGGATGGTCGCGCGGAACGAGCTGGTCGTGCACGGCTGGGACCTGGCCAGGGCGACGGGGCAGGAGTTCCGGGCGGACGAGGCGAGCCTGCGGTCGTCGGAGGCGATGCTGGCGCCCGGGGACGACGACAGGTCGGGCCCGGACGCGATCTTCGGGCCGCCGGTCCCCGTGCCGGCCGACGCACCGCTGGTCGACCGGGTGATCGCGCTGAGCGGCCGCCGGCCCGACTGGCGGCCGGGCGACTGACGGCGCGGCGCTCACCCTGCGCCGCGGGGCGGCCGGGGCGGCCCGGCACGGCAGCCGGGATCCGGGAGAGCGGCCCGCGGGCGGCCGGGCGGCCGGGCCCCGGCTCCGGTTTCGCTCAGCTGGTGAAGAACTCGGTGATCTGCTGGGCCACCTGGTCCGCGTACTTCTTGTGCGGATGGTGGCCGCCTCCCAGGGTGAGCAGCCGGCAGTCGGGGATCAGCGACGCCATGTCGGCCAGCCGCCCCTGCGGCATGCTGCTCTCCGGGCCCCCCGCGATCATCAGCGTCGGGGCGACGATCTGGCCCAGCTCCTGCTCCCACCGGGGATCGGGCTCGGCGACCTGGGCCCGGACGGCCGCCAGGACGTTCTCGTCGTAGTCCACCGGACCGGCGGGGAGGGTGTCGGACACCAGCTGCCCGGGGAACGGCGGCGGGGTCTCGACCAGCACCAGGCGCTCCACCCGGTCCGCGTGCTCCTCGGCGAGCAGATAGGCGACGACACCGCCCATCGAGTGGCCGACCAGGCCGACGCGGTCGAGCTCGCAGGCGTCGAGGAACTCCAGGACGTCGTCCCGCATCTGCTCGAAGGTGTACTCGTCGGGCCAGTCGCTCTCGCCGTGCCCGCGCAGATCGATGGCGTACACCCGCCACTCCTCGCCGAGGAGGGTGCCCACCGCCTCCCAGCTCAGGGACGAGCCGCCGAGACCGTGCAAGAGGACGACGGGCGACCCGAAGGGGTCACCCCAGGTCCGGTACGCCAGCCGTACTTCGCCGACGTCCACAACAGACTGATCTTCCATGTTCCGAACGCTACAGGCGCACCGCCCGCCATCCGCACCACCCCCGGCCTGGCACGCTTGGTGCGTGAAGCACAGACGTCTCGCCCTCGCCGCCCTCGCGGCCCTCGTCCTGACCGGCTGTTCCGGTACCTCCTCCGGATCCGAGAAGGGGCTCGACGACCCCGCGAAGAAGGACATCGCCATGCGGCTCATGTCCAGCGCGGAGAACTCCACGCTGGACTGGAAGGCCCAGTACGCGTACGTCGAGGACATCGGCGACGGCCGCGGCTACACCGCCGGCAT
>NZ_JAERUC010000003.1 GCF_016745505.1 Streptomyces silvae | reverse complement strand
CTCCGCCTGCGGGCCCTTCTGGCCCTGCGTGACGTCGAAGTTCACCTTCTGGCCTTCCTGCAGCTCGCGGAAGCCCTGGGCGGCGATGTTCGAGTAGTGGGCGAAGACGTCAGCGCCGCCACCCTCCTGCTCGATGAAACCGAAACCCTTTTCGGCGTTGAACCACTTCACGGTGCCAGTAGCCATGTCATATCTCCTTCGGGGCGTTGCCCGTGGGCCCACACTGTGCGAGCCCTACGTCGCCGCAAATGATTGCCCCGTCCGGAAGAGACCGGAAATACAAAAGCGCGCCCACCGGAGTGAAAACGGTGAGTGCACTTGAAGTTTTGGGAACCACAACTGCAACTGAGATCAACAGTAGCACGATTCGGGCACAAGTGAGCTGTACGCCATATCACTACGCCATCACTCCGCCGCGTACGGCATATACCCTCACCGCACATTGCGCGTATTTCTGTGCCGACGGAAACAGATATGCACCCGTGCGCCGGTCAGGAATCGCCGCCGCTCCGGCCCGCGGCGGGCCGCCGCAACTGCTCGTTGAGGCGCAGGGCCTCCTCGAGCTGGTCCTCCAGGATGACGATGCGACAGGCGGCCTCGATCGGTGTGCCGGCGTCCACCAGCTCGCGGGCGCGGGCCGCGATGCGCAGCTGGTAACGCGAGTAGCGCCGGTGGCCCCCCTCGGAGCGCAGCGGCGTGATCAGGCGGGCCTCGCCGATGGCCCTGAGGAAGCCTGGCGTCGCACCGATCATCTCGGCGGCCCGCCCCATCGTGTACGCGGGGTAGTCGTCGTCGTCGAGACGGTCCGTGGCATGCGACGGGGATTCCGGGGTCATCTGCACCTCTTCTGCTGCGCACCTGACCTCTGATATGGCCTGGCTGCACAAGAAACCCTAGGCGTACGGGTAGGTCATGTCTATTGCCACCGGAACAGGTTTCCGCCGTCCCCGGCGTGCACCGGGTGCGGCCCGCGAGGGAAGGTGCCGGGCGGGAGCCCTCCGTAGCCGTGCGAACACCCCCAACAGGGCTGACCGACCGGTCAGTTGTCGGCAGACCGGCGAACGGTCATACTGCACGGGTAGCCCTTCACGCATCCCCCGTCGTGAAGGGCTACTTCACGCGCGGCCGCCGGTATCCGCGCGGCCCGCGCGGACCGGAGCACCCACCATGAGCAGCACGGACACCACCTCGGACCTCACGACGACGGTGGCCCGCACGGTCACGGACGTCCTGCAGCCCCGCAATGTGCTGCTCTTCGGGATGCTCGCCGTCGGACTGGCCTCGGCCGGTGACTGGACCGGGCTCCCCTGGGGCTTCCTCGGCGCCCTCTGCGCCGGGCTGATCCCCGCCGGCTACATCGAGTGGGAGCGCGGACGCGGCACCTGGGGCGACCGGCACGTCGTGGACCGGACCCAGCGGGCACCGATCTTCCTGGTGATCCTGGGCTCGCTCGGCACCGGCGCGCTGATCATGGTCCTGGGACACGCACCCCTCGGCATCCTGATCGCGATGATCTCCCTGTGGGTCATGACGACGGTGCTGCTGGCCGTCAACACGGTCTGGAAGATCTCCGTCGACTCGGCGGTCGCCTCATCCGTGGTGGCCCTGCTCAGCGTCGCCCACTCCCCGTGGTGGCTGTGCGCGGCCGTCCCGGCCGTCGCCGTGTGCTGGTCGCGGGTGGCGCTGCGCTACCACTCGGTGGCCCAGACGGTGGCGGGAGCGGCCGTGGGCGCCGCCACGGCGGCCGGCTTCCTCTTCGCCTGAGCCCGGACCGGACGCGCCCGAGGCCCGGGCCGGACGCCCGGACCCGCCTTGCCCGGTGACCCGGACGGCCCCCGATTGCGGACCCGCCCCGCAGCCGGTTACGTGGACCGAGGGGCCGTGCAGCGATGTCGGGAGGCACGCAGATGCCGAGGAAGCCCGCGAACTCGAAGATCGGCCTGCTCCTGAGCCTGGGCAGCAGCGCGCTCGCCGTCGTCCGCACCGTCAAGCAGATGCGCCGGGCCAGAGGCACGCAGGACAAGCTCACCACCGCGAACACCCTGGCGGGTCTCATGCCCCTGGTGACGTCGGCCCTGATCGTCCTGCGCCGGCTGCGAGGGCGCTCCCGGCACGCCGGCTGAGCCGGTCCCGCAGCGTCTCCCCGACCCGGGCGCTCAGCAGCTCGTACTCCTCGCGGAGCCGGACGATCTCCGCCGGGCGCTCGACGGCCACGCCCACGGTCACGGTCTCGTGCGGGCCGAACTGCTCGCGGGTCAGGTCGATCTCCGTGGCCTCGCCCAGCCTGTTCCACCAGTGGAAATCGACGCGCTCGCCGTCGACCAGCACCTCGCCCCTGATCAGCTCGCCGCCCAGCAGGTCGTGTACCACGAGCGCGGTCACCCCGCACTGGTCACGGGCCGGATTCGCCGGATCCCAGTCCGCCCGGTGCGCGGGCGTGGTGGTGTCCGCGCCCCAGCTGCTGCGGACGGCGGCTTCGATGTCGGTGAGGAGCAGAGGTCCCATGCCGTGCATCCTCGCACCGGCCACCGACAACGCCCCGGCGCCGCAGGAGCGTTCAGTAGCCCCGGCTCCGCGAGACGAGCACCGCGATGTCGTCCTCGGCCGCGTCCGCGAACCGGTCGACGACCTCCGCCAGCAGGTCCTCCAGCCGTCCGCCCGGCGGGAGCTTGAGCTGCCTGAGCCGCTCGATCGACACGTCGATGTCCTCGCCCCGGCGCTCCACCAGGCCGTCGGTGTACATGAAGAGCACCGTCCCGGGAGCGCACGGCAGCACCGTCGTCCGGTACCCGCCGAAGCCCGTGCCCAGGGGCGGCCCGACGGGCACGCGCGCCACCCGCGCCTCGGGCGCCCCCGGGTCGATGAACACGGGCGGCGGATGTCCCGCGCTGGCCACCTCGCAGGTCCCCTCCTTCCGGTCGACGACGGCGATCAGGCACGTCGCCGCCCGGTCGAGGCCCGACTGCCCGATCGCCCGGTCGAGCCGCTCCAGGATGCGGTGCGGCGGATGCTCGTCGTCGGCCATCACGCGGAGCATCGAGCGGTAGTTGCTCATGGCGACGGCGGCGTCCACGCCGTGCCCCATGACATCGCCCATCACCTTGATGTGGCGGCCGCCGCGCAGCGGAATGGCGTCGAACCAGTCGCCGCCCACCAGCGCCCCCTCGCCCGCCGGGAGGTAGAGCGACGCGATCTCGATGCCCGGGTTCGGCACGCGCGGCTCGGAGAGCAGGGAGCGCTGGAGCTCCCGGGCGACGCGGTGCTCGTGCGTGTAGCGGTGGGCATGGTCCACGTCGACGGCGGCGCGGCCCGCGAGCGTGCGGGCCACGACCACGTCCAGGCCCTCCGTGAAGGGCGGCGAGTCCCCGGCCCGTACGAGGCTGAGCGCCCCCAGCGGCCGTCCGCGCGTGGTGAGCGGCACGACGACGGCGGAGTGCAGACCTAGGGCGCGGTAGGCGGCGGCCCGCTCGGGCGAGGGCCCCGACCGGTTGCGGTTGAGGCCCTCGCCGCCGACGAGGTTCTCGATCACCGGACCGTCGGCGGCCAGGCAGCGTGTCACGGCCGCGTCCTCCTGGTAGTCGACGTCCGTACCCGGCCCGCCGAACCGGGAGAGCTCGTCGGCGAGTTCCGGGACGGAGGCCACCCCGGCCCTCCGCAGCCGCAGCACCCCGGGCGGCGGCTCCCGCCGGGCGGGCCCGTCGGCGTCCGGCATCAGCTCGACGACGGCGACGTCGGCCATCTCCGGGACCACGAAGTCCGCGAGTTCCTGGCAGGTGGTCTCCACGTCCAGCGTGGTGCCGATGCTGACGGTGGCCTGGTCGAGGAGCGTCAGATAGCTCCTGGCGCGCCGCAGCTCCTCCCGCTCGCTCTCGGTGCCGGTGACCTCCTGGGCGAGCGCGATCAGCCCGCGCACCGCACCGTCCTCCTCGAACCGGTGGAGGGCCACCCGCCAGTACCGCCGCTCGATGACGGAGTCCACCCGGGTCTGCCCGCTGGTGGTCATCTCCCGGGGTTTGCCGTCGGCGAGTACCTGGCGCATGACGTCCGTCCGTACGTTCATGTCCGGCAGCACCTCGCCGACGCGTCTGCCCAGATGCGCGGCGGCCGTCACGCCGTTGAGCCGTTCGAGTGCCGGGTTCACGTAGACGTAGCGCAGCTCCGTGTCGAGGACCGCCACCCCGGCCGGGCTTCTGCCGATCAGCGTGTCCAGCGCCGTCACGTCGGCGTAGGACGGATCGGCGTGCTCTTCGGCCTGCAACGGAGCCTCCAGAGGGGTCGTGCCCGGCGGTGCGGGGCGGGTCGGCCCTCACGGGCCGACGCGCACCCGGCCCCTCATCGTCCGACGCCCCGCAGCGCCCCGCATCTCCGCAGGCCCGGCCCTCCGGCGTCGAGTCCGTCCAGGGACAGGGTCCCCTCGGACGCGGCTGCCTCCGGGGGCAGCCCGAACGCCGCCTCGACCCGCTTCGGGACCGGGGCCAGCCCCAGCAGCCCCGTCACCAGCAGGCCGGCGAGGTGGTGCCAGGCCGGGGCCCTGCGGATCATCGCGTGGTCGCTGCCCGGGATCGTCACCAGGCAGGTCCGGGCCCCCGCCCGGCGGGCCCTGGCCGTGAGCGACTGGGACGCGAGGGGGCTCGTCACCCGGTCCCGGGTGCTGTGCAGCAGGACGACGTCGCGGCCCGCGAGCTGCGTCACCGGGTCGCCGGGCGGGCACCAGGGGGCGAGGCCCACCACGGAGCGGACCAGCGGGTGCCCGGCGGCGTGGAGTGCGGCGCGGGCGCCCATGGAGTGGCCGAGGAGGACCACGGGGATGTCGCCCGCCTCGCGCCGCAGGTCGTCCAGCACCCGTAAGGCGTCGTGCAGCGGGTCCTCGCGGGAGCCGTTCCAGCCCCGGTGCGTGTAGCGGACGCGCTGCACGCGCACCCCGGAGTCCCCGCGCACCGCACGGGCCACCACGCGCGCGACCGGCAGCATGCGCAGGCCGGGCAGGTTGAGCGCGCCCGGTGCCGGTGCCGCCATGCCCGTCTCGTAACCGCCGTGGAGGATGAGCACCGCTGCCGACGGCGGTCTTCCGGCCACACGTACCTCCCGATCGGGTGCGGGGCCCGCGCCCGCCCACACCTCATGTTCGGTGCCGGAGGGCGGGCGGATGGGTCGAACGTACGGATGCGTGGAAAGTGCCGTTCACTGTAGGGCGCACGAACCCTTCCCGTACGCGACCCAAGGAGCCCCCGACATGGCGTCAGGACCCCGAACCGGCCTGCCCGCACCGGACTTCACCCTCCCCGGAGGCGTCCTCACCGACGACGACTTCGCCCGGCGCGACTACACGCTCTCCGCCGCGCGCGGACGGGCCGTCGTCCTCGCCTTCTACCCCGGCGACAACACCGCCGTCTGCACCAAGCAGCTCTGCTCCTACTCCTCCGGCCTGGAGACCTTCGAGGGCCTCGACGCCGAGGTCTGGGGAATCAGTCCACAGGGTGTGGACAGCCATGAGTCCTTCGCCCGTGGCCACGGCCTGCGCATGCCCCTGCTCGCCGACACGGCCCGGGAGACCGCCCGGGCCTACGGGGTCGCCGCCCCCGGCATCGGAGTACGCCGTTCCGTCTTCCTGATCGGTCCGGACGGTGTCCTGCGGTGGAAGCACGTCGCGCTGCTCGGTGCCACCTTCCAGTCGCTCGACACGCTCGCCCAGCAGCTTTCCGGCATCGGAACTCCGTAGAAACTGCCGGACTCCGGCAGTGCCACGGCATGGTCCCCTATGGGACCATTCAGCCAGTTCGACGGAGACTTTTCGGGGGACAGCGAACAACGGGGGAGTGATCACGTGACCGTTTTCCTTGGTCTCGGCATTGCGGGAATCGCACTTCTCGTCCTCTCCCTGATCTTCGACGGGATCCTCGAAGGACTCCTCGGCGACGCGCTCGGCGGGCTGCTGAACGGCTTCTTCGACGGCCTGCTCTCCCTGCCGGTCATCGCCGGCTTCCTGTCGATGCTCGGCTTCGGGGGAGCGATCGTCCTCGGCACCACCGGGGCCGGCGTCCCCCTGGCCCTCACGGCCGGTGCGGTGGCGGGCGTCGTCGCGGCCTGGCTGACCTGGAAGTTCAGCAAGGCCCTGATGCGGGACCAGACCACGGCCACACCGCGTGGCGACGACCTCGTCGGCACCTCGGGGTCGGTGGTCACCCCGATCCCGGCCGACGGGTACGGCGAGGTCCTGCTGCGACTCGCGGGTCAGACCGTGAAGTTCTCCGCGAAGAGCGCCGTCCCGGTCGAACGCGGCGCCGAGATCTGGGTGGAGGCCACCCTCTCGACCACCTCGGTCACGGTCCGCCCCGTCGAGCGCTGACCACCACCGAGCCCTACGCCTGTCCGACACCCGTACAACCGAACACACTGCCGTCCCTTCGGGAGGGCAAGGGGGACACCTCTCATGAGTCCAGTAGTGATCGCCATCATCGGCATTGTCGTACTTCTCGTACTCCTGGCCCTCGCCGTGATCACCCGTTACAAGGTCGCGGGGCCCAGCCAGGCCTTCATCATCACGGGACGCCGCGGCAAGAAGTCCACCGATCCGGTGACCGGCCGCACCAGCATCGACAACAGCGGCCAGAAGGTCGTCGTCGGCGGCGGCGTCTTCGTCGTGCCGTTCGTCCAGCAGAAGTTCACCCTGGACCTCTCCAGCCGGCACATCCCGGTCGCGGTGCGCGGCGCCGTCACCCTGCGCGGGGTGAAGTCCAACCTCGAAGGCGTCGCGATCGTCAAGGTCGGCGGCAGCGAGGACGCGATCCGGGCCGCGGCCCAGCGCTTCCTCCAGCAGCAGAACGGCATCGTCGGCTTCACCCAGGAAGTGCTCTCCGGAGCGCTCCGCGCCATCGTCGGCCGCATGTCCGTCGAGGACATCATCCGCGACCGCGCCGCGTTCGCCGGGCAGGTCGCCGAGGAGGCCGAGGCCAGCCTCTCCGGCCAGGGCCTCATCCTGGACGCCTTCCAGATCCAGGACATCACCACCGAGGGCTCCTACCTGGAGGACCTCGGCCGCCCGGAGGCCGCCCGCGCCAAGCAGGAGGCCGACATCGCCGAGGCCATCGCCCGGCGCGCCTCGGAGCAGGCCCGGCTGAAGGCGGCCGAGGAGATCGCCATCGCCGAGCGGACCTTCTACCTCAAGCAGGCCGAGATCAAGGCCGAGACCGAGGCCGCCGCGGCCAAGGCCAACGCCGCCGGTCCGCTCGCCGAGGCCGCCCGTCAGCAGGAGGTGCTCAGCGAGCAGGAGAAGGTCGCCGAGCGCCAGGCCGCCCTGACGGACCGTGAGCTCGACACCAAGGTCCGTAAGCCCGCGGACGCCGCCCGCTACCAGGCGGAGCAGGAGGCCGAGGCCCGCAGGATCGCCCAGGTCAAGGAGGCCGAGGCCGACGCGGAGCGCTCCCGCCTCACCGGTCAGGGTGAGAAGCTCCACCGCTCCGCCCTCGCCGACGCCGTACGCATCGAGGGTGAGTCCGAGGCCGCCGCCATCGCCGCGAAGGGCGCCGCCGAGGCCGAGGCCATGCAGAAGAAGGCCGACGCGTTCAAGCAGTACGGCGACGCGGCCGTCCTCCAGATGCTGGTCGAGGTGCTGCCGCAGGTCGTCGCCAAGGCGTCCGAGCCGCTCAGCGCCATCGACAAGCTGACGGTCATCTCGACGGACGGCGCGAGCCAGCTGTCCCGCACGGTCGCCGACAACGTGGCCCAGGGCGTGGAGCTCCTCAACTCCACCACCGGCGTCGACCTGGCCGCGCTGCTCCGCAACCTTCAGGGCAAGGCGGAGGCCACGGAGTCCGCACCGGCGGTCCCCTCCCCCTCGGCCAACGGCGAGGAGATCCAGATCAAGGGCTGACCTGTCACGGAGTGATCCGTCGCACGGCCTCAGGTGCCCGGCCGGCTCACCGGCCGGGCACGCCCATGTCCGCGTCTCCCGGAGCCGCCGGGCACGGTCCCGCCGGGAGCTGATTTCCGCGTCCCGACGGCCGGTCCACGGCTCCGGTTAAGGTAATAGGCAGCTAAAGAGATGATCAAAAGCGCCGCTCCGTCACCGCGCGCACCTCGGGAGGAAACCATGGGAACCCACCGCACATCGCTGCCCGGAGTCGGCGTCCAGTACGACTACACCACCGAGTCGGGGCAGCACATCTCCGTGGTCGTCCACCACGACGGCCGGCGGTTCCTCGGGTTCTACGAGAAGGACGACCCTGATTCGTGCGTCCTGTCCGTACCTCTGACGACCACCGAGGCGACGGGGCTCGCGCATCTCATCGACGCGGCGCCGATCGACGCCGTACGGACCGAGGGCATCGACCTGGTCACCGAGCACATCCCGCTCGGGACCCGCTCCCCGTACGGCGGCCGGCTGCTCGGGGACACCCGGGCGCGGACGCGGACCGGGGCGTCGATCGTGGCGGTGCTGCGCACGCACAGCGCGCATCCGTCACCGGGGCCGGACTTCCGGCTGGCCATCGGCGACACGATCGTCGCCGTAGGAACGCGTGAGGGCGTGGACGCGCTCTCCGAGATCATCGCGGAGGGCTGACCATGCACGACACGACAGCACTGCTGGTGGAGCTGGGCGCCGTCATTCTGGGGCTCGGCATCATCGGAAGATTCGCCGGACGGATAGGGCTCTCCCCGATCCCGCTCTACCTGCTGGCGGGACTCGCGTTCGGTGAGGGCGGCCTGCTGCCGCTCGGCGCCAGCGAGGAGTTCACCGCCATCGGGGCGGAGATCGGCGTCATCCTGCTGCTGCTCCTGCTCGGCCTGGAGTACAGCGCCTCGGAGCTCGTCACCAGTCTCAAGACGCAGTACCCGTCCGGGGCCGTCGACTTCGTGCTCAACGCGACGCCCGGCGCGGCAGCCGGTCTGATGCTCGGGTGGGGGCCCGTGGGAGCCGTCGCTCTGGCCGGCGTCACCTGGATCTCGTCGTCGGGCGTGATCGCCAAGGTGATGACCGACATGGGCCGGCTCGGTAACCGCGAGACGCCCGTCATCCTCGGTGTCCTCGTCATCGAGGACCTGGCCATGGCCGTCTATCTGCCGCTGCTCACCGCGATGCTGGCCGGTGTCGGTCTGGCGGGCGGCAGCATCGCGCTGCTGATCGCGCTCGGGACCGTCGGGTTCGTGCTGTACCTCGCGCTGCGTCACGGCCGGCTCATCAGCCGCGCGGTGTCCTCCGACAACCCGGAGATGCTGCTGCTCGTCGTCCTCGGGCTCACCGTCCTGGTGGCCGGGGTGGCCCAGCAGCTCCAGGTCTCCGCGGCCGTCGGCGCCTTCCTCGTGGGCATCGCCCTGTCCGGCGAGGTCGCCGAGGGTGCGCGCAAGCTCCTGACGCCGCTGCGGGACCTGTTCGCCGCCGTCTTCTTCGTGTTCTTCGGGCTGTCCACCGACCCGGCCGAGATCCCGCCCGTGCTGCTTCCCGCGGCGCTGCTGGCGATCGTCACCGTCTTCACGAAGATCGGCACCGGCTGGTACGCGTCCCGGCGGGCCGGGATCGGTCCCCGCGGCCGCTGGCGCGCGGGCGGCACGCTCGTCGCGCGTGGGGAGTTCTCGATCGTCATCGCCGGTCTGGCCGTGGCGACGGAGCCGCGGATCGGGCCCATCGCGACCGCGTACGTGCTGATCCTGGTGATCGTCGGACCGCTCACCGCCCGGTGGACGGAACCGGTCGCCTCCAAGCTCCAGGCCGTGCTGGCCGGCAAGCGGTCGAAGCCGGCCGTCGCGGCCGAGCAGCCGATGCCGTCGCACGACGACCTCACGCCGGAGCACGCCGGGCGCGACTCCGACTGACGCCGGCCGGCAGCGGTCCGGACGACCGGCCGTCGGCGGGGTCCGGACGACGGCCCGCCGGCAGCGGTTCAGAGCGGGGTGGCCGCGTGGAGTATCCCGACGAGCGTCACCGTCGCGTTGAGCGACGACAGCGCCGAGGCCGCCGTCCCCGCCGTCGCGGTCACCGCCGCCAGGGCCAGGTGCGCGGAGGCGGGGGGCCAGAGCCCGGCCGAGGGTTCGGGGTCCAACAGCGCCGCCACCCGGCGCGGCACGGGGCCCTCCGCCGCGAGGGCGGGGAGCACCGCGGGCCCCGGGGGGCGGTGCGAGAACAGGGCCGCCTTGCCGACCGCCGTGGCGACGGCCCTGCGGCTCCCGACGGCGTCCGCCGCCTCCTCGTCCGCCCAGCGTTCGGTGCTGTACGCGACCGCCGTGCGCAGGGGCAGGAGGAACGGGTTGGCGCGGGCCGCCAGTTGCGTCACCAGCAGATAGCGGTGGTGCCGTCCGGTCAGGTGCGCGCGCTCATGGGCAACGAGCGCGTCACGCTCACGGGCGTCCAGGCAGTCCATCATCGCGGTGGAGACGACGATCCGGCCGCCCCGCCCCCGCCCCGCCGGAAGGGCGTACGCGTACGGGTCGGGGGACGGGACCAGCGCGAGGTCCCCCGTGGCGCCGGGCCCGGTGGTCCCCGGCAGGGCACGGGCGGCGCGGATCCTGGTCCGGGCGTGCCGCAGCAGCGTGCCGCCGCAGGCCACCAGCACCGCACCCAGCACACCGATGGCGACCAGCCCCGCCTTCTCCTCGTACGGGACGGCGGCGCGCACCTCGGGGTCCGACCAGCCGTCGGGCAGCGGGTTGCCGGGGAGCTGGGCGGTGCCGACCACCATGAGCAGGGCCAGGCACAGGGTGCTGCACAGGGCCAGCGTCGACCCCACGGCGGCCAGCAGCCGGGTGGCGCTCCTGGGGTGCAGATGCTGTTCCGCGAGACGCGCCATGGGCAGGGCGGTCAGCGGCAGGACGAGTGGCAGGTAGACGAAGACGCCCATCGCGATGACTATCGGCCTTCTGGAGCGGTGGGATCGCCGGGGTCGTCCGCCGCGCGGGAGAGCAGCGCGCGGAGCCTGGCCTCGTCACCGGGGGACAGCGCGGAGACGAACCGGGCGAGGACGGCCTCCCTGTCGCGTTCACCGTCCAGGACGCGGCGCATCCGCAGCGCGGCGAGGCCCGCCTCGTCGGAGGCCGGGGTCCAGGTGTAGGAACGTCCCTGGCGGCTGCGGGTCACGGCCTTCTTCGCGTAGAGGCGGGAGAGGATCGTGATGACGGTGGTGTAGGCGAGGTCGCCGTCGAGGTGCTCCTGCACCCAGCCGGCCGTCGCGGGGCCGCCCGCCGACCGCAGCACGGTCAGGACCTGGGACTCCAGCTGTCCCTGGCCGCGCCTGGGCAGCCGCCGGCCGTCCCCGGTGCCGCCCTCGTCCGTACCTGTGGGCCTGTTCATCCGCCGCATCCTACTGAGTGGCCGGATACGGGTGTGCCGTCCTGCGTGCTGCCGACGGCCACGCGCGGCTCTTCTACACAGTTGTAGAGTTTGCTGGGTTCCCGCACCACAGGCAACGCAACGTATGGAGACGTCATGGCCCTTTGGGATCGGATCAAGGAATCCGCGTCGACGATGCAGACGCAGCTGGAGGCGAAGAAGAACGACCTGAAGAGCGGGGCGTTCCGGGACGCGAGCATGGCCATGTGTGCCCTGGTCTCCGCGGCGGACGGTTCCATCGACCCGTCCGAGCGGCAGCGCGTCGCCTCGCTGATCGCCACCAACGACGTGCTGCAGAACTTCCCTGCGGACGACCTCCAGCGCCGGTTCAACGACTACGTCAACAAGCTGACCGCGGACTTCGCCTTCGGCAAGGTGAGCGTCCTCCAGGAGATCGCCAAGGCGAAGAAGAAGCCCTCCGAGGCGCGCGCCGTCATCCAGATCGGCATCGTGATCGGTGGCGCCGACGGCGATTTCGACAAGTCGGAGCAGGCCGTCGTGCGCGAGGCGTGCTTCGCGCTGGACCTGCCCCCGCACGAGTTCGACCTGTAGAACTCCGCCGCGTACGGCCCGGGCCCTCGGGCCGTACGCCTCGCGGACCCCTGGACCGGGCCCGTCAGAGCTCCTTCGCGGGCCAGTCCAGCAGCCGGGCACCGATCACCGCCGTCTGCAGCGTGTAGCGGTGCATCGGATCGGAGGGGTCCGAGCCGGTCAGCTGGTGTATCCGCTCCAGCCGGTACGTCAGCGCACGCACGCTCAGCGACAGCCGGCGGGCCGTCTCGGCGGCGACACAGCCCGCGTCGAAGTACACGGACAGCGTCCTCAGCAGCGGTTCCGCACCGCCCCGCGCCTCCTTGAGCGGGCCGAGCTCGCTCCGCACCAGATCGGCCATCGCCTGCCGGTCCCTGGTCAGCACGGGGTAGACCAGCAGGTCGGCGGCGTACAGCACGGGGTCGTCGAGGTTCATCCGCTGGGCCAGATCGAGGGCGTCGAGCGCCTCGTCGTACGAGTGGACCACCCCGCCGGGACCGCGGTGCGGGCGGCCGACGGCGACCTGACCGCCGTCCGTCGCGACGTGCGCCTGCTTCGCGAAGTACCGCAGGACGTCCGGCTGGCTGCCCGGGGCTATGCAGACGAGGCGCCCGTCCTTCGTGGTGAGGAGGATCTTCCGGCCGCTGAATCGGGAGAGCAGCGCCGTCTCCACGCTGCGGGGCACCGCGTCGGACTCGCTGTAGGCCTCCGGTCCGGCCGCCACCGCGACGGCGTGCGCCCGCGAGAGCCGCAGCCCGAACCGGGTGGCGCGCTCCGCGAGCCGGCCCAGGTCGCTGCGCCCGTACAGCAGGTCGTCGATGAACTCCCGCCGCGCCGCCTCCTCGCGGCGCACGGTGATGCGCTGCGCCCGCTCGAAGCCCTCCGCGAACGCGTCGACGGTCTGCTCCACGGCGCCCAGCACGGCGCCGGAGGCAGCCGCGCCCGATGCGGCGAGCGGCCAGGCGGCCCTGGTCTCCGCGAGGTGACGCCGCACCAGCGCGCGCAGCTGGTGTCCGGCCTCCGCCGCCTCGCGGCCGAGCGTGCGCCGCGTCTCCAGCTCGTCGCGGGTGAGCCGGCGGCCGGTCTCCGCGACCTCGGCCAGGATCTGCGCATAGCCCTCCAGGAACCGCTCGGAAATCTCGGGCTCCGTCACTGCGTACTCCTCCACACGTCAACAGCACTGTCGCCTCCTCAACGCGCGAAGACCTGTGCCGGTGCCCGGCAGGGTGGTCCCGTGAAGGCTGCCGGATTCCGGCAATGCGCCGGGACACCCCCTGCTGACAGGATCGTTCCAGCAACACACGGGGGAATCACGGGGGTTACGGGGGACACGGGGGAAGGAACCGGTTGCTGCGGGGCCGTTCGCGGTGTCGCAGCACCGGTGCCCCCGTCCCGCCTGCCACCGCCCGGTCTCCCGGACCGTACGGCATCGCAGGGGGTGGACCGGATGACCGAGTTCTTTTCCGCGGCAGTCGCCTTCCCGGCCGTCGTCTTCGGCGGCGCGCTGGTGGTGGTCGTCTGCTTCTGGCTGCTGGTGCTGGTGGGAGCGGCCGGACCCGACTCCTTCGACGCCGACCTCGACTCCGAGGCGGTCGGCTTCGGCGGGGTGCCGGTCTCCGTGTCGGTGTCGCTGTTCGTCGTCGTCGCCTGGTTCACCGGCCTGGCCGGCTCGGTCCTGGTGCTCCGCAGCGGAGCCACCGGCACCCTGCGGGCCGCACTGCACCTCGCCGTCCTGGCGGGGGCGATCCTGATCGCCTGGGGGGTGGTCCGCATGCTCGTACGCCGATTCCGCCGGTACTTCCCCGCGGAACCTCCTCCATCCCGCGAGGACTTCGTGGGTCAGATCTGCACGATCCGTACGGGATCCGTCAGCGCCGACTTCGGGCAGGCCGAGGTCGCGGCCGCCGACGGGTCGACCGCGATCGTGCAGGTCAGGCAGCCGCTCCGGACGTCCGCGCCCGGTGACGTGTTCACCTCCGGCAGCACGGGCCTGCTGTACGCGTACGACGCCGAGGGCGAGTTCTTCTGGGTCTCGCCGTACGACGCGTCGCTCGCCCCGCGCCCGCTGCCGCGCAAGGCCGGCTGACCCGCCCCCTGTCTTCTCCGGGCCCCGGGCCCGTGGTTCCGCGCGCCGTCGTGCGGACCGGGCCCCCTTTTCTTCTTCGTACGTCATCACCAGCCGCAAGGACTGACATGGATGCCATCTCCTGGGGCATCGGCGTGCTCGTCGCCGTTGTCCTGCTCATCACCGTCGCTCTGGTCTTCGTCATCACCCGTCTCTTCCGCAAGGTCGAGCAGGGGAAGGCCCTGATCATCTCCAAGACCAAGAAGGTCGACGTCACCTTCACCGGTGCGGTCGTCCTCCCGGTGCTGCACAAGGCCGAGACGATGGACATCTCGGTGAAGACCATCGAGATCCGCCGTACCGGGCGTGAGGGCCTGATCTGCCAGGACAACATCCGGGCCGACATCCACATCACGTTCTTCGTCCGGGTCAACAAGACCGTCGAGGACGTCATCAAGGTGGCGCAGGCCATCGGCACGGAGCGGGCGAGCGACAAGGTCGCCATCCAGGAGTTCTTCGTCGCGAAGTTCTCGGAGGCGGTCAAGACCGTTGGCAAGCAGCTCGACTTCGTCGACCTCTACACCAAGCGCGAGGAGTTCCGGGACCGGATCATCCGGGTCATCGGGACCGACCTGAACGGCTACCACCTCGACGACGCCGCGATCGACTTCCTCGAGCAGACGCCGATGGTCCAGCTCGACGGGGCCAACATCCTGGACGCGCAGGGCATCCGGAAGATCACCGAGCTGACGGCGATCGAGCACGTACGGACCAACGAGTTCCAGCGCACCGAGCAGAAGGAGATCACCCGGCAGGACGTCGACGCCCGCGAGACCATCCTGGAGCTGGAGCGCCGGCAGGCCGAGGCGGAGATCAAGCAGCGCCGCGAGGTCGAGACGCTGCGGGCCCGTGAGGAGTCGGCCACCGCCCGGGTGCAGGAGGAGGAGCGGCTCGGCTCGCAGAGCGCGTTCATCCGTACCGAGGAGCAGCTCGGCATCCAGCGGGAGAACCAGGCACGCGAGGTCGCCGTCGCGCAGAAGAACCGTGAGCGGGTCATCGCGGTGGAGAACGAGCGCATCGAGAAGGACCGGATGCTGGAGGTCATCGGGCGCGAGCGCGAGACCGAGCTGAACCGGATCGCCGCGACGAAGGAGGTCGAGGCCGAGCGCCGTGAGGTGGCGGACGTCATCCGGGAGCGGATCGCGGTGGACCGTACGGTCGCCGAGCAGGAGGAGTCGATCCTGACCCTGCGGTCCGTCGAGGAGTCGGAGCGCACCCGCAGGTCCGTGATCATCGCGGCCGAGGCGGAGGCGCAGGAGAAGCTGGTCAAGGACATCAAGGCGGCGGAGGCCGCGGAGGCGGCGGCGGTCCACCTGGCGGCCGAGCAGCTGACGCTCGCGGACGCCCGGCTGAAGACGGCCGACCTCGACGCGCAGGCGAAGCTGCGGCTGGCGGAGGGCATCCAGGCCGAGTCCGCCGCGGCGGGGCTGGCCGAGGTCCAGGTCCGGGACGCGGAGGCCGTGGTCACCGAGAAGGCCGGCCTGGCGGAGGCCCAGGCGACCGAGGCACGGCTCAGGGCCGAGGCGGAGGGCGCGCGCCTCAAGGCGCTGGCGACCGCGGAGGGTACGCAGGCCCAGGCGACCGCCGACGCGGCGGTGATCGGCGAGAAGCTGAAGGCCGAGGCGGAGGGGCTCACCCAGAAGGCCGCGGCGATGGCCGCGCTCGACGAGGCGTCGCGCGGGCACGAGGAGTACCGGCTGCGGCTGGCCGCGGAGAAGGAGATCCGGCTGGCGGAGTTCGACGTGCAGCGGCAGGTGGCCGAGGCACAGGCGACGATCCTGGCGACGGGTCTGGAGAACGCGGACATCGACATCGTCGGCGGGGACTCGGTCTTCTTCGACCGGCTCGTCTCGTCGATCTCGCTGGGGCGGAGCGTGGACGGGTTCGTGGAGAACTCGAAGACCGCGCAGGCGCTCGCCGGGCCGTGGCTGGACGGTTCCTCGTCCTTCACGGACGACCTGACCCGGGTGCTGGGGTCGGTGTCCTCGGGGGACGTGCAGAACCTGACGGTGTCCGCGCTGCTGATGCAGCTGATGCGGGGGACGTCGGGGGCGGCCTCGGGGCAGGTACGGCAGCTGCTGGCGGCGGCGGAGGAGCTGGGGCTGGCGGGGATGACGGTGTCGTCGCTCACGGGTGGGTCGTCTCCCACGGGTGGGTCGTCTCCGGCGCCGTCGAAGAACGGGGTGGCGCCGGCGGGGGTGGCGTAGCGGGGGCCTGTTCCTGCCCCGGGGCGGGGCTTGCCCCTGGCCCGGGGCGGGCTCGCCCGGGGCGAAGGGTTCCGCCCCGGCGGCGTGAGGGTTCCGTCCTCAAGCGCCGGACGGGCTTGATTTCGGCGTCCAGCGCCCCTGCTGCCAGCAGAGCCAGCCTCAAGCGCCGGACGGGCTTGATTGTGCCGGGCTGGGCGTGAGAGCGCGCCTGTTCGCACGGCGATGCGCTCCGGAGGGGGCGTTGTCAGTGAGTGTTATTCCGTAGGGAGCCGTACGCATGGACCGTGACACCACACTCGCCGACGGCGGTGCCTACGAGGTGCTCCGGCGGCGGCTCGGGGCGCAGGCCGATGAGCTCGTCCGGCGGGCCGAGGCGCTCAACGCGCGGCGGACCGAGGAGTTCGGGTCGGCCGGGCTGCGGCTGCTGGCCACCGAGCAGGTGCACACGGAGCGCCCCTCGCTGGCCCGGGACCTGGTGGCCGTCGGCGACCGGCTGCTGTTCGGCTTCGAGCGGGGGCCCGGCGTCGGCGGGGAGGCCGGGGTCGGTGACGTCCTCGTCCTGCGGGAGGCCGGCCTGGACGAGGTGACGGGCGAAGGGCCCCTGGCCGACGAGGCGTTCGTACGGGAGTTCGCGGGCCTGCACCGCTACTTCCGGGACGCCCGGCTGCTGCGGCTGCGCAGGGTCAACGGCCGGCTGATCGCCGTCTTCCGCACCGGGGAGAGCGCCGAGGACGTCCGCGTCCTGCGCTGGGCCCTGGGCCCGGACGGGACGCCCGGGGAGTTCCTGGACGCCCGGGGCGAGAAGGACCACGTCTTCCCGCCCTCGCACGACTTCGACTGGACCCCGGCGGGCCGGGACGCCCACCGGCCCGGCCGGCACCCGCACATCGCGGTCGCCGAGGGCGCGCTCTTCGTCGACACCCTGGGCGGCACGCTCACCGTCAAGACCGAGGACGACACCGAGACCCCGGACGGGATCTACGAGGAGCCCGTCGACGAGCCGCTGCAGTCCCTGGCGGACGCCGACGTCGAGTACGCGCAGGCCGGGCCGCTGGTCCTGCTCCGGGTGCGCCCGTACAAGGAGGAGGCCTGGCGCCACCTGGTCTTCAACACGCTGCTCGGCCGGGTCCAGCGGCTGGACGCGATCGGGCCGTCCTGCCACCGGCTCCCCGAGGACCAGGGGATCATCTTCCCCGGCGGCTACTACCTGACCACCGGCGCGGCCAAGACGTTCGACACCGCCGAGGAGCTCACCGACCCGGTCTTCGAGGGCGCGGTCCGCTCGCCCAACGGCGAGGACGTGCTGTACGTCTTCCGGTCCCGCGACGAGAGCCGCACCCTGCTCCTGCCGTACAACCTGATCCGCCAGGAGGTCGCCACCCCGCTGCTCGGCCGGGGGCACGCGCTCCTGGACGACGGCACCCTCGTCCTGCTCAAGGGCGGCGAGGACGGGCCCGTCCGTGTCCACCCGTTGCAGCGCTGGCAGACCCCGTACGTCTCCGACACCTACGCCGCCGCGCGCCCCGCCGGGACGGGTCCGCTCGCCCGGACCGGCAACGCCGACCTGGTGCGCGGGATCTCCGACTGCCTCGCCCTGGCGCACGGCATCCGCGACATGACGCCGACCGCGGCCGTGTACGCCCGGCTCGTCGCCGACTGCGCCCGGGCCGGTGACCGCTACCACTGGCTCGCCGACCCCGAGCTGGGCGGACTCGGCGAGCCCCTGACGGAGATCGGGACCACCGCGGGCCAGGTCCTGGCCGAGTTCGGGACGGTGCAGGAGCTGACCCGGCAGGCCGCCGAGGCCCTCGACGCCACGGCGGCCAAGCTCACCGCCCTGGTCCGCCGCATCCGGGGCGAGGCCCCGCGCACGGCCGCCGCCTGGGTCGACCAGCTCACCGAACTCCGCCGCACCCACGGCCATCTGGCGACGCTCGCCGAGATGCGGTACGCCGACACCGGGCGGATCGCCGAGCTGTCCGCCGAGGCAGAGGACGACCTGGCGTCGGCCGCCCGGCGGGCCGTCTCCTTCCTGGCCCGCGAGGACGCCTTCGCCGGCTACCACGAGGAGCTCGCCGCCCTCACCGCCACCGCCGACGCCCTGACCGCGGTCGCGGACGCCTCGGAGGTCGGCGACCGGCTGACGGCGATCACCGAGGGGCTGGCGACCGTCACGGACGTGGTGGCCGGGCTCGACATCGGGGACGCCACCGTCCGTACGTCGATCCTGGAGCGGATCGCCGGGGTGCTGGGCGACGCGAACCGGGCCCGCGCCACCCTCGACGCCCGCCGCAGGGAGCTGCTGTCCCAGGAGGGCCGGGCCGAGTTCGCCGCCGAGTTCGCGCTGCTCGGGCAGGCCGTCACGGGGGCGCTGGCCGCCGCCGACTCCCCCGAGGCCTGCGACGAGCAGCTGGCGCGGCTGCTGCTCCAGCTGGAGAACCTGGAGTCGCGGTTCGCGGAGTCCGACGACTTCCTCGGCCGGCTGACCGAGCGCAGGACCGAGGTCCACGAGGCGTTCTCGGCCCGCCGGCAGACGCTCCAGGACGCCCGTGCCCGGCGGGCCGAGCGGCTCGCGGACTCGGCCGCCCGGGTGCTGGAGACGGTCACCAGGCGCCTGGCCGCGCTGGAAGACCTGGACGCCGTCCACACGTACTTCGCCTCCGACCCGATGGTCGCCAAGGTCCGGCGCACCGCCGAGGAGCTGCGCGAGCTGGGCGACCCGGTGCGCGCCGAGGAGCTCGACGGGCGGCTGAAGGCGGCCCGCCAGGAGGCCGGGCGCGCGCTGCGGGACCGCGGCGAGCTGTACGCGGACGGCGGCGCGGTCCTCAAGCTGGGTCGCCACCGGTTCGCGGTGAACAGCCGGCCCTTCGACCTGACCCTGGTCCCGCACGGCGACCGGCTCGCCTTCGCGCTGACCGGCACCGACTACCGGGCCCCGGTCACCGACCCGGAGTTCGCGGCGACCCGCCCGTACTGGGACCGGCTGCTGCCCTCGGAGTCCCGGGACGTCTACCGCGCCGAGCACCTGGCCGCCCGGCTGCTGGACGAGCACGGCGCCGACGCCCTGGCGGACGCGCGGGACCTGGCCGGGCTCGTCCGGGAGGCGGCAGCGGCGGCGTACGACGAGGGCCACCAGCGGGGTGTCCACGACGAGGACGCCACCGCGATCCTGACGGTCCTGCTGGAGCTGTACGCCGGGGCGGGCCTGCTGCGGTACGAGCCCGCCGTGCGCGCCGCCGCGCAGCTGTTCTGGTCGCACGAGGCGGACGACGCCCTGCGTGCCTCCTGGACGCGCCGGGCCGTGTCGCTGGCGCGGGCCCGCGACACCTTCGGGCTCGCCCCCGCCATCGCCGTGCTCCAGGAGGAGTGGGCGGCCGTGATGGGCGCGGGGAGGACGGCCGCCGTGTACCTCTTCGAGGAGCTGACGAGCGGTCCCGCCGGGTTCGTGACGAGCGCCGTCACCCGCGAGTTCCTGGAGAAGTTCCGCCGGGCGACGGGGACTTCGGCGTACGACGACGACCTGGCCGCGTTCGGTGACGACCTGCCGGCCCGGCGCCAGCTGGTCGAGGGCTGGCTCGGCTCGTACGCCGCCGCGTCCGGCACCGATGTGGACGCCGGGGACCTGGCGGAGGCCGCGGCCGTGGAGCTCTGCCCCGGCCTGGATCGGTACGACCTCGACGCCCCGCTCACCGCGACCGTGGACGGGCTGCTCGGCGACCACCCCCGGGTCGAGAGGGGGTCGCTGACCGTACGGCTGGACGAACTCCTCGCCCGTACCGCCGAGTTCCGCGCCGAAGGCGTGCCCGGATTCCGTGCCTACCAGCGGCTGCGCACCACGCTGGTGGACTCCGAGCGCGCCCGGCTGCGGCTGGACGACCACCGGCCGCGCGTGATGTCGGCGTTCGTCCGCAACCAGCTGCTGGACGAGGTGTACCTGCCGCTGATCGGCGACAGCCTCGCCAAGCAGCTCGGCACCGCGGACGCGGACCGGCGCACCGACTCGCAGGGCCTGCTGCTGCTCGTCTCCCCGCCCGGCTACGGCAAGACGACGCTCATGGAGTACGTCGCCGACCGGCTCGGCATGGTCCTGGTGAAGGTCAGCGGGCCGAACCTCGGCCACGACGTGACGTCCCTGGACCCGGCGCAGGCGCGCGGGGCGACCGCACGGCGCGAGGTCGAGAAGATCAACTTCGCGCTGGAGTCGGGCAACAACACCCTGCTCTACCTGGACGACATCCAGCACACCTCGCCGGAACTGCTCCAGAAGTTCATTCCGCTCTGCGACGCCACCCGCCGTGTCGAGGGTGTGCGGGACGGCGAGCCGCGCAGCTACGACCTGCGGGGCAAGCGGTTCGCGGTGGTCATGGCGGGCAACCCGTACACCGAGTCCGGGGACCGGTTCAGGATTCCGGACATGCTCGCCAACCGGGCCGACGTATGGAATCTCGGCGAGGTGCTGAGCGGCCGGGAGGACGTCTTCGCCCTGAGCTTCGTGGAGAACGCGCTGACCGCCAACCCGGTCCTCGCCCCGCTCGCGGGCCGCTCCCGCGCCGACCTGGCGCTGCTCGTGCGCATGGCGTCCGGCTCCGGGCTCGCCGCCCGTGCCGACCAGCTGGAGCACGCCTACGCGCCGGCCGAGCTGGACAGGATCGTCTCCGTCCTGCGCCATCTGCTCACGGCCCGGGAGACGGTCCTCGCGGTGAACGCGGCGTACATCGCGTCGGCGGCGCAGACCGACGCGGCGCGCACCGAGCCGCCGTTCCGGCTCCAGGGCTCGTACCGCAACATGAACAAGATCGCCGAACGGATCGTGCCCGTCATGAACGACGACGAGCTGTCCGCCGTCGTCGACGACCACTACGCCGGCGAGGCCCAGACGCTCACCACGGGCGCCGAGTCGAACCTGCTGAAGCTGGCCGCCCTGCGGGGCACGCTCAGCCCGGCACAGGCCGAGCGCTGGGCGGCGGTCACCTCCGCCTACGTACGCACACAGGCCCTCGGCGGGCCCGACGGCGACCCCGCCTCCCGGGCGGTCGGTGCGCTGGGTCTGCTGGCGGACCGGATCGCGGCGGTCGAGGCGGCCATCGAGCGGGCGACGGGCCCCCGGAGGGCGGGCGCGGGCCCACGCCCCCGTCACGCGATGATCACCGACACGCCCGACTGATCCGGGGGGAGCAAGGCATGCTGGGTTCCGTGACCTCACTTCCTCAACAGCCCCAACGCCCCGCGAGCAGCGGCCACATGGTGGTCTGCGGCGACGACGCCCTGGCCCGCAGGCTGGCCGTGGAGCTGCGTTACGTGTACGGGGAGCGGGTCACGCTCCTGGTCCCCCCGGGCCGGGAACCCAGCAGGCCGGACCTGCCCCTGACCCAACGGGCCCGGGCGGGCGCGCTGTTCGGGCGGATGTCGGCGGCGATGATGCGCAACGGGACGGCCGGCGGGAACGGCGCGGGCGACACGAACGCCGGGGTCGAGGCCGTCCGCATCATGGAGGCGCACGAGCCCTCCGACGACGTGCTGGAGGAGGCCGGCGTCGACCGCGCCGCCGCGCTCGCCCTCGTCTACGACGACGACGAGCTCAACATCCGCGCCGCCCTGACGGCCCGTCGGCTCAATCCGCGCCTGCGCCTCGTCATCCGGCTCTACAACCGCAAGCTGGGCCAGCACCTGGAGACCCTGCTCGACCAGGCGGCCGCCGTCGCCATGCCCGGCCTCGACCCGGCCGTGCTGGACGCCTCCACCACCGTCCTCTCCGACGCCGACACCGCCGCACCCGCCCTCGCCGCCACCGCGCTGACCGGCAGCAGCAAGGTCATCCAGGCCGAGGGACTTCTCCTGCGCGCCGTCGAGCGCACCCCGCCGCGCCCGGGCGAGCTCGCCGACCCGGGGCTGTGCACCCTGGCCCTGCTCTCCTCCACCAGCCAGGACCCGGCCGGCAGCGAGGGCTCCGACAGCAGCGGCGACGAGGGCCCGCAGCTCCTGCCCGACCGGGCCACGGTGAACGCCGCCACGGGCCGGGGCACGATCGTCCTGGAGGCCATCAGCCAGGCGGGTCCCGACCAGGCACCCACCCGCATGGGCGGCAGGGGCGCGCCGCTCGGCCAGGTCTTCTCCCGGCGGCTGCGCTGGTCGGCGCTGGGCGTCGCGGCGGCCGTCGTCGCCCTGGCCGTCGCCTCGGTGGTCACCACGGGTGACAGCCCGCTGCACGCCGCCTATCTGACCCTGCTGGACCTGCTGGCGATGGGCGACCCGGCGGTCGAGGACACCGATTCGGCGTCCCGCCAGGTCATCCAGCTGCTCTCCGGCATGGCCGGGCTCCTGCTGCTGCCGCTGCTGGTCGCCGCCGTCCTGGAGGCGTTCGGCTCGCTGCGCACCGCGTCCTCGCTGCGCCGGCCCCCGCGCGGTCTGTCCGGCCATGTGGTCCTGCTGGGTCTCGGCAAGATCGGTACGAGGGTCCTGGTGCGCCTGCGGGAGCTGGACATCCCCGTGGTGGTCGTCGAGGAGGACCCGGAGGCGCGCGGCATTCCGCTGGCCCGCAGCCTGCACGTCCCGACGGTCCTCGGCGACGTGACCCAGGAGGGCGTCCTGGAGGCGGCCAAGATCCGCCGGGCCCGCGCGCTGCTCGCCCTGACCAGCATCGACACGACGAACCTCGAAGCCGCGCTGTACGCCCGCTCGGTGAAGCCGGAACTGCGCGTGGCGCTGCGTCTGTACGACGACGAGTTCGCCACCGCCGTCTACCGCACCCTGCGCACGGCCCACCCGCAGGCCCTGACCCGCTCCCGCTCGGTGTCCCACCTGGCCGCGCCGTCGTTCGCCGTCGCCATGATGGGGCGGCAGATCCTCGGCGCGGTGCCGGTGGAGCGCAAGGTGATGCTCTTCGCCGCCCTGGAGGTGGCGGGCCACCCGCAACTGGAGGGCCGCACCGTCGACCAGGCGTTCCGGGCGGGTGCCTGGCGGGTCCTGGCCCTGGACGCCACCCCGCCGGCCGACCGCCTCCCCGACCTGGCCGCCGTACCGCCGTTCGACCCGGACGGCGCCACCGGCCCCGGTACCCCGGACCGGCCCTCCGGCCTGGTCTGGGACCTGCACCCGGGCTATGTGCTGCAGCCGGAGGACCGGGTGGTGATCGCCGCGACCCGGCGCGGGCTGGCCGAGCTGCTGCGCGGGCAGCATCGCTCGGTGTCACGCCGCTGAGCGGGGGCTGGGGCTGGGGGCGGACGGCCGGGGGCGGGTGGTGCTCGGCGGGGGCTCAGCTGAACATGCCCATCGCCTCCCGGACCTCCGTGAGCGTCGCCTCGGCCACGGCGTTCGCCCGCTCGTTGCCGGCGCGCAGCACGTCGCGTACGTACCCCATGTCCTGGGCGTACTCCGCCCGGCAGGCGCGGATCGGGGCCATCGCCGCGTTGACGGCCTCCGTCACGGTCCGCTTGAGACCGGCCGCGCCGCTGCCGCCGATCTCCTCGGCGACCTCGTGCGGGTCGCGGCCGAGGCAGAGCGCGGCCAGCAGCACCAGGCTCGACACCCCGGGCCGCAGCTCGGGGTCGTAGGTGATGTGCCGGTCCGCGTCGGTGGTGGCGCCCTTGATCAGCCGGGCGGTCTCGTCGGCGTCGGCGCCCAGGGCGATCGAGTTGCCGCGGCTCTTGCTCATCTTGGTGGCGTCGGTGCCGAGCAGCAGGGGCGCCGCGGAGAGCAGCGCGTCGGGCTCGGGGAAGACATCGCCGTACCGCTCGTTGAAGCGCCGGGCGACGGTGCGGGTGATCTCCAGGTGGGGCAGCTGGTCCTGGCCGACGGGCACGAGATTGCCCTTGCAGAACAGGATGTCGGCGGCCTGGTGCACCGGGTAGGTGTACATCAGGCCGCTGACGGCCGACTGGCGGGAGTGGGCGATCTCGTCCTTCACCGTGGGGTTGCGGCCCAGTTCGGCGACGGAGACCAGGGACAGGAACGGCAGCAGCAGCTGGTTGAGGGCGGGGACCGCGCTGTGGTTGAAGACCGTCGTACGGGCGGGGTCGATCCCGATGGCGAGGTAGTCCAGGAGCAGCCCCTCCACATGCTCGGTGAGCCGCTCGGCGACGTCCCGGTCGGTGAGCACCTGGTAGTCGGCGATCAGCACGAAGACGTCCACGCCGAGGTCCTGGAGGCGCACCCGGTTGTGGAGGGTGCCGAAGTAGTGGCCGAGATGCAGGGCGCCGGTGGGCCGGTCCCCGGTGAGGACGCGGAAGCGTCCGGGGTCCAGGGCGAGCTGCTGCTCCAGTTCGGCGCTGCGGCGCACCGCGGGACTGACGGAGAGGTCGGCGGTCGTGGTCACGGGGGTCTCCTCGCTGGTGGTGTATGCGTGGAGGACGGCCCGTCACGGGGCACCGGGGCAGCGAAAAGGGCCGTCCGAAGATCGAACGGCCCTGGTTCCGTGCAGAGAAGGTGGCCGCTCCTAGGAGGAGCGCCACCAGTTCCGGCACGGTACGGAGGTCATGCGTCGAGTGTAGCGTGCACCGGCCTTCCGGCACGGGAGCGTTTCCTACTTGTCGCCGCCGCCGACGTAGAACAGCAGCATGACGAACCCGGCGAACAGATGCGTCGCGAAGACGTAGACGAAGACGCGCAGGGCGACGCCGCGCTCCTTCCAGCGTTCGCTCTCGCTCATCAGGCGTTCCTCCGTCCGGCGGCCGCAGCGGGCGCCGCGTCCAGGGTACGCAGGGCCGGATGGACAGGGGCCGGGGAGCGGGTGGAATAGAGAGAGGGGGTGCTCCGTTGTAGGGTGTCTTCACATAGTTCAACGTTCAACCACTACATCGCACCACTCGCTCAAGACTTCTCGCTCAACACCTTTGGAGGCGGGCGCCATGCAGTTCGGGATCTTCACCGTCGGGGATGTCACCACCGACCCCACGACCGGTACGACACCGAGCGAGAACGAGCGGATCAAGGCGACCCTCGCGATCGCGCTCAAGGCCGAGGAAGTGGGCCTGGACGTCTTCGCGACCGGCGAGCACCACAACCCGCCGTTCGTCCCGTCCTCGCCGACGACCACGCTCGGCTACATCGCGGCCCGCACCGAGAAGCTGATCCTCTCCACCTCGACCACGCTGATCACCACCAACGACCCGGTGAAGATCGCCGAGGACTACGCCACGCTCCAGCACCTGGCCGACGGCCGCGTCGACCTGATGATGGGCCGCGGCAACACCGGCCCGGTCTACCCCTGGTTCGGCAAGGACATCCGCCAGGGCATCCCGCTGGCGATCGAGAACTACGCCCTGCTGCACAAGCTGTGGCGCGAGGACGTCGTGGACTGGGAGGGCAAGTTCCGTACGCCGCTCCAGTCGTTCACGGCCACCCCGCGCCCGCTGGACGGCGTGCCGCCGTTCGTCTGGCACGGCTCGATCCGCTCGCCGGAGATCGCCGAGCAGGCCGCGTACTACGGCGACGGGTTCTTCCACAACAACATCTTCTGGCCCATGGAGCACACGAAGAAGATGGTCGACCTCTACCGGCGCCGCTACGCCCACTACGGGCACGGCACCGCCGAGCAGGCGATCGTGGGCCTGGGCGGCCAGGTGTTCATGCGGAAGAACTCGCAGGACGCGGTGCGGGAGTTCCGCCCGTACTTCGACAACGCGCCGGTCTACGGGCACGGGCCCTCCCTGGAGGACTTCACCCAGCAGACCCCGCTGACCGTCGGCTCCCCGCAGGAGGTCATCGAGCGGACCCTGTCGTTCCGCGAGGACGTCGGCGACTACCAGCGCCAGCTGTTCCTGATGGACCACGCGGGGCTGCCCCTGAAGACGGTCCTGGAGCAGCTCGACATCCTGGGCGAGGAGGTCGTGCCCGTCCTGCGCAAGGAGTTCGCCCGCCTCCGCCCGGCCGGAGTGCCGGACGCCCCCGTCCACCCCGCGGTCACCGCCGCCCGCGCCGCCGCCGCAGACCCGAAGGAGCTCCGATGACCGTGCCCGCCACCGCCCCCCTGAAGATCGTCGCCGTCGCGGCCGGTCTCAGCAGCCCCTCCTCCACCCGGCTGCTGGCCGACCGGCTCGCCGAGGCGGCCCGCGAGAGGCTGGCGGCCGAGCAGGACCGCCGCGTCGAGGTCGAGGTCGTCGAGCTGCGCGACCTGGCCGTCGACATCGCCAACCACCTGGTCACCGGCTTCCCGCCGGCCGCCCTGAAGAAGGCGCTCGACGCGGTGACCGGCGCGGACGGACTGATCGCCGTGACGCCCGTCTTCACCGCCTCGTACAGCGGGCTGTTCAAGTCCTTCTTCGACCTGGTCGACAACACCGCGCTGACCGGCAGGCCCGTCGTCATCGCGGCGACCGGCGGCACCCCCCGCCACTCGCTGGTCCTGGAACACGCGATGCGCCCGCTCTTCGCCTACCTGCGGGCCGTCGTCCTGCCGACCTCCGTGTACGCGGCATCCGAGGACTGGGGCTCGAACGGGGACGAGTACACCGAGGGACTGCCCTCCCGGATCCGGCGCGCGGGCGGCGAACTCGCCTCCGCCGTGACGGGCCGGACCGTGTCCGGCGCCTCACGGACCCCGACCCTCGACGACGGCGAGGACGCGCTGGTCCCGTTCGAGGAGCAGCTCGCCGGACTGCGGGTCGGCTGAACCTCGGCCGGACCAGGGGCTCCGGAGGCCTGACCGGCCCCCGGAGCCCGACGTGACTACAGTTGCTCCCTGTATGCCGTAAATGTTGAACACACTGGAGGCAGACATGGGCAGGATCGTCGTGGGCGTCGACGGGTCGGACCCGTCGATCAAGGCACTGCGCTGGGCCGTACGCCAGGCCGAGCTGACCGGCGACACCGTCGAGGCGGTGAACAGCTGGGAGTACCCCGCGACCAACTGGGGATCCATGATGCCGGGCATGCCGGAGGACTTCGACCCCCAGGCGGTGGCGACCGTGGCGCTCAACGAGGCGCTGGAGGAGGCCCTCGGCGCCGAGGGAGCGGCGGCGGTCGAGAAGATCGTGGTGATCGGCAACCCCGCCCAGTCCCTGCTGGAACGCTCCAAGGGCGCGAACCTCCTGGTCGTCGGCGCCCGTGGCTACAGCGGCTTCAAGGCGACGCTGCTCGGCTCGGTCAGCCTCCACGTCGCCCAGCACGCGAGCTGCCCGGTCACCGTCGTCCGCGACTGACCGCCGAGCCGATCCGGCCTCCCGCACACGGAACGGGCGGGCCCCTGCACCCCGGGGGCCCGCCCGTCCGTCGTGTTCCGGATCAGAGGGCCACGACGTCCGCCACGACGCAGGACACGTTGTCCGGGGCGCCCGCGTCGCCCGCCAGGGCGACCAGCGCGGTCACAGCCGCATCGGGCCCGTCGGCCGCGATGACCGTGCGGGCCACGTCCGTCTCGTCGACGACCGCCGACAACCCGTCCGAGCAGAGCAGATAGCGGTCGCCCGGCAGCGTGTCGTGCAGCCGGACCTCCGGGCGGGCCGCAGACGCCTCCGGGCCTCCGGTCAGAGCCCTCAGCAGCATCGCGCGCTGCGGGTGCGATGCCGCCTCCTCCTCGGTCAGCGACCCGTCGTCGATCATCGACTGCACCAGGGTGTGGTCGTGTGTGATCCGGAAGAACTCGCCGCCACGGAGCGCGTAGGCCCGGGAGTCCCCGATGTGCACCAGGCCCAGCCGTTCACCGGTCCACACCAGAGCCGTGAGCGTGGTCCCGGACTCGGCCGGGGCCCCGTCACCGCCCACCGCGTCGTGCACCGCCCGCGCCGAGGACTCGGCCGCTTCGTGCAGGACGCCGAGCAGGTCCGCCGCGTTCACCGCACCGCGCGCGGCCGGTCGCAGGGCGTTGACCGCCGCCGCGCTCGCCCCCGCGCCGCTCTCCCCGAAGCCGTCCGCCACGGCGAGCAGCCGCGCCCCGGCGTACGCCGTGTCCTGCTGGGAGGCGCGCACCGCGCCGGGGTGGGCCAGTGCCGCGTAGCGGATCCCGAGGGTTCCCGACCCTCGGCCGGTTCCGTTGCCGTTCGACATTCCGGCGTTCTCCTTCGCTGACAGATGGTCGACGAGGAAGGAGGCGAGTTCCCGGCGGGCGGCCGTCTCGGCCTCCACCCTCGCCCAGTAGGCGCGGATCTCCGCCGCGGCCGTGCCGTGGTCGAGTGCCACCACCTCGGCGATCCGGGCGAGCGGCATCCCGATCCGGCGCAGCCACGCCACCAGCCGCGCCGTCTCCGCCTGGGCCCGGTCGTAGTAGCGGTAGCCGTTCACCGGATCGACCAGGGCGGGCCGGAGCAGGCCCAGCTCGTCGTAGCGGCGCAGGGCCTTGGCGGAGAGCCTGGACAGCCGGGCGAACTCCCCGATCGTCACCAGCTCCGCGCGCCCGGACGCCCCGCCTTCGTGTTCCACCACGCCCCCTCCTCGCGCCGGACGGAAGCGCCCGGCCCCGCCGATGCTGGGGCTTCCCCCACCGGGAAGGTCAACCGTCCGCCCCGCGCCGTCACTTCCGGTTGTAGAGGCGCATCGTCACCGCGCCGAAGACCAGCACGAACAGCGCCGACCAGCCCAGCGACCAGGCGATGTCCGTCGCGGGCCAGTTGCCGGCCATCAGTTCGCGTACGGCGGCGGCGAGATGGGTCACCGGGCTGTTGTTCACGAACACCTGGAGCCAGCCCGGCATCGTGCTCGGGTCGACGAAGACATTGCTCAGGAACGTCAGCGGGAAGATCACCATCATGCTGACGCCCATCACCGACTTCTCGGTGCGCAGCATCAGGCCGAACATGGTCCAGATCCACGAGAAGGCGAACGAGAACACCAGCAGGAGCGCGACGCCCGCCAGCACGCCCGGCAGGCCGCCGTCCGGCCGGTAGCCGATGACGATGCCGACCACGAGCATCACGGCCGAGGCCAGGAGGTAGCGCACGACGTCGCCGAGCAGATAGCCGACCATCGGAGCCGGGCGCCAGATCGGCAGCGTGCGGAAGCGGTCGAACACGCCCTTCGCGATGTCGGTGTTGACCGCGACACCCGTGTACATCGTGATCATCACGACGCTCATGACCAGGATCCCCGGCAGCAGGAACTGGATGTAGCCCTCGGTGGAGCCGGCCAGCGCCCCGCCGAAGAGGTACGTGAACATCAGCACCATCATGACCGGGAAGACCGTCACGTCGAAGAGCTGCTCGGGCACGTGCTTGATCTTCAGCATGGCCCGCCATCCGAAGGTGAGCGACGCCGACAGCGCGCTCGGCCGGTGCGGCCGTTCCTGGCCGACCAGCAGGGAGGCCAGCGTCCCCGCGTCCGGGGCGCCGAGCTCGGCGTCGCCGCGTTCGGCCGTGGTGGGCACGGTGCTCATGCCGCCACCCCCTTCTTGTCCGTGAGCGCGAGGAACACCTCGTCGAGGCTGGGCTGGCCCAGCGAGAAGTTGTCCACGTGGATGCCGCACCGGGCCAGCTCCGACAGCGCCCGCGCCGCCTGTTCGGCCGCGCCCCTGTCGGTGCCGTGCCCGCCGACCGTGGCGGTCAGCGCCACCGGGTCGGGGTCCAGCTGCACCGTCGCGTCGAGCGCGTGGGCCAGCACCCGCTCGGCCTCGGGACGCTGGGCGGGGTCGCGCAGGCGCAGATGGACGGAGCCGGCGCCCACGGACGCCTTGAGCTCGCCCTTCGTCCCCTCCGCGATCACCTTGCCGTGGTCGATCACGGCGATGCGGGAGGCCAGGTGGTCGGCCTCGTCGAGGTACTGGGTGGTCAGCATGACCGTCGTGCCCTGCGCGACGACCGCCCGCACGATGTCCCACACCTGGTTACGGCTGCGCGGGTCGAGCCCGGTCGTCGGCTCGTCCAGGAAGAGGAGGTCCGGCGTGTTCAGGATGGACGCGGCGATGTCGATCCTGCGCCGCATGCCGCCGGAGTAGTCCTTCACCTGCCTGCCCGCCGCCTCGCCGAGCCCGAAGGCCTCCAGCAGCTGGGCGGCCCGGGCCCTGGCGGCGGGCCTGGAGTGGCCGAGGAGCCGGGCCAGCAGCACGAGGTTCTCCGTACCGGTCAGGTCCTCGTCGACCGAGGCGTACTGCCCGGTGAGGCTGACCCGGCCGCGTACCGTGTCGGCGTCCTTCACGACGTCGTGGCCGAAGACCAGGGCCCGGCCCGCGTCCGGCCGCAGCAGGGTCGCCAGCATCCTGACCGTGGTGGTCTTCCCGGCCCCGTTGGGCCCCAGGACTCCGTAGACGGTGCCCGCGGGCACGGCGAGGTCGACGCCGTCCACCGCGCGGTTGTCGCCGAAGACCTTCACCAGCCCCGTGGTCTCGATGGCCAGTTCAGTGCTCATGGTCCCCTCCCTGTCGGCGGTGTCGAGGGCGGATACGGGCCACGATGGCACGGTGCGTCCCGGTCGCGGGGCGAATCCGACCAAATGACGCGGGCGCGGCGGCCGGAGGTGGTCCGGCTGCCGCGCCCGTCGGTCGGGAAGGACCGGCCGGTCATTCCTCGCGCGTGTAGTAGGCGTAGAACATCGTGACGAGCATGCCCGCGCCGACCACCAGCCCGATGAAGCCCGACATCAGCACGCTCCTGCCGTTCAGGCTGGACAGATAGCCGACCGCGCCCCCGGCCAGCACGCCGAACGCCGCCGCGCGCAGCTCGCGCGGGAGGGACCAGCGGAAGCGCGCGAGCAGGAAGCAGAGCACGGCGAAGCCCACGCCGGAGACGACTCCGAGCCAGATCTGACCGCTCGTGGTCGCCCCGCCGTCCCGGTTGATGAAGAAGGCCCAGAAACCGAGGATCACGCCCAGCACCAGGGGGACCATCCAGGCGAGCGCGGTGTGCCGGTGTTCCTGCCGGGCGGGGGTGCGGGCATGCGTCCGCCGGCCCATCGGCATCGTTGCGTGTGTGGCCATGGCGCACAGCTCCTTCCGTCGCCCCCGTCGTCCGCCGTCGTGTTTCCTCCAGCGCACACCCGGCCGGGCCACCCGGCAACTCGAATGGCGTACGGCCCGGAGCGCCCCGCCGCCGCACGGGATTGGCTGGGACCTGTGCGGACCTCTCTCTCAGCGGCTCTGTCGGCGGTACTGCTCGTCCTGCTCGCCGTGCTGGTCCCGTTCGGCGCGCTCTCGGCGTGGGTCGATCTGGAGCTGGACGACACCGACCGGTATCTCGCCGCCGTCTCCCCGCTGGCCTCGGACACCGACGTACGGAACACGGTGGCCACGGTGGTCACGGACGAGGCGATGAAGAACATCGACGTCGGGCCGCTCCAGGACACCGTCGAGCAGTTCCTGCACGAGACCGCCCTGTCGTTCACCACGACCGAGGCCTTCCAGCGGGCGTGGGACAGCGCGAACCGGACGGCGCACCAGGCCGTCACCGCCTCGCTGCACGGGGACGACGGGAAGGCCGTGACCATCGATCTGGCGCCGGTGATCGAGGAGGTCAAGAAGGAGCTGGTCGACAGCGGGGTGCCCTTCGCCGACCGGATCCCGGTCCGGGAGACCTCCATCACCGTGCTGTCCGCCGACCGCGCCGACGAGCTGCGGTCCTCGTTCCGGTGGCTCAGGTACTGCAGCGTCTGGCCCGCGGTGGCGACGGTGGTCCTGCTCGTCCTGGTGCTGGGTCTCACACTCGTACGCGGTGGTCCGCGGGCCGCCCTGACCACCGCGGCCGTGGCCGGCGGCGGGCTGGTCCTGGGCGCGGTCCTGCTCCGGATCGCGGTGGCCGTCGGCCGCGACCGGGTGCTCGACGAGGTGCCCGGCACCGACCGGGCCGGGGCCGCCGCGGTCTACGACGCGCTGACCGCGTCCCTGCGTACGACGGTGTGGATCGTGCTGATCGTGGGGGCGGTGCTGGTGGTCGGCGGCCTCCTCGGCCGGTTCGTGGCGGGCCGGCGGGGGCGGACGGCCGCCGCGGCGCCCTCGGGCACCTGATCCGGGGCGCTCCCGGGCCTTCCGAGCCCTCCCCGGCCCGACATGCGCGGGTGCGTGGGCCGGGCGAGAGTGGGAGGCGTGAGAGCAGGGGGCGAGTGAGAGGTCTGCCGTATGCGTGCCATCGCTGTCAGCGCGTTCCGTGCGGAGCCCGGTCTCGTCGAGATGCCGAAGCCCGACCCCGGTGCGGGCGAGGTGCGGGTGAAGATCGAGTACGCGGCGCTCAACCCGCTCGACCGGCAGACCGCCGACGGCGCCCCGGAAGGTGCCGTCCCGCCGGTGTTCCCGCTGGTGCTCGGCACCGACTTCGCGGGCCGGGTGGACATGATCGGCAGCGGCGACAACACGTTCCGGGTCGGCGACCCGGTCTTCGGCCGGGTGCCGGCGCTCCCTGGACGCCCCGGTGCGTACGCCGAGTACGTGTGCGTCCCGCAGGACTCCCCGATCGCCCTGGTCCCCCGCGACATGCCGCTCCAGCTCGCCGCGGCGCTCCCCACGGCCGGGTCGACCGCCGCGCAGATCCTGTCGAGCACGGCCGTACGCAGCGGGCTGAGCCTGCTGATCGTGGGGGCGACGGGCGGCGTCGGCAGCTTCCTCACCCAGCTCGCCTCGGCCCGGGGGACCGCGGTCGTCGCCGCCGTGCGGGGCGACGAGCGGCGGCGGATGCGGGCGCTCGGCGCCACCGTCACCGTCGACACGACCGAGGGCCCCGAGGCGCTGGAGACCGTCGTGCGCGACCTGTACCCGGACGGTGTCGACGCCCTCGTCGACCTGGTCTCCGCGGACACCGACTCGTTCGCCGCGTACACCGCCCTGGTGCGCGACGGCGGGGTCGCGGTGACCACCCGGGGCGTCGCGGCACCGGCGGGCGTCGCCTGGGCCGACTTCCGGCTGGCCCCGACCGCCGCGGTGCTGGACGAGCTGGCCGCCGCGGTGGCACGCGGCGAGCTGACCGTGCCCGTCGACATGGAGCTCCCGCTGGAGAAGGCGCCGCAGGCGCTCGTACAGAACCGCGCGGGCGGGGCGCGCGGCAAGACCGTCTTCGCCATCTGAACGACACCGGACCGGGAGAGGCTCATGGCCGACCAGGACATCTTCGAGAACATCGACGAGCTGATCACCGAGGAGCGCGCCCTGCGCTCCCGCTCCACCGCCGAACTGGGCCTCTCGGCCGACGAACGGGTTCGGCTGCGCGAGGTGGAGGTCCAGCTGGACCAGTGCTGGGACCTGCTGCGCCAGCGGCGCGCGCTCAGCGAGTACGGCGAGGACCCCTCGGAGGCGAGGGTGCGCCCGGCCTCCGAGGTGGAGGGCTACCAGAGCTGACTAGCCGGGGTTCGGGCCCCTGCCCTGAGGACCCTGGAGGCCCTGGAGGCGTTCCATCTCACGGCGGTCGCGCTTGGTGGGGCGCCCAGCGCCCCGGTCACGGACCGGGACCTGGAGGGCCACCTCGCGCGGCGGCGGGGGCGGGCTGTTGTCGACGAAGCACTCGGCCGCGACCGGCGGGCCGACCCGCTTCTTCACGATCCTGGACACGACCACGATCCGGTCCCGGCCCGCGTGCCGCAGCCGCACCTCGTCGCCCGTACGCAGCGCCTGGGCGGGCTTCGCGCGCTCCCCGTTGACCCGCACATGCCCCGCGCGGCAGGCGGCGGCCGCCTGCGACCGGGTCTTGGTCAGCCGGACCGCCCAGATCCAGGCGTCGACCCGGACGCTTCCCTCCGCCTGCGGCGCCTCACCGGAAACCATGCGTACGACTGTAATCCGATGAGGCGCCCCCATGGGCTCAGATGGGGACCGGAAGCGGTCAGGAGCCGAAGCCGGTGATGACCGCGCCCATGTCGTAGCTGTACAGCTCCCGCTTGCACACCCCGCACTTGCTGGGCGCGTGCTCGCTGAGCGACCACAGCTTCGGGGGGAGGCCGTCGCCCCTGCCGTGCGCGAGGTACAGGTCCTCGGGGCCGAACGAGCTCTCCAGGATCTTCGGGTTGGCGACGAGCTGCGTCGTTCCGTCCACCGTCTTCGGGGTGGCCTGCATCAGCCGGCCGTTGTCGTACGCGTTGCTGCGGTGGAAGTACCACTTGCCGTCGTAGCGCGTGACGCCCTGGATCTTGTGCCAGAGGTCCTCGCCCCCGAAGGTGCCGGTGTCCGGCAGCCCGTACGCGAGGTCCGCCTTGGCCGAGGTGCCCGCCGCGCCCTCGACCGCGGCGGTCAGCGCGGTCATCGGGTAGGTGCCGACGCGGCCGTTGCTGGACCCGCCGTTGTTGGTGTTGCAGTACTCACCGAGGACCATGTGGTCGTCGCCGGTCCGGTCGAGCGAGATGTACGAGGCCTTCGGGCGGCCCGTCGCGTAGCACTGGTTGCCGCTGGTCGTCCCGCCGTTCTTCGCCGTGGTGAACTTCAGCGTGGCGATCTGGGGCATCACGTACCGGTAGCCGTAGGCGTACCAGACGTTGTTCTGGCGGCCGACCCGCTTCTTGTCGACGACGTTGCTGACCAGGCCGTCCGGCGTCGGGTCGTGGACCGAGGCGTCGTTGTCCGGGTTGAGGTCCATGATCTTGCGGAGGTCGAAGACCCGCATGCCGTTGGCGGTGTCGGCGACGTACAGGTAGTTGCCGTACCAGACCATGCCGCCCGCGTGGATGCCGTTCTGCGCCTTGCAGGAGGCCGTCACACCGGAGGCCGCGGTGCACTTGCCCTCGCTCGCGTGCAGCGCGTCGAAGGAGATGTGGTCCTTGGAGTTCAGGTAGGGCCAGGCCAGCAGTACATGGCGGTACTTCTTGGTGGCCTGGTTGAAGAAGCTGACCCGTATGCCCTTCTCGTTGCAGGCGTCGGACGCGGAGGCCTGCACGCAGTTGTCACGGCCGGAGGCGTAGTCGCTGCGGCCGGGGTTCTGGTCGTCGTAGCCGGCCACCGCGACGGGCTCGGAGTCGGACGTGCCCCAGTCCTCGTCCTCCTGGGCGTCCGAGACGCCGGTGATGGCCTGCGGGATCCACTCGGAGGAGGTGGCGTCGTCGTTCGCCCAGCAGACCCGGGGTGCGGCGACCAGGTCGGGGCCGTAGATGGCGGCGTCACCGCAGGTGGAGTTCCACCCCGCGTCCCGGTTGGCCTGGGTCATGAGCTCGGTGAGGCCCTGCTTGGGCAGCGCGGCGTCCAGCTTGCCGACCAGCCCGGTCAGCTTGGTGCCGGCCTCCAGCGTGAAGTCGCCCGGCCGGCCGGGGACCACGGCCTGCGCATCGGCTCCCGCCGAAGCCGAGGGAGCGGTGCCCTCCCCGGCGAGGTCGTCCTGCTCCCCCTCCGGCGCGTCCTCGAAGCCGTCGTCCGGCATGCCCTCGTGGCCCGGCACGGGATCGTCCGCCGCGACGGCGCGTGGGGCGCCGGCGGGAGCGGCCGTGGCACCCGCCGCCGGCACCAGCGCGGACAGCAGTGCGCCCGCTGCCACGGCACAGGCCGCGAGGCGTGTTCTGCGGGATGGATGTCCCATGTGGGGCCCTTCGTGAGTGCGCGTACTGATCGGCCGGTGCGGCTGACCTCTCGTCAGCCACACCGGCCGGTCACGCTAACAACGCAACTACGTCCCCCGAGGGCACATTTGAACGACACCCATCAGGCATGCACCGCACGGACACAGGCCGTAGGCGGGCCTCCGTTTCCGGCTTCCCGGTGTGTCTCAGACGCCGATGTCGCTGCCGTCCTTGCGCCAGACGGCGACGACCGACGGGCGCACGATCCTGCCGCGCCCGTCCGGCCAGGTGCTCGCCGGCTTCTCGACGGAGGCGCCGTCGACCTCGCCCGGGTGCTGGACGGCGACGAGGACACGGCGGTCCTGGATCACCGGCCCGCAGGTCTCCGCACCGGTCGGCACGGTCAGGAACTGCTTGAGCTCGCCCCGCCGTTCGCCCTGCGTCGCGACGCCGAACAGGCCGTCGTGCGAGCCGAGCTGGTTGCCGTCGGTGGAGATCCACAGGTTGCCGTGGTCGTCGAAGGCCACGTTGTCCGGGCAGGAGATGGGGCTGACCTTCTCCTTCGGGAAGCCGGAGAAGTACGTCGACGGGTCCTCCGGGTCGCCCGCGACGAGGAACAGCCGCCAGGCGAACCCGTCCCCCGCCGGGTCGTCCCAGTTCTCCGCGAGCTCCAGGATCTGGCCGTGCTTGTTGGCGTGGCGCGGGTTGGCCTCGTCCGCTCCGGCCAGGCCCGCCTTGCCGCGGTCGGTGTTGTTGGTGAGCACGATGTAGACCCGGCCGGTGCGCGGCGACGGCTCGACGTCCTCCGGGCGGTCCATCTTCGTGGCGCCGACCTTGTCACCGGCCAGCCGGGTGAAGACGTACACCTCCTCGGCCGTCATGCCCGGGACGTGCGAGGTGGTGCCCGTGGCGAGCGGGATCCAGACGCCGCTTCCGTCGAACTCGCCGTCGGAGGGGAGCTTGCCGGTGCCGTCGAACTCCGCGGCGGGGGAGTCACCCGTCAGCTTGGCGACGTACAGCGTGCCCTCGTCCAGCAGGGTCAGGTTGTGCTCGCGGGCGGCCCGCGAGTTCCCCTTCTTCATCCGCTTGCTGGAGACGAACTTGTAGAAGTAGTCGAACTTCTCGTCGTCCCCCATGTAGACGACCGGTCGCCCGTCGGCGGTCAGCCGGGGCTGCGCCGCCTCGTGCTTGAACCGGCCGAGCGCGGTCCGCTTGCGGGGCGTCGAGTCGGGGTCGTACGGGTCGAGCTCGACGACCCAGCCGAAGCGGTGGGCCTCGTTGGGCTCCTGTGCCAGGTCGAAGCGCTTGTCGAACCGCTCCCACTTGCGCTCGGTCGCGGCGGTGCCGATGCCGTACCGCTTGTCGGTGGCGCTGGAGCCGTTGGCGAAGTACTGGTTGAAGTTCTCCTCGCCGTGGAGCGTGGTGCCCCACGGGGTGGTGCCGCCCGCGCAGTTGTTGAGGGTGCCGAGCACCTTGCGGCCCGTGCGGTCGGCGGAGGTGCGCAGCAGCGGGCTGCCGGCGGCCGGGCCGGTGACCCGGAATTCGCTGGTCGCGGTGAGGCGGCGGTTCAGCGGGTGGCGGGTGACCGGGGCGAGCTTGCCCGTGCGGTTCTCCTCCTGGACGACGACCACGGAGAGTCCGTGCGCCGCCCAGGCGATCTCGACCTGCTCACGGGTCGGACTGGCCGGATCGTAACCACGGAACATCAGGATCTCGTCCGTGTACTCGTGGTTGGCGACCAGCACCTGACGCCCGCGCTCACCGCTCAGCGGGAGCAGGGAGAGGAAGTCGTTGTTGTAACCGAACTGGCCCGCCTGCGCCTTGGCGGACTGCTTCTCCGGGTCGAAGGCGGGAGCGCCGCGCAGGATCGGTTCGCCCCAGCGGATCACCACGTTCTGGCTGTAGCCGTCGGGGATCGTGACCTTGTCGTCGGTGTTCGGTGCGACGGCCGCGAAACGCAGACCCCGGGCGCCCGACGCGGTGGGCTTCGGCCTGCCGCCGGTCCGTCCCGCGAGCGGCGTGGCCTCGGCGCTCGGGGCGGCCGGGCCGGTGAGGGCCGCGGTCCCGGCGGCGGCGGCCACGGTCACCACGGCGGCCGCGCGCATCATCGAACGGCGTGACAGGGCACCGGCGATGATGTCGCCGGCGTACTCGTTGTCGCTCGTGTTCGGGACCTCCTGGAAGCAGGCGTCACCGCAGCGGTAGCGGCAGGTCAGCGCAGAGCGCCCGCCCTGGTGCGAGCCGATGAGCGGAAGCAGTTCGCGCACGTTTTCGTCCCTCCGTCTGTGTGTCACGCGGCGACGGTAGGGGCGCATCCACGCCGTCCGAGGGACTGCCGGTGAACGGAGGGTGAAGTCCGGGACACCGCTCCGCTTCCGGCCGTACGGGCCCCCGTCCAGGACTCGGTGACGACTCGGTTGGGGCTCGGTTGACGCAGGGGCGGGCCGCGCAGCCGAACGGCCGGATCCGGCCGCTAACCTTACGTATCCGCCCTGGCCAGGGATCAATTCCCGCAGTACGGACATTTATCGCACCCAACTCATGCGAAAGGCCTCGCCCATGGGCATTCGGAGCTTGCTGCGCAAGGTGTTCGGCCGCACGGAGCAGGACGAGCCGACCACGGCCACCGTCCCGCCCCAGGCCGAGCGCACCCAGCCCACGGAGCCGGAGCCGGAGAACACCACTTCGGCGGCCGAGCCCGCGAAGGCCTCGGTACCGGCCCCGGCCTCCTCCTCGGACCGGTCCGCCGGTGCCGAGCACGACAGCGGACAGGCGTCGGACCTGGTCGCGGCGGCCTTCGACAAGGCGTCGGCGACCTCGGCGGGCACGACGTCCTCCGCGCCCGCGCCGAAGGTACCGGCCCAGGGGTCGGACCCGGAGGCGAAGCCGGCCGCGCCCGCCGACAGCGCGGACGCCGGGAAGGACGCCGACGACGACGCGGCCGCCGAGCCGGCCGCGGAGGCCGTGGTCGGGACCGAGGCGGCCGACGTGGCGCCGATCACGATCGACATGGACCCGGAGCCGGAGGCCGAGACGCCTTCCGCGACCGAGGCGAAGCCCGCCGAGGCGCCTGCTGCTGACGCACCGGTCGCCGAGGCGGCCGCTGCCGAGGAGTCCGCCGTCGAGGCGCCCGCTGCCGAGGCGAAGGCGGAGTCGGCCACCGAGCCGGCCGCCTCCGAGAAGCCCGTCGAAGAGCCCGCCGCCGAGAAGCCCGCCGCCGAGCCGGTCGTCGAGACGGCTGCCGAGCCGGTCGCCGCCGACCCCGCGCCGGAAGCGGCCCCCGAGCCGCCGAAGGCCGAGGCCGTCGCCGCGCCCGAGCCGGTTCCGGCTCCCGAGGCCGTGACCGCCCCCGAGCCGGTCGCCGTACCCGAGCCGGAGGCCGCGGAGCCGGTCGCCGAAGCTGAGCCGGTCGCCGCGCCCGAGCCCGCCGCCGCCGCGCCCGCGGCCAAGTCCGCCGCCCCGGCCGGCAAGCCCGCCGTCACCCTCGCCCGGGTCAAGGCCGCGGCGCCCGCGCTCGTGGCCCCGTACAAGGCCGCACAGGCCGGGCTCAAGGCCCACGGGCTGACCGGGCTGCGGGCCACCGTGTACCTGGTGCTCGACCGCTCCGGCTCCATGCGGCCGTTCTACAAGGACGGCAGCGCCCAGCACCTGGGCGACCGCACACTGGCGCTGGCCGCGCACCTGGACGCGAACGCCACCGTGCCCGTCGTCTTCTTCTCGACCGACATCGACGGCACCGGGGCGATCGACCTCGGCGCCCACGAGGGCCGGGTCGACGAGCTGCACGCGGGCCTCGGCCGCCTGGGCCGTACGAACTACCACCGGGCCGTCGAGGAGATCGTCGCGCACTACGAGAAGTCCGGTGCCACCGGTCCCGCGCTGGTGGTCTTCCAGACGGACGGCGCCCCGGACGCCAAGGTCGCGGCCAAGCAGGCCCTGGCCGACGCGGCGCGGCTGCCGCTGTTCTTCCAGTTCGTCGCGTTCGGCGACGAGGACGCGAAGGGCTTCGACTTCCTGCGCAGGCTGGACGTCGAGAACGCCGGGTTCTTCCACGCGGGCCCCGCCCCGCGCGAGGTGCCCGACGCGACGTTCTACCGGGAGGTGCTCGCCGGGCTCCCCGCCTGGGCCGCCGCCCGCGGGGTCGTCGCGGAGGACTGATCCACCGGCAGCCGTACGGTCACGGTGAGCCCGCCCTCCGGGCCGGGTACCGCCGTGACCGTACCGCCGTGGGCCAGCGCGATGGAGCGCACGATCGACAGGCCGAGCCCCGAGCCCTGCCCCATCCGGTCCCGCCCCTCCCCGCGCCGGAACGGCTGGAAGAACCCGGCGATGTCGCCCTCGGCCACCACCGGGCCGGTGTTGCGGACCGCCAGGACCCCGTCCGCGGACAGTGACACCCCGACCCGGCCGTCGGGCACGTTGTAGCGCACCGCGTTGGACAGCAGGTTCGCCACGAGCTGCGCGAGCAGCTGCCGGTTGCCCTGTACGACGCAGGGCCCGGCCTCGACCGTGACCTCGGGCCGGTTCGCCGACGCCCGCTCCGCCGCCGCCAGGGGCCGGGCCGCCTCCTCCGTCACCACCTGCGCCAGGTCGACCTCCGCCCGCTCGCCGCGCGCCAGCCCCCGCTCGCTGCGGGCCAGCACCAGCAGCCCCTCGATGAGCCGCTCGCTGCGCCGGTTGTTGTCAAGCAGCGTCTGCCGGGTCCGTACGAGGTCCTCCGGAGACGGGTCGTCCAGCCCCACCTGGATCGCCGCCCGCTGGGTGGCCAGGGGGGTCCGCAGCTCGTGCGAGGCGTTGGCGATGAACCGCCGCTGGCTGTCGAAGGCCTTCTCGAGACGGGCCAGCAGCGCGTCGAGCGTCTCGCCGAGCTCCTTCAGCTCGTCGTCGGGCCCGCTGGACGCGATCCGCTCGTGCAGGGTGTGCTCGGAGAGCCGTCGCGCCTTCGCCGTCATCGCGTGGACGGGCCGCAGCACCCGGCCCGCGGTCCACCAGCCGACCCCGACCGCGCAGCCCGTCATGACGAGCAGTGCGGCGACCGACCAGTACAGGAGCTCACGGCTCGCGGCGTCGCTGACGTCGTCGGTGACGTCGTAGACCGTGGGCGGGCCGAGGCGGCCCCGTGCGTGGAGGGGCCCGTTGACCGCGAAGCCCGGCTGGGCGACCGCGGCGGACGTGGCGATGGCCCGCGCCTGCGAGTCCGTACCGGCGCGCGAGGCCAGATTGACCGTGGCGAGCAGCGCGGTGCCGAGGACCAGGAAGACCCCGCCGTAGACGAGGGCGATCCGCATCCGGATCGTGGAGTGCCGCACGTGCGCCGTCCCGGTGGTCCGCATCAGCCCCAGGAGGCCGCTCACAGGACGTACCCGACGCCCTGGACGGTACGGATCAGCGCCGGCTCGCCCAGCTTGGCGCGCAGCTTGCTCATGCAGACGCGGACGGCGCCCGTGAAGGGGTCGGCGTTGGCGTCCCAGGCACGCTCCAGCAGCTCCTCCGCGCTGACCGTGCCCCCGTCGGCCTCCAGCAGCAGCTGGAGGACGGTGAACTCCTTCGGCGACAGGTCCAGGTCCCGCCCGTCGCGGGTGGCGGCCCGGCGCACGCTGTCGAGCCGGATGCCGTGTCTCTCCAGCTGCGGCGGCACGGGCCGGGCGCTGCGCCGCCGCAGGGCGCGCACCCGGGAGACCAGCTCGGGGAATTCGAAGGGCTTGCTCACGTAGTCGTCGGCACCGAGGTCGAGCCCCTCCACCCGGTCCTCCATCGTCCCGGAGGCCGTGAGCATCAGGATCCTGGTCCGCGAGCCGGCGGAGACGAGCCTGCGGGCCACGTCGTCGCCGTGCACCCGGGGGAGGTCGCGGTCCAGGACCACGACGTCGTAGTCGTGGAGCCCGAGGTAGGCGAGCGCGGCATCACCGCTGTACACGGTGTCGACGGCGAATCCGGCCCGCCGCAGCCCGGTCGCCACCAGCTCCGCCAGAATCTCCTCGTCCTCGGCGACCAGTACCCGCATCGTGTTGTCCCCTGCCTCGCGCACGCGTGCCCACTCCTCCCAGGATGCGTCTTTGGTACGGGAAAGGATGTTTCGCAAAGCTCTCCGCCGCCCGGGGCAGGGTTATCGATGTGAGTGGATCTCCCACGGACCGTTAGGATTTCGACCATGGCGGCCACTGGATCCGAGAAGCAAGGGGGCGACGTCGTGAAGAGTTACTACGTATCGACCCCCATCTACTACGTCAACGACGCTCCTCACCTGGGCCACGCCTACACGACCGTCGCAGGCGACGTGCTCACCCGCTGGCACCGCCAGCGCGGCGAGAAGGTGTGGTACCTCACCGGCACGGACGAGCACGGTCAGAAGATCATGCGCACGGCCGAGGCGAACAACGTCACGCCCCAGGCCTGGTGCGACAAGCTCGTCGAGGAGTCCTGGAAGCCCCTCTGGGAGCACCTGAACATCGCGAACGACGACTTCATCCGTACGACGGAGAAGCGGCACACCGACCGTGTGCAGGAGTTCGTGCAGGACCTGTACGACAAGGACCAGATCTACAAGGGCGGGTACGAAGGCCCGTACTGCGTCGGCTGCGAGGAGTACAAGCTCCCCGGCGACCTGATCGAGGCCGAGGACGGCACGAAGCTGTGCCCGATCCACAAGAAGCCGGTGGAACTCCTCAAGGAGGAGAACTACTTCTTCAAGCTCAGCGAGTACGGCCCGAAGCTGATGGAGTTCTACGCGGCCAACCCGGACTTCATCCAGCCCGAGTCCGCCCGCAACGAGATCGTGAACTTCGTCAAGCAGGGTCTCCAGGACCTGTCGATCTCGCGCTCCACGTTCGACTGGGGCGTCCCGGTGCCGTGGGACCCGAAGCACGTCATCTACGTGTGGATCGACGCCCTGCTCAACTACGCGACCGCGGTCGGCTACGGCGCCAACCAGGAGAAGTTCGACGGAACCTTCCCGGCGGACGTCCACCTGATCGGCAAGGACATCCTGCGCTTCCACTCGGTCATCTGGCCGGCCATGCTGATGGCGCAGGGTCTGCCGCTGCCCGGCAAGGTCGTCGCCAACGGCTGGCTGATGGTCGGCGGCGAGAAGATGTCCAAGTCGAACCTGACCGGCATCAAGCCCCAGGACCTGACCTCGCACTTCGGCGTGGACGCCTACCGCTGGTACTTCCTGCGCGCCATCGCCTACGGCAGCGACGGCTCGTTCTCCTGGGAGGACTTCAGCGCCCGCTACACCTCCGAGCTCGCCAACGACTACGGCAACCTCGCCTCGCGCGTCGCTGCCATGGTCGGCAAGTACTTCGGCGGTGCGCTCCCGGAGGCCACGGCCGCCGGTGACGCGGAGCGGGCGGTCCAGGAGGGCCTGGCCAAGGCCGTCGCCTCCGCCGACGAGAAGATCGGCGAGCAGCTGGACTTCCAGGGCGGCATCCTGGCGATCTTCGACTTCGTGAAGCAGGTCAACGGCTACATCACGGAGCAGGAGCCCTGGAAGGTCGCCAAGGACACCTCGCCCGAGGGCCAGGCACGGCTCGCGACCATCCTGTACACGGCGGCCGACGCCCTGCGCGGTGTCGCGGTCCTGCTGAACGCCGTCATGCCGGACACCTCGCAGAAGCTGTGGGAGTCCCTGGGCGCCGAGGCGTCCCTGGGCGCCCTGGCCGACCAGCCGGTGCAGGACGCGGGCCGCTGGGGTCAGCTGCCCGTCGGCGCGACGGTCACGAAGGGCGCGGTGCTCTTCCCGCGTCTGGAGGAGAAGCCCGCGTAAGCGGCGTACGCACGGCAGGAGCCCGGGTCCCCGACACATCGGGACCCGGGCTCCTCCGCGTCGTCCACCGGCGCGTGTCCCGTCGTCACAGGGCCAGCGAAGCGGCGTCCCCCATCACGATCACCGGGGACTTCGCGGGATCGAGGGTGAGCAGCAGCTCCCGCATCCGGTCCTCGGTGAGCGAGACACAGCCCTGGGTGGGGCCGCCGTGGTCCACATGGACCCAGATGCCGCCGCCGCGCTCCGCGCCGAGCGGCCGGGTGCGGTCCAGTGGGCTGGTGCCCGGGGTCCGGTTGTAGTTGATGGCGACGACGTAGTCGAAGGAGCCTTCGAGGGGCTCCCCCAGGAAGCCCTCGCCGCTCACCGCGAAGCGGTGCTGTTCGTCGTACGGGAGCAGCGCGCCCGGGTCCGGCAGCCGGCCGCCCGCGTCGGTGAGGCCGAACACCCCGACGGGCGAGCGGAGGTCGTCGGCGAGGTGATGGCCGGTCCAGCCCTCCATGCCGTTGTGGGCGGGCCACGGGCCCGCCCCGGGTCTCCAGCCGAGCGCCGGGTCGTCGAGGCTGTAGAGGACGGCCGAGGAACGGTTCGAATCGGGACCCTGGCCGGTCACCACGAGGGCCTGCCGGGCCGTGGCCGGGATCTGCGCCCGGGTCTGCGGGCCCAGATCCGGGATCTCCGCGGGGGGCCGGAGGCTCTCCACGGGGCGCGGTGGTCCGGGTGAGGCCCCGGGACCGGCCGCGCCCCGGGGCGCGGAGGGGTCGGTGGTCTGCACCGCCCCGGCGGAACAGCCGATGACCAGCAGGAACAGGGCGACGAGCAGGACGTACGGACGACGTGGGACGGACACGGTACGGAACTCCTCGGTGGGGGTCGGACGAGCACTTCCCGTGCCAGTCCTTGCCGGGCCCGACGGCGCCGAATCGGAACCGGGGCCATCCGGATGTACCCGTTTCGCGCACCCGTGCGCCGGAAAGTCCCGCAGGGTCCACCCGTACGCAGGCAAGGACCCCGGACCCGCCCGGGTTCCGGGCCCTTCACCGAGGGGCCGCCGGAGGATCCCGCCCTACGCGTGAAACAGCCCCCGGCCGGATGGCCGGGGGCTGTTTCACGTGGAACCGAAGCGGAACCGCCGATGCCTACTTCGCGCCGGTGTCCCGCACCACGGCCTCCGTGACGTCGGCCTTGTCCTTCGTACCCGCGACGGGCTTGCGGAGCTGGATGTTCAGCTCACGCAGCCGGGTCTCGTCGAGCACGGTCGGGGCGCCCATCATCAGGTCCTGGGCGTTGCCGTTGAGCGGGAAGGCGATCGTCTCGCGGATGTTGGGCTCGTCCGCGAGCAGCATCACGATGCGGTCGACGCCCGGGGCGATGCCACCGTGCGGCGGGGCGCCGAGGCGGAAGGCGCGGAGCATGCCCGCGAACTCGTGCTCGACGGTCTCGCGGTCGTAACCGGCGATCTCGAAGGCCTTGAGCATCAGCTCGGGCTCGTGGTTACGGATGGCGCCAGAGGACAGCTCGATGCCGTTGCAGACGATGTCGTACTGCCAGGCGAGGATGTCCAGCGGGTCCTTCTCCTCCAGGTCCTTCAGTCCGCCCTGGGGCATCGAGAAGGGGTTGTGCGAGAAGTCGATCTTGCCGGTGTCCTCGTCCTTCTCGTACATCGGGAAGTCGACGATCCAGCAGAACCGGAAGACGCCCTCCTCGAAGTGTCCGGCGCGCTTGGCGGCCTCGACACGGACGGCGGACATGATCTTGGAGACCTCGTCGAACTCGCCCGCGCCGAAGAAGACCGCGTGGCCGGGGACGAGGGAGAGACGCTCGGTGAGGGTCTTGACGTCCGTCTCGGTGAGGAACTTCGCGATCGGTCCGGCCAGCGTGCCGTCCTCGCCGACGCGGACCCAGGCGAGGCCCTTGGCGCCGTGCTCGACGGCGTACTCACCGAGGCCGTCGAAGAACTTCCGGGACTGGCCCGCCGTGTCCGGCACCGGGAGGGCGCGGACGTGCTTGCCGGCGAAGGCCTTGAAGCCGGAGTCGGCGAAGACGTCGGAGATGTCGACGAGCTCCAGCTTGGCCCGCAGGTCCGGCTTGTCGTTGCCGTACTTCAGCATCGACTCGCGGAAGGGGATGCGCGGGAACGGCGAGGTGACCTCGCGGCCGTTGCCGAACTCGGTGAAGAGCTCGGTCATCAGCTTCTCGATCGGCTGGAAGACGTCCTCCTGCTCGACGAACGACATCTCGACGTCGAGCTGGTAGAACTCGCCCGGCGAACGGTCCGCGCGGGCGTCCTCGTCACGGAAGCAGGGCGCGATCTGGAAGTACCGGTCGAAGCCGGAGATCATCAGCAGCTGCTTGAACTGCTGGGGCGCCTGGGGGAGGGCGTAGAACTTGCCCGGGTTCAGCCGGGACGGGACCACGAAGTCACGGGCGCCCTCGGGGGAGGTCGCGGTGAGGATCGGCGTCGCCATCTCGTTGAAGCCGAGGGCCACCATCTTGGAGCGGATGGAGGCGATCACGGCCGAGCGCAGCATGATGTTGCGGTGCATGCGCTCACGGCGCAGGTCGAGGAAGCGGTACTCCAGGCGCCGCTCCTCGTTGACCCCGTCCTCGGTGTTGATCGTGAAGGGCAGCGGGCCGGCCTCGCCCAGCACCTCGACCTCGGAGACCTCGATCTCGATCTCACCGGTCGGGAGCTCCGGGTTGACGTTGTCGGCGCCACGCGCGGAGACCGTGCCGTCGATGCGGACGACGGTCTCCTTGGTCAGCTTCGCCAGCGCCTCGTTGCCGGGGGTGCCGGGGCGGGCGACGAGCTGCACCAGACCGTAGTGGTCGCGCAGATCGATGAAGAGGATGCCGCCCAGGTCTCGGCGATTGTGCAGCCAGCCGCTCAGCCGGACGTCGGTGCCGACGTCAGAGGCGCGGAGCTCGCCGCAGGTGTGGGACCTGTACCGATGCATCGTCGTTCATCCAGTCTTCGCGGTCGGGGGTGGTGGATCGACACCCCAGGCTACCGCCCGTGGACGCACTGCTTCATTGCGATTGTCGCCGTACGGCTGTCCGAGGCGCGTCCGGCGGCCTCAGGCGGGTGGCTGCCGTGCGGTCTCCCTCGGTGGCGACCGTGGAGAACATCTTCCTAAAGTGGGGCAATGCGCACCGAGGAGATCCTGGCTGCGATCGGGACCGGCCTGTGGAGCTGGGACAGCTCGTCGGGCACGGTCACGCTCGACGCCGAGGCGGCGCGGCTGGTGGGACTTCCCGCCGAGGCCACGGTCCGTCCCGGCGAAGAGGTGCGCCCGCGCTTCCACCCGGCCGACTGGGAGGAGATCGACGGCATCGTGAACTTCGCGATCGCGGAGGGCACGGTCGCCGAGGCCCGGATGCGGATCGTGGACGAGCAGGGCGCGGTCGTCCGCACGGTGCGCACCCGGTCCAAGCCGGTCCCGCTGGACACCCCGGGCCGCCACACGTACGTACTGATGGGCATCCTCCAGGAGGTCGCCCAGCCCCCGGAGGCCACCGCGGCGCAGACCCCGCTCACCGGCGACTGGCGGCGGTCGCGCGAGGCGTTCCTGCTGGACGCGGGGCGGGCGCTGGCCGAGGCGGTGTCCACCGAGGAGGTCCTGCGGGTCGCCGGTTCGCTCTCCATGCCCGGCTTCTCGCCGGACGGACTGGCCGTCTTCGGGGTCTCGGGCGAGCGGCTTACGGTCGTCGGGCACCACGGTCAGAACGTCGGCGACGAGAAGCCGTTCACCGACATGCCGCTGGAGACCGACTATCCGGCCGCCGAGGTCGTACGGACCGGGCAGGCGATCTACCTGGAGTCGCCCGAGGAGTACCGGCGGCGCTTCCCGGCCACCTGGCCCCTCGCCGAGGAGTTCGGACGCCAGTCCTGGGCCTTCCTGCCGCTGATCTCGTCCGGGCACACCATGGGGGCCTGGATGGCGGGCTTCCGGCACAACGTGGCCTTCTCGCCGGACGAGCGCTCCGTACTGTCGACGGTGGCCAGGATGCTGGCTCAGGCGCTGACCCGCGCCGGTGCGGCCGAGACGGAGCGTGAGCTGTCGCTGGGCCTCCAGAGGGCCATGAGGCCGTCCCTCGGCCCCGATGTGCCGGGGCTGACGGTGGCGGCGCGCTACATCCCGACCGGAGGGGGGCTCCAGGTCGGCGGCGACTGGTACGACGTGATCCCGCTCCCCAACGGCCGTATCGCCCTCGTCATCGGTGACGTCCAGGGCCATGACGTGCGGGCCGCGAGCCTGATGGGCCAGCTGAGGATCGCCCTGCGCGCGTACGCCTCCGAGGGGCACCGCCCCGACGCCGTGCTCTCCCGGGCCTCGCGCTTCCTGTCCGGGCTGACCGAGACGTACGACCTCTCCGACGGCGAGGACCGGTCCGACGCGACGCGCTTCGCGACCTGTCTGTACGCGGAGGCCGATCCCGGGACCGGGACCCTCGACGTCGCCCGTGCCGGCCACCCGGACCCGGTGGTGATCAGCGTCGACGGCACCGCGGTGATCAGGCAGACCGCCGGAGGCCTGCCGCTGGGCGTCGAGAAGGACGCCGACTACCCGACGACCCGCGTCGTCCTGGGCTCCGGCGAGACGATCATGCTCTGCACGGACGGGCTCATCGAGACCGGCGGACACGACATGGCCACCGGATGGACCAGGCTCAAGCCGGTCCTGGAGAAGAACGCCGAGGACCTGGAGGAGCTCGCGGACGCCCTCGTGCAGACGGTGCACGGTCCGGGCTCGCACTACACGACGGGACCGCTGGTGGACCGCCGCGAGGACGACATCGCCGTCCTGGTGCTGCGCCGCGAGGGAGCGCGGACGCGCAGGACGCCGGGGCGGCGCTCGGCCATGACCATCGCCCAGGCGGAGCCCGAGCGCGTCGCGTCGGCCCGGCAGCAGCTGCGTGAGCTGCTGCACGACTGGGCGGACACGGAGCAGGTCGACTCCGCGGAGCTGATGGTCTCGGAGATGGCCACGAACGTGCTGGTCCACACCGACGGGGACGCGTTGCTCGTGGCGGAGGTGATGGGTGAGCGGGGCGAGCGGCGGCTGCGGGTCGAGGTGGCCGACTCCAGCGACGAGCTGCCGCACAAGCGGCGGCCCGGCGAGATGGCGTCCAGCGGCCGCGGGCTGGTGCTGATGGAGATGCTCGCCGACGCGTGGGGGGTGGACCCGCGGGGCGAGGGGAAGTCGATCTGGTTCGAGCTGTACGAGTCCGCGGAGCCGGTGGAACTGAGCGGCTGAGCCGGCTCAGGGGCCCTCGGGAACCGCTTCCCCGGGGCCGTCGGCCTCCCTGCGCAGCTCGCCGATCACCCCGAACCCGGCGGCGCACAGCGGCACCGCCAGCAGCATGCCCAGCAGCCCCGCCACGCTCGCGCCCGCGGTCAGCGCGATCATGACCATGGCGGGGTGCATCTGGACCGTGCGGCTCTGGATGACGGGCTGGAGCACGTGCCCTTCCAGCACCTGGACGGCGAGCACCACGCCCAGCGCCCACAGGGCGATCACGAGGCCCTGGTCGGCCAGCGCGACGAGCACGGCGACGGCACCCGAGATGAAGGCCCCGAGGTACGGGATGTAGGCGCCGACGAAGACGAGGGCACCCAGCCCCACCGCCCCCGGCACCCCCAGGATCAGCAGGCCCACGGTGATGCAGAACGCGTCGATCAGGGCGATGAAGGTGGTGCCGCGCATGAACCCCTCGACCGCTTCGAAGGCCCTGCGCCCCATGGCCTCCACCAGGGCGCCGGTCCCGCGCGGGGCGACCGCGTGGGCGAGGTGGGCGGCGCGGTCGGAGTCACGCAGGAAGAAGAACGTCAGCAGCAGGGCCAGGACGGCCGTGGCCACGAGCGAGCCGACGAGGCTGATCCCGCTGAGCAGTCCCCCCGCCGCGCTCGCGCCGAACTTCTCGAAGAGGGACTTGGCGTTGTCCGCCAGGTCGTCCACATCGGCGACACCCGCGATGTCGAAGTGGTCGATGACCCACTGCGCGGCTTCCTTCAGCGACTTCACGATCTGGCCGCCGGTGTCGACCATGACGGTGACCACGATGTACCCGGCGCCGCCGACGACCGCGACGAGCGCCGCACAGGTCAGCCCGGCCGCCACGGACCTGTTGACCTTGTGGGCGGTCAGCCAGCGGTGGACGGGGCCGAGGAGCGCCGTGCCGAGGAGTGCCAGCAGGACCGGGGTGACCGCGGTCTTGAGCGCCACGCACAACCAGACGGCCACCGCCGCGACACCGGCGACCAGCAGCAGCACACCGCACCAGGCGGCCGTCCGCCGCGCGACGTCGGGCAGAAGGGGCTTCCGGGTAGACACCCTCCCACCCGATCACGGGCCGGGAGCGGTGTCCCTCCCGCACGGGCGTACGGGTGACGGACCGTCACCGTACGCCCGGTACGGGAGCGCGGGTCACATGCCGTGGACGGCCGGGACCTTGCCGAGGCGGCCGGCCTGGAAGTCCTCGAAGGCCTGCTTGAGCTCGTCCTGGGTGTTCATCACGAACGGCCCGTAGTGCGCCATCGGCTCACGGATCGGGCGTCCGCCGAGCAGCACGACCTCCAGGTCCGGCGTGTTGCCGTCCTGCGCCTCGTCGGCCCGGACGGTCAGCGAGGACCCCTTGCCGAAGACCGCGGTCTGCCCGGTGCGGACGGGCCGGCGCTCCGTGCCGACGCTCCCGCGCCCGGCGAGGACGTACGCGAGGCCGTTGAACTCCTCGCGCCAGGGCAGCGTCACCTCGGCGCCCGGGCGGACCGTCGCGTGGACCATGGTGATGGGGGTGTGGGTGATGCCCGGGCCCTCGTGACCGTCGAGCTCACCGGCGATGACCCGGAGCAGCGCGCCGCCGTCGGGGGAGGCGAGCAGCTGAACCTGGCCGCCGCGGATGTCCTGGTAGCGCGGCGCCATCATCTTGTCGGCCTTGGGCAGGTTCACCCAGAGCTGGAGGCCGTGGAAGAGGCCGCCGGACATGACGAGCGCCTCGGGCGGCGTCTCGATGTGGAGGAGTCCGCTGCCCGCGGTCATCCACTGGGTGTCACCGTTCTCGATGGACCCGCCACCGCCGTGGCTGTCCTGGTGGATGAAGCTCCCGTCGATGATGTACGTGACGGTCTCGAAGCCGCGGTGGGGGTGCCAGGGGGTGCCCTTCGGCTCGCCCGCGGCGTACTCCACCTCACCCATCTGGTCCATCATGATGAACGGGTCGAGGTGCCGGTAGTTGATCCCGGCGAAGGCGCGCCGCACCGGGAACCCCTCGCCCTCGAAGCCGCTCGGCGCCGTCGTGACGGTCAGCACGGGGCGCGCGACGGCGTCGGCCTGGGCCGCGACCTTCGGCAGGGTCAGCGGGTTTTCGACGGTCACTGCGGGCATGGGAGCCACCTCCGGGAGTCTTGAGCCCAATTTAGTTGAACGGTGAACATCTAGCAAGGCGGCATCCATTCCCGCGCGCCCCGGGGCGGCGCCGAGAGCCGCACCCGGACAGCGCCGAGGGCCCGCACCGTGCCGGTGCGGGCCCTCGGACTGCCGGTGTGGAACCGGTGCTGCTCAGCCGTACATGCGGCGCATGGCGAAGTCGACCATCTGCTCCACCGCCTTGGCGTCGAAGACCATCCGGTGATCACCCTCCATGTCCAGGACGAAGCCGTAGCCCGTCGGCAGCAGGTCGATCACCTCGGCGCCCGTGATCACGAAGTACTTGGACTCCTTGCCGGCGTAGCTCCGGAGCTCCTTGAGCGTGGTGAACATGGGGATCACCGGCTGCTGGGTGTTGTGGAGGGCGAGGAAGCCCGGGTTGTCGCCGCGCGGGCAGTAGACCTTCGCCGTGGCGAAGATCTGCTGGAAGTCCTCCGCGGACAGCGATCCGGTCGTGAAGGCCCGTACCGCGTCGGCCAGGGACGGCGGCGAGGGCTCGGGGTACAACGGCTGCTCGCCGTAGCCGCCGCCCATCTGCTGCTGTGCGCCCGGGTTCTGGTCGTAGCCATACATGCCGCAAAGAGTAATCGGACACATCTGTGCCTTGAGGGGTTGCGTCTTATTACTGACGGGTAGCATCATCGGAGGGGTCAGGTGATATACCCACGCCAGGCCGTCCGTCGCCCGATCCTCACTCCTCCACGGGGCGCTGCGCGCCACTGCTATTGATTACGGAGCCTTCCCATGGGGCACTACAAGTCGAATCTCCGCGACATCGAGTTCAACCTCTTCGAGGTCCTCGGGCGCGACAAGCTGTACGGCACCGGTCCGTTCGCGGAGATGGACGTCGACACCGCGAAGAGCATCCTGGACGAGGTCACCCGCCTCGCGGAGAACGAGCTCGCCGACTCGTACGCCGACGCCGACCGCAACCCGCCGGTCTTCGACCCCGAGACGAACACAGCGCCCGTCCCGGCCTCCTTCAAGAAGTCGTACCAGGCGTTCATGGACTCCGAGTACTGGCGCCTGGGCCTGCCCGAGGAGATCGGCGGCACGACGTCCCCGCGCTCCCTGATCTGGGGTTACGCGGAGCTGCTGCTCGGCTCGAACCCGGCGGTCTGGATGTACTCCTCCGGCCCCGCGTTCGCCGGCATCCTCTTCGACGAGGGCAACGAGGCGCAGAAGAAGGTCGCCGAGATCGCCGTCGAGAAGCAGTGGGGCTCGACGATGGTGCTGACCGAGCCGGACGCCGGTTCGGACGTCGGCGCCGGCCGCACGAAGGCCGTCGAGCAGGAGGACGGCTCCTGGCACATCGAGGGTGTGAAGCGCTTCATCACCTCGGGCGAGCACGACATGTCCGAGAACATCCTCCACTACGTCCTGGCTCGTCCCGAGGGCGCCGGCCCCGGCACCAAGGGCCTCTCCCTCTTCCTGGTCCCGAAGTTCCACTTCGACTGGACCACCGGCGAGCTCGGTGCGCGCAACGGCGTGTACGCGACGAACGTCGAGCACAAGATGGGCCTCAAGGCGTCGAACACCTGTGAGATGACCTTCGGCGACCAGCACCCCGCCAAGGGCTGGCTGATCGGCGACAAGCACGACGGCATCCGCCAGATGTTCCGCATCATCGAGTTCGCCCGCATGATGGTCGGCACGAAGGCCATCGCGGCCCTCTCCGCCGGTTACCTCAACGCGCTGGAGTACGCCAAGGAGCGCGTCCAGGGCACCGACCTGTCGCAGTTCATGGACAAGACGGCCCCCAAGGTCACCATCACGCACCACCCCGACGTGCGCCGCTCCCTCATGACGCAGAAGGCGTACGCCGAGGGCATGCGCTCCCTGGTGCTGTACACCGCCTCCGTCCAGGACGCGATCCAGGTGAAGGAGGCCGCGGGCGAGGACGCCAAGGCGCTCAACGGCCTCAACGACCTGCTGCTCCCGATCGTCAAGGGCTACGGCTCCGAGAAGTCCTACGAGCAGCTCGCGCAGTCGCTCCAGACCTTCGGCGGCTCCGGCTACCTCCAGGAGTACCCGGTCGAGCAGTACATCCGGGACGCCAAGATCGACACCCTGTACGAGGGCACGACCGCGATCCAGGGCCAGGACTTCTTCTTCCGGAAGATCGTCCGCGACCAGGGCGCCTCGCTGAACACCCTCTCCGAGGAGATCAAGAAGTTCCTCGCGAGCGCCCAGGGCAACGAGGAGCTCGCCGGCGCGCTGGACCATCTCGCCAAGGCCGCGGTGGACCTGGAGGCGATCGTCGGCACGATGATCACCGACCTCACCGCGACCGGCGAGGACGTCAAGAACATCTACAAGGTGGGCCTCAACACGACCCGCCTGCTGATGGCCTCCGGTGACGTCGTCGTCGGCTACCTGCTCCTCAAGAGCGCGGTCGTGGCGTCCGAGAAGCTGCGCAACGCCTCCGCCAAGGACACCGCCTTCTACCAGGGCAAGATCGCCGCGGCGAAGTTCTTCGCCGCGAACGTCCTGCCGGGCGTCTCGTCCGAGCGCGCGCTGGCCGAGGCCGTCGACAACTCGCTGATGGAGCTGGACGAGGCCGCGTTCTAGTCCTCGCCCCGTCCCGCCGTC
>NZ_JAERUC010000035.1 GCF_016745505.1 Streptomyces silvae | reverse complement strand
GAGAGCGCTTCGTTCACACCGAAGAGGTCACTGGTTCGAACCCAGTATCGCCCACCCCGGCCCGATGGCCCGGAAGCTTCTCAGAAGCTTCCGGGCCATCGGCGTTTCCATGTGCGCCCGTCGTCGTCCTGCCGCCCGATTGTTCGGCCCGTCGTCCGGTGCTGTTCGGCCCGCCGTCCGGCCGCCGGAATTTCGTCCTAACCGTTGACGCGCCCCCTGCCGCTCCTTACTTTTGCCCAGCAAGCGCTTTCTAAAACGATTCAATGCGAACGGTGGGGGCGAGCTATGTCTCGGAACAACGGCATGGACCGGCGGCAGCTGCTGAAGCTGGCCGGCCTCTCCGCGGCCGGTCTCGGGCTGACCGCGGCCGGCTGCGGCTCGGGCAGCGGTTCCGGCGGGCCGGTCACCATCCGGCACTCGTGGTGGGGCGCGGACGACCGTGCCAAGAAGATCCAGCAGTGCGTCGGCCTCTTCGAGAAGAAGCACCCGAAGATCAAGGTGAAGACGGACTTCCAGCAGTACGCGGACTTCTGGAAGAAGTTCAACACCCAGGCGGCGGGCGGCAACCCCCCGGACGTCATCCAGAACGCCGTCACCTTCCTGCGCAAGTACGAGGCGAAGAACGTCCTCCTCGACCTCGCCCCCCAGGCGGAGAAGGGCAACCTCGACCTCGGCGGCTTCCGCTCCGGGCTGGAGAAGTTCGCCGAGATCGACGGCAAGCTCCTCGGCGTACCGGTCGGCAGCAACTCGATGGCCCTGGTCATCGACGAGAAGGTGTACGAGAAGGCCGGCATCACCCCCGAGATCGGCTGGACGTGGGACGACTGGCTCGCCGGCCTGGAGAAGATCAAGCGCGGCCAGGGGATCGCGGGTGACGCCGGACCGCACGGCGTGATGTACCTCTACGACCTGATCCTCCGCCAGAACGGCAAGGCCTTCTTCACCGAGGACGGCATGGGCTTCGGCGAGGCCGAACTCCTGCCGTACTGGACCGAGGCGCTGGAGCGGGTCAAGTCGGGGCTCTACGCCGACCCCGGCAAGGTCGAGCAGATCAAGCCCGCCTCCGCGACCGCCAAGGGCCTCTCCGCCGGCGAGTTCACCTGGGACAACTTCTCGGTCCGCTACAGCGCGGAGGGCAAGAGCAGCTACGGCCTCGCGCCCATCCCCAGCACCGACGGCAAGAGGACCGGCCAGTACCTGGGCTCCCTGATGCTGAGCGGCTCGGCGCGGACCAAGCACCCCGCCGAGGTGGCGACCTTCATCAGCTTCATGACCCACGACCCCGAGGTCGCCCGGATCATGGGATACGACCGCGGAGTGCCCGCCACCACCGCGCAGTTCGAGGCCTACGAGCCCTCCGACGCCCCCAGCAAGGCCATCGGCGCGTACGAGACCGCCATCGCCGACGCGGGTGTCCTGGAGCCGATCACCCCGCACCCCGCCGGCGCGGACGTCATCGAGGCGGCCTTCCTGCGCATCGGCGCCGACCTGTCGCTGGGCAAGGCCTCGCCGAAGGACTCCGTCAAGCAGTTCTTCTCCGAGGCGAAGACCGCCCTCGCCTCGAACTGAGAGGACCGTGGTGACTCACATCCACACCTCCCCGGGGGTGCTCGCCGCAGGGGACGACCGCTCCGCCGCCGCGCGGAACGGTCCCGGAGGAGACGCGCCGCCCGCCGCCCCCGAGCGGCGCGGCCGCGGCGAGAACCTGGCCGGCTATCTGTTCATGTCGCCCTGGATCGCGGGCTTCCTGTTCCTGATCGCCGGGCCGATGGTGTTCTCGCTGTACCTGTCGTTCACCGAGTACAACCTGTTCGAGGCCCCGCGCTGGATCGGCCTGCAGAACTTCACCGACATGTTCGCGGACCCCCGCTGGCGCCAGTCGGTCAAGGTCACCTCCTGGTACGTGCTGATCGGCACCCCGGTCAAGCTGGCGGCCGCGCTCGCCGTCGCCATGCTGCTCGCCCAGAAGCGGTGGGGCCAGTCCTTCTACCGCGCGGCCTTCTACGCCCCCTCCCTCATCGGTGCGAGCGTCTCGGCGGCCATCGTCTGGCGCGCACTCTTCTCGGACGATGCGATCGTCGACCGTACGCAGAAGGTGTTCGGCGTCGAGGTCGGCGGCTGGATCGGCGACCCCTCGATGATCATCTACGCGCTGATCGCCCTCACCGTCTGGCAGTTCGGCGCGCCGATGGTCATCTTCCTGGCCGGCCTCAAGCAGGTCCCGCGCGAGCTGTACGAGGCCGCCGAGGTGGACGGGGCCGGCCCCTGGCGCAGGTTCTTCCACATCACCCTGCCGATGATCTCGCCGGTGCTGTTCTTCAACGTCCTGCTGGAGACCATCCACTCGTTCCAGATCTTCGGCTCGGCGTACATCGTCAGCAACGGCAGCTGCGGACCGGCCGACGCGACGCTCGTCTACACCTGCTACCTGTACGAACAGGGCTTCGTGAACAGCCGCATGGGCTTCGCCTCGGCCATGGGATGGCTGCTGCTGCTCGCGGTCGGCCTGGTCACCGCCGTGCTGTTCTGGTCCCAGAAGCGCTGGGTGCACTACGAGGAGGGCGGCCGATGAGTCTCCTGACCACAGCCGTACGCCGCCGGGGACCCGGCGCACTCGCCTGGCACCTCGGTGCGCTCGTCATCCTCGCCGTGGTCCTCTACCCGGTGGTCTGGACGATCGGGGCCTCGTTCAAGCCCAGCGCCGACATCATCGGCGGCCTGGACCTCTTCCCCGCGGACCCGATCGGCGACAACTACGCCCGGCTGACCGAGGGCATCGCCGACATCCCGATCTCGACGTTCTTCCTGAACTCGGCCTACATAGCCGTCGGTTCCGTGATCGGCGTCGTGCTCTCCTGCTCGCTGACCGCCTACGCCTTCGCCAAGGTGCGCTTCGCCGGCCGGAACCTCATGTTCGCCGTCATGATCGGCACGCTCCTGCTGCCGTACCACGTACTGATCATCCCGCAGTACGTCCTGTTCCAGAAGCTGGAGCTGATCAACACCTTCACCCCGCTGCTGATCGGCAAGTACCTCGCCACCGACGCCTTCTTCGTCTTCCTGATGGTGCAGTTCATGCGCGGCCTGCCCAAGGAGCTCGACGAGGCGGCCAGGCTGGACGGCTGCGGACACCTGAGGACCTACTGGTCCATCGTCATGCCGCTCTGCCGGCCGGCGCTCGTCACCAGCGCGATCTTCACGTTCATCAACGCCTGGAACGACTTCATGGGCCCCCTGCTCTACCTCAACGAGCCGGACAAGTACACCGTCTCCATGGGGCTGAAGATGTTCATCGACCAGGACGCGGTCGCGGACTACGGCGGCATGGTCGCCATGTCCCTGGTCGCCCTGCTCCCGGTGCTGGCCTTCTTCGTGGCGTTCCAGCGGTACCTGATCGACGGCATGGCCACCTCGGGTCTGAAGGGCTGAGACCGTGGCGATCAAGACCCGCACCCCGGCCGGGCGTCCGCGCCTCATGAACCGCTTCGCCCTGTTCTCCGAATGCCTGCTCGTCGGCGTGTGGATCGCCGTCGCCGCCCTGCCCCTGGTCACCTTCCCCGCGGCCTTCGCCGCGGGGACCCGGCACCTGCGCCGCTACCTCGACGGCGAGCACGGTGGCCTGCGCGAGTTCGCCCATGACGCCCGGACCGCCGCCCGCGGCGGATGGCTCGTCGGCGCGGCCGTGTGGGCCGCCGGGGGACTCCTCCTGCTCGACCTGGCGGCCGTCCGCGCCGGGCTGCCCGGCGGGCCGTTCGTCGGCGCGGTCGGCATCCTCGCCATGATCGGTCTCCTGGTCGCCGTGGTACGCGCCGCCTCCTGCTGGGAGCCCGGCGCCCTCTGGCGCACCCTCCTGGCCGGGGCCGGCCGTGACACGGTCCGCGACCCGGCCGGCTCCCTGCTGCTGGTCTGCGGGATGGCCGTCGTCGTGCTGTCCGGCTCCCTGGTACTGCCGCTGGCCGTCCCCGTCGTCGGGGCCGTCGCCGCCGCGGCCACCGCCGTACGGGCGCGCCGGCCCGCCCGCTGACGCTTTCCCGTACGTCCCATTTTTCCGAATCCGCACGGAGAGAGGCACACCCATGTCCAGGATGCCCCGCAGAACGCTCCTGAAGGCCGCGGCAGCGGCCGGCGCGGCCGCACAGTTCAGCTGGTCCCCCGGCACCACTCCCGCGTCGGCGGCCCCGGGCGCGGAGCCCACCGGCGAACCCGTCACCCTGACCTGGCTGGAGTCCGGAGGCCTCGGCGCGGCCCCCGGCTCCACGCTCGGTGTGCCCTGGCCCAAGGGGCGCCACCCCAAGGACCAGACGTTCGCGCTGACCACCGAGGACGGCAAGGACGTCCCCGTGCAGTCATGGACGACCGCCACCTGGCCCGACGGTTCCGCGAAGTGGACCGCGCACGCCGTGGGCCCCGAAGCCGCGGGCGCGAGGAAATTCCTCCTCGGCCCGGGCACACCCGCCGCACCCGCGCACAAGGTCAGCGTGAAGAGCACCGGTTCCACGATCGCCGTCTCCACCGGCGTCATCACCGCGAAGATAGGGAAGACCGGCTCCTCGCTCATCACCTCCCTCACCCGCGGCTCCACCGAGATCGCCAAGGACGGACGGCTCGTCCTGATCCGGCAGAGTGAGATCGAGGACGGCGACCAGGGGCGCGAGACGTACGAACGGTTCGAGAGCGCCGTCACCACCACCGAGGTCGAACAGAGCGGCCCGGTGCGCGCCGTCGTCCGCATCGAGGGCAAGCACCGCAGGGGGAAGCGCTCCTGGCTGCCGTTCTCCGTCCGGCTCTACTTCTACGCAGGCGCCGAGTCCTTCCGCATGGTGCACACCATCACCTTCGACGGCACCCAGGAACCCGGCAAGGCGAGCGGCGACTTCATCCGCGGTCTCGGCGTCCGCTTCACCGTCCCCCTGCGTGACGAGGCCTACGACCGGCACATCCGCATCGGCGGCGAGGGCACCGGCATGCTCCGCGAGGCCGTCAAGGGCATCACCGGGCTGCGCCGCGACCCCAGCGCCGCCGTCCAGGCCGCCCAGTTCGAGGGCACGAAGCTCCCCGACCCCGCCACCTGGGACCAGCGCGTCACCAGCCGCCTCCACCTCATCCCCACCTGGGGTGACTACACCCTGAGCCAGCTCTCCGCCGACGGCTTCTCCCTCCGTAAGCGCACCAAGAAGGGCCACGGCTGGATCGCGGCGGGCGGCGGCCGGCGGGCCTCCGGCTTCGGATACGTCGGCGGGGCCGGCGGCGGACTCGCCTTCGGGCTGCGCGACTTCTGGGAGAAGTTCCCCGCCCAGCTGGACATCCGGGACGCCCACACCGACGCCGCCGAGGTCACCGTGTGGCTCTGGTCGCCCGAGGCCGAACCGATGGACCTGCGCTTCTACCACGACGGCCTGGGCCAGGACACGTACGCCGAACAGCTCGACGGCCTCGAAATCACCTACGAGGACTACGAACCCGGCTTCGGCACCCCCTACGGCATCGCCCGCACCAGCGAACTCCTCTTCTGGGCCCATGACTCCACCCCCGGCGCCACCGCCCTCGCCCAGCAGACCGAGGCCGTCCGCACCCTCCCGCAGCTCGTCGCGCCGCCCTCCCAGCTGACCGGCGCGAAGGTCTTCGGCGGCCTGTTCTCCCCGGTCGACCGCTCGACCCCGGCCAAGGCGAAGATCGAGGACCACCTCGACTTCCTCTTCACGTACTACAAGGACCAGGTCGAGATGCGGCGCTGGTACGGCTTCTGGGACTACGGCGACGTCATGCACTCCTACGACCCCGCCCGCCACCAGTGGCGCTACGACGTCGGCGGCTACGCCTGGGACAACTCCGAGCTGTCGCCCGACCTCTGGCTCTGGTACGCCTATCTGCGCTCCGGCCGCGCCGACATCTTCCGCTTCGCCGAGGCCATGACCCGCCACACCGGCGAGGTCGACGTCTACCACCTCGGCGAGTGGGCCGGTCTCGGGACCCGCCACGGCATCCAGCACTACGCCGACAGCGCCAAACAGCAGCGCATCGCCAACACCACCTACCGGCGCTTCTACTACTTCCTCACCGCCGACGAACGCGTCGGCGACCTGATGCGCGCCAACGTCGACTCCGACGAGACCTTCCTCGTCCTCGACCCGCTCCGCAAGATCCGCACCGAGCCCTACACACCCGACCGCCACGCCCTGTCCATCGGCTTCGGCACCGACTGGAGCGGACTGGTCTCCGCCTGGCTCACCGAATGGGAGCGGGGCGGCCCGCAGGCCGCGAAGGCCAGGGCCCGCGTCCTCGGCACGATGGAGACCATCGCCGCCCAGCCCAACGGATTCGTCCAGGGCAGCGGCCTGTACGACCTCGACACCGGGAAGTTCGCCGTCGCCGCCGAGCCCGTCGTCAGCGTCTCGCACCTCTCGGCGGTCTTCGGCCTGAACGAGCTGTGCGCCGAACTCATCGACCTCGTGGGGGACGACGTACCGACGTTCGAGGAGGCCTACCTCGACTACTGCCGGTACTTCAACGCGACCAAGGCCGAACAGAAGGCCCGCTACGGCTCCGACTTCGGCAGTCTCATCCTCTTCCAGGGCCACTCACGGCTCGACGCCTACGCCGCGGTCCGCGCGGGCGACGAGAAGCTCGCCGCCCGCGCCTGGGAGAAGTTCTACAACAGCGACGGGTACAGGGAATCGGCCCCCTGGAAGACCGAGGAGGTGACCGGTCCCGTCACCACGGTCCCCGGCACCGAGGCCGACTGGGTCTACACCAACGACACCGCGCTCTACGGCCTCGCCGCCATCGAGAACCTCGCCCTCGTCGGGGACCGGATGCCGGACTGACCCGCGGGATCAGCGCATCCGGCCCAGGCTCTCCCGCACCCGGCGCGCGTCGCGCAGCCGCTGCTCGTACGTCGCACCGACCGCGAGCAGCAGCAGCCCGGCGAGCGCCGGGGGCGCCCAGCGGGGGAGCGCGTCGAGCACCTGCACCACATGCGGGGCCAGCTCGTGCAGGCCGACCAGCGCCAGGACCGTACCGCCCAGCACCAACGGCGCCTGGAGCCGCAGCCGGGCACCCGCCAGCGTGACCGCCAGCGCCGCCGCGCCCAGCAGCAGGGGCCGCAGCCAGCCGCCGTCCGTCCACGCCACCACCAGGCTCGGCACCATCGTCATCGAGAGCGCCGGACCGTACGCCGTCCAGGAGGACACCGCCGGGTCCCGTCGGCTCCGCAGACACCCCACCGCGAACGCGGCCACGGACACCGGCAGCGTGTACGCCTCGGGGGCCGACACCCCCGAGGCCGCCAGCCGCACCCACGCCGCCGCCACGAACAGCGCCGCCGCCGGATACCCCGCCGCCCGGCGGCGCTCCGGCCGCAGCGCCGTCGCCGAGGCCAGCACCCCGCTCAGCCCCAGGACTAGGGCCAGGAACGGCGCGTCCGTCACCGCGAGGGCCACCGCGACCAGTGCCCCGAACGCCCCGGCGGCCTCCACCGCCACCGCCACCGCGGTCCCCCTCAGCCGGGCCCCGAGCAGCACCGTCACCGCCGGGACCACCAGCACCACGGGAGCCGACTGCGGCGCGCCCCACCCCAGCGACGCCCCCGCCGCCGACGCCACCACGATCGCGCACAGCACCGACCCCACGGCGAGCACCGGGCGCACCACGGCCGACGCCGACCGGACGGCCGCACCCGCGAACAGCACCAGCAGGACCCCGAACACCGCGTACGTCGCCGGCTCGGCGGCCAGGGACAGCAGCCCCACACTCACCGCGCCCACCAGCCCGCACACCTGCGCGGCCTGCGCGACACCGTCCGGTCCCCGCCGCACGGCGAGCGCCAGCAGCCCCGCCACCATCAGCAGCTCCACACCCACGGCCGCCGCGTACGGCACATCCGCCACCGCGAGCAGCGCGAGCACCGCACCCCAGCCCAGGACCACCGCTCCGGCTGCTGCGGCGACGCGCCACCCCTTCTCCGGGAGCGAGCCCGGCCACCGCACATGGAGCGCGGCCGCCAGACCCGCCACCACCGCGAGCACCACCGGGGACGCGGCCGAACCCGACGGCACCGACTGGCCCAGCGCGCCCCGGAACCCCTCCGGCGCCCCGGACCACACATCCGCCGGCACGGACACCGGCCCCAGCACGGCGGCGGCCACCAGGGGCAGCGCCCACACCAGCGCACCCGACGTGACGGCGGCCGACGCCCCCATCACACCCCGGCCCACCGGCCGCGGGACCCCGAGGCGCGGCACCGGCAGCAGCGCGAGACCGCACAGCAGATACACCACGACCGCCCACTCCCACGGCAGCCCCGTACGCAGCACCCCGCCCACCGCGGCCACCGAGGCCAGGCCCGCCACCGCTCCCGCGGTCACCGCCCACTCCTTCGGGGCGCGCCAGGCACCCGCCAGGGCCACCCCCGCGCCCGCCAGCAGCAGCGCCCCCGGGCCCACCGCCGCGAGCGCGCTGCCGGCCGACACGGAGAGCCCCAGACCGATCAGCAGCGCGAACAGCCCGGTGACCCCGGCCCCGACCGCCGCCGTGACCCGCACCGCGAGCCCCCGGCCCCACGACACCACCGCGACGTCCGCCGCCGCCGTCACCAGGAGCGCCCAGCCGAAGCCGGTGGCGGACGCGCCCGCCGCCCAGGCGGTCAGCACCAGCGGCAGCTGCCCCGCCACCACCGCCGCGGGCAACGGCACCCGCAGCCGCCCGAGCAGCAGCCCGTACAGCGTCCACACCGCCGCCAGCACCGCCGACGCGACCGCCGAGAACACGAGACCGTCCGACTCCGGGGCCGCGACCGCGTGCAGCGCGACCGCGTCCAGCACCGTCAGCACCAGGGCCAGCACGGCCAGCGCCTCCGCCGTCGAGGGCAGCCTGCGGGCCAGCAGCAGCGCGGGCGCCACCAGCGCACCCGCCGTCACCACGGCCAGCACCGCCGAACGTCCGGCGATCCCCATCTCGCCCCAGCTGAACAGGGTGAACGCGACCGCGGCGACCGTCAGCAGCAGACCACCGAGGACCAGCAGCACGTTCTGCGTCCCACGGGCCGGCGCCGGGGGCGCCACCGGGGCGAAGGGGGCGGCCGGGACGTACGGCCGGACGGCGGGCGCCGGCGGGGGAGCCGGGGTGGCCGGCGCGCGCAGCACGCTCAGCAGCCAGGCACGGCGGTTCAGCAACTGCAGCCGGCGGGCGTCCAGCCGGGCCAGTTCATGATCGAGGAGGGCCAATTCCTCGGCGGGCGGCGGCAGATGTCTCATGTACGGGAGTGTGTCGGCGGCCACACCCTCGTGCATGCGTACGGCTACTCAGTCCGCCACTGAGTAGGAGTTTGAACCCAGGGCTCCGAGCCCTGTATGGTTCAACCCGTTCCCGGGCGATTAGCTCAGTGGGAGAGCGCTTCGTTCACACCGA
>NZ_JAERUC010000034.1 GCF_016745505.1 Streptomyces silvae | reverse complement strand
CGAAGCCCTCGACCAGCTCGCCATGGAACACCTCATCGGCGTCCGCTGACCCCACCCCCGGGCTCCCCGACGGTCACACCACCACCGCCGGGCAGCCCGGGAACGTCCCGCCGTGACTCCGCCGGATCCGCGCAGGGGCTTGACGAACATCCCGTGGGAGCGTTCCCATGGGCCCGGCCACCCTCTCACCGCAAGGGCACCACCGTGACAGAACCTTCCCCGGACGGGCGGACCGGACGCCGCAGCCGTCGCACCAGGCGGATCGTCGTCCCCCTCACCGTCGTCTCCGCGATCGTCGCCGGCACCGTTCTGTCGGGGTGCGGGCAGCAGCGGGACGAGGACGTCTACACCGTCATGAACTCCTCGACCGACGAGTCGTACCACCGCTGGGACGGTGACACCCTGGAGCGCTGCAGCAAGGAGCTCGGGGTCACCATCGAGCAGCAGAGCGTTCCGGCCTCGCAGCTGATGACGAAGGCGCTGCGCATGGCCTCCTCGAAGTCGCTGCCGGACGTGCTCCAGCTGGACGCCTCCGAGATGCCGACCTTCGCCGAGGCCGGCGGGCTGATCCCGCTGAAGGACCTCGGGCTCACCACGACGGACATCCCCGACGGGATCGTCGACTTCGGCTCGTTCGACGGGACGTACTACGGGGCCGCGCGCACGGTGAACACCCTGGCGCTGTTCTACAACAAGGACACCCTCGACAAGGCCGGTCTCGAGGTGCCCACCACCTGGGCCGAGATGCAGTCGACGGCGAAGAAGCTGACCCAGGGCAAGCGGTACGGACTGGCGCTCAGCGCGGGCGGCGCGGAGGACGGCGTCTTCCAGTTCACCCCGTTCATGTGGTCCAACGGCGGCGACGAGGCGAAGCTCGACACCCCCGAGGTGGCCGGGGCCCTGGACTACTGGAAGGCGCTCCTGAAGGACGGTTCGCTCTCCAAGTCCACGGTCAACTGGACGCAGGCCGACGTGAACGACCAGTTCATGGCCGGCAACGCGGCCATGATGATCAACGGCCCGTGGCAGGTCGAGACCCTGAACTCCAAGAAGGGCCTCGACTGGGGCATCGCCGAGATCCCGGTCCCGAAGGCGGGCGACGACTCGGTCGGGCCGCTGGGCGGCGGTGTGCTGACGGTGCCCAACACCGGTGACACCGAGCGTGAGAAGACGGCCGCGAAGATCATCGGCTGTATGTCGGGTGAGCAGGAGGAGATCTCCTACGCCATCAACAGCTGGATGGTCCCCGCCAACACCAAGGCGGCCGACATCTGGCGGAAGAAGACCCCCGAGCTGGCGGCGCTCGCCGACCAGGTCGCCACGGCCCGTTCCCGTACCGCGAAGGTCGGCGCGCGCTGGTCGTCCGTGTCGCTGGCCCTGCAGAGCGCCTTCCAGTCCGCGCTCACCGGCGAGTCCAGCGAGGCCGCTCTGAAGCGTGCCCAGCAGCAGGTCACGAGCGGGAACTGAGGTAACGAACCATGTCATCCACCACAGCCCCGGCCGCCGCGCCGCCCGCCGGGACGAAGGCCCCCGCGGCCGGTACGGCCGGCAGGCCGGTGAACCCGCAAAGCGCCAGGCGGCGCAAGTCGCTCGCCCAGTGGGGGTTCATCGCCCCCGCCGTGATCTTCATGGCGCTGTTCTTCGGCTACCCGCTCGTCCGCAACATCGTGATGAGCTTCCAGGACTACTCACCGTCCACGTTCTTCACCGGTGAGGCGCCCTTCAACGGCTTCGACAACTGGAGCAACGTCTTCGGCGACGGGCTGTTCGGCAAGGCCCTCTGGCAGACGATCCTCTTCACCGTCGGCTCGCTCGTCGGCCAGTTCTGCATCGGTCTGGCCCTCGCCGTCTTCTTCACCCGCCGCTTCCCGCTGAACGGGATCCTGCGCTCGCTGATCCTGCTGCCGTGGCTGGTCCCGATGGTGGTCTCCGGCATCGTGTGGCGGCGCATCTTCGACCAGGACACCGGGGTCCTCAACTCCTTCCTGGGCACCGTCGGCCTCCCCGGCGACACCCCGTGGCTGACGAGCACGAGCATGGCGCTGATCTCGGTGATCCTGGTGAACATCTGGATCGGCATCCCGTTCAACATGGTGATCCTCTACGGCGGCCTCCAGGAGGTCCCCAAGGAGCTGAGCGAGGCAGCCGCGCTCGACGGCGCGTCCGCCTGGCGTACGTTCCGCTCGGTCACCCTGCCCATGCTCAAGCCCGTCATCACCGTGGTGCTGGTGCTCGGCTTCATGTCGACGGTCAAGATCCTCGACCTGGTCCTCGCCCTCACCGACGGCGGCCCCGCCGACTCCACACAGACGCTCGGCACGCTCACGTACCAGAACTCCTTCGTCCAGATGGACTTCGGGGCCGGTGCCGTGGTCGGCAACATCCTGATCCTGATCTCCGCCGTCTTCGCGGTGTTCTACCTGCGGGTCAACCGCAACGAGGGGAAGTGACCGGCATGGCGACCACCACCCAGATCCCCGCCGCCCCGGCTCCCGCCGCCGTCCACCGGCCCGGGCGCCGCTGGGGTGCGACCGTGTTCGGCCTCGTCGTCCTCGCGGTCATGCTGTTCCCGCTGTACTGGATGATCAACACCGCCCTCCAGCCGGACGCGAGCCTGGTCGACGTGGGCCCGGTGCCGACGGGCATCGACTTCTCCGGCTTCACCTCGGCCCTCACCGACCAGGGCACCAACCTGCTGACCTCGCTGGCGGTGGCGCTGGGCGCCGTGGCGATCTGCCTGGCGATCTCCGCACCGGCGGCGTACGGCCTGGCGCAGTTCAACCTGCGCGGCGGCAGGACGATCGTCTTCGGCACGCTCATCACCCAGATGGTGCCGGGCATCGTCATCGCCAACGCCCTGTACAGCGCGTACGTGGACCTCGGCCTGGTCAACTCCTACTTCGGTCTGATGCTGGCGGACGCCTCGCTGGGCATCCCCTTCGCGATCGTGCTGATGCGCTCGTTCATGGTGTCGATCCCCCGTGAGGTCATCGAGGCCGCCGAGGTCGACGGCGCGGGCCGCATCCGTACGTTCGTCCAGGTCGTCCTGCCGATGAGCCGCAACTCGCTGATCACCGCGGGGCTGTTCTCCTTCCTGTACGCGTGGAGCGACTTCATGTTCGCGCTCACGCTGAACACGACGGACGACGTCAAGCCGATCACCCTGGGCATCTACCAGTACATCGGCGCGCACGTCGGTGACTGGGGCTCGGTCATGGCCGCGTCCGTGCTCTCGGCCGTGCCCGCCGCGGTCCTCCTCGTCCTGTCCCAGAAGTACATCGCCGCCGGGATCACCGGCGGCTCGGTCAAGTGAGGGTTTCCATGAGTGACTTCCCGGTCTTCCCGCCCGGATTCGTCTTCGGCGCGGCCACGGCCTCGTACCAGATCGAGGGCGCCGTGGAGGAAGACGGCCGCGGCCCGTCCATCTGGGACACCTACAGCCATACGCCCGGCCGCACGGACGGCGGCGACACCGGTGACGTCGCCTGCGACCACTACCACCGCTACCCGGAGGACGTGGCGCTCCTGCGTGACCTGGGCGTGGAGTCGTACCGCTTCTCGATCGCCTGGTCCCGGATCCAGCCGACGGGCAGCGGGGCGGTGAACCCCAAGGGGCTGGACTTCTACTCCCGGCTCGTGGACTCGCTGCTGGAGGCGGGCATCGAGCCGGCCGCCACCCTCTACCACTGGGACCTGCCGCAGGCCCTGGAGGACAAGGGCGGCTGGCGGGTCCGCGAGACCGCCGAGCGCTTCGGCGAGTACACGGCGATCGTCGCCGAGCACCTGGGCGACCGCGTGCCGCGCTGGATCACCCTCAACGAGCCCTGGTGCAGCGCGTTCCTCGGCTACTCGGTCGGCCGGCACGCGCCGGGCGCCCGGGAGGGCCGCGGCGCGCTGGCCGCCGCCCACCACCTGCTCGTCGGCCACGGCCACGCGATGAACGCGCTGCGCGCGGCGGGCGTCCGCGAGGCGGGCATCACGCTCAACCTGGACCGCAACGTCCCGGCCACCGAGTCGGACGCCGACCTCGCCGCGGTCGTCCGCGCGGACACCCAGCACAACCTGGTGTGGACCGAGCCGCTCCTCGCCGGCCGTTACCCGGCCACCGAGGAGGAGACCTGGGGTGAGCTGATCACCGGCCAGGACTTCCGCCGCGAGGGCGACCTGGAGCTGATCTCCCGGCCCATGGACTTCCTGGGCATCAACTACTACCGGCCGATCGTCGTCGGCGCCGCCCCGCACCGCGAGGCGGACCCGGCGCTGCGTGTCGCCACGGACAACCGGTACGCGGAGGGCACCTACCCGGACGTCCGCACGACGGCGATGGGCTGGCCCGTCGTCCCGGAGTCCTTCACCGATCTGCTGACCGTGCTCAAGCAGACGTACGGCGACGCCCTGCCGCCCGTGCACATCACGGAGAACGGCTCGGCGGAGTTCGACAGCGTCGAGGCGGACGGTTCCGTCCACGACGCGGACCGGGTGGAGTACCTGCGCACGCATCTGACGGCCCTGCGCGCGGCCATGGACGCGGGTGTCGACGTACGCGGGTACTACGTGTGGTCACTGCTGGACAACTTCGAGTGGGCGCTGGGCTATGCGAAGCGGTTCGGGATCATCCGGGTCGACTACGACACCCTGGAGCGCACCCCGAAGGACAGCTACCGCTGGTATCAGCAGCTGATCGCGGCGCACAAGGCCTGACCGGCACGGATAAGGCTCGCGGGCCCGGGACGGCCGGACAACAGCTGCCCCGGGCCCCTGTGCGTCTCCCTCAGGCCCCTGTGCGTCTCCCCGGGCCCGTACGGGTCACCGGTGACCGGCGGACCGTGCCCGGGCGAATCCGGCGCGACCGGTTTCCGTCCGGCCTGGGCGGTAACCGGACACCCATGGCACGAACACCGGAACCACAGGCTCAGCACACCCACGGCGGCCACGTCGGTCCGGACCCGGAGGTGGAGCGCGACGCACCCGACGGGCCGGCCTCGATGCCCAGGAGGTCGTGGTGGGCGGTACTCAAGCGCACGGTGGGTGAGTTCACCGACGACGAGCTCGCCGACCGGGCCGCCGCCCTGACCTACTACAGCGTCCTCTCGCTCTTCCCCGCCCTGCTCGTCCTGGTGTCCCTGCTCGGCATCGCGGGCGAGTCCGCCACCCGGCAGGTGATGGACAACCTCCAGAAACTCGCGCCAGGGCCGGTCCGGGACATCCTCTCCGGCGCCGTGGAGCAGTTGCAGGGCAACGGCGGCACCGGGTCGCTGATGGCCGTGGTCGGTCTGCTGCTGGCGCTGTGGTCGGCCTCCGGCTACATCGCGGCGTTCATCCGCTCCTCCAACGTCGTCTACGACATGCCCGAGGGCCGGCCGGCGTGGAAGGTGCTGCCGCTGCGCCTGGCGCTGACGGTGACCCTGATGGTGCTGGCGGTCGTCAGCGCCCTGATCGTGGTGTTCACCGGCCCCGTCGCCCAGAAGGCCGGCTCCGCCCTCGGTGTCGGCGGCCCCGCCCTGACGGCCTGGTCGATCGCGAAGTGGCCGGTCCTGGTCCTGCTCGTCATCATCATGATCGCGCTGCTGTACTGGGCCGCGCCCAACGCCCGGGGCCGGGGCTTCAAGTGGGTGACCCCCGGCAGCTTCCTCGCGCTGCTGCTCTGGATGGTCGCCTCGGCCGGCTTCGCGCTGTACGTGTCGCACTTCTCCTCGTACAACAAGACGTACGGCGCCCTCGCGGGCGTGATCATCTTCCTGGTGTGGCTGTGGATCACCAACCTGGCGATCCTGCTCGGCCTCGAATTCGACGCGGAGATGGCCCGGCAGCGGGCCATCGACGGCGGCCACCCCGAGGCCGAGGAGCCGTACGTGGAACCGCGCGACACCGCCAAGTGGACCGAGGAGGACCGCCGCCAGCTCGGCTGAGCCGCGGCCTCCGCACCGGCGTACGCCCTCATCGCAGGGCGTACGCCGCCGGGTTCTCCAGCACCTCGTGCACCACCCGGGCCGCCGCGCCCCGCGCCGCGTCGCCGGAGACGGAGGAGGCCCGCAGCCGGCTGCCGTTCTCGTGCCAGCGGCCGGACACCACCCGCGCGGTGAGCTGGGCGTCCGCGGACTCCTCCAGCCACGGCATGAGGCCGCGGTAGATCCCGCCGAGGACGACGGCCTCGGGGTCGAAGAGGTTCACCGCGCCGGCCAGCACCACGCCCAGCCTGTCCCCCGCCTCGCGCAGCGCCCCGAGGGCCTTCTTCTGGCCGGCCGCAGCGCGCTGTTCCAGCTCGGCGATCCCGCGTACGCCGGTGTCCGGGTCCATCCCGGCCGCGCGCAGCAGGGCGGCCCGGCCGGCGTACTGCTCCAGGCAGCCGTGCGCGCCGCACCGGCAGAGGGGGCCCTTCGGGTCGACGACGACATGGCCGATCTCCCCGGCGAAACCGTGGGCGCCGCGCAGCATCTCGCCGTTCACCACGAGCGCGCCGCCGACGCCGATCTCACCGGTGAGATAGAGGAAGGTGCGTACGCCGCCGAGTCCGCCGAACCACAGCTCGGCGAGGGCGGCCAGATTGGCCTCGTTGTCGGAGCCGACGGCGAGCGCCCGTCCGGCCGGGCGCAGTGTGCTGAGCGCCTGCCCGAAGATGCCCTCGGCGGCGACCCTGCTCCAGCCGAGGTTGGGTGCCTGCCGGACGACGCCGCCGGAGACGAGGCCGGGCAGCGCCAGCTCGACGCCGACCACCCGCAGCTCCTGCTCCCGCGTGGAGGCGATGACACGGTTGGTGAGCCGGGCGGCGTGGGCCAGGACCTCGGCGGGCGGGACGTCCCGGTGGTCGGTGTGCTCGGTGACCCGGACGCGGTCGGTGCCGGTGAGGTCGACGGCGCACACGGAGACGTAATCGATGTTGATCTCCACACCGAGCCCCGCCGGGCCGGTCCTGGAGAGCTTCAGTACGGTGCCGGGGCGTCCGGCCGATCCGCTGGAGGTCTTGCCGGACTCGCTGAGGCAGTCCAGCGCGAGCAGCTCCTCGACGAGTGAGGACACGGCGGCCCTGGTGAGTCCCACGAGGCTCGCCACCCGTGCCCGGGTGACCTCCCCCTCCGCGCGGACGGTCCGCAGGACCAGGCTGAGGTTGTGACGGCGCACGGACTCGTGTCCGGCCTTGGCCGCCGGCGAGGTGAGGGTGTTCTTCATCAGACCTTCGAGCCTAACGGGAGAGGGCCGCACCCACCGGGGTGCGGCCCTCGCTCACTTCGCGGTGCCTCTACTTGCGGATGAGGCTGCGGAGCACGTACTGCAGGATGCCGCCGTTGCGGTAGTAGTCCGCCTCGCCGGGGGTGTCGATGCGGACGACGCCGTCGAACTCCACACCGGTGTCGGTGGTGACCTTGACGGTGCGCGGCGTGGTGCCGTTGTTCAGCTCGGTCACGCCGGCGAAGGAGAAGGTCTCCTCACCGGTCAGGCCGAGGGACTCGGCGGTGTGGCCCTCGGGGAACTGGAGCGGGAGGACGCCCATGCCGATGAGGTTCGAGCGGTGGATGCGCTCGTAGGACTCGGCGATGACGGCCTTGACGCCCAGGAGCGCGGTGCCCTTGGCCGCCCAGTCACGGGACGAGCCGGAGCCGTACTCCTTGCCCGCCAGGATGACGAGCGGGGTGCCCGCGGCCTGGTAGTTCTGCGAGGCGTCGTAGATGAACGACACCGGGCCGTCGCCCTGGGTGAAGTCGCGGGTGTAGCCGCCCTCGGTGCCCGGCGCGATCTGGTTGCGCAGGCGGATGTTGGCGAACGTGCCGCGGATCATGACCTCGTGGTTGCCACGGCGCGAGCCGTAGGAGTTGAAGTCACGGCGCTCGATGCCGTGCTCCGTGAGGTACTTGCCGGCCGGGGTGTCTGCCTTGATCGCACCGGCCGGGGAGATGTGGTCGGTGGTGACCGAGTCGCCCAGCTTGGCGAGGACACGGGCGCCGGTGATGTCCTCGACCGGGGACGTCTCCATCGTCATGCCCTCGAAGTACGGGGGCTTGCGCACGTAGGTGGACTCGGAGTCCCACTCGAAGGTGTTACCGGTCGGGATCGAGAGCGCCTGCCACTGGGCGTCGCCCGCGAAGACGTCCTGGTAGGACTTGTTGAACATGTCCTCGCCGATGGCGTTCGCCACGACGTCGTTGACCTCGGCCTCGGTCGGCCAGATGTCCTCGAGGTGGACGGGCTTGCCGTCCTGGTCGACGCCGAGGGCGTCCTTGGTGATGTCGACCTTCATCGAACCGGCGAGGGCGTACGCGACGACCAGCGGCGGGGACGCCAGGTAGTTCATCTTGACGTCGGGGTTGATCCGGCCCTCGAAGTTACGGTTGCCGGAGAGCACCGAGGTGACGGCCAGGTCGTGGTCGTTGACCGCCTTGGAGACCTCGTCCGGCAGCGGGCCGGAGTTGCCGATGCAGGTGGTGCAGCCGTAGCCGACGAGGTTGAAGCCGACCTTGTCGAGGTACGGGGTCAGGCCCGCCTTGTCGAAGTAGTCGGTGACGACCTTGGAACCCGGGGCGAGGGTGGTCTTGACCCACGGCTTGCGGGTCAGGCCCTTCTCGACGGCCTTCTTCGCCACGAGCGCCGCGGCGACCATGACGTACGGGTTCGAGGTGTTGGTGCAGGAGGTGATCGCGGCGACGGTGACGGCGCCGTGGTCCAGCTCGTACGTCGTGCCGTCGGGGGCGGTCACGGTGACCGGGTTCGTCGGGACGCCGTTGGAGGAGGCCGGGGCGTCGGAGGCCGGGAAGGACTCCTTGCCCGCCTCCTCGTCGTCCGCGACGTAGTTGCGGACGTCCTGGGCGAACTGCGCCTTGGCGTTGGCGAGGACGATGCGGTCCTGCGGGCGCTTCGGGCCGGCGATGGAGGGGACGACCGTGGAGAGGTCGAGCTCCAGCTTCTCGGAGAAGTCCGGCTCGGCGGCCGGGTCGAGCCAGAGGCCCTGCTCCTTGGCGTACGCCTCGACGAGCGCGACCTGCTGCGCGTCACGGCCGGTCAGGCGGAGGTACTTCAGCGTCTCGTCGTCGATCGGGAAGATCGCGGCGGTGGAGCCGAACTCCGGCGACATGTTGCCGATGGTGGCGCGGTTGGCGAGGGAGGTGGCGGCGACGCCCTCACCGTAGAACTCGACGAACTTACCGACGACGCCGTGCTTGCGGAGCATCTCGGTGATGGTCAGCACGAGGTCGGTGGCGGTGGTGCCGGCCGGGAGCTCGCCGGTCAGCTTGAAGCCGACGACGCGCGGGATGAGCATGGAGACCGGCTGGCCGAGCATCGCGGCCTCGGCCTCGATGCCGCCGACGCCCCAGCCCAGCACACCCAGGCCGTTGACCATGGTGGTGTGCGAGTCGGTGCCGACGAGGGTGTCGGGGTACGCCTGGCCACCCCGGACCATGACCGTGCGGGCCAGGTGCTCGATGTTGACCTGGTGGACGATGCCGGTGCCCGGGGGGACGACCTTGAACTCGTCGAAGGCGGTCTGGCCCCAGCGCAGGAACTGGTAGCGCTCCTTGTTGCGGCCGTACTCCAGCTCGACGTTCTGGGCGAACGCCTCGTTGGTGCCGAACTTGTCGGCGATGACGGAGTGGTCGATGACCAGCTCGGCCGGGGCCAGCGGGTTGATCTTCGCCGGGTCGCCGCCGAGCTCCTTGACGGCCTCACGCATGGTGGCGAGGTCGACGACACAGGGGACGCCCGTGAAGTCCTGCATGATCACGCGAGCCGGCGTGAACTGGATCTCCTGGCTGGGCTGGGCCTGGGAGTCCCATCCGCCCAGCGCCCGGATGTGGTCGGCGGTGATGTTCGCGCCGTCCTCGGTGCGGAGCAGGTTCTCCAGCAGCACCTTCAGGCTGTAAGGGAGGCGCGCGGAGCCCTCGACCTTGTCCAGCCTGAAGATCTCGTACGACTCGTCGCCCACCTGCAGCGTGCTGCGGGCGTCGAAGCTGTTCGCCGACACGACAGTCTCCTTCTTCAATGTGCGCGTTCAACCGCGCCGCGCCTCATGTGCGGCCGGCGCCGCCTGCGGCCCCCACCATCCGCTAAGGTAAGGATTAGTTAGGTAACCCTTACCGAGCGGCGGCTGCGGTGCGCCTCGGCAGATATCTCGATGTCGAGATAACTCTAGTACATCGCCGCCGCGCGGTCATGCCCGGGCGTCCGTGTCCCGCGCCGGTCCGCGATGACGCGCGCGGCGGGACCGGTAGATTTCGACGCCGATCCACCCCCGTCCGGGAAGGCGCCGTGCACTTCACCACCACCTCCGAGGCCGTACGGGCATGGGTCCACGGCTGGGCCCTCTCGCGGGGAGCGGCCGAGCCGGACCCCGCGCCCTGGGGCTTCACCGTGACCACGGGCCCTCCCCGGCACGCCGTGAGCCACGTCCTGACCACCGCCGACGCCGCGACCGTACGCGAGGTCACCGCGGGCACGACCAGGCCCGGTGTCCGGCTGAAGGCGTTCGTACGGGCGGAGGCGCTCGCGCCGTGGATCGCACCGGGCTGGTCCCTCTCCGGCGAACCGGGCCACCTGATGTCGGCCCCGCTCCACTCCGCCCGCACCCCGGCCCTCCCGCCCCTCCTCCCCGACGGCTACCGGCTCCGCACCTGGACCCGCGACGGCGTGACCCACGCCCGGGTGTGCGCGGCCGACGGCACGCAGGCCGCGCGGGGCCAGACGGCCGTCACCGGCGCCACCGCCGTCGTCGACAAGGTCGAGACCCACCTCGCCCACCGGCGCCGCGGCCTGGGCCGCCTGATCATGCGCGCGCTCACCGACGCGGCCGCCGAACAGGGCGCGACGGTCGGACTGCTGGCCTCGTCGGCGGAGGGGCGGGCGCTGTACGAGGCGACCGGATGGCGCGTGACAGCCCCCTTGGCCAACGCCCTGCGGGGGCCGGGCCCGGCGGGACACCGACGCCCCGGATCACGGGCCGGCACGCATGACCCGGCGGCTTCGGGACAGGCGTACTCCTGACAGAGGAGGCACAGAATGCCGCTCACCTTCCGTAAGAGCTTCCAGATCCTTCCGGGCGTCCGGCTGAACATCAACCGCCGCTCGTGGTCCGTCACCTCCGGCGGACGGCACGGGCCGAGGCGGACCACGAGCAGCACCGGCCGACGCACCACGTCGATGGACCTGCCCGGCCCCTTCGGCTGGCGCAGGACCACCAAGCGCAGCCGTCGCAGCTGACTCACCCGTTCGGCGGAGCTCCGCACGCCGGGCCGCCGGGCGCGGCTGACCCTTCAATCAGGCGCCCGCCCGCGGTCCGGCACCCGACCGTCACCCGAACCCCACACCCCCGGCACGAGCGTCATCTCATATCTGAGATAGCGTGCAGACATGGAAGACGACTACCTCGCCCGTATCGGCAAGCTCATCCGTGACGCCCGTCAGCACCGTGGCTGGACACAGAGTCAGCTCGCCGAGGCGCTGGCCACGAGCCAGAGCGCCGTCAACCGCATCGAACGTGGCAACCAGAACATCAGCCTTGAGATGATCGCCCGTATCGGCGAGGCCCTCGACAGCGAGATCGTGTCGCTCGGCTACGCCGGACCCATGCATCTGCGTGTGGTCGGCGGCCGCCGGCTCTCGGGCTCCATCGACGTGAAGACGAGCAAGAACGCCTGCGTCGCGCTGCTCTGCGGGTCCCTGCTCAACAAGGGCCGCACCGTGCTGCGCCGGGTGGCCCGCATCGAGGAGGTCTTCCGGCTGCTGGAGGTCCTCAACTCCATCGGTGTGCGCACCCGCTGGATCAACGACGGCGTCGACCTGGAGATCCTGCCGCCCGAGCGGCTGGAGCTGGAGGCCATCGACGCGGACGCCGCGCGCCGCACCCGCTCCATCATCATGTTCCTCGGCCCGCTGCTGCACCGCGAGGACCGCTTCACCCTGCCGTACGCCGGCGGCTGCGACCTCGGCACGCGCACGATCGAGCCGCACATGATCGCGCTGCGCCGCTTCGGCCTGGAGATCGCGGCGACCGACGGGCTGTACCACGCGCAGGTCGACCACGAGGTCCGGCCGGACCGCCCGATCGTGCTGACCGAGCGCGGCGACACGGTGACCGAGAACGCGCTGCTGGCCGCCGCGCGGCACGACGGCACGACGGTCATCCGCAACGCGTCCTCCAACTACATGGTCCAGGACCTGTGCTTCTTCCTGGAGGCGCTCGGCGTACGGGTCGACGGGGTCGGGACGACGACCCTCACCGTGCACGGTGTGCCGGAGATCGACGTGGACGTCGACTACTCCCCCTCCGAGGACCCGGTCGAGGCGATGAGCCTGCTGGCCGCCGCGGTGGTCACCGAGTCCGAGCTGACGATCCGCCGGGTCCCGATCGAGTTCCTGGAGATCGAGCTTGCGGTCCTGGAGGAGATGGGCGTCGACTGCGACCGTACGGCGGAGTACGCCGCCGACAACGGCCGCACCCGGCTGGTGGACCTGACGGTCCGCCCTTCCAAGCTGGAGGCGCCGATCGACAAGATCCACCCGATGCCCTTCCCCGGGCTGAACATCGACAACGTGCCGTTCTTCGCGGCGATCGCCGCTGCCGCGCACGGCAAGACCCTGATCCACGACTGGGTCTACGACAACCGCGCGATCTACCTCACCGACCTCAACCGCCTCGGCGGCAGGCTCCAGCTCCTGGACCCGCACCGCGTCCTGGTCGAGGGCCCCACCCGCTGGCGCGCCGCCGAGATGATGTGCCCGCCCGCACTGCGGCCGGCGGTGGTGGTGCTGCTGGCGATGATGGCGGCCGAGGGCACGTCGGTGCTGCGCAACGTGTATGTGATCAACCGGGGTTACGAGGAGCTGGCGGAGCGGCTGAACTCGGTGGGCGCGCAGATCGAGATCTTCCGGGACATCTGAAAGCCCGCAAGAATGGCACCGTCACACCCCTTCTGACCTGCACAAATGCGAGTCAAGGTGGGGTGTGACGGAGTCCCTGGGACTTTTCTGGGACTTTGAACCAGGAGCAAGGGCTTCCGTGCACCGCGCTCTTCACGTGATGAGTATCGAAAAGACGTTGGCCTGGGCGAGTCACGGAAAAGCCCAGGTCAGACACCATTTCTCAGCTCGCCATCCTGCGTGTGGGTACCTGGAGCGTCAAACGAGCGTCACAGCCGACAGTCGGTGAACAGGCCGCCAAAGTGCCGGCCAGGGCCGACTACAGGTGCAGTCCCACATGGTTCACGATGAACCGCTTCTCCTCGGAGTCGAGGGCGAAGTAGATGCGTCCGACCTCGTTGGGCGAGACGGCGTCCCGTACCTTGATGTGCGGCAATCCGTCCCAGCGCTTCCCGTTGAACGTGAAATAACGCTTGTCCTTGTCCTTGCTAAGTTTCTCGTCGTTGGGCGCGAATTTCAGTCCGTGGTTGTCGTAGAACCACTGGGCCAGCCTGGGCATCTTGCCGGAATTGGAGTACAGGTCCATCGCAGCCTGCGCGAGGGCGGTCAGCCGGTCGGTCATCTCCTGGGGGTACGGGTAGCGGGAGTCCTTCCAGGCGCGTGCCGCTTTCGCCGTGAACACGATGTGCTCCTCCGACGCCTTGGCGAGAGCTTCGAAAGTGAGCACGGCATCCGATCCCAAAGAAGGGATCTCGCTCCAGGCATCGAATGTGGCCGCCCGCCCGCTCCCGCCCTTCGACAGGCCCAAGTACTCGTTCTTCCAGTAGTCCCGGTCCTGACGCAGGGCCTCAGCGGTGGCGGCATCGTCTCGCGCCTTGTCGCGTTCCTCCATGCAGCTCTGTGCCATGTCCTCCCAGGACGTGGCGTCCTCTTCGAGCTGCCGGACACGTTTCTGCAGGGCTTCGAGCTCGGCGGTCGTGTCTCCGGCGGCTTGGGCGCGCGACAACTGCTCCGCCGCCCTACGGGCTCCCGCGCGGTACGAAGCCTGCCGCGCACGTTCCCACGCCGTGTCACTGCCACGGGCGATGACAGAAAGATGGGCGAGCGACAGCATCAATCGCCGTTCCACGAAGGACGTCTGGGACACCTCCTCACGCGAGTACGAGGGGTGTTCCAAGCCGAGGTCGGGCCAGACCAGCCGGGCGCCACCGCTGGGTACGGCCAACTGCTCGTGGGTTCGCCGGACGGCTTGTGCAGTCACGTAGTTCAGGGTCACCACCTGGGCCAGGCCAGCGAGTTGGCCCGAAGCGTCGGCCGCCGCGCTCCATCCCGCCTGGTCCCTGGGATGTATCAGGAGAATGGGGAGCCGCGTGCGCAGCGCCAGGACATCAAGGAGTACGTCAGCATGGCTCTCCTCCCGGATCCTCTCGTACCGCCCCGTGGCGAGCTGGCTCAGCACCCGCACTTCGAGCTCCTGGTCGCCGAGCACCGCCCGCAGCAGGTTCGGGCGCTTGAGCTGTGGATCCTGCACCGGTGCTATCCAACCGTCGGGGATCTCCCTGCCCATGACGATCCTGAGCCCGCCACCGCCTTCCTCCCACTCGGAGACCGTGACCCGGGTGACGAACTGGGCCGGTCCAGTAGACAGCGGCTGATGGATGGTCATGCGCAGCGCGCGGGTGAGTTCGTCGCCCGCCACGGTCCAGCTCACTGTGCGGTCACCATGGCCGGGAAACTTGCCGACGAGCACCGCCCGGCCATCCCGGTCGAGTTCGGCCACCGAAGGTGCCGGTACGCGTCCGTGGTGGCCGAGCCAGTCGGCGAGATGGCCGCGAAGGCTCTCGTAGACGCGGCCCGGCTGCTCCTGGGCGGACCGGATGTCGAAACTGACGGCGTACAGCGCCTGCACGGCGGCTCCCCTCACCCCCGATGCCCTGGGCGACGACCGTTTCCCCCTCGAAAGCGGTCAGGGCACCGCTCGGAGAGCAACCCTAATACCGCTCCGCCCATGTCAGTAATGCCCTGGGCGGATCTTCGGGGCCGACCGTCCGGTCGACCGAACGCCATACCTGCTGGCCCCGACGGGCCCGATGAAACGGGGAGCCGTTGCGCACTCCGCCCGGACCGTCTTCCCGGGCCGGGAGTGGTCACGCAGGCGCCAGTCAGCGGCGAGCGCGTCAACGAGGAGCACTCTGCGGCCTCCGCCCTCGTCCGGATCGGGAGCCGGTCGCGCCAACCGGGCGAGGTGAAGGTCGGTCACCGCGATTCGGACGACGCCCAGGCTCTCGTTGTGGGAAAGGGGCGGGGCGAAGCCCCGTCCGGGGATGCCGTAGAGGACGGCGAGTTCGGCGACGAACGGGAGCCGGGCGAGGCTGGCTCGGTTCTCGACGACGGTGACACCGCGGGACTCGAGGTCGGTGCGGGGCTTGGAGACGACCGGAAAGCCGTGAGGGAAGGCGTCGCCGACGCCGGTTCCGTCCGGCCGGCCGACGATTCGGGTGACCGGCACACGTACCGCCCCCTCACATGCCTCGACGAGGCACCACCTGTTCAGGCAGGATTTTCAGCGCGGGCATGCGCGCTGCTTCGCTGGGCCTGCACGGGAGATCGCGCCCCCTCCTGATGCACGATGGTCACGCCACCCAGCTACCGACCCACGGCGGCGGGCCCGGGCTCTCTCTGGGTGTCCTGCCCCGGCGCGACCTGCACCGCCATCGCCACGCCGCAGGATATCGGTGACCTCGTCCTGAAGTGCTCGGACCGCCCTGATCGAACGTCGTCCGGCCGACCCGGACCATGACACGCGCCGCCTTCTCGTAGCTGCGCAACCTGTTTCCGGGAAGCCGCCCCAGGCGCCGGCCACGCCGGACTCCAGGACTACGTCGACCACCTCGCGGCCCGCCTGGACGACCCGCACCGACGACGCGACGCTCCTCGCCCTGCGCCGAATCAGCACGTAGGGCAGGGGTAACGCGCGGGAAGAGGGTCCGGCCGAGGACCTCGGCGGCGACCTCGATGTACCGGCCGGAAGGCGGCCGTGCGGGGCGGCGTTGGCAGCGACTTCCGCGACGAGCAGCGCGGCGGTGTCAGATGCCTCGCTACCGTGCGGCACGCCCCATGCGTCGAGCTGGTGCAGCAAGAGCCGACGGGCGAGGTGCGCGCCACGCTCGCTGGGTGGAGCTGAACCGCTGGAGAAGCACAGCCGCGACGGATTGCGCATGGCCGGTCGTGGGAGCGGACGAAGAAGCCTTCTGGCGGAGCCAGGAGCAAATCCCGCAGTCCGCCTGAACCAATCAAGATCGGACGCTACGAAACTCGGGGCAGCTCATTCAGAGCAAGGGAGTGCTGTGGAGACAACCTGGCGGTGCCGCGAAGAACCAGAGCGGATCACGGGGTCCAGGCAGGCAGTGCGACAACTACTGCTCAGGCGGCAGTTGACCGCACCAGAGCGCCGCACGTGTGTTGTGCTCCTTCTCCCTGAGTCGTCAGGCGACAATCACACAGACGAGAAGGAGGGCGAGCCCGTAGAGGGCTATAGCGAGGTGCAGCCCTACCCACAGGCGGTGAAGCCGAAGCCGGTGCAGCCGGGGAAACGCGCGGTAGTGCGCCGCGCGTGCCCGGGCGAGCCCTTCATCGGACCCCAGCACGCCCCGGTCCGCCAGGTCTCGGGACAACGCCCGTGCCTGGGTGAGGTGGTAGGAGGCCCGCTCGTAGTACTTGGCCACCGCCACAGCCCCGTAGACTCCAGTCGTCGCGACGAAGAGGCACAAAGGCAGAACGTTCAGCGTGAACTTCTGCTGGACGATCAGACCGCTCAGGGCTGCCGTGACGATGAGCAGGAGGTTCGTCAATGTGGAGCGCTGGGTCTCACACTGCCGCAGTTGTTCTCGGTGCTCCTTCCAATAGGCGCGTATCGCCTCTTCCGACGTCTCGGCCATCAAACCCCCAGTTGAATGCCGGCACCAGCCACCCAGTTCGCCTCACAGCAGAACCCTCAGCAGTGGAGACACCGTAACGTGAGGATCTTCATCAGTAGCGCCCGCAAGGGTCTGGAGGAGGAGCGTGACGCCCTTGACGGGCTGGTCCGCGCTCTCGGTCACACCCCTGTCCGGTTCGAGGACTTCTCAGCTCAGACCACGCCGAGCCGGGAAGCCTGCCTGAAAGCTCTGTCGACCGCCGACGCGTGCCTCTTCCTCCTAGGCCCGAACTACGGCCACGTGTTCCCCGAGACGGGGCAGTCAGCAACCCATGACGAGTGGGTAGCAGCCCAGCAAGCAGGTATGCCCCGCCTCGTCTATCGCAAGCTGGACGTGACCTTCGAGCCCAATCAGCACGCGTTCGTACGCGTAGTGGAGGCGTACGCCACCGGGGTATTCCGCGACAGCTTCCGCACGGCCGCGGATCTTCTCCCTAAGGTCGCCGGGAAGATCCGGGAGCTGGAGTCGGGCCCGTCCCCCCTGGCCTTCGCCAAGCTGGCCCAGCCACCCGCCCTGCACTGGACCCTTGAGGAGGGCACAGGCGGTCTGCAGACCGCCGGCGTGACCACCCTTTTGGAGCTGCACGTCCTACCGCTGGACTCTGCTGGTTACTCAGCCAGGGAACTGGAGGCGCTCGGCCAATCGCTGACGGGCCGTATACGCGCGACCGGTATGGTCGAAGACGATGTCCCCCTAAACTCTTCCCGGCCGCAGGGCCATATGGCCGTCTCCGTCCCTGCCAGCCGCCCCCTTACGTGGGACACGCCCCGCCCGGGCCAGCTCGTAGAGGTCCGCCTGTACAAGACGGGCCAGCTCTCCACCCGGGCCTTGCTTCCCCAGGACAGTATGGGGCCGATCCTCGATTCCAACGCCCTGCCCAAGCAGATCGCCGAACTGCTCAGGTTCACCATTGCGTTGAACATCATCAGGCAGGACTGCATCGTGGTGACTGCTGGCGTGTCGGAGCCCGCAATGACCAGCATCGATACCTTCGACCCACGTCAGTCACGGCGCACAGCCAGTCTCGCCGGTTTCGGCAGGTCGTTCGCCCTGCGTACCGAACCCGACGAGTCCGTCACCCTGGCGGCCCTGCAGGCCGGAGCCGAGGAAGTTGCCGAACATCTCGCGCGGGGACTGATCGCGCACCACCCCTCCGCTGCCTGAGGTCGTTTCGACAGCAAGCGGGCACGGCCGAAGCCTGCACTCGTGTGACGCTTGACAAGGTCCGAATCGGCTTGGCGATCGACGCCCTCTTCTTCCAGCGACTGACGCGGACGGTCGACCTACTGAGCACACCACCCCGCCCGGGCCGTCCAGCCGAGTTCCACCGCGTGAACCATGTACCGGACGGAAGGGTGCAGGTCAACGCCAGTGTCACTTCGTGTCTCCGGGGCCGCACGGGCCAGTCGCGCCCCAGCCTCGACACCGCTGCCCGAGTCGAAGGCGCGGACCGGCCTCCGTACCCGTCGCGCCTCCGTTGGCAGGGCATGATCAGACGCGATAGCCTGCCGGGCTGCCTTGTTGCGGAAGGCGGCAGAAGGGACGGGAGCCCCATGCCGAATCACAGGTCCGACATCGCCGAGGTTCGTGCCGCGATGCGTGCCGTCGGCTACACGATTCTGCAGGTAGAGCCGCGGCTTGAAAACTTGTCGAACCTTCGGCCGGATGTACTGGCGTGGGCGTCGAATGCCGACGGGGAACTCGTGCCGTGGGCGGTTGTCGAGTACAAGAAACTCAGGCAGCCCGAGCTCGTCCTTCCCTCCCTGGCGGGCAGCCGGGACCTGCTGGGTACGCTCGAGCACTACGCGGTGATCAATGGGCAGTGGTTCAAGGCCGACCGTGGTGTCCGTTCCTTGCAGCCGGTCGACGGCCCGACTCTGCCCGAGCACGGCTCGCAAGGCTTGGTCACCGACCGGTCGCTGGCTACCTCCCTCCTGGTGCAACGTCTGTGGTTCGAGGCGGACCGTCTCCGCAACTCCGGGGTCTCAGCCGACCGGTACTTTCCTTCCGGGAACGTCCTGACGTCCTCCCGAAATGGGAGGCCGGGTATCGAACTGCCCGACGGTGGGTTCGTGCCGGTTCGGGCAGACGTACTCTGGCGCGCGAAGCGGGACGCGTTGACCGAGTTCGCCTCTCGTGGCAGACACCGAGAGTTCAGCTCACCCCGAGTGGTTGCCTCCGCCGTTTCGGCGCTGGTGGAGAAGCATCTGGCTGGCACCGTCTTGGATCCGTTCTGCGGAACCGGATCGTTCCTCTGGGCGGCCTTGGACCATGCTGCGGAGCAAGGCGTCGCGGCGGAGTTCATCGGCTACGAGTTCGACGCACAGCTCGCCGAACTCGCGGAAGGGATCGGTCGGGACGCGCCGAGGCACGTGGTGATCGAGAAGGGCGACTCCTTCCAGAGGGGCCTCGCGGATGCCGACGTCGTTGTCACGGCGCCGCCTGTCGGTCTCTCCCTGGCCGACCGCCACCTTCTCCTGGACGGATCGACCACGTCCGAGGGCTATGTCGCAGCGCTGGACAAGTGTGTGCGGGCGCTGAAGCCCGGAGGACGCGCTGTCCTGCAATATCGCTCACTCGTTCACCTTCGCGGACCGGTACGCGGCGTACAGGATGTTCCTGGCCGAGAACTTCCACGTAGCCGCTCTTATCGGGCTTCCGGCAGGAGCGATCACGGGCACCGGTGTCCGTTCTGTTCTCGTCGTCATCGACCGCACTGAGCCCGCGGAGACGCTGGTCACCCATCTCGGTGAGGACTGGGAGACGCAACTCGGCCCGGAAGGTCCCGGGCTGAACGCCGTCCTGGAGTTCGTCGACGCAGAAGACGACCGGCCACGTACCGCAGGACGGTCATGAGCAGCTTCTTGGCAGTTGACCTGCGGGGCGAGGCCGACTGGGATCCAGGACGCCTGGTTGGTTCCACCTTCGCTTGGCCGACAGCGGCGCCGGTGGTCCCATTGCGGGAACTAGTTACCACTGTCCGGGCGGGGAGTGTCGCGACCGCTGGTTCCCCGGTCATCGCGCCCGCTGGCCTGGTGGCGCGCACCGGGGCGATTCGGCGCCGGAGCACCAAGTACCAAGGCAAGGCATTCACAATCGGGACGCGCGGCCTTCGGCGTGGTGATGTCCTGGTGCCGCCCTCGCCGTCCGGGCCGGCCGTTCTTGTCGACGACCAGCTGAACGGCGCGCTCCTCTCATCCCGGTTCATAGCCCTCCGGCCTCTCGAACCGGTGCTTTCCCGGTGGATCTGGGCCGTGTTGAACTCGCCGGCGGGACAAGCTCGCCGGGCGTCGCTGGCGACAGGTACCACCATGGCGTCCGTGAAGATGCCGGATTTGCTGGAGATGGGCGTGCCCCTGCCGCCCCTTGTGGAGGTCCAGCGGCTCGACGGAGTGCTGGCTTCGATCGAGGCGAAAACACATCGCGAGGAGGAGCCGTCGGAGTCGACGTGGTGGGTCACGGCCGACCTTCGGCTCCGGGACGACTGGGGGATCATGCTCGCCACTCCTCGTCCCGAGCTCCTGGAGGACGGCGAACCGCTCGGTTCCTTCGTACGCGAGATGAAGCCGTCCCGCTCAACCCGCAGCTTCGAGGTGCCGACAGAACTGCCGGGCACGCTTCCGGTCGTGGACGTAAGTGTCCTGGGGGGCCGTCCGACCCGGCGATGGGCCGCGCCGCAGTCCACCGCCGTCACCCTCATCACCCCGGGCGACCTCCTGATCTCCCGCGTGGGCGAGTACTCGTACGCCACCGTCGCACAACGCCCGGCCGTCGCGGATCCGGGCATCTTCGTCCTCCGGTTGCGTGACCAGTCACAAGGACCTGCGCTCGCGCACTTCCTGAACGGGCGCGAGGGGCAGACCAGGAGGCGCATGTTCTTGCGGGGCATGACGGTTCCGTCCTTGCGGAGGGCGGACATCGCGAGATTCCCGATCCCTGCAGAAGCCCTCGAGTTCGAAGGGGACGTCGATCCGGACGTGGGGTTGGCGGACCAATTGGAGCAGGTCTTGTGGACGGCATGAGCTGCACGCTTTCACCCCTCGTCTAGGCGGAGTTGTACCGGTTGCTTGCCGCGGACAAGCAGTGGTACGACGACATCGAAGAGCGGCTGAGCGAGATCGGGTACGCCCCCGCGTGGCTGAGTACCGCTGCCGACGCCTACGACGAGTACTGGGCGATGCAGCTGGAACTGGCCGGTGCGGAAGGCGTCGGGAACATCTCGGTGGGGAGTTCCGAGCATGCCCTCCTGGCTACCTGGATACTGGCCGGCCTTCGCAACACAGGCGACGACAACACGCTGAGTTCGGCGCTCAGGGCGAACGTCTTTAGGCGTGCGATCAGCGAGGTCCCCGACCTCAAGATGCCCCTGCCATCGGTCCTCAACCCGGTCATATATGGGTGGACTTTCGGCACAGTCGTCAGCCTAAGTTCGACTGACGTACCGGTCGAACCCGTCGCTCCGGCAAGCATGCCTGACGACGATAACCTCGTCGCGGCGTACCTCGGGCTCGTCAACCACGTTCTTGCGCTGGAGGGCATGGCCGAGCCGTGGCCCGAGATGATGCAGACGTCCACTTACTGGCGCGGTTACGGGATCGCAGAGGCACTGAAACCGGGGGCCGGGGATGGCGGCCGAGCACTTCTGGAACTGCTAGTGGAATCGCGGCCCTTGCTCTCACAGCCAGTCTTCTCCCAGCTCAACAATCACTTCAGCCGCTTCGGGGCACGCAGGAACACCCTGTCACACGTCACGGACGATGCGCGTCGTCCAGAACGATTCGTGGAAGTTGTCGAGGACACGCACGGCTGGGAGCACCTGCGGGTGACCCTCCGTGGGCTCACGCAGTTCGTCTGCCAGGAGGTCTCTCGCCACCTGTACGAGGAAGACCCACCACCGGCTCTTCGGAACGATCCGTGGAGCTACCTCGTGCGGGAGATGCCTACGGAGTGGTGGGCTTACTGATCGTTTCAGAATGAGTTGAGCTGTGGGTCTTGCGCTCGGGTGATCTTGGTCGGCAGGGTGTTCCGAGTGCGTGCTGATCTTGTTCGGATGACCTGTGGGACCGGGTGGCTCCGCTGCTGCCGTCCGCTCCTGAACGGCGCCGTCGCCACCCGGGTCGACTTCGGGTTCCGGACCGGGCGGCTCTCGCGGGCGTCATGTTCGTACTGCGGACCGGTGTCGCCTGGCGCGATGTCCCGGCCGAGACCGTGGGCTGCTCCGGGGTGACGGCCTGGCGCCGGCTGCGGGACTGGACCGAGGCCGGCGTCTGGCCGCGTCTGCATGCCGCCCTCCTGGCCGAACTGCGCCGCGCTGACGTTCTGGGCCTGGACGACTGCGCCGTGGATGGGTCACATGTCCGGGCCCTAAAAGGGGGGATCACGTCGGTCCCTCGCCTGTCGACCGTGGCCGTCCCGGCTCCAAACACCATCTGATCGTCGACCGCCACGGCACACCGCTTGCTGTCACGCTCACCGGTGGGAATCGACATGACGTCACCCAGTTGCTGCCGCTGCTGGACGCCGTCCCAGCGATTCGGGGCCGGCGAGGACGCCCCCGCCGCAAGCCCCGTCGTCTGTATGCCGATCGAGGCTACGACTTCGACAAGTACCGCCGTCTGCTGTGGAAGCGCGGCATCAAGCCGATGATCGCCCGACGCGGGGTCGCACACGGCTCCGGACTGGGAAAGGTGCGCTGGGTCGTCGAGCGCGCCTTCGCCTGGCTGCACCAGTTCAAGCGACTCCGCATCCGCTACGAACGACGCGCGGATCTACACCAAGGTCTCCTCGAACTGGCCTGCAGTCTCATCTGCCTTCGCCGACTCCGAACCTCATTCTGAAGGATCAGTGATAGGCGACATGCCGGAGGTGGTGGCAGGTCGGCGAAGTTGGTTCCTGCCCTTGGGCGGCTGAACTCAGGGGAGGTCGAAGGTGACGCCTCCCGAACCGTCCCAGTCCGGCGCCTTCGTGAGCGTGAGAATTCCATCCTCTGCCTCGAAGACCCTCACCAAGATCCCGCCGTTGTCCTCGCCGGTAAACACTATGGAGAAATGGGGGTCCATCTCCATGAGGAAGTCCCAGCCCTCACGCTGGGTCGTGTCGAGGGCGTTGGCATGCCGACCGGTTGCTCGCCACGCGCCGACCGCGTCGACAGTGACGGTGATGTCGTACTTCTCAAGACACGTCGCGTGATTGGCCCACCATTCGAGGCGGGCCTGACCCGCGAATCGATCCATGAGCACACTATGCACGGCGGCCAGGCTGGACGGGCGAGTCTGTGCGGCTGCTGGCCGCCGTGGGGGTGGGGCAGGCTTGAGTCAGAGCTGCAGGGCCGGACAGGCCCTCGCCTCAACCGGCGGCACCGCATGTGCCCTCGCTGTCTCCGGATCTCATTTTGAAACGATCAGTTAGAGGTCCTAACAAAGGCGTTGGACGTGTCGGTGGGTGATGAGGCAGGTCGCAAGGCCGAGGAGGGCTTCGTGGATGTCGTCGCGTCATTCCCATCGGACGCGGAGGCGTCGGAAGCCGTGGAACCAGACAATCGTGCGCTCGACAGCCCAGCGATGGCTTTCAAGGCCGGAGCCGTGCGCTACTCCACGGCGGGCGATGACCGGTTTGATGCCCTGCGCCCAGACCAGCCGGCGGTACTTGTCGTGGTCATAGCCGCGGTCGCCGAGCAGGACGTCGGGCCTTCGACGGGGTCGTCCCACGAGTCCCGGGCCCGACGGGATCTTGGCGAGCAGGGGCAGCAGCTGGGTAATGACATTGCGGTTTCCGCCGGTCAGGGACACCGCGAGCGGGATGCCCTGCCCGTCGACGAGGATGTGGTGCTTGCTGCCCGGCCGTGCGCGATCGACCGGGCTGGGACCGTTTTTGGGCCGCGCCGAGCGGCCCGGACGGGGGAAGAGTCGATCACCGCCCGCGACCAGTCGAGCTGTTTCGCCGCTCGCAACCGGGCCAGTAGCACGACGTGCAGTCTGTCCCAGACGCCGGCCTCGTTCCAGGCAGCGAGCCGACGCCAGCACGTCATGCCTGAACCGAAGCACAGCTCCTGCGGCAGGTACTCCCACTGGATCCCGGTATGCAACACGAACAGGATCGCGCGCGTACAGTCCGCTCGACTGAACGCCCGTCCACGGGGCCCGGCTCAACTGCTCCGAAGAGCCCTTGCCTGCCGGGAACGGGCGGGTCGTTCGCGACTTCAGCCGCATAGCGGATCGAACAGTCGACCCAACGCGCGGATCACGGTAGCTCCCCGGCCACAGGACAGTTCCGCCTGGCCTCGATGGTGCCACCGCAGGATCTTCACTAACTGGTGGGAGGGGAAAACCGGAGAAAAGGTCCACGGACTCGGCGAGCAGATCAGCCTGCTGCAACCGCACCTACAACGGCCAGGCCCGCCAAGTGGCTACGTGGCCTTCGACTTATGCCGCCAAACGGCATGCTCCAGCCCGCCTTTGTCGTGCCCGAGAAGCGCGGCGGCTTCCTCATACACGGCGCGCAATTGGGCGTACGGGAGGTCCGGAACACCAGCATCCACGGCGAAGGCACGCAGGTGTACGTCAACGGCGACATGCGAACGGCCGACGAGATTGCCTATGTAGTCGATGCTCTTCGGCCCCACTCCCTTCACCGTGCGCAGAGCGGCGCGATTGGCCTGATGATCGAGCCAGGCGTGGAGGTCCTCGCGGGTATCGACCCCGTCGGCACAGTCCGTATCGACCAGGTACAGGGCCTGCTGGTCCCTACACGACGCGCCGGCTCACGAACCCATGCCCCCCGCTCGCCGAGAGCCGTTCGCTGGACGGGCGCACCTCACCGGTCAGAGCTGCCACGCACAAACGCTGTCGCTCGGCCGTCGAGCAAGGTCCAGCGGCTCGTCTCATGCGGTGTTTGCTGCGTGGTCCAGGCTTCCCCGGCGAACGGCCGTCCCGCATTTCGCACGCCTGCGTCACCACGACCCTGCCACACGCTTCAACTGCTCAGTGACTCCTTTGGGTTATAGCTGCCCGCGTCGGTCAGGAAGCCGAGGACGTCGGCGAACCCCGTGAAGAAGAAGCTGTCTCCTTCGCCGGTCCACCAGAACCGCTCCTCGGCTGGGCCTGCGGTATCGATCAGGAAGATGCCCTGGCTGCGGTCGCCGTTGACGGCCACCGGAAACAGAGGCGCCCCCAGGGGTACCCCCACATCCTCCGGCTCGCTGTCCAGAACCGTCTCCCGGAATTCCTCAGCGGCCTCACCCATCCCGCCAGGCTCCCAGTCGCGGCAGCCGAGCAGCAGCATGGAGAAGCCTTCCAGGCCGTCCGTAAGCAACAGGAACTCTCGGTATCCGGCCTCGAGCGTCTGACCGGATCGGCGCTCCAGTTCGGCCAGCGCCGCGGCGTCAGCAGGGGAACGGATCGCAGGAAGAGGGCTGGTACCCACCGGTGAATCCGCAAAGTACTCTTTCACTCGCTCAACCACCACCTGGGTGACGAGGTCACGCATCTGCACAGTTCAACTCCTCACGGGCGCGATATCTGGCAAATACCGTACTTGCCTCTTTTGACCGACCCGGTCACATGTTCCGTGGTGTAGGTACTCGGGTCCTTCGAGACGCCGGCGTAGTAGAAGCCGGTCGGCTGGTATCCCTGGTTGTACTTCCTTGCGTACGACCCGACCAATGAGTTGACCCTCCCGTCCTGCTGGTGCCAACAGTACGGGCTCCACTTACCTGACCAAGTGGTATCCGGAAGGTGCCCTGCCACGTTGCCGTTGTACTGGTACGGAGTGCCCCGGACCTCTCTGATGTGACGCTCCTTGTACTCCTCGGCCACCTGCGCCAAGGTGATCGGCTTACTGTTGGGTCGGCTGCCCATCAGCTCCGTGCCCGGGGAAACTCTTCCCTTGGGAGACCAGTGCTGCCGGACCGCGTTGATCGCCGCAATGTGGTCCTTCAACTCATCGATCTGTGCTTTGGTCGCCCCGCTGGGCGCCCGGAAGCACACTGGACCGGACATTCCACGCTGTGCGTTTGTCTTGGCCAGGTGGCTGGTGCAGTCCTCCTCTTCCTCCTCGCTGTCCGGCCCGTTGCCCGAACCAGGGTCAACGCCGGGTGCCGGATGCGTGGTCGGCGCCTGGTCCGGCGTGTACTGGTCGTTGCCGGCCAGGTTCAGCATGTTTAGTGCGCCGACGATCATTTTCCAGCCATCGCCGGGCGTCCAGCCGCCGTTCTTGGGGTCCCAGTCGGGCTTGGGCGCCGGCCGATTCGGGGCCGGCTTGGGGTTCGGGCCGTTGTTGACGTTCTGGTCGATTACCGGGCGGGGCGGGCGAACTGCGGCGCGGACTGTCTGGGCTGCAGCACTGCCCAGGTTCGGATAGGTGGGGGCAGTGTTCCAGCGGGGGTAGTAGGGGGTGTATCCCGCGCCGCTCCCTCCCCCTGCCGATGATCCAGTGGAGTGCGAGCTGCTGAACCTGCTGGCCTGGGCTCGGATCGCGGCGGCCGTGGACCGTGCGTAGCTGTTCGACAGGACATTGGTCTGGACGTAGCTGTTACTCATGGTGTCGCTACGCGAACGCACGTACCGGTCGGCGGCCACTGCTCCGCCTCCTACGGCGATTACGCCGGCGGTTCCCCAACCCAGCGCTTCCCAGACAGCGAGTCCGCCGAGAGCTACGAGTGGGAAGAAGTGCCCGGTCGGGTCGGTGCCGTTCTGGGGTGATCCGAAGCCGTAGGAGTAGCGGTTGGCGCGTTGTGCGGACTGGGAGGGGTCGAGCTGCCAGGTGTCGCGGGAGGTGAAGCCTCCGGTGCCGGGCTGGTACCAGCGGGCCGCCATGTTGACGTCGCCGGATGTGGGGTCGGTCCAGCCGGACTGGTAACCCAGGGCGGGGGTGGTGCCGTTTGTGGCGGTCTCCTGGCCGAAGGGGTCGTAGGCGGTGGAGCTGGTGACCTGGGTGCCGTCGGCCGAGAGGCCGGCGACCAGATCGGTGTGCTGGTCGGTGATGGACCACTGCGGGGCCGCATTGCCCGCCTGGCTGGCCAGCAGGGCGCCGTCCGGGGTGCGGCTGTAGACGCTGGTGCCGTCGCTGAGTAGGTTGTTGGATCCGCCGTCGTAGCTGAACGTGGCGTTGCCTTGTTGGGCGACGCGGTCGAACGAGTCGTAGGTGAACGTCGCCGAACCGTCGCTGACCTTGCGCTCGAAGGCGTCGAACGTCAGAGCCCGGGATGCGCCGGCGCCCTTGGTGGCCGCGGCAAGAGTTCCGCGTGCGGTGTAGCCGTACGTGGTGGTGCCGTCGTCGGTCAGACGGTTGCGGGCATCGTACGAAGCGGTGGCTGCTCCTGCCTTGATGCGGTTGCCGGCGTCGTCCCATCCGTATGCGGTGGTGGTCGTGCCGCTGGTCCAGGACGTCATCCGGCCGGCCTTGTCGTAGCCGTAGGTGTTCTTCCCCGCGCCTGCGGTTCCGCTCGTCGTCTTCTCGGTGAGGCGGTCGTCGAGGTCGTAGCCGTAGGTGGTGCCGGCCTTCTGCGTTGTCTTGTCCAGGTTGGCGACCTTGTCGCTCGCGAGGCGACCGAGGCTGTCGTAGGTGTAGTCGCGACGGGCGATGGCTTCGTACTCCGTGGAGCCTGCGGGCTTGACCGCGTACTCCTCGAGCAGGGGCCTGCCTGCGGTGTCGAAGTCGTACCAGATGTCGCTGTCGCTGAGGGAGTCCCAGACCCAGTCGATCCGGCCGCCGTCGTCGTACCCGTAGTACGACTCGGATTCGACGCCCACCCGCTCGGTCATGTTGCCGTCGGCGTCGTAGCCGTAGCCGACCCTTCCGCCAGGGCCGTCGGCGGTGAGCAGTTGTCCTCGGTCGTTGTAGGTGTACGTGTTCCGTGCGAGGTCGTTGCCCGTGCCGGCGGCGGTGATGCGGCCCGCAAGGTCATAGGTGAGGGTGCGGTCGGTGGTGGCGGCCTCCGCGCCCGTGCCGGTCTCGCGAACGAGGCGGCCGAGGCCGTCGAAGGTACGTCGGCGCTCCACGCCGCCGGGCAGCAGCTCGGCGATGTCCTGGCCCGCCTTGTCGTAGACGGTCGTCCAGGTGCGGTCGGTAAGGGCTGGGTGGGCGGTGGTGGAGGGTTCGATGGTGGACTCGGGCAGGTTCCAGGGCGTGAAGGTGTACGTCGTGGTGTTGTCCCGGCCGTCAGTCAGCCGCGTGCGGTTGCCCGCCGCGTCGTAGCCGAAGGTCGTCGTGATGGACTTGGCGTCCGTCACGGGTTCGACCTGCTTGGTGATGTGCCCCAGTGCGTCGTAGGTGTACGTGGTGCGCGCCTGAGTGCTGGAGACGGTGGCCGTCCTGTTGCCGTCGGCGTCGTACTCCGCCTTCGCGGTACGCAGCACGCTCTGGCCTGTGCCGTAGTCCGCTGCGGCTGTGACGTTGCCGAGCGCGTCGTATGTGGTAGTGCTCCTGCGGTCGGTCGGGTCGGTCATCTGGGTCTGCCGGCCGAGCCGGTCGTAGCTGAGCCGGGTGACGCCGTAGACCGGGTTGGTCACCGTGGTCGTCTCCCCCGCCGGGTTGTACGTGGCGGTGGTGGTGCGGCCTGCGGGGGTGGTGGATGCGGTCTGGTTGCCCGCGTCGTCCCAGACGTACCGCGTCGTGAGGTTCTGCAGGGTCGGATACCGCTCGACAGTCGTCGCGGTCAGCTGACGACCGAGCTCGTCGTAGGTGGCCTGAGTCCTGGCCCCTGTCGGGTCGGTGGCTGAGAGTTGCAGGCCGGTCGGGGTCCAGGTGAACTCCGAGACGCCCGCTCCGTCGAGGTCGGTGGAGGTGCTGTCCAGCAGGCCGGACTTCTCCAGTCCGAGAACAGTGGGAACGGTGCCCGCGACGGGGTCGGTCTGCCGGACCAGGCTTCCGAACTGGTCGTAGGTGTAGCGGCTGGTGCGGCCCAGCGGGTCCGTCGTCGTGGCGGGTCTGCCGAGGGCGTCGTACGTGGTGCTGCTGACGGCGCTGATCTTGGTGCCGCTGGGCGGTGTGTAGTCGGGGAGGGTGACAGCGGTGGGCTGTCCGAGGCCGTCCACAGTGGTGCGGGTGACGGCTCCCCGTGCGTCACGGCTGTCCGTCGCTTCGCCGAAGGTGTTGTATCCGCCCAGAGTGGTCGGCGTGGCTGTGGCAGCCGTCCCGCCCTTGTTCTCGACTGAAGTGGCCGGTGCCTTAGTTTCCACCAGGCGCCCGAGCGCGTCGTACCGGTAAGTGGTGCGGTATGTGTCGGGGTCGGCTCCTTCCGCGTTGCCCCTGGGGGCGACGGTGGAGGTGGGCAACCCTCGCTGGTCATAGGTGCTGGTGGTGATGTGGGTGGACGTGCCGTCGGTGATCTGCTGGCGGGTGACGTTGCCCGCGGCGTCGTACTCAGCGGTGGTGGTCAGCCGCTTCCCCGAGCCGTCGACCGGCCGGCTCTCCTCGGTCAGCCGGTCGTCCGCGTCGTAGGCGAGGTCGGTGATCCTGTTCAGGCCGTCCGGGTCGAGGGCGCTGCGGGTGGTGCGCCCGGTCGCGTCCACGGTGTGCGTCATGGTCACGCTGCCGCCGCCGGTGACCTGGCGGGTGAGGTTTCCGGCACCGTCGTAAGTGTTCGACTCCAGCTGGACATCGCGCCGGGTGCCGTCCGCCTGCTTCACCTGCCGTGCCGTGCTCGTCGCGGTAAGACCGTCGTCGAAGTAGCTGAACGTGGTGGTGGCGCCCATCGCGTCGGTCGAGGAGGCCAGGCGGCCTGCGGGATCGTAGGCGTTGGAGGTGACGACCAGGTCGCGGACTTCGCCGGTAGGTGACCCGGTCCAGTCCTTCAGGACGGTTTCGGCGTGCTGGCCGCGCGGTGTGTAAGCGTAGGTGAGACGGGTGCCGGTCGGGTCGGTCGTCGTGGCGGCCCGTCCCATGGCGTCGTGGGTGAGGGAAGTGACATGGTCCTCCGCGTCGGTGACCGTGTCGTTCAGGCCGTGGCTGTCGTAGTGATAGCTCGTGGTGCGCTTGGCGTCGCCGCCTGAGGTGTCCTCGGCCGACTCCGTGAGCAGGTTGCCGTCGGCGTCGTACGACCGGGTGATCTTCGCAGTGTGTGTCACTCCGGTGATCTCGTTCTTCACGCCGACGCCGGACTCGGAGACGACTCGGGACATGGTGTCGTAGCCGTAGCTGGTGGTCACGCCCTCAGGAGCGGCGTCGGATATCTGCTTCTCGGCAGTCTTGCGGCCCAGGCCGTCGTAGGTGAACTCGGTGACCAGTCCGGAGGGCGAGGTGATCGCGGCGGTGCTTCCCGTGGCGAAGTACCGGTAGGTGGTCACCGCGCCGCCAGGAGTCGTCTCCTTGGCGACCAGCCCGGCCGGGGTGGTCCCGCCGCCGACAACTGCTTCGCTGCCGTCGGTGTAGGCGGTGGTCGCGGTACGGGCGTCCGCGAGCCTGGTGGTGCTGGGCAGGCCGAGCGCTGTGTAGGTCAGGGACGTCTTGTAGCGGTCGTCGTCCGGCCCGGTGGAACGTGCGTCCCGTGCAGTGACCGGCTTGTCATTGCGCGGGTCGAGTTCGTCGTCCGGGTTGAGGTAGTACTCGGTGTACGCGCTCCAGCACGAGTCCGCGTCACGGCACGTCGTGGTGGTGACCGCGTTGCCCCGGGCGTCGTGCCCGGTGACCGTGGCGTGCCCGTTGGGGTCGGTCACGGTGTGGATGAAGCCACCCGTGTCGTAGGTGTAGGTGGTCACCCCGTCTTCGGCGTCCGTGACCTGCGTGGGCCGCATGCCCTTGAGCGCGTCGTACGACGTACGGACCGTGTGTCCGAGGGGGTCGGTCACGCCGATGGTGGCCGCCAGCGAAGAGAGCCCGGACCGCTCGCGTGACTGGAAGTGGTCGGCGACCTGGTCGGCCGACAGCGCCTTGCGGTAGATGGCTGCTTCGTCGATCTGTCCGGTGAACCGGTAGGTACCGCTGGCTACTCCCATCCACCCGGAGCTTGCGTACCCTGCGCCGAGGTAGGCGTACGCCAGCCCCTGCTCGGAGATCGTGCCTGCCAGCGAACCGACGAGCACACCGTCCAGATAGAGCGACTGAGTGGTACGGGCACCGGTGAGCACTGCGTGGTGCCACTTGCCGTCGGTCACCGTCTGGGTGGAAGTGATCGGCTTCGCGCCCGGATTACCCGTCAGATACCACTCACCACGCAACTTCCCTGCCTCGTCAATGTTGAGGGCGGGGCGCCAAGAAGTCGGCGTGGCGCCGAGTGCGGCGTTCTGGAATCCGAGCAGCACACCGGACTTCGTCGTGTTGAACCAAAGTTCGGCCGTGAGGTCCGTGGTGCCTGCCACCAGATTGCCGGGGACGGAGACCGCCCCGGTCCCGGAGAGCTGCACCGCTTGCCCGTCGCCCGTGCCGAAGATGCCTGTCGTTCCTGCAGTCGCATTGACGTAGGTGCCGTTGCCCTGAGCAGCTGTGACCCTGCTGACTGCAGTGGTCGCGCCCTTGTTCTCGTCCAGCGGCCAGTACGCGGCCGGGGCGTCCCCGACGATCTCGCCGCGGTAGTGGGCGCTGTCACCGGTGATCAGTGCGGACCGGGCGGCGTAGTGCTTCTTGACCGTTGCCGCACTCATGGTGCGCTCGTACAGCGCGACCTCGTCCATCTGGCCGGTGAAGTGGTAGGTACCCGCAGCCACCCCCATCCAGCCGGAGCTCGCATAACCCGCACCGAGGTAGGCGTACGGCCTTCCCTGGTCGGATATGGTGCCGGCCATCGACCCGACCAGTTGACCGTCCAGGTAGAGGGACTGCGTATTCACTGCTCCGGTCAAAACGGCGTGGTGCCACTTGTTGTCGGTAACCGTCTGGCTCGACGTGATCGGGTCCGCGCCCGGGTTACCGGCCAGGTACCACTCTCCGCGTAGCTTTCCGGCGGTGTCGATGTTGAGCACCGGCCGCCAGGACGTGGGGGTCTCGCCCAGCTCCACGTCCTGCAGGCCCATCAGCACACCGGACTTGGCTGTCTTGAACCACAGCTCGACCGTGGGAGTGGTCGGGCTCGTGGGCAGGTCGTTGGGCAGCTGGACGTAGGAATCGACGCTCCCGTCGAAGGTGGCGGCGGTGTCGTCACCGTCCGCGAAGACACCGGCTGCGCCCAGCGTTGTCCCGTCCCCGTAGGAACCCTCCGATCCGTCGCCTGCGGCGCTGACCGCCTTGGATCCGGAGCGCTCCCCCAGCCGCCAGTAGCCCTCTGGTGCGAAGGCCCGCACTTCGTCGGCGTACGTGACTGAACCGGCTGAGTAGTCGGGGGCGGAGACCTTCCACGTTCCGCCGTTGTCGTCGGTGTGCTCGGTGAGTCGGCCGGTGGCCGGGTCGTAGACGGCGGAAGCGTGGGACCTGCCCGAGGGAAGGGTCACCTTGGTGATTCGGCCGGCGGCCTCGCGCGCGGTGTAGTGGTCCTTGACAGTCGCCGCGTCGAGGGGGCGTCCGTAGACCGCGACCTCGTCCATCGTGCCGCTGAAGCGGTGGGTGTCAGCCGCTACGCCCATCCAGCCCTCGTTGGCCCAGCCCGCGCCGAGGTATGCCTTCTGGTCTTCGCGCATGCTGACGGTCCCGGTCAGGCTTCCGACCTTGGCCCCGTCCAGGTAAAGGGTCTGCGCGGTGCCCTGGCTGGTCAGGACGGCATGGTGCCAGGCGTTGTCGGTGACTGCCTTGGGGGAGACGATCGGCTTCGTGCCGGCGTACTCCACCGTGTAGAACTGGCCTCGCAGCTTGCCGTCGGCGTCCACGTTGAGGAAAGGACTGTATCGGGTCGGCTTGGATCCGATCTCGGCGTCCTGGAGAGTGGCGAGTACTCCGGGCTGGGTGGTCTTGAACCAGAGCTCGACCGTCAGGATGTCGGAGGTCTCCAGAGCTGCGTCCGGGAGTTCGACGACTGAGTCCCGGCCGTCGAAGGAGGCAGCGGTGTCCGTCGTTCCGGTGAGCGCGGAAGTAGCGCCAAGGGTCACGTCACGGTAGAGGGCGTCGTTGAGGCCGTCGCGGGAGGGCGCGCTGCTGCTCGCGGTGGAGCCTTCCTCCTCGCCAAGTGGCCAGTACGACTGTGGGCCCGCGTCGAGGACCATGCTGTGGTATAGCGAACCGTTCTCATAGTCATACCCAGTGCACTGGGTCGAGGACGAAGGCGGGCACACCTTCGTCAGCCGGTCGTCGGAGTAGCTGTATGTCCAGGTGAGTCCGGGTGAGCCTGCACCCATGGGGCTCGTGGTCACCGAGCTGATGCGGCCGCCGGTCCAGGTGAAGTGGAGCGAACGGCCCGAGAGCTTGTCCGAGACCGTGCTCAGCGTGCGGTTGTCCGCCCCTCCGTAGGTCAGTGTCTGTACTCGGCCGGCGCTGTCGGTGACGGAGGTCAGCAGTCCCGAGCTGTCGAACCGGGCTGTCGTCCCTCCGCGTTGGCGCATGGTCCAGCCGGTCGAGTCCGCGACAAGGTCTGTGGTGCTGCCGGAGGGACCCGCGAGCGTGCCGTCCGGATTGCGGCCGAAGCGCACCTGCGACCCGTCGGCCCGGGTGACCATCACGGTGTTGCCCACGGTCTCCTGGACCAGTCGCATGTCCTAACGCGTCGACCAGCCGACGCCGAAAGCGTTGGTCCGGCGCGGGTCCAAGGAGTTGTACGTACGGGTGACGGAGAGCTCCGGTCCGACGGTCGGCATCGCCGCGTCGGTCGCCGCAGTCACATAGTTGCCGGAGCGGGCGCCGATCTCACTCGTGCCGTCCGCGCCACCGAGGTGACTGGTCACCGCGGGCTGCGGGACCGATGTGGTGAAGACGGAGGCGTGCGGCTGGGACGAGGTCGCACTGCCGTCGTAGACGTATGCGTACCAGGCGTAGGTCTTGCCCCAGGACAGCCATCCCGCCGGGACCGTCCACTGCTGCTTGGTGCTCCGCGTCCCCTTGCGGCAGTTCTTACGGCTGTCGCTTCCCTCGATCTCGCAGACTTCGAAGGTGTAGCTGAGGGCCGATGACGGGTATCGGTCGGTGTCCTTTCCGTTCGCCCAGAGGGCCGGAGTGAGGGAGTCCACGGGGGTGCCGCTCGCAGGCGCCTCGGCCGTGAGCACCGGCGGTATGTTGACCGCGGATATCTTGACGGCCGCGCCCGGCACCCCTGCCGTGGTGAAGCGGGAGACGCCGAGATCCGTCATCGTCCACTCGATGGTGTACGTGGCTGGCGTCAACGGTGCGATCTTGGCGTCCAGCGTCACGCTCTCGCCGGGAGAGATGTCGCTCGGCATGAGCGTGTAAGCGATCTTCGAGCTGTCGGTGATCTCCGTGCCGGAAGCGTTGTACAGGTTGTAGCGGAGCCTGTAGTCGCCGCCCTTGGGCCAGGTCGCCTGCCCCCGGTTGGTGACGGTGACCTTCATCGACCCCTGAGTGGTGGCGGTAACCGGCGCGGTGAAGTCGCCCAGCCCGTAGGTCGCCCCGTACGGCGTCCACGTGACATCCAGGCTCGGCTTCCCGTTGGGGTAGTCGTCCGAACCGAACTGCTTCCATCCCTTGGAGTCGGACGTCGATGCCTTGACGGCCAGCCCGTAGTTCTTCTTCCGACCGTGTGTCCAGTCATCCACCAGCTTGCGTCCGGCCGAACCCAGCTTGATGGACTCCCACTTGGCACCACCACACGGGTAAGCGGTCTGCCCCTCCGGGCGCCAGCCGTGCGCGAAGCTCTTCGACGCGAGAGCAGAACCCGTCGACGGCCCGGGGTACTTGGTCGTGGTCGACTCAGCCCAGTTCGACGTGATCGGGTGGACCGTCACGGGCCTGGCCGTACACGAGTAGGAGTACGTGTTGTACAGCGCCAGGCTGGTGTTGACCACCCAGGCGTTCTTGAGAGTGGTCTCCAGGCCCGAGAAGCGCAGGAAGGCAGCCGCCTTGTGACCCCCTGCATCGTAGGTGCCGGTCTTCAGCACGGTGTCACTGGAGAAATTCTGGTTGTACGGAGACTGCACGTACGTCCCTGAAGTCGCGTTCACCGACTTCAGGGACGGGTCCACCCGTACGGGGAAGTCGGCGGCCTCGTGGGGCAGGCGGAACCCGGCACCGACCAGTTCACGGCCGTCCGGGTCGAACCGGAGCTCGTCGGGATCGTCCCACAGCCACTCCTGGCTGCCGAAGGTGTTCCCGAGGGACTGTTGCCATTCCCCCACGTCCGCGTACTCCGCGATGCGCACACACTGGTTCCGGAAGTCGAAGCGGGGGGAGATGCGCAGGGCGTTGTCCGTCACCGTCGCACTCCAGTCGCCGTCCAGGGTAAGTCTCATGGTGAATGCCGCCTCATCGAATCTGTACCGCGGGAGCCATGTAACCGCTCTTGGCTGGAATTCTGCCTTCCACCACGTCCGCGTGAGTGACCGGTCCCCCGGGGTCGGTGGGCAAGCCGCCGAGTGCCCTCGCACCGGAGTCGCCTCTGATGCCGGACGGGCCGTACGCCGTGATGGCATTGCCCGCCCCGGCACCGCCGCCCTCCGTCACCACGATGTCGTCCCCTTGGCGGAAGATCAGCCTTCCGCTGCCCGCCGTCGAGTGGTACACGGCGTCCGGGCTCTTGAGAATCTCCAGGACGCGTTCGTCGCTGAAACTGTGCATGGTATCCGCGTGGTAGTTCCCGGCCTTCTTCATCCGGTCACTCTTCGATCTGGCGGTCGCTTATCTCGCATGCAGGCGAGGCGACTTGGACCGCGCCGGCCAGTGGAAGGAGATGAACTGGGACCGCTATGAGACCGGCTCCGCTCGGATCGACGTCCTGGCCGTGGACGCGTGGCTCGCTCGGCGCCGCGGTGATTCTCGGGACCTCGCCTGGGTCTTGGCCCGACTCGCCGATGCACGAGGAGCCCCACTTCTGTCCGAGGGCCTGGACCTACTCGCCGCGGAGCTGGCCCGCCCGTTGCTGGAATCGCAGGCACCGGAGCCAGGTGAGGCGCTGCGCCGCCTCCTGGCCCCCTACCTGCGCGCATCGCTGCCGTCGTCGCTCTCCTCATTCACCGCCGCTCATCCGGAAAGGCCGGAGCACCGGGCATCGAAAGGGGCGCGGCCCGGCAACTCGCTGCCCTTCCACGTGGAAGCGGACGCGAGCGCCTTGCGGATCGAGTGGCGTGTGCTGAGCGGCGCGCCGTCGCAGGGCAGGGATTACGGACTTGCCGCCGAGAGGGCGTTGCCCCGCGAGCCCGGCCTGATGGTCAGCGAGCCGGAGGGGCTCCACGAGTGGCTCATCATCGAGGACGAGGACCCGATGGTGCTCTGGCGGTTGGCCCGCAGGCTCCTCGACGAGGGGGCAACCACCAGAGTGTCCTTCGTGCCTGGCGCGATGCAGTCGCGGTGGCGCTACCGGGCCTGCGAGCGGGTCGCGTGGCGGCCGTTCTGTCCAGTCTCCAGAGACAGGGTTTGGTGCAGCGCCTCGAGCTCAGTGTGGGCGGCGCGCGCCGGGAGCTGCGCATGGCGGATGCTGCCGAGGCCGAGCGGATTTTGGCCGTGCTTCTGCGAGAGGGCCACCAATCGTCGCCGTAGGGACCCGGCCCCGCATCCGCCCCCGCTCAACCACCCGCCCAGCATGACCTGCAGCACGCCGCCGGCAAGGTCGGTGTCCGCAACGCGCTGGGCGGGCTCGATCGAGCCAGGCGTGAAGGTCCTCGCGGGTACCGACCCCGTCGGCAGCGAGAAGGTCGGTGATGGCTGGGCCGTCGCAACCTTCTGTGCATGGTTGAACCTCATGACCACGGTGAGGTCTTCCGTGACGAGCCGGCGCTGGAATCCGCGGATTGTCCTTGCATCAGCCCAGGTCAGTTGCAAATGGAGGAGCCGCGGTCGGAGAGTCCTCTCGTAGTTGCACCGCGGCTGGAAGCTGACGTCGCAGATGACAGCACCCATGTGGGTCCATCCGCCGGGCTGGAGAAACGGTCCGCTGCCAAGGAACTGTCGAACGTGGTCGGCGAGCCGTTGGGCAGGGCTGGATGCGAGCATGGGTCAGGATGGCGCTGCCGTCTGGCAAGCTGGTGGGAAAGTTCAAAACTCTCGAATGGATGGAGCAGGGCACCGTTCCATCGGGCATTTCCCTCCATGATGGGAAGGCTGGCCATCTCGGCTACCGGGTCTCCGTCGAGACCGGGGCGAGGCGGAATAGGCACTGGACTGTGTTGAACTCGATCACCTCGGCGATGAAGCGGAACTTGTCGCCAACTGCAATGGCGGCAGGGATATCCTTGCCGGTCAGGTGGAGGTTGCCGGTGTTGACGTCCTCGTACTTGAAGTTCGGGCCGTCCGTCGTCTGCGGCCCTTTGTCGCCCGGGCCGAGAAGGAAGTCGTAGCGGGTCCGGTCATCCGCGTGGGCCGCCATGTGCCTGATTGACCCGTCGAAGGCGACCGTCTGCCCCTCGTGCTTGGTTGCGAAGTTCACGTTCGCTTCGCCACACGGATCCGCCTTCAACAACGTTGCGAAGTCGGGACTGTTCTGCGCCGTGATCACCTCAGCGGTGGTCGGCTCGTTTGCGGGCGGCGTAGCGGAAGGCTTCTCACTGGCGGCCGGCGAACTGGCTGACGCGCCCTTCTCCTCGTCGCCGTCGCCGAGCGCAACGCCCGTGCCGATGATGGCGGTCAAGACCACGAGGGTGGCAGCCCCCGCCCCGATCAGACGCCAAGGCAGTGGCCTCTTAGGCCGACGGAAGTTGAGGGTGGTGCGAAGTCTGCCTCGGAGCTGTTCCACGAGCTCCCATCCGTCCTCCTGCATCTTCGAGATCACCAAACCGTCGGTGCCCCGAACCGTCTGCACGGCCTTGTACTCGTACTTGATCTCATCGGCCATGCGGCTCTCCGCCCCCTGAAGCGAACTGGTCATACCAACTGGGCGCGAGCATAGATGACTCCGCGTGAGACGAGCGTCGCCTTCGACCCCTGCTCTCCCGCTCGACCGGGTCGCTCGCTACCGCGCTTGAGCAGCGCGTTTCGGCTGCGGATGCAGAGCATAAAGACGACGTCGATGCCTACGCCTGTCTGTGGCCGTTCGACGCGGACGGCCGCAGGGTGCTCCCCCCACGAAGAGCCGCCCGACTCGAACTCGCAACCGTGATCGTGACCATGTTCCGCTCGCAACCGGCTTCGCTCCTGTCCAAGCAGGACAGGGGCGAAGGAACGCTGATGCGGCGATCGAGAGCGGGGTTTCCATCCGCTCCCAGGCCCCGAGGACGGCCTTGTGCGCGTCCGGCTGCAGGTGGTCTGAAAGCTTTCGTGGCCGAGGAGGTGCTGGAGCTCGTAGAGGGAGACTCCTTTCTGGACTAGCCATGAGACGCAGGTGTGGCACATGGAGTGGGGCGGGCAGTGCGGGAACTGCAAAGCCCTTCTTAAGATGCAGGTCAGCAATTGTCCTCCCAACCGACGCGGGGTGTTCCGGACGCCGCGGTCATGGGCTACGTCCGGGGCCGATCCTCCCCGCCAAGCGGGGGTGTCCGGATCCGGTCGCCCCAGACCGCAGAGGTCAGGAATTCAACCCGCCATGGATTCGCCTCTGCCCCGGCCGACGAATACCCCGACCGCTGAGCTCCAAGGCGTCTCGCATAGCCCGCATGACCTGGAAAGAACGCCTGGTCTCCTTGGGAGCCCTCTGGGACTTTCCTGGGACTTTCGGCCACATCAAGGGGCACAGGCGTGAAACAACCGAAAGGCCGTTTCCCCAGGTCAGAGGCTGATGGTCGTGCGTTCCCGCAGGTCAGCTGAGCGACTGGTCTCTTCCGGGACATCTGAAAGCCTGCAGAAGAAACACCGTCACACTCCTTCTGACCTGCACAAATGCGAGTCGAGGCGGGGTGTGACGGAGTCCCTGGGACTTTTCTGGGACTTCGAACCAGGAGCGACGGCTTCCGTGCACCGCGCTCTTCACGTGATGAGTCATCGGGAAGATGTCGGCCTGAGTGCGCTACGGAAAAGACCAGGTCAGAGCCACTTCTCCAGCTCCCCCGCACAGCGTGAGTGCGCCCAGAGCTCTAACGGGCGTCACGGTTGACAGCCCATCCCGCCCACTCGTGTGCGAGTGCACTCTGCGGCCGACGGTATGTACCGCGGCGCCGTCGGCCGCTGCAAGGCTCGGTGGTCGCGCGCAGCGCCTGGGTGTGCTGATGTGCGGGATGCGAGGGACTATCGGAGCATGAGTGGTGATGATCCACTGGCGCCGTCCGGAGAGTGGGACGGGCGAAGGCGCTCAGGGCAGGCCGCAGGCGGTGCCGTGCCGCAGGCCCGGTCCTCGGGCTCGTCGGCCCGGCGGCGGAGGGGACGGCCGTGAACGAGGAGCGTCTCCTCAGGCGGTACCAGGCGCTCATGGGAGCCGTACCGCAGTCGGTGTGGGTGATGTCGCCCGGCGGTGTCGTCACCGTGTTGTCCGGAGGCGGGATCGCCGAGAAGCTGTGGGCTCCCGGCACTGATACCTCGTGGATGGATGCCGTGCATCCCAAGGACCGGGACTGGTTCCAGCGGGCGTGGCGCAGGGCCACGCAGCAGCGGTCCCCTCTCGATACGATCGTCAGGGTGCGGCTCGACGGTGCCGTCGACCGCTTCCGCCACGTCAAAATCATCGCTGCGCCCGTTGTCGACGAGGACGGTGAGGTGGAGTTTGTTGGAACGGCCACCGACGCGGAGGAACACTGGCGCGGCCGTATGCGGGAGAAGTTGCTGGCTCGTATGGCGGCGGTGCCCGCGGCCCGCGATCTTTCGGAGGCTTTTCTGACGACGGCCGCAGCCGTTGTGCCCGAGCTCGCTGACGCGGTGGCCATCTTCCGTCTCGTGGACGGCGTCGAGGCCGGTGTGCGGCCCGCCGACGCACCGGCCGCAACGTCGCCGGAGCGTGTGGGGCTCGCCCCCGGGCTGCCTTCCCTGCCCCCGCTCGACGCCGATTTTGTGCTGGGTCCGGTCGCCCAGCGGGCGATCGAGAGCCAGGAGGCCAGCCTGTTGGCCTTCCCCCCTGACGGGCCTCCCGGGGACGGGCTCTCGGACGTTTCCGTGCGGTGGCTGCGGGAGGCCGGGGCGACTGGCGTGGCGTTGGTGCCCGTGGTGGTGGACGGCCGGACCGTCGCGCTGGCGACGATCGCAACCTGTCGGGGCAACCCGCCCCCGGACGAGGCAGACCTCTCGCTGCTGCGGGACCTCTTTCAGCAGATGAGCGGGCCGCTGCGCCGGACGATGGAGTTGCAGAGCATCCGTGGCAAGGCGCTTGCGCTGCAGAAGTCGTTCCTGGCGGCCCCGCCGTCCATCGACGGTCTCACGATCACCGCGCTCTACCATCCGGCGGACTCGGCGGCGGAGGTCGGCGGGGACTGGTACGACGCCGTCCGGCTCTCCGCGGACGCCCTCGCCCTGTCCATCGGCGATATCGCGGGGCACGACCTCGACGCGGCCATGGCGATGGCACGGGTCAACAGCATCCTGCGGGGACTCGCGTACGACAGCGGCCCGGCCGCCAGTCCTGCGGTCACCCTGAGCCGTCTCGACCGCATCGTGCAGGCGCTCGACAGCCCGGCGATGGTCACGGCGGTACACGCGGTCCTGCGCCGCCAGACACACGGCGGCTGGTACATCGCCCTGTCCAACGCCGGGCACCCGCCGCCCCTGCTGATCCCGGCGGACGCGCCGTCGCGGTATCTGCACGACCTCACAGCCCCGGACCCGCCCCTGTGCGTCACCGACAGCCTCACCCGCGCCACCCTCTACGCAGACCTGCTTGAGGGCGACACCCTGGTGTTCTACACCGACGGGCTGGTGGAGACGCCGGACACGGACATCGGCGACAACCTCCGAAGGCTGCGAGAACGCACCGACGCGCTGGCCCGCCGAAGCCCTCCGCTGCGCTCCTTGATCCGCGGCCTTCTCCCACCTCTTCACCACCGCCGGGACGACATCGCCATCATCGCCCTGCAAGCCCGGCCGGACTCATGACCACCCTTACCGAGCACCTCATCGCTTGCACCCGGAACAGTGCCTCTATACCGTCGAGAACGCCCGTCCCCGGACGAAAGAGGCTCTGTATGAACACGCCGAACGACCGTCAGGACGGGCTGGCAACCACACGTGCCCACTCCGCCCGGGTGTACGACTACATCCTGGGCGGCAAAGACCACTACGCCGTGGATGCGGAAGCGGGCGACGCCATGGCCCGGCACTGGCCCGCCCTGCCCGTGCACATGCTGGAGAACCGCCGGTTCATGCACCGAGCCGCCCGCTTCCTGGCAGAGGAACGGGGCATCCGCCAGTTCCTCGACATCGGAACCGGCCTGCCGACGTCGCCGAACCTGCACGAGATCGTGCAGGAAGTGGCTCCGGAATCCAACGTGGTCTACGTCGACAACGACCCCATCGTCCTCGCTCACGCCCGCGCCCTCCTGCAGAGTTCACCCGAGGGCGCAACCGCCTACGTGGACGCGAACATGCACGACCCCGACGCCATCCTGGACAGCCCCGAGTTCCGGGAGCTGATCGACCTGAGCCAGCCCGTCGGCCTCATGGTGATCGGCATCATGCACTTCATCCTGCCGCCCGACGACCGGCGTCTGATCGCCAAGCTGCTGGATCCACTGCCGTCCGGCAGCTACCTGGCCATGACCATCGGCACCGCAGACTTCGCCCCCGAGGAGGTCAACCAAGTCGCCCAGGAATACCGCCAGCAAGGCATGCCCTTCGTCCTGCGCGAACTCGCCACCGCCACCTCGCTCTTCGACGGCCTGGAACTGCAGGAGCCGGGGGTCACCCAGGTGCACTCCTGGCGCCCCGGCCCTGAACAGAACGGCATCAACGGCAGCGACATCGCCATGTACGGGGCAGTCGCCAAAAAGCCCTGAGCAGCCGCGGCGTCGTCCGATTATGGATTCCGTCATCGCAGCCCGCCATGTCAGCGAGCCCGGGCACGTCGTACTCGGCATCACCGCAGCCGACGAGGAGAGCGCCTTGCGGCCTCATCTCGGAGTCCCGCGGCGAGCTGTTCTCGAAGCGCGAGTTTCCTCGCCTCCTCCACGGCTGTCCGCCGGCGGGACTCACACTCCCGTCGCTTGTGTTCACCGTTCGCTCTGTGCTTCACGTCTTCCACCGCAGGGTCGCGCCGGCGGGTGGATCCACCCTGTCGTCGTGCCGGTGCAGGACGCGCAGACGCTCGGGCAGTCCGGCGAACAGCGGGTCGTCGGGCGCGCCCGGAGCCGTACGCACCTCCCCCCAGCCGATCCGCGGGGCCTCGCCGGCACAAACCGTGCCGCCGCCCACCACGGCCAGGAGCCGCGCCCCCAGGCCCACCCCGAGAACCGGCACCTCCGCCTCCAGCGCGGCACGCGGCAGCGCCAGTTGGGCCGCGCGCGGGGCGAACGGCGAGGCGTCCTCGTACGCCGCTGCGGGCTCGCCCGTCACCACCAGCGCGGCAGTCCGGGGCGACGACGGAACCGGGTCTCCCGCCCATGTACGGCACACCCGCACCGGCAGTCCCGCCGCCTCCAACGCCGCCCAAAGGGCGTGCGGCCCCTCGTGGGGCGTGTGCTGGACGACCAGGACGCCTGCCGGCTCCTCCCGCGGCAGCAGCGGTCGCCCTTCGGTATCGCCGTACGGACGACCTGGTTCCGCCGGTGGCGCGATCGAAGCTGTGACGGACCGACCCACGGGCTACCACCTCCCCGGTGACCGTACCCGGGCGCACATCCCACATAAACGCACATGCGACCTGATTTGCTACGGATTCCAGGTCATGCCAAGTAACAGAGACTTTCCGCTTGCATCTGCTGCCGAATAACCAGCACATGCACAGCGACCGGATCGGGGAAGCCGTTGCCTTGCTCGGTGTCAGCGCCGACACGGTGGGACGACTGGTCGACAGCGGGAGATCACCGCCGAACGCAGGATCGCGGCCGGACAGGCTAGTTTGCTCGGATGAGTCTCCTTGATGATGTGGCCGAGCGTGACGGCTGGCGATGCTGGGTATGCGACGAAGCGGTCGATCCCGACGAGTCGGTGAACGACCCGCGGGGGCCCAGCGTCGACAGCCGGACTGCCGACCGGAAGGCCAAGATGGCCGAGCGGCTCGCACACCGTGGGTGCAACACCCGCAAAGGCGCCGTCAAGGTGGTCATCGCCTGGCCGGACCACCTGTACGTGGTGGAACCCGCGCCGCTGATCACCGTTGCCGGGCGGCTGGAGCGCAAGGGGGGCCGCGAGATGGTGGGCCGTTGTCCGACAAGGCGGGACGCCCAAGAGGCGGCGGATTGGCTGGTGGACCGCTTCGCCCGGCTGGTTCCGGGGCTGCCGGTGACCGCCGGCATCGAGCCGGGCGGCGGCCAGTTCCTCGTCACCCTGGCCATCGACCGCCGCTGACCGGGGATCACCGGCGCACCCTCGCGTCGAGCTGAACCGTCGGCTCGACCCCCCGACCCGAGGCGAGGACCGCGCGTTCAGCCTCACGTGCACGCGAACCCTGGGTAGCCTTCAGCGCCAACTGCCGCCCCGAGCCTCACGTCCGACGCCCCGTGTTGCCCCCTGGGAGAACACGGGAGAGAGCTCCCCGGCCGTAGCGACGGGAGGCCCTCGTACGGCCGGTCCGTCCCTGCGGTGACGCGGAGCGATCCCAGGGACATGGTGCGCTGTCGTTACGCCCGGTCCGTCAGATCCTCCGCGAAGACCTGCGACAGTGGCTGCGGGCCCACGTACTGCTGGCAGTTGCACTGCCCGGCCTCGTAGCGGAGGGGCTTCTTCTCCTCGTCCCAGGCCGTCGGCACCTCGACGCGCTCATGGCAGCGGCCGGCCTTGTCATGCTTGGCGAGGTGGTGCGTGCATCCACAGACGGGCTCCGGCGTCCTGTACGCCGCTTCGAGGGACAGGCGTTCCTGCTTCGTCTCCCGCATCAGCTCCATCCTGCGCTCGTGCCGGTTGCGCAGCGCGGTGCGGACGTTGTCCGCCGCCCATGCGAAGCCTCCCGTCCAGAACAGGATGAGCAGTACCCAGACCCAGTTCATCGCTTCTCCCCCTCCCAGCTCCCCCGGCGGTGCCGTCAGGATACGCCGGGTGCCTCGTCCGGCTCCGGGGCCGGCGTGCCGGATTCCCCGGCCACAAAGTTCTGTTCAACCTCTTGACCCACGTTCCCGACGCGCGCACAGTGCTCGTCAATGCGCATCACTAATACGCATTAACAGCTGGAGGAACAGTGGTGGAGGAACCCACGAAGCGGGCCAGGCGAGGCCGTGCGCCCGCACCGGCCGGGCGCACGGGGCGGCCGCGTCAGGCGGAGGTCGCACGGCTCGCGGGGGTCTCGCAGGCGACGGTCTCGCTGGTGCTGGGTGGGAAGCAGCAGGGCGCCGCCATCTCGCAGGAGACCCGGCAGAACGTGCTCGACGCCGCGGGCCGCCTCGGTTACGTACCGGATCCCGCGGCCCGCCGGCTGGCCGCCGCGCGCAACGACCTTCTCGGGGTCTTCAGCTTCACGGCCACCTTCCCCACCGACGTCCAGCACTCGTACTACCCGTTCCTCGTCGGCGTGGAGCGGGAAGCCGCCGCGCGCGGGTACGACCTGGTGCTCTTCACCGGGTCGAGCACCGGCGGCGCCGGTGCCGGCGGTCCGCACCCGCTGAACCGGGCGCGGCTGGCCGACGGTTGCCTCCTGCTCGGACGTCACGCCCCGGTGGACGAACTGCGCAGGCTGGTGGACGACGGGTTTCCCGTGGTCCACCTGGGCCGCAGAGACGAACCGGAGGGCCTGGCCTGGGTCGGCGCCGACTACGTCAGCTCCAGCCGCGAGGTCGTCGAGCGGCTGGCGTCGCTCGGGCACCGCCGCATCGTCCTGGTGCGCGAGGACGACGAGGCACCGGCCTCCACCGACCGTGAACAGGGATTCCTGGAGGGCCTCCGGGTGGCTGAACTCCCGGAGACGGAGGCGGTGTTCCGCAGCGCGGACCCCGCGCTCGACCTCACACCGGAGCGCCTGAGGCAGTGGCTGGCCGGCGGCGTCACCGCGTTCGTGGCCGAGGAGACCGACAGCGGCGGCGCCTGGCGGGCGCTGAGCACAGCTGTCCGCGAGGCCGGCCTGAAGGCTCCCCGCGACCTCTCCCTGGCATTGCTCGGCAGTCCCCCGCCGGACCTCGCCGACGCGCCGGAGCCCACGGGATTCGACATCCCGCGCGCGCAGTTGGGCGCGGAGGCCGTACGCCTGCTCGCCACGCTGGTCGCCGGGGAGGACGTCCCGGAGCGGCCGGTGGCACTGGTGGCCTGCACGTACCGGCCCGGCGCCACGGCGGGGCCGCCACCCGGCGCGCGCCCTGCCCCCGGCTGACCCGCGCCCCACAACGGGACCCGCACGGCACGATCCGTACCGCACAAGGAGAACTGTGATCCACGAACCGGACATCCTCATCGTCGGCGGCGGCCTGGGCGGCGTGGCCGCCGCGCTCGCCGCCTGCCGGGCCGGCCGGACCGTCGTCCTCACGGAGGAGACCGACTGGATCGGTGGCCAGCTCACCAGTCAGGCGGTCCCGCCGGACGAGCACCCCTGGGTGGAGCAGTTCGGCACGACCGCCACCTACCGGGCGCTGCGCGAGGGCATCCGGGACTACTACCGCCAGTGGTACCCGATGCGTTCCGAGGCGCTCGCGCTGACCGACCTCAACCCGGGGGCCGGCCGGGTCAGCAAGCTCTGCCACGAGCCACGTGTCGCCCTCGCCGTCCTGGAGGGCATGATCGCCCCGCACCGGACATCGGGGCGGCTGACTCTGCTCACCGAGCACCGGGCGGTCGCCGCCGAGTCGGACGACGATGTAATCGGCCCGGTCACTCTGGAGAACCTGCGCGACGGCTCCCGGTCCACGATCCGGGCGCGGTACGTCATCGACGCCACGGAGACCGGTGAACTCCTCGAACTCGGCGGCGTCGAGCACGCCGTCGGCGCCGAGTCGCGTGCCGAGTTCGGGGAGCCGCACGCCCCTGAAGAGGCACAGCCCCTCAACCAGCAGGGCATCACCGTCTGCTTCGCGCTCTCCCACCACGAGGGCGAGAACCACATCATCGACCGGCCCGCCGACTACGACTTCTGGCGCTCCTACCGGCCCGACTTCTGGCCGGGCCCGCTCCTCGGCTTCCTCGCCCCTGACCCCCGGTCGCTCGAGGCCGTTCCCCGCACGTTCGTCCCGAACCCGGAGATCGACCCCCTCGCCGTCAACGCCGACCAGAGCGCCGACGCGGGCGACAAGGAGCTGTGGGGCTTCCGCCGCATCCTCGCCCGCAGGATGCACAGGACCGGTGCCTTCGACTCCGACATCACCCTGGTCAACTGGCCGCTCAACGACTACTGGCTGAAGCCGCTGATCGGGGGCGGTCCGGAGACCTCGGCCCAGGCGATCGCGGAGGCCCGGCAGTTGTCGCTCTCGGTCCTCCACTGGCTCCAGACCGAGGCACCGCGCGAGGACGGCGGGACCGGCTTCCCCGGTCTGCGCCCGCGCCCCGACATCACGGGCACGGCCGACGGCCTCGCCAAGGCGCCGTACGTCCGGGAGTCGCGACGGATCAAGGCCGTCACGACCGTCACCGAACAGGACGTCGCCATCGATGTCGTCGGACCCTACGGACGGACCGCGTACCGGGACTCGGTGGGCGTCGGCAACTACCGCATCGACCTGCACCCTTCCACCGGAGGCGACAACTACGTCGACATCGGCTCGGTGCCCTTCGAGATACCGCTCGGCGCGCTCGTGCCGCGCCGGGTCCGCAATCTCCTCCCCGCGGGCAAGAACATCGGCACCACCCACATCACCAACGGCTGCTACCGGCTCCACCCGGTCGAATGGAACATCGGCGAGGTCGCCGGCGCACTGGCCGCGCACTGCGTCTCCGAGGGCGTCGACCCCCACCAGGTACAGGCCGACGACAAGCGGTTCGGGGAGTTCGCCCAAGTGCTCGACTCGAACGGGGTCCAGCGCCACTGGCCCGACGTACGCGGTTACTGAGAGCGGCAGTCCCTGAGGGCAACGGCGCCCGGCACCACCCCGAACGACGCTCCACCTCACGGAAACGCCGGGTGGGACAGCTCCACCTGTCCCACCCGGCCCGCCCGCGCACTGCCCACCCGCACAAGGAGGTGCCCAACCATGACCACCCACCGCATCCGCATCGGCATCGACGTGGGCGGAACCTTCACCGACGCCGTGGCGGTAGACGCCACGACCCTGGAACTCCTGGGACAGGTGAAGGTCCCCACCAGCCACCATCACGAGGACGGCGTGGCCCACGGCATCGTGGAAGCACTCGACCGTCTGCTGGAGGAGACCGGCCGTGCCGCCGAGGACGTCGCGTTCCTCGCGCACGGCACGACCCAGGCTACCAACGCCCTGCTGGAGGGCGATGTCGCCACCGTAGGACTGATCGGGATCGGTGGCGGCCCGGCCGCCGCGCTCACCCGCCGGCTCGCCTCACTCGGCAAGCTCCGGCTCACCCCGGGCAAGACACTTCCGCTCGTCTACGCCCATGTCGGCGACCCCGACGACACGGCGTCCGTCCGCCGCGCCGCCGACGGCCTGGCCCAGGACGGCGCCCAGGTGCTCGTCGCCACCGAGCCGTTCAGCGTGGACCGGCCGGAGGGCGAGAAGGCCGTCGTGGAGGCCGCCCGCTCCACCGGGCTGCCGCTCACCGCCGCCCACGAGATCACCTCCCTCTACGGGCTGCACAAACGCACCCGTACCGCCGTGGTCAACGCGGCGATCCTGCCGCGCATGCTCGCCACCGCCGATCTCGTCGACGCCTCGATCACCAAGGCAGGGGTCTCGTCCCCGCTGATGGTCATGCGCTGCGACGGCGGGGTGATGTCGCTGGACGAGATGCGAAGCAGGCCGCTGCTGACGGTCCTCTCGGGGCCGGCCGCCGGTGTCGCGGGCGCGCTGATGCAGGAACGGATCAGCGAGGGCGTGTTCCTGGAGACCGGCGGCACCTCCACCGACATCAGCGTCGTGCGCCGCGGCAAGGTGGCTGTACGGCACGCGACGATCCTCGGCAAGAAGTCCTACCTCAACGCCCTGGACGTACGCACCGTCGGTGTCGGCGGCGGTTCCATGGTGCGGATCGGCGGCGGCAAGGTCACCGGGGTCGGACCCCGCAGTGCCCATATCGCAGGCCTGCCCTACGCGTGTTACGCGTCGGCGGAGGATCTGCGCGACGCGACGCTGCGCACCGTCAGGCCGATGGCCGGCGACCCGGCGGACTACGCCGTCATCGAGGCGGCGGGCGGACGCTTCGCGCTCACCATGACCTGTGCGGCCAACGCACTGGGCCGGGTGCCCGAGGGCGACTTCGCCCGCAGCGACCAGGAGGTCGCGAAGGCGGCCCTCGCCCCGCTCGCCGAGGCTCTCGGAGTGGACACCGCCACCGCCGCGACGCGGCTCCTCGACGCGGGAACGGCGCAGGTCGGAGCCGTCGTCGACACGATGATGAGTGATTACCGCCTGGACGGGGACACCGCCGTGCTCGTCGGTGGCGGAGGTGGGGCCGCGTCCGTCACCCCGCACCTCGCGGCGACCAGTGGCCTGGAGGGGCGCATCGCCCGGCACAGCGAGGTGATCAGTCCCATCGGGGTCGCGCTCGCCCTGGTGCGCGAGCAGATCGAGCGGATCATCCCGGGTGCGGGACAGGAACAGATCCTCGCCGTACGGGCCGAGGCGGAGGCCGCCGTCGTCGCACAGGGCGCGGCGGCCGACGGGGTCGAGGTCGAGGTCATCGTCGACCCGCAGACGAGCACCGTACGGGCCGTGGCCACCGGCGCCACCGAACTGCGCACCCAGGACCGGGCGCACCGCGCGGACGAGGAGGAGCGGCTGCGCACGGCGGCGGCCAGCCTCAGGACCGACCCGTCGGGGGTCACGGTCCTCGCCGGGACCCCGGCCCACACGGTGTACGGGGCGGAGGTCCGGCGCACCCTGCGTGCCACCCGGCACCCGGTGCGCGTCGTCGACGCCGACGGGGTGATCCGGCTGCACCTCTCCGACGCACGGGTGGAGACCACCCGGGTGGCCGAGGCGCCCGAGGTGCTGGCCCGGCTGGTGCGGGAGACCACGTCGTACGGGGACGGTGGGGTCCGTGCCCCGGCGGTGCGGCTGCTGCTCGGTTCCCGGATCGCGGACCTGTCCGGCGTGCTGGACCCGGAGCCGCTGCTCGCGCTCGCCCGCAGCGAGCTGAACTCCCGTGCCGCCGACGAACCGGTCGTCGCGGTGCTGGAGGCACGCATATGAGCTCGCCACCGGCGGCCTCGTGGGAGACCCGCGACGACCTCGGGTTCGCGGTGCGGCTGCTGTCCGAGATCCCCGTCCACGAGGGCCGCGACCCGGAGCTGCTGCGCCACTGGGCGCGTACGGCCGGGGCATTCGGCGCGGCGCTGGCACCCGTACCGTGCCGGGCGAGGGTCACCGAGCGCGCCGACGGTCTGGAGCGCGGCCTGCTGGCCCGCTACGTCTCGCGGCCCACGCCGACCGTGGAGCTCTACACCGACACGCTCGCGGCGGCCGAGGAGCTGATCGACGCGCGGGGCTGGCGGCACTGGTATCCGCCCGGCTCGGTCCGCGAAGCGGCCCTCGCCCACGAGGCCGTGCACGAGCAGCTCCACCACGGCCCGGCGAAGGGCGCGCTGAAGCGGGCCCTGGGCCATCTCGTCCTGCGCGCGGGCCGGTTCCGGCTGTACGGACATGTGGCGGGCGCCGAGGAGATCGCCGCCCACGCCTACGCCCGTACCGTCTGCGGACTCGGCCGCAGCCCCCTGCACCTCACGGCCGCGCTCGCCGACGCCGTGACCCAGAGAGAGAAGTAGCGTCATGGGCGTAGTCATCCTGATCGTCATGGCGGCCGGTGTCGCCGCGATGCTCACCCGCAAACTCCCCACCGCTTTCGCCCTCGTCCTGCTGGGCGTCGTCATCGCGTTCGTCGCCGGCGCACCGCTGACCGGCAAGGAGAGTGTCCTGGACACGGTCCTCCAGGAGGGTGCTCCGATGCTCGCCTCCACGATGATCGCTGTCCTGCTCGGATCGTGGCTCGGCAAGCTCCTCGACGAGACCGGGATCGCGGGCACCATCGTCCGCAAGATCGTGGAGTTCGGCGGCGACCGGCCCACGGTCGTGGCACTCGGCGTCCTCGCGGTGTCCGCGCTGATCGGCACGGTGACGGGTTCGGCGCCTGCCGCGATGCTCGCCGGCATCATCGGCATCCCGGCGATGGTGGCCGTGGGCATCCCGAAGGTCACCGCCGCGGGCACCATCCTGATGGGCATCGCCGTGGGCGTCCCCTTCGAACTGCCCATCTGGCAGTTCTTCTCCACCGCCCTGGACCTGCCCGTACCGACGGTGCGAGGCTTCATGGTGAAGCTCTTCCCGCTGGCGCTGGTCGCCGCCGTCGCCTTCGTGCTGATCGAGTCCCGCCGCCGGGGGGTGGAGCATACCTGGTCGCTCAAGACGGCCGCCGACAAGCCGCGTTCGCGCCGTGAGCGACTCGGCGACGCACCCTGGTACGCCCTGCTCACCCCGGCCGTGCCGTTGGTCCTGGCTCTCGGTCTCGACGTGGCCATCATCCCGTCGCTGCTGGCAGGCGTGGTCTACGCCCTGGTCACCACGACGCGGCCACGCGAGATGAACAAGCGGCTGCTGCGCACCCTCTACGGCGGGTTCGAGGTCGCCGCGCCGCCCATCGCGCTGTTCATCGCCATCGGCATCCTGCTCGCGGCGGTGAAGCTGCCCGGCGCGATCGACGCGCTCGAACCCCTGGTGAAGGCCGTCAGTCCGCAGAACCCGGTGCTGTTCGTCCTGGTCTTCACCCTGCTGGTGCCGCTGTGCCTCTACCGCGGCCCGCTGAACGTCTACGGCCTCGGCGCGGGCATCGCCGGAGTCCTCATCGCGGCCGGCATCTACCCCGCGGTCGCGGTGCTCGGCCTCGCCGCCTCGTACAACCAGGTCTTCGGGGTCTCCGATCCGACGAGCACCCAGACCGTGTGGAGCGCCCAGTACGCGGGCGTCGGCCCGCAGCAGGTCATGGTGCGGACCCTGCCCTACGTCTGGGCCGTCGCACTCGGCGGGTTCTGCGTCACCGCCGCCGCCCACCTCTGAGCACGCACTCTCCGAACATCCACTTCCGGGACGGAGTACAGACATGAACGAGCACCACGACACGCCGCAACAGAGCCCCGAAAGCCCCTCGTTCCTCTCGCGACGCGTCTTCCTGCGCGGGGCGGCGGCCACCGGCACCGCCCTCGTGGTCGGTGCCGCGACGACCGGCCCCGCCGCCGCGGGACCGGGCGGTTTCCCCGACTACACGTACGTCAGGACCCTGCTGAAGCCCTCGGACCTCGCGTACAACCCGACCGGCGAGATCATCTTCCCGTGCGTACGGGGCACGGTGGGCCGGATCTCCTCGGCGCTCGGCCGCTTCCACCTCTACTACGCGCCGCACGACGCCCCCGGCGGAATCTGCCTGGCCTACGGCGACTCCCTGGAGGGGCCGTTCACCGAGTACGCGGGCAACCCGATCGTCACCAACGACTGGCAGCCGCACTACAAGGTCAGCCACGTCTCCTCGCCGCATGTGCTGTGGAACGAGGACGAGAAGGAGATGTGGCTGTACTTCCACGGCGAGAACACCACCACCCGGCTCGCCCGCTCCAAGGACGGCGTCGACTTCACGTACGACAAGGTCGTGCTCTCCACCTCGATGCTGCCCGCGGGGTCGACCGAGACGTCCTACGCCCGGGTGTTCCGGCATGACCTGCCCGCCCGCGGCGCCCGGTACGTGATGCTCTTCATGCTGAACAACACCACCGATCACCGTGACATCGCCTGGGGCTGGTCGCCCGACGGCCGCGACTGGGCCTTCGCCCAGGAGCCGCTGATCCGGCACTCCGACGTGGGCGCGGTGAACGTCGGCGGGCCGCACCTGCTGACCCGGGGCGGCAGCGCGTACGTCGTCTACAACAAGGACAAGGCGAGCGGCGGCGATCTGATGATCACCGAGGTGGGTACGGACTTCTCCCGCCGCGACCACCTGGGCGTGTTCCACGACTCGATGGACGGCGCCCCGGACAACGGCCGTACGGCGTCGCCGAGTTTCGGTACTGAGAACGGGGTGCCGTACATGATCTACGAAGCGGGTGAGCGGCTCCAGGGGGCGATCGCGCTGGCTCGTGGGAAGTGAGCCAGGACGCCGGCCGGGCGGCCCGTCTCCTGCACGGGCCGCCCGGATCAGGCCCACCCTCCGGGGCGTCGGGCCGCCTTACGGCGTGTACTCGGCGTCGCTGCCGTACAGCTCCCTGGTGAACGCGGAGACGTCGGCGCTGCGGTCGGCGCCGTCGAGGTTGTACGTCAGATAGACGCCGTACCCCTCGCTGACGGTGCGGCGGGCGAAGTCGGCGGCCGTGCTCTGCGAGGTCCGGCCGATCTCGACCGCCGCCGGCGACAGCTTCGACTTGGGCAGTGCCATGCCGGGGACCTGCCAGGTGCCGTAGTACGGGTTCCAGGCGTAGTCGAACGCGGAGGAGACGTCCACGCCGCCGTAGGAGAGCCGGGACGCGGCCGGGCCGATGTTGTAGAGGCTGATGATCTTGTCCGGCATGTTCGCGCGCAGCGCGGTGACCAGGTGCACGAACGAGCTGTCGTTGGGCTGCCCCGTGCCGTTGGCGCCGTACTCGGCGTACTCGTCGTCGAAGTCGATGCCGTCGAGGCCGTACTCGGCCACGGTGTCCGACAGCTGTTTCGCGAACGCCGAAGCCGCCTGCTCGGTCGGGAAGTTGGCGAAGCCCGCGCCCTGGTGGTTGCCGAGCACCGAGAGGACGACCTTGATGCCCTTCTGCTGCAACGGCCGTATCTCCGTGGCGGCGTTGTCGAGGACGCGCTGCACGTTCTCGTTGAAGGAGAGATACGCCGCCTTCGTGCCCGTGTCGTAGTTGATGTTCGCCGCGAAGATCACGGCGATGTCGAAGGCGTTGCCGCCGTCGGCGAGCGTGTACTTGCCGACGTTGAGGATGCTGTTGTTGTTCACCTCGACGTACGCCACCGAGGTCGGCCCCTGTTTCGCGGAAACGGGGGCCGGAGCGGGAGCGGGGGCCGCCGCCGCACCGGCCGTGGCGGTCGTACCGAAGGCGAGTGCCGCGACGGCCGCGAGCGCGAGCGAGGCTGTGCGTATTCTGCGCCGTACCGGAGTGAACATCGTTGATCGGTCTCCCCTCGCATGGGTCGGCGCCCGACCTGTTCGAGAACGCCGAGTCAGCCTCCCGAGGCTTCCGCACCCGTGAGCGAGCCCCGGGAGCCTTGCCTGAACTCTCACGTTTCCTCCGCATGTCCCTCGCCCGGGCGAGGGGCCCGTCGGCTTGCCCGGGGCGGCGGTGAGGTGAACGGGTGTTCTCCCGCGGCTGAATCTTCAGGGCTGCGACGGGCCGGGGCGGCAACAGCGGAACCCCCGTGCGGCGGCGGACCGATCTGCGCGAACCACCCGCCCGGGGCGACCCGCGACGCGGCACGCGGTACGGCCCTGCGCGCCGCCGCGTCCGCCTCGGTCGTCGACACGACCCCGTGGGTCTGCGCCGCCCGCACCGGTGTCTGCCCGGTCGTCGTCGGCGACACCGCTGTCCAGCGCGACGGCAGTCACCTCTCGGAGGCGTACGCCGAGGCCCTCGCCCCCGGTGCCGACAGCGTCGCTGGACGCCTCGACCCGTCGGTTGTGACCGGATTGGACCGTTCCTCGACTCTTTGAGTCCACACAACTTTTGAACATGTACCTGTCCGTAACTACGTCCTACCGCATAGGATCATGCCGCGTCACAGGGCCCCCTTGTCCCCCACCCGCCCCATCTGTCCCATCCACAGTGGTGCAGACGATGTGGCGACGTTGCCCCCCACCTCCCACTACCCGTTAACAGGTATCTGCGTGTTACCGATACTCAGCACCGGCTCCTCCGACCAGGGAGCCGCGCAGTGAAAATCAACCGACGTCTCGTCCTCCTCGTCACCGCGCCTCTCACGGTGGCCGTCACCTTCGCGATCCTTGCCCTCGCCCCCGCGACCAACCAGGCGCTCCAGGCGAACAGGCTGACCGCGATGGTCGAAGCCGCGGGCAGCGCGGGCCAGTTGACCCACCAGCTCCAGCGCGAGCGTGCGGCGGCGACCGCCTTCGTGTCCCGGCAGACCGACGCGGACACCTTCCGCTCGCGTGCCGACGCGACCGACCGGAGCATCGCGGACTTCCGCGAGCGGGTCGGGCACCTCTCCGAGGTCCCCGGCACCGCGCGGAACGCCCTGGACCGCATCGAGCGCTTCATCGACGAGATGCCCGCGCTGCGCGCACAGGTCCGGTCGGGAAGCAGCACCATCTCCGCGCTGGCCTTCGGCTACCGGATCGTGATCGCCGACCTCAACGGCTACCGCGACGGCATCGCGCAGGCGGACGGTGTCGACGCCGACATCGCCGACCGGATCCGCGCCGCCGCCGCCCTGTCGGAGGCGTCCGAGCACACGGCTCAGCAGCAGGTCACGGTGATGCGGGCGCAGGCCGCGGGCGGCTTCACGACCGCCTCGCAGCGGACGTTCGACGCCGCCCGGCTGGGTTACACCGAGTCGATCGGCGTCATGTTCGACCTGGGGCCCGGCGAATGGCGGACCTGGCTGGAGCGCACCCTCTCCGGGGACAGGGCGCTGGAGGCCAGAAAGCTCGAGGACGAGATCGGCCGTACGGGCGCCGGCAAGGACCTCGCCGTGACCCCGAAGGAGTGGCAGGCCGCCTCCGACAACCGCCAGGCGCTGCTGCGTTCGGTGGGTGAACGCGTCGACCAGGCCGTCCTGGCGATGGTCTCCGACGCGCGCACCACCCTCATGTGGACCGCGGGGGCCGAGGTCGCCCTGGTGGTGCTGACCCTGGTCGTCGCCGTCGTCGTCGCGATCCGCCTGGGGCGCGTCATGATCCGGCGGCTGCGTGACCTGCGCAACGCCGCGCACACCGTCGCCCACACGGGGCTCCCCGCCGTGATGAACGAACTGTCCCAGCCCGGCGCGCTGCGGGGTGCGACACCTGAGCAGGTCGCCCTGCGGACGGGCGACCCGGTCGGGACGACGGGCCAGGACGAGATCGGCGAGGTCGGTGAGGCGTTCAACGCCGTCCACCACGAAGCCGTCCGGCTCGCCGCCCAACAGGCATACGCCCATGAGCAGTTCGCCGAGACCCTCGTCGGTGTCGCCCGCCGGGGCGCCCGGCTGACCGCGGTCATGGTCTCCGAGCTGGACGCGGTGCAGCGCGACGAGGCCGACCCGGCGCGGATGAAGACCCTGTTCGCGCTGGACCACCTCGCCGTCCGTATGGAGCGCAACACCAACAACCTGCTGGTGCTGGGCGGTTACGGGAACGCGCGGGTGCGCTCGGCCGATGTCGCCTGCTCCACCGTCATCGTGGCGGCGGCCCAGCAGATCGAGCGCTTCGACCGTGTCTCGCTCGGCGTGATCGAGTCCGGGATCGGCATCACCGCCCGTGCGGTGCACGACGTGGCGCACATCCTGGCGGAGCTCCTCGACAACGCGACCAGGTACTCGCCTCCCGACAAACAGGTCGGGGTCGCGGTGTGGCGGCTGTGGGACCGGGCCGTCGTGCAGATCGTCGACGAGGGGGTGGGCATCCCCGCGGAGCGCCGCGCCGCCCACAACGCCGCACTGCTCGAACCGCAGACAGGCATCGGCGACGTACGGTCCATGGGCCTGCATGTGGTGGCACGGCTCGCCGCGCGCCATGGCATCGTTGTCGAGCTCCGCGACTCGTCCGGCCCCGGCACGATCGCCGAGGTCACGCTGCCCGCGAAGGTGCTGGCCCTGGCTCCGCGGGAGGAGACGCCCCGCCCGCAGGACACGGCCGGCGAGGACCACACCGGCGGTGCCCGCTACGAGGTGCCGGGCCCGGTCGCACGGCCGGGACAGCCCGTCCGGCGGCTGCCGACCGGGGCTGGCGGGCGCCCCGGCGTCCCCGCAGCGGCCGCCGGGGCGGGCGGTGCCCGGGCCGGCGACTACCGGCCGGGCCGGACGGACGCACCCCTGGGCGCGGACCGGAACGGCGCCGACGCGGGTGCGGACGGCCGGAGTGAAGACGACCGGCGCACACCGCCCGCAGAGCACGGATCGGGCGCCGGCCCGCGCGGACGGGAGCACGGCGCCACGCCCGCGCCGCACCCCGTGCACGAGGAGCCGGCTTCGCGTATCGCCGGGGTCAGTTCCGCCGGGCTGCCGCTGCGGCAGCGCGGCACGCCCCAGCAGTGGCCCACGGCGGGCCGACGGGACGGCGGCGAACGGCGCCCCGGCCCCACCGCACCACGGCCTTCGCCCCGCCGCCGGGACTCCCGGCAGGTCTCCGACGTCCTGGCTGCGTACGCCCAGGGGATCAACAGGAGCACGAACCACCGTGGCCGCTCCACCACAGACGACGACACCGAACGGACCAAGAAATGACCTCTCCCACCGACCTGAGCTGGATCCTGAGCGACTTCGCCGGACGCGTACCGGAAGTCACCCAGGCGATAGCCGTGTCCGTGGACGGACTCGCGCTGGCCTACACCGGTGTGGAGCGTGACGACGCCGAGCGGCTGGCCGCCATCGCCTCCGGCGTCGTCAATCTGCTCTCCGCAGCGGCCCAGTTGACGAACACCGACCCCGTCGAGCACAGCCTGACCGCGATGGAGGGCGGCTACATGTTCTCGATGGCCGTCTCCAGCGGCGCCTCGCTCCTGGTGACGACCACCAGGGACGCGGACATCGGCGAGGTCAGCTACATGATGTCCGAGCTGATCAACCAGGTCGGTGACGCACTGTCCCCCCAGGTCCGCGAAGCCGGCCTGCCGTCCGCCTGACCGCGGGGCCTCCCCGGCCCCCTCCGCCCCCGACCCGACACCCGACGCCCGACGCCGACACTCCTGATGAGAGCCTCATGTTCTTCGACATACCCCGCCCCCGCCGCCGGTTCCGTCCGGTCGGCGCCGCCGCCCTCGCCCTCGGTCTGGCCGCCGTCACCGGTTGCAGCAGTGACAGCGGATCCGGCGGCGACGACACCGTGAAGATCGGCCTGGTCGCCTCCCTCTCGGGCACGTACGAGCCGGTCGGCACCGAGCTGCGCACCGGCTTCGAGCTGTATCTGGACACCCATGACAACAAGCTCGGCGGGCGCAAGGCCGAGCTCGTCGTCGCGGACGAGGGCGACGGCCCGCCGACCGCTCTGCCCGCGGCCACCAAGCTGGTCAAGAAGGACAAGGTCGACGTGCTGACGGGCCTCGTCAGCGGCGGATCGGTCAACGCGGTGCTCCCGCTGGTCGAGCAGGCCAAGATCCCCTTCCTGGGGTCGAACGCCCGGCCGCCGGTGAAGGACATCGAGTACGTGTGGACGACGAGCTTCCTGTCCGACGAACCGGGCAAGGCCATCGCCCCGTACGTCAAGGAGAAGGTCGACGGCCCGGTCTATGCGATCGGCCCCGACTACCAGGGCGGTTACGACGAACTGCGCGGCTTCACCGAGGAGTTCAAGCGGGTCAAGGGCAAGCTGGCCAACCCCGGCGGGAAGACGACCTGGACGCCGTTCCCGAAGACCACCAACTTCATGCCGTACTTCGCCGAGATCGCCAAGACGGACGCCAAGGCGGTGTACTGCTTCTACGCCGGCAAGGCCGCGATCGACTTCGCCAAGCAGTACGCCCAGTCCGACATCGCCGATCTGCCGCTGTACACGGCCTTCGTCACCGAGGGCAGCGTGCTCCAGGCGCAGGGCGACGCGGCGAAGGGCATCTACTCGGTCCTGAACTACGCGGCCGACCTCGACAACGAGGCCAACCGCACGTTCGCCGCCGACTGGACCGCCGAGCACGACACCCAGCCCACCACGTACGCGATGGCGTCGTACGACGCGGCCGCCGTGCTGGACAAGGCCATCGCCGACGCGGCGAAGAAGGGCGACGTGACCCCGCAGACCATCAACAAGGCCATCGAGGGTCTGGGGCAGATCGACAGCCCGCGCGGCGCCTGGGAGTTCAGCGACAAGGCGCACGCGCCGGTGCAGACCTGGTACCTGCGCCAGGTGCGGCCGGACGGGTCCCAGCTGGCCAACGTCATGGTCCAGGACCTGGCGACGCTCGGCAGCTGACATGGATCTCCTCGACGCCCACCTCGTACCGGCGGTGGACGGGGTGGCCTTCGGGCTGCTGCTGTTCGTGGTCGCCGCCGGTCTGAGCCTCGCCTTCGGCACCGCGGGCGTACTGAATCTGTCGCACGGCATGCTGTACGCGATCGGCGCCTACACGGGGGCCGCGCTCAGCGACGGCACCTGGGGCGGCCTCGCCCTCGGCCTGGCCGCCGGGACCGCCGCGGCGTGCGCGGCCGGGGCGGGGCTGTCCGCGGCGACGGCTCCCCTCGCGCGGCGCGGGCATCTCGCCCAGGCCCTGCTGACGTTCGGGCTCGCCCTGGTCGGCGGCGATCTGCTCATCCAGCTCTTCGGCGCGGACGAACTCCCCGTACGCGTCCCGGAGGCGCTGGACTCCTCGGTGCGGCTGCTGGGCCACCGGTACCCCGCGTACCGGCTGTGCTTCATCGTGATGGCCGTGCTGCTCGCCGCGTTCGGGACCTGGGTGCTGACCCGTACCCGTATGGGCGCCGCGGTGCGCGCCGCCGCCGACGATCCGCAGATGCTGGCGACCACCGGCCACAGCCCCCGGGCCGTGCACACCGGCGTGCTCGCGGCGGCGGGCGCGCTGGCCGGGGCGGCGGGGGTGCTGGGGGCACCGATCATCGGGCCGGGGCCGGGCACGTCCGAGAACGTGCTGATGCTGTCCCTCGTGGTGGTCGTCCTGGGCGGGCTGCGCTCGCTGTGGGCGACCCTCGCGGCGGCCGTCGCCGTGGGCGAGGTGCAGACGCTGGGTGTCTCGCTGGTGCCGGACCTCGCGCCGTACCTGCTCTTCGCCGCGATGGCGGCGGTGCTGGTGCTGCGCTCCCGCTTCGCGGAACCGGCCGCCGCGCACGGCCCGGAGGGCCCGCCCCCCGACCCGGTGGCCCGCCTGCGCCGCCACCTCGCGGCACGGCTGCGCCGGAGGCCGGGCGCGGCGGTGGCGGCTACCGCAGGTGATTCGGCAGGGAGTTCGGCACTTCTCCGGGCCAGCAGCAGGCGCGAGGGGGCCGGGTACCCGTCGATCTCCCTTCCGTTTTCGCTTCCCCGTCCGCGTGGAGCCGCCCGGCGTGCCGCGCCGCTGCTCGTCCTCCTCGCGGTGCTGGCCGCGCTGCCGTGGGTGCTCGACGCGTACACCCTCTCGCTGGCCGGTTCCGCCCTGGCGCTGGGACTGCTCGCCGTCAGCGTCACCGTCCTCACCGGCTACGCGGGCCTGCCGACCCTGGGGCAGACCGCGCCGTTCGCGGTCGGCGCGTACGCCACGGCGAATCTCGCGCAGGCCGGGTGGACCATGGGCCCGGTCCAGATCGCCCTCTCGGCGCTCGCGGCCGCGCTCTTCTCCGCCCTCACGGGCCCGGCCGTGATCCGGGCCCGGGGCACCACCGTGCTGATGATCACGCTCGCCGTCGGGGAGCTGACCGGCGCGGTCGTCAACCGGCTGAAGTCCGTCACCGGAGGCGCCGACGGTCTGGTGGGCTTCCCTGCCACGCAGGCGCTGTGGGGCGGGGAGGGGATGTTCGAGGAGAGCGAGCTCTACACCTTCGCGCTCGTCGTCGCCGCCGTCGCCGTCGCCGTCACCCTGCTCGTGCTGCGCTCCCCGGCGGGGAAGCTGCTGACCGGCACCCGGGGTGCCGAGGCGCGGATGCGCGCCTCCGGGCACCCGGTGGGACGCTATCTGCTGGTGGCGCACATCTGTGCCGGTGCGCTGGCCGGCGTGGGCGGCTCGCTGATGGTCACCGTCCAGCAGTACCTCTCCCCCGCCGACGTCGGCTTCGAGATCGCCGCGTTCGCACTGCTGGCGGCCGTCATCGGCGGCACCACGTCCGTGATCGGCGCCCTGATGGGCGCCGGGCTCATCGTCGTCACCCGGGACTGGGTCGCCGGATCGTGGCCCGGCCACGGGCCGCTGCTGCTCGGGGTGCTGTTCGTGGCCGCGGTGTACCTGCTGCCCCGGGGTCTGGCCGGACTGCGCGGCGGCTCCGCCCGGAGCGGACCGGAGCCCGGCCTGCCACGGCCGGGCGAGCAGCACCCGCCCGCGCCCGACCCGACCCCCGCCGGCCCCGCCGGGAAGGTTTCCCCTTGACACCCCCTTCGACGCCCGCACCGAACGCCGCCTCGGCGCCCCCGCTGCTGGACCTCACCCGTCTCACCCGCAGATACGGCAGCCTCACGGCCGTCGACGACGTCGGCCTGCGGCTCCCGCCCGGTGCCCGGCACGCCGTCATCGGGCCCAACGGGGCCGGCAAGACCACCCTGCTCAACCTCATCGCGGGCACCGACCGGCCCGACCACGGGACGATCGCGCTGGACGGTGCGGACATCACCCGTACGGCCACGGCCAGGCGCAGCCGGCTCGGTATCGCGCGGAGCTTCCAACAGCCCTCGGTGATATCCGAGTTGTCGGTCCTGGACAACGTCGTACTGGCCGGGTGGCCGCACCATCCGAAGCGCCGTGGCGCCTGGCGCAGGCCGTCCCGCCACCGGCTGCACGCCGAGTCCGCGCGCGGTCATCTGGAGACGGTCGGCCTCGCCGACCTGGCCCACCGGCCGGCCTCCACGCTCTCCCACGGGCAGCGGCGCATGCTCGACCTCGCCGCCGCGCTGGCGGGGAACCCGCGTCTGCTGCTCCTGGACGAGCCGGCGGCCGGTCTGACCGACGGTGACATCGGGCGGCTGCTCGGTATTCTCGGCGGCCTTCCGGACAGCGTCGCGATCATCCTGGTCGAGCACCATGTCGAGGTGGTCGCCGATTTCGCCACGGATGTGACCGTGTTGGCGGCCGGCCGGGTGCTCGTCACCGCGCCGACGCGGGAGGCCCTCGCCCACCCCGATGTCCGCGACGCGTACCACGACCCGGGTACGACGGCGCGGAGCGGCTCCTCGGACCGGCCCACCCCCGAAGCGACCGAAGCGACCGAGGCGAGAGGATGACCGGCCACCGATGCTCGAACTCACCGGCCTGACCGCGGGCTACGACGGCGGCACCGCGCTGCACCCCCTCGACCTGTCGGTGCCCGCCGGCTCGGTCCACGCCGTCGTCGGGCACAACGGCGCGGGCAAGACCACGCTCGTCCACACCGTCGCCGGGCTGATACGCCCGAGCGCCGGCACCGTACGCCTCGACGGCCGGGATGTGACGGGACTGCCCGCGCACCGCGTCGCCCGTGCGGGGATCGGCCTCGTCCCGCAGGGCCGCCGGGTCTTCGCCGGGCTCACCGTCGCCGAACACCTGCGGCTCTCCTACCGTCCGCCGCGGCGCGGCGGGCCCGCGCGCCCCAGCGTGTGGACCCCGGCGCGGGTCCTGGAGCTGCTGCCCCGGCTGGGCGAGCGCCGCGACAACCGGGGTACGGACCTGTCCGGCGGCGAGCAGCAGATGCTGGCCCTGGCCCGTGCGCTGCTCGGCTCGCCGCGTGTGCTGCTGCTCGACGAGCCGTCCGAGGGCCTCGCCCCCGTCCTTGTCCGGCAGGTCCACGAGCTGGTGACCACGCTGGCGGACGAGGGCATCGCCGTACTCCTGGTGTCCCCCAGCCCTGCCCGGGCCGTCGAGTGCGCCCGCACGCTGACGGTGCTGACCTCGGGCCGGATGACGCTCCGCATCGCCGGCGAGGAAGCCCGCACCGACGCCTCCGCCCTGCACACCGCACTGGAACTGACGCCGGGCGCGGCCTGAGGGGGGCGGGCGGGCCGGGGGCGGCCGGGGGGGCGCGGTGGCCCCCGGCCGCCGGACCGCCGCACACCGTCTCGCCCGCCCCGCCGTGGCCTAGCCGGCCTTGATGCTGTGGCCGCCGAAGCCGCTGCGCTGGTCGGAGCCGCTGTTCTGGTCCTGCCACCACACGTCGAACTCCGGCTGGCCCATGGCCGACCAGTCGGGTGTGTTCTCGACCTGTGCGCTGCCCATCCTGCGGGCGAGGGCGACCATGGCCGCTCCGACGGGTCCCCGGCCCGCGTCGTAGCTCTCCAGGACCTCCTTCCAGCTGTCCCCGGCCCGCCACGCGGCCTCCAGGGCGTTGGCGTCCTGGAGTGCCTTCACGCTGCCGCCGCCGATGTGCGGCCGGGCGACGCTCGCGGCGTCGCCGACGAGTGCCATACGGCCCGAGGTGTAGTGCGGCACCTCCAGGTCGTAGATGGGCTGGATGAAGGTGGTCTCGGCGGGGGTGCGGAGCACCCTGGCCGCCCAGTACGGCGGGAAGTTGTCCGCGACCAGGGCACGCAGGTACGCCGTGAGCTCCGAGTTGAGCCGGCCCGGCGGCAGCGAGGTGGGGCGCGTCAGGTCGGGGTGGAGGCCGTCCGCCTGCGGGGGTGCGGTGTAGAGGACCCAGTTGAGCAGCTCCCCGCCGAGGCCGTCGGGGATCCGGTAGAGCATGCAGTGGCCGCCGGGGAAGACGATGTTGTGCGCGTCGTGGCCGTCCGAGGGCAGGCCGGCCACGTCCGACGACGTACCGCGCCAGCCGATGTAACCGGCGTACGTCGCGTCGGTGCCCGGGAACATGGCCTCGCGAACGACGGAGCGGTAGCCGTCCGCCCCGATCACCACGTCGAAGTGCTCCTGGTGGCCGTCCGCGAGACGCAGCGTCACCCCGTCGTCGTCCGGATCCACGCCGGTGACCACCGCGCCCGAACGGTAGGTGACCTCCTCGGGCACCCTGCGGCGCAGCTCGCTCCAGAGCGAGCCCCAGCTGTAGGCGCGGAAGGGGAAGGGCTGCTCGCCGATGGCCCGGCCGTGGTCGGCCTCTCCGTCCCGCACGCTCCACACCCGCCGGGTCAGTGGCGCCCAGGGCATCTCCGGGGCCACATATCCGGCGTCCCTCAGTTCGTCGTACCGGTCGCTGTGGAGGGCGATTCCCACCCCTCTGTCGCGGAGCCGGGCATCGGCGCGCTCGAAGACGGTGATCTTCTCGGCTCCGCCCCGCGACGCGGCCAGCGCTGCGGCACACCCCGCTATGCTGCCGCCGACCACGGCGATGCTGCCTCCACGCATGACTGGCACTCCACTCACTCGGTGTTACGGTCGCGTTCCGGGTGCCGCGCTCCCGTCCGGATGCTGCTCCTCCACGACGCCCGGCCTTGGCGTAACTCGCCTGTATGCGGCCGTCGTTGAGCCGTCGGGTGGGTGCGGTCAGGACCCGCACCGGATCCTACCGAGGGGCGTCCGGGAGGCGAGCGGCGCACGTACGGCGGGCAGCCCGGGCCTCCGCCCCCGGCCGTGGCGCGTCACAGCATGATGAGCAGCCGCGTGTTCGCCTTGAGCTTCCTGTTCACCGAGCGGCTCTGCACGTACACCTCCAGCTTGGGGTTGTTGCCGGCCTTCACCGAGACGGTGCCGTGGATGCCCGTACCGAACAGAAGGTTGCGCGCCGCGTCGCCCGTGTAGGCGCGGTCGGTGTCCTTCTCGACGACGATGACGTCCTTGTCCGGCTGGACCTGCACCCGGGTGCCCAGCTGGTAGTAGCACGCACCGCGCTGGTACGTCACGCCCGGATGCGAGTCGACGAAGGCGCGGATCTCGGTCTCCTTGTCGACCTTCAGGAGCCGGTACCTGTCGGCCGCCACCGGTTCGAGGTTCGCCCGCACCTCGTCGACGGATATGTCCTGGCCGACGGCGAAGAGGTTCTTCGTGCCGCGCACGCCCTGCTCGCGCCCCCGCAGGAAGCTGGTGGCGGCGGCGCGCACCGTACCGATCGCGTCCTCGACGCCCTTCTGGGAGTCCGCGTCCCAGATGGCGATGTTGCCCGCGGGGAAGCCGTAGTTCTGAGCTGTGCGCTTCGCCAGGGAGTTGGGGACCAGGATCGCGGACGTCCAGTGGCCCGGCAGCGCGCCCATCTTCGCCGCGATCCTGTCGAGCCAGGGACGGAGGATGGTCATGTCGCCGTCGTGCCTCCGGTCGCCGCCGGAGGCGTTCTCCTCGCCGTCCGTCACCACGATCTGGAGGAAGCTGTGCTCGCCGTACTCCTCCCAGATGTGGCCCAGGTCGTCCAGGGACTTGAGCGAGGCCTCGATGAGGGCGGTGGCGCCGTTGTTGACCTTGTACAGGCCCCGCATGGACGGCAGGTGCTTCACGTCCATGTCCCAGACCAGGTTCTCCACCCGGTGGTCGAAGGAGTAGAGGCTGATCCGCGTCTCATGGCCGAGGATGTCCGACTCGGCCTTCAGACCGGCCACGAACTCGTCGACCACCCGGATCAGTTGACCCTGGTGCTGGTACATGGAACCCGAACAGTCCACTACCAGCGCGACGTGATTCACCTTGTGCTGGATCTTGTTTGCGGACATGGCTGTGCTCCTTCGCCGAGGCTCCCCGAGTGATGTCTTCACCCTAGGAGGAGGCACTGACAACGGATCCTGACGGCGGATCACCCGCCGCCACCGGCGCCCCCGCGCCGTCCGGGCAATCCCCCGTCGCCCCCCTCAGACCCCCTCATACGCCCGCCAGCAGCGCCTCCAGTGCCGTCGCCGTCTCCGGGTGGCGGCCGGCGAGCACCGCGCCCGAGGGTGCCGGTGGCTCCGTCTCCCAGGGGCCCTCGCAGCCCAGCAGCGCCGCCAGGCTGTCGCAGGTCTCCGGGTGCGCGGCCAGCAGTGCGGCACGGCCCGCCGCGCCGCCGCAGGGCGCCGCCGGGACGGCCGGTGCTTCCGGTGCGGCCCGCCACGGCGGGGTCCAGGCGTCCAGGGCCGGGAGGCGGCCGGGGAAGACGCGTCCGGCCTCGCGGATCAGCAGCGGAGCCAGCTCCGCCCCCTCGGCGCGCAGGGTGGTGATCAGCGTCGGCAGCCAGGGCAGCAGCACCGGGTCCGGCAGCCGTGCGAAGGCGTTCGAGACCGCCTCCACGACGAAGTCGGCCAGCTGGGGCACCGGCTCCAGGGCGTGCAGGAAACCGCTGAGGTAGCGCGGATAGGCGGGCACCACCAGGGGGTTGTCCAGCAGGGCGTCGCAGCGCTCCCTCAGCTTCGCGCGGGAGAGCTGCCCGAGGTGCACCTGGGCCGCCCACAGCAGGGCCACCCGTGAGGGCTCCTGCGGGTGCGACTGTGCGAAGGCCAGGTCCAGCTGGGTCCGGTCGCACCCGAGCGACAGGGCCAGGCTCTCCATGCTGAAGAGGAATCCCAGCATCGCGGCGACCTGGCGGACGGTCGCGTCCTCGTCGGTGAACGCCGTCGGCAGGAGCGTGCAGTAGTGGGCGTACCCCGTCTTGGCGAAGGACTCGATCCACGCCGGCAGCTCCGGCCGGCTGATCCGGTAGTACGCCAGGAGCCGGCGCACCCGGCGCAGCACCTCCGGTGCCCCGTCGACGCTGCGCTCGGTGGCGAGCACCTCCAGGGCGCGGGTGCCCAGCTCGTCGGCGAGCCGGCCGCCGCGCAGGTGCAGTACGGCGTCCTCGACGGCCCCGAGGACCTGCGCCGTGGTGGCGTTCGGGGCGTACGCGGCGCGGCGCAGGCGCTGTTCCAGGACCTGCTCGATGCTGACGCCCTCGTAACCGAGCTCGATGAGCGCCCGCTGGTGGGTGCCGAGCGCCAGGTCCCAGGACTCCTGCACCGACTGCTTGCCGAGCTCCCGCTCGCCCATGATCGGCCGTGCGGCGCCGTGGGGCAGGAGGCGGCGCAGCATCCACAGCACGTCGGAGCACCGGCGCAGCTCCGGCCGGGAGTTCATGTCGAGCAGGGCCCGCCGCACACCGCGCTGCTGCAGTTTGAGGTCCAGCGGGGCGAGCCGGTCGTGCACGTCCCGGGCCAGGGGCGGCAGGGCGTCGTAGCCGACCTGGCCGATCCGGTCGCCGCCCATGAGGATCTCCACGAGGCGGCGGACGTCGCGCCTGCCCGGCACGGTGTCCTTCTCGATGCAGGTGACCGCCGCGTCCTGGAAGTCGTACGGGGTGGGCCTGGCCCGGTCCCGCATGCCGGCCAGCAGGATCGACGTCTCGAAGACGGCGATGGCGTCGGCGGTGGAGGCCAGGTAGCCGTTGCGCCGGGCGGAGCGCACGATCTCCACCGACCAGCCGAGGAGTTCGGCCTCGTCGAGCCGGTCGAGGGCGGGCGGGCTCTGCAGGAAGCCGGAGAGCTTGTCGGTGGGCGCTTCCGGCGTCACGGGGGCGGCCGGCGCGATCGCCTTCGTCCTTCCGGCGGCCTTCGTGGCGCCTGCCTGGCCCGCGAGCCGGTACGGCTTGACCCGGGTGCGCTTGAGGTTCTTCGCCCACTGGGTGGCGGCGATCGAGACCGATCCGGCGGCGAGGCCGAACTGCGCCTCGATCGCCGCGTGGCTGGACGGGATCAGCCCGTGCTGCCAGGTGCTCTCGCTCGGCGGGGTGATCACGAAGGTGTCGCTGCCGTGGACACCGAACTCCTCGACCCGGCTGGACGCGTGGAACGCGCCGCAGACGTAGAGACAGTCCTCGGGGTCGGTGCCGGTCGCGGCGAGGTGCTCGCGCATCCGTGTCCACATGTAGCGCTCACGGTCCTCGTCCACCCTGACCCGGCCGGCGTCCCCGGGGGCCAGGCGGCGGAAGAGGCTGCCGATCAGCAGCATGACCTGCCGGTAGGTGTCGTGGTCGCTGTCGCCGAGCGGCAGTTCGACGTACTGGTGCCACCACTCCGACCAGTGCCGCACACGGCCGTGGTGCAGGAGGTGTTCCTCCAGTTCGGCGAAGCGGGGGCGCAGGTCGCCGATCTCCACCCCGACGGCGTCGCCGTGCAGCGCCGCCTCCTCCTCGGCGGGCGGTGCGTCGGGGTCCGTGGGCTCCGGTGCGCCGCTCTGCCACTGGAAGACGTGGTCCGAGGAGCGGTCGACGAGGACCAGTTCGACGCCGGGGGTGTCCAGGGCGTAGGCGATGGCCTGGTATTCGGCGGAGGCCTCGGTGATCGGGGCCACGACCGACAGCGGCGCCCATTCCGCGGGGAAGCCCTTCACCTCGCTCGCGAACGCCTGGACGGCCACCGGGAGCCGGCAGTTGCGCAGCTCGGTCAGCAGCGGCGCCATGTCCTCGCACAGCTCCAGATACACCACCTTCGGCTGTTTCTCCCGGAGCCGCCGTGCCATCGCGACCGCCGAGGCGGGCGAGTGGTGGCAGACGGGGAAGATCTCCAGGGGCTCGCGCACGGCGCGGTCGACGTCGTCGACGATGCCCAGGAGGATGCCCTCCAGCGCGTCCGGTCCATCCGAGAACTCGGTCGCGGCGTCCTGGAGTTGTCCGCGCAGCGCCTCGAAGGGCGTCCCCTCGCTCAGGGCGCTCATGACAGGGTGGCGATCGCGTCGCGGCCGCCCTCCAGGAACTCCGGCCAGGAGCCCCCTTCCTCCTTGCTGCGCGGCTCGACGACACCGTGCAGGTACTTGTTGAGGATGGCCAGGTCCTCGGGTTCGCGCCGGGCCAGCGATCCGACGAGCGAGGAGGCGAGGGTGCGGGCGGTGAGCGCGCGTTCGCCGAAGAAGTTGCTGTGCAGGATGGCGTCCTCCAGTACGCCGATCTGCTCGGCGCTCGACAGCGCGGACTCCAGCTTCTCGTCGTCGCTGCCGGCCGCGGCGGCGGAGGCCCGCAGGTCGGCGAAGCTCTGCAGCAGCACGTCGAGCAGGGTGGGCGGGACGTCCAGCTCGATCCGGTGGCGGCGCAGCAGTTCCTCGGTGCGGAAGCGGACGATCTCGGCCTCGCTCTTCTTGTTCGTCACCACCGGGATGCGGACGAAGTTGAAGCGGCGCTTCAGCGCGGAGGACAGGTCGTTGACGCCGCGGTCGCGGCTGTTGGCGGTGGCGATGACGGAGAAGCCCGGCTTGGCGAAGACGATGTTGTCGCTGTCCATCTCCGGGACCGAGATGTACTTCTCCGACAGGATCGAGATCAGCGCGTCCTGGACGTCGCTGGTGGAGCGGGTGAGCTCCTCGAAGCGGCCGATCGCCCCCGTCTCCATCGCGGTCATGATCGGCGAGGGGATCATCGACTCCCGCGACTGGCCCTTGGAGATCACCATGGACACGTTCCACGAGTACTTGATGTGGTCCTCGGTGGTGCCGGCCGTGCCCTGGACCACGAGGGTGGAGTTACGGGAGATGGCGGCGGACAGCAGCTCGGCCAGCCAGCTCTTGCCCGTGCCCGGGTCGCCGATGAGCAGCAGGCCCCGGTCGGAGGCCAGTGTGACGATGGAGCGCTCGACGAAGCTCCGGTCGCCGTACCACTTCTGGGAGATCTCCCGGTCGAGGCCGTCGGAGCGCTCGGATCCCAGGATGAAGAGGCGGACCATCTTCGGTGACAGGCGCCAGGAGAACGGCTTGGGGCCGTCGTCGACGGACTCCAGCCAGTCCAGCTCCTCGGCGTACTTGATCTCGGCGGGGGCGCGCAACAGGTCGGACATGGGTGTGCCTCTCTAAGATTTCGGGTTCGACTGCACCGGGGGCCGGGAAGGCTCGACCGGTCTCAGGTCAGGAAGGTCTTGAGCTCGTGGACGAGCTTGCGGATGTGGCCGGAGAGGACCGGGGTCCCCTGGTCCTTGAACCGCTCGCGGAACCACGGGTTGACGCTGGCGCGGCCGGAACTGGAGACGGAGCCGACCGGTATGAACTTGGCCCCGGAGCGGTGGATGGCGGCCATGCTCTCGAAGAGCGGCTCGGTCTGCCATTCGTAGAAGTCCGAGATCCACACCACGACGGTGTTCCGGGGCTCGGCGATCTTCGGCTGGGCCAGTGCCATGGCGACCGTTCCGTCGGTGCCGCCGCCGAGGTTGGTGCGCAGCAGGGTCTCGAACGGGTCGTGCACCCACGGGGTGAGGTCGAGCGCCTGGGTGTCGTACGCGATGAGGTGGACGTCCACCTTGGGCAGTCCCGCGAAGATCGAGGCCAGGATGGTGCAGTTGACCATGGAGTCCACCATGGAGCCCGACTGGTCGACGACCACGATCAGCCGCTGGGGCGTCGTCCTGCGCGCGGTGTGGCGGTAGAAGAGGCGGTCGACGTAGAGCCGTTCCTCCTCGGGGCTCCAGTTGGTGAGGTTCTTCCAGATCGTGCGGTCCAGGTCCAGGTTGCGGAAGACCCGCTTGGGCGGGACCGAACGGTCCAGGGCGCCGACGGTCGACTTCTCGACCTGTGTGCGCAGGACCTCCGCGACCTCGTCGACGAAGCGGCGGATCAGCGCCTTGGCGTTGGCGAGGGCCACACCGGAGAGGTTGTCCTTGTCGCGCAGCAGCTGCTCGATCAGGGACATGCTGGGCGTGAGCTGTGCGGCCAGCTGGGGGTCGGCGAGCACCTCACGGAGCCGCATGCGCTTGACGAGCCCGGCCTCGATGGAGCCGAGCTCCGGGCCGATCCCGGGGACGAGACGGCTGAGGTCGGGGGTCCTGCCTCCGCCGCCGGTGCCTGTCGGGGCGGCTCCCGTCCCTCCCGCGCGTCCGCCGCGCAGCTCGCCGGGCTCGCAGCCGAGGGCGCGCTCCAGCCAGCCCGCGTCTGACTGCCAGCGGGACAACTGGCCGGCGGTGACGGTGCCGGGCGGGGTGTGGAAGACGTTCAGCAGGACCTTCGACACGAGCGCGGCGCGCCGCACCTCGGCGGCCCGGTCACGGGGGCCGGCGTCCTCGCCCTCCTCCGCCGCGGGGACCATCAGGCCCTCGAAGTCGGCGGCCAGCTCGGGGTGGCGCTGGACCACGGAGTCGACGGACGCCTGGGGGTCCAGCAGCTTGGCCGGCAGGCCGATGTCCTCGATCACGGCGAGGCTCGCGGACTCCAGGGAGGCCTGCTCCTCGTGGTCGAAGAGCCGGGCGAGGAGGCGCCAGTACATGACCTGGCGGCGGTTGTCGTGCGCGACCTGTCCGGGCGCCTCGGGCATGGCGGCCTCCGCGGTCGCGTCGGGCGTAGGGGCCTCTCCGGTCGTCGCGGGCGAGGGGCCCTCCGCGGTCGCCTGAAGCGGGAGGTCCACTGCGGTCGCGTCGTACGCGGAGGTCCCTGCGGTGACCTCGGGGCTCTGCTCTCCGGTCATTTCCGCAGCAGCCTTCCCGCGCGCTCGCTCAGCACCTTCGCGGCGTCGGTGGCCGCCTTCTCGGCCCTGGCCCCGGCCTTGTCGGCCGTCCCCCCGGCCCATGCCCCCGCGTGCACCGGGGTCACCTTCTTCCGCACCGTGGTCTCGACGGCGAGCGGCTGCACACGGAACGCGCCGGCGTCCCAGCGGATCAGCGCGATGCAGGCGCCGGACGTGGCGACGGCCTCGGGCGTGAGCGGCCCGGCGGCCGGGATCCGGTCGGTGTCCACGGCCAGTTCGGTCCCGGCGACGGTGAAGGTCAGTCGTCCGTCGTCGTCCGTCCGGGCGGTGTAGCCCTCCAGGAAGACGGGTACGGCGATGCGCGCCGGATGCCGGTCCAGGGGCGCGGTCACCGGGGCGGTCGCGGTGGGCAGGGCCACGCGGGCGGTGGCGAACGCCTCGGCGGGCTCACCGGGGCGGGCGTGCTCGTCGCTCCAGAGGAGGTCGCCCTCGGCGGTGACCGGCATACCGGTGAGCTCCATCGAGCGCCCCTCGCCGGCGGCCGCGAGCAGCGACATGTGCGGGCGCAGCAGCTGCCAGATCCCAGCTCCGACGACGGTGTCCGGCTTCGGCACGGACACCGCGGCGCGCACGAGGCGGGACGCGGATCCGTCGGCGGGTTCGAACACCGCGTGCACCTGCGCCTGCGCGGCGGTCGCGTGCTCCGTCAGGTCGATGCCGAGGGGCAGCAGCCGGCCGTCGACGGTCCCCGTAGCGGGCGCAACGGCGGCTCCGGGCACCGTCAGCAGCATCCCGCGCGACCACAGGTCGGCCCATCGGCGTACCGGGAAGCGCTCCGCCGACGCGCCGGGGCAGGACGCGGCGAGTTCGGCGGCGAAACCGTCGAGGAGCGTCGCGAGGCGGCGCCGGGACGGGTCGGGGAGCATCGCGGAGACGACCTCGGCCGCCCCGGACACCACCTCGTGGTCGAGGCCCTGCCATCCGCAGCGCGCCAGGTCCGAGAGCCAGGCGCGGGCGGCCGTGAGCAGATTCGCGGCGGGCGGCCGTTCGGCGGCGGCCGGTGCGGTGTCCGCGTCGCGCGTACGGCCGGCCGCCTCCTCGACGCGGGCCAGCAGTGCGTCGTGGACGGAGCCGAGCAGCGCGGTCCTGGCGGCGGCCAGGGCCACGAAGTGGTCCTCGCCCGCCACTCCGGCGGCCGCCTTCGCCGCCGCCTCGGCGACCCTGGCGGCCAGCGGTGTCCCCGCCACTGCGTCGGCGAGCCGTGCCGGGCCCGCGGCTCCGTCGGCCTGGGGGCGGAGCAGGCCGGCGACGAGCGCCCGGTCGAAGGCGTCGATGGCCTCCAGTGCCTCGCCCAGTCCGTCGACGGGTTCGGTGAGGAGTCCGGTGCGCATCAGGCCACCGCCCGGGTCGGCGGGAAGAACTGCATCTCGGGCAACGGTGCCGTGACCGGAGGGTGTTCGAGGTAGGCCAGGTGGCGCAGGAAGCGGCTGAAGACGGAGGCGGCGGCCTTGGTCCCGTCCGCCGGCGGCCGGGTGCTCCTCATGGCCGAGGCCAGCACGGCACCGTCGACCTCGCCCTCCGGGACCTCGGCCTTCAGATACCGGACGACGCGCTCGGCGCCGTACTGGAGGACCGCCTCGTTGATCAGGGCGCCGATGTGGTTGCAGAACGATCCGCGCGCGCCGCCGCAGGGCCGGTTGTTGTTGGTGCTGCAGGCGAACGCGTAGGTCCCCGCGGCGACGGACGAGACGTAGACGCGCCCGATGTCCGAGCCGCTGGACACCACACCTTGCAGGCGCCCGTCGGCCAGCTCGACGAACGGAACCTTGGCGAGCTTGCGTGGCCTCGCGGGTGGTATCACCCGGGCCGTGCTCGACCTCTCCCAATCGGACAACGCGCCATCTCCCATGCACAGCTGAGGGGGTGTTCCCGCCGGACCGGCGGAACACTCATGAACCTACTGGCGTGCACTGACAACGCGGCCCGGAGCGGCCCAGGAGGGCCGGGGAGGGCGGTTCACGGCAATGGCGCGGAGCCGGGGACGGCGGCGGCCCGGTCGCAGCGCCGGCCGATCCGGTCGGGGCCTGCCGTTCCCGTCGCGACGGACCACTCGGGGCGCGTGCGGGCGACATGTTTCGGCCAGCCACCGGGACGCGGCCGTTCAGACCGCCCGGTGGCGGCTCTCCAGGTCCAGGAGCCGCCTCTTGCGGTCGAGGCCGCCCGAGTAGCCGGTGAGGGCGCCGCTCGCGCCGATCACCCGGTGGCAGGGGCGTACGACCAGCAGCGGGTTGGCGCCGATCGCGGTGCCGACGGAGCGCACCGCCGCGCGCGACGCACCGATCCGGGCGGCGATCTCGCCGTAGCTGAGGGTCGTGCCGTACGGGATGTCCTCCAGGGCCTTCCACACGCGCCGCTGGAAGTCGGTGCCGCGGCCGGCGGCGTGCTCGATCCCGAAGCGGGTCCGGCTGCCCTCGAAGTACGCGCGGAGTTCGCCCGCGATGACGGTGAAGGCCTCCGCGCTCTCCGTCCAGCCGTCCTGGACCGTGGCGCCGCCCTTCTGCCCCGGCACGGAGAGCGAGGCGAGGGCGGTGCCGCCCTGTGCAGTGGCCGACTCCTCGCCCACCAGCAGCAGCTCGCCGAGCGGGCTGTCGATCGTGGTGTAGAGCGTCATGGTCGTGGTCCTTCCGGGCTGTGCGTCGGTGTCGTGTACGTCAACTGTGCGGGTTCCGGGGCGATTCGGCTGGCGGGATTCGGACGTCACGCTGCCACCGGACGGGACCGGCCGGCAGTGGCGTTCCAGAGGTGGTGCAGGGCGTACGTACGCCAGGGGCGCCAGGCCTCCGCGTCGACCGCGTCGGCACCGGTGTGCCGCAGGCCCGCCCGGAGGGCCGCGTCACCGGTCAGCAGCACGTCGGGGTCGCCGAGCGCCCGCATGCGGATGTAGCCGGCCGTCCAGGGTCCCACGCCCCGCAGGGTCAGGAGTTCCTTCTCGGCCCGGTCGCGGTCGGCGCCCGGGTCGAGCGCGATCCGCCCGTCGGCCAGCGCGGCGGCGACGGCGCGCAGGGTGTCGCGCCGGGACGCGGGCACCCCGAGCTCCTCCAGGCCGGCCTCCGCCAGGTCCGCGGGGTCGGGGAACGTACGGGTCAGGGCGCCGCTGGGCACCTGGAGGGGTGCGCCGTGGGCCGCGACGAGGGCGCCGCCCAGCCGGCGGCCCGCGGCCACGGAGACCTGCTGGCCGAGGACGGCCCGGACGGCCAGCTCATGGACGTCGGCGGCTCCGGGGGCGCGCAGTCCGGGCGTACGGGCGACGAGCGGGGCCAGCGCGGGGTCCGCGCCGAGGCGTTCGGCGACCGCGTGGGGGTCGGCGTCCAGGTCGAAGAGCCGGCGCATCCGCTGGGTCGCGGTCGTCAGGTCGCGCAGGTCGCCGAGGTGCAGCCGGCACTCCAGCCAGCCGTCGCCGGTCCGCTCCTGGACCTCGGCGATGCCGGTTCCGTGCGGCAGGCGCAGGGTGCGCCGGTAGGTGCGGTCGCCCCGCGCCCCGGCCATCTCCTCGATGCCGGTCAGGGCGCGGGCGGCGAGGTGGTCGAAGATCCCGGCCGTCGCGTACGGTCCCCGGAAGGCGAGCCTCAGCGGCACTCCCCCGGCCCCGTCGGCGGCGCCGACGGAACCGAAGCGCGAGGAGCGGCCGGGGCGGGCGGTGCGCAGCTCGCCGGGTGTGAGCGCGTAGATCTCGCGGACCGTGTCGTTGAACTGGCGGATGCTGGCGAACCCGGCGGCGAACGCGACGTCGGCGGCCTGCAAGGTCGTGGTCTGGAGCAGGACCCGCGCGGTGTGGGCCCGCTGGGCGCGGGCGAGCGCGATGGGGCCCGCGCCGACCTCGGCGTTCAGCTGGCGCTGCACCTGGCGGGCGCTGTAGCCGAGGCGCGCGGCCAGCCCGGCCACGCCCTCGCGGTCGACGACTCCGTCGCCGATCAGTCGCATCGCGCGGCCCACCAGGTCGGCGCGGGCGTTCCACTCCGCCGAGCCGGGCACCGCGTCCGGGCGGCAGCGCCGGCAGGCACGGAACCCGCCGCTCTGGGCGGCGGCCGCGGTCGGGAAGAAGGTCACGTTCCGGCGCTTGGGCGTGGTGGCCGGGCAGCTCGGGCGGCAGTAGATCCCCGTCGTGGACACGGCGAAGAAGAACTCGCCGTCGAACCGGGCGTCGCGGCTCGTCACCGCCTCGTACCTGCTGTCGTCGCTGGTCATGCTTCAAGGATGCGTCATGCGCACCCTCGGAGCTGGCGGGAATCGGACATCAAGCTCCCTGCACACCCCGGTCCCCAGAACTGGTTTCAGTCTTTCATTGGAATCATTCCAGAAAGGTGGTTCACTGCGTACGTGATCGAAACCGAGGCCAGGGCGCTCCTGCGGGAAGCGTCGTTGCGGGTGACCCGCCCCCGGGTCGCCGTGCTCTCGGCGGTCCACGAGGCCCCGCACTCCGATGTCAGTACCCTCCTCACCCTGGTCCGTACACGCATCGGCGCGGTCTCGACCCAAGCCGTCTACGACGTACTCAAGACGCTCGTCGACGCCGGACTGGCGCGGCGGATCGACCTGCCGAACTCTCCGGCACGGTACGAGGGACAGTCCTGGGACAACCATCAGCACGTCGTCTGCCGCTCGTGCGGCACGATCGCCGACGTCGATGTCCCCCAGGGCTCTCCGCGCCCCGAGGCGCCCCAGGACCACGGGTTCGCCATCGACCACGTGGAGGTCACGTACTGGGGCCTGTGCCCCGGTTGCCGGACCGCGCGCGGCCGGCGGGACCCGGAGTCGGTGCATTGAAGTCTTCACACGGAGGAGCAGGAAAATTTCTGACAACACGAAGCCGCTGACGACTGCCGCCGGCGCACCTGTCGCGAACAACGAGAACGCCGTCACCGCCGGTCGGCGTGGCCCGATGCTGCTCCAGGACGTCTGGTTCCTGGAGAAACTGGCCCACTTCAGCCGTGAGGTCATCCCGGAGCGTCGTATGCACGCCAAGGGGTCCGGCGCCTTCGGCACCTTCAAGGTGACGCAGGACATCACCCGTTACTCGCGTGCCGCCCTCTTCTCCGAGGTCGGCAAGGAGACGGAGGTCTTCGCCCGGTTCTCCACCGTCGCCGGTGAGCGCGGCGCCGCCGACGCCGAGCGCGACATCCGTGGTTTCGCCCTCCGCTTCTACACGGAGGAGGGCAACTGGGACGTCGTCGGCAACAACACGCCGGTCTTCTTCCACCGCGACCCCCACCACTTCCCCGACCTCAACCGCGCCGTGAAGCGTGACCCGCGCACCAACCTTCGGTCGGCGGAGAACAACTGGGACTTCTGGACGAACCTCCCCGAGGCGCTGCACCAGATCACCATCGTCATGTCGGACCGCGGCATCCCCGACGGCTACCGCCACATGCACGGCTTCGGATCCCACACGTACTCGTTCATCAACGAGAGCAACGAGCGCTTCTGGGTGAAGTTCCACTTCCGTACGCAGCAGGGCATCAAGAACCTGACCGACCAGGAGGCCGCCGCGATCGTCGCCGACGACCGCGAGTCCTCGCAGGCGGACCTGTTCGACGCCATCGAGCGCGGCGACCACCCGAAGTGGACCTTCTCCATCCAGGTCATGCCGGAGGCGGACGCCGCGACGTACCGCTACCACCCGTTCGACCTCACCAAGGTCTGGTCCAAGAAGGACTACCCGCTCATCGAGGTCGGCGAGTTCGAGCTCAACCGCAACCCGGAGAACTACTTCGCGGACGTGGAGCAGGCCGCCTTCACCCCGGCCAACCTCGTGCCCGGCGTGGGCGCCTCGCCCGACCGCATGCTCCAGGGCCGGCTGTTCTCGTACGGTGACGCGGCCCGCTACCGCGTCGGGGTCAACCACCACCAGATCCCGGTGAACCAGCCCCGCGGCGCGAAGAACGTCAACACCTACCACCGCGACGGCCAGCTGCGCGTGGACGGCAACCAGGGCGCGGTCCCCGGTTACACCCCGAACAGCTACGGCCGCTGGGCGGAGCAGCCGCAGTTCGCCGAGCCGGGTCTGGCGCTCGACGGCGCCGCGGCCGACCGGTTCGACTACCGCGAGGACGACGACAACTACTTCGAGCAGCCGGGCAACCTCTTCCGGGCGATGACCCCGGAGCAGCAGGACGCCCTCTTCGGCAACACCGCCCGGGCCATCGACGGCGCCTCCCAGGCCACCGTCGAGCGTCACATCAACCACTGCACGCAGGCCGACCCGGCCTACGGTGAGGGTGTGCGCAAGGCCATCGAGGCTCTGAAGGCCTCCAAGCAGGCCTGAACCACCGGCTGTACGTGAGGGCCCGGGGCGGCGGTCGGCCGCCCCGGGCCCTCACGCGTGCGGGGCGGCTACGTGAGCAGTGCCGTCCGCCCGAACATCTCGGCCGTGGCCCGCGCGCTGGGGGTCCCCGCGTCCAGGTCGGCGCCCGCCGCGACGAGCGCGGCGACGATCGCGTCCTCGCCCTTGAACAGGGCCCCCGCCACCGGTGACTGGTCCCTGGCGTTACGGAGGTCGACGTCGGCCCCGCGCGCGATGAGCGCCCCGACCGTCCCGGTGTGCCCGTGGTACGCGGCGAGCATGAGGGCGGTGTTGCCCTCCGGGTCCTGCACGTCGACGGGCAGCCCGTGGTCGAAGAACTCCAGGAGCTCCGGCGTACGCCCCTGCCTGGCCAGGTCCGCCACGATCGCGACGAGTTTGCGGGTCTGTTCCTCGGAAAGCGGTTCCATCCCTCCACTCTAGGTGTGGCCCCCTTCAACCCTCCGGAGAGGGCGACACGGATCACATCGTCCGCTGTGTCTGAACTTCACGAGAACTCCAGCGAAATGGCACGTGTGTGGATATCGTGCACCGAGCGAGGGCGCATCCGTCTGTCCATGGGATCGGCGGATGCGCCCCGTTTGTGGGGATGCAACTGTGGCTGGGGGGTTCATGGGGCATGTCGAGATACCTGAATCGGATATATCCGGGCCTGTCGGGCTCGCGGGAGCACCACGACCGCGTACCGCCGCTTCCCGGAACCGCACGGTGGCTCCGGAGCGCGTGTGGAGCACCCCGACGACCGTTGAGCGCGATCACGCGGAGAGACCACCGGCGAAGAAGTCGTCCGGTCCGCGTGTGCCCTTCCTCGTCCTGACCGACCTGCTGGGCCTGGGAGTTCCCGCCTGGCTAGTGCTGCGGGCCGGCGACCAGCCCGGACCGCTGGCCGCCGGAGCGTCGGCCGCACTCGTGTGGACCGGGGTGCGCGCGGCGCGCGGCCGGTACGAGCGGCGGCTGCCGGGGGAAGCGCCCGGGGCGGCCCGCGCCTCCTCGGGCGACTGGCTGGTGCTCGTCGGGTTACTGGCGGTGCTGCTGGCCGTGACGGGCGGTGACCTCGACCCGGCGGCCGCCGTCGCGGCGCTGGTGCCCGGCCTGGCCGTGGCCGTCCTCGCCGGGACGGCGGGCGGGTTACGCACGGCGGGGCGCCGGGGGGTGCGCCGGGTCCTGGTGGTCGGTGAGGCGGCGGGACTGGACCGGGCGGTGCGCCTGCTCAACTCCCGTGAGGACCACCCGTACACGGCGGTGGCAGTGGTCCCGGTGGGCCCCGCGGCGCCGGACTGCGGGACTCCGGTGACGGGGCGGCTGGCGCCGAGGCCGGCCGACGACGACGTCTCCACGGTGCTGGGCGGCGCCTTCGCCCACGACGCGGATCTGGTGCTCGTCGCACCCGGCCCCCAGCTCGACGACGACCGGCTGCGCCGGCTGGCGTGGGGCCTGCACGACGGCGGTCTCGCCCTCTGCGTGCTCTCGGACCTGTCGGGGGTCGCCGCGGCCCGGGTGCGGCCCGCCTCGGCCGCCGGGCTGACCCTGCTGCACGTCGCACCACCGCTGCGGCGCGGCCCGCAGGCCGTGCTCAAGACCGTCGTGGACCGGGCCGGCGCCGCGCTCGGGCTGCTGGTGCTCGCGCCGCTCCTGTTCGCGGTGGCACTGGCCGTGCGGCTCTCGTCGCCGGGGCCGGTCTTCCACCGGCAGATCCGTCACGGCCGGCACAACAGGCCGTTCACCATGTGGAAGTTCCGCACGATGGTGGCGGACGCGGAGTCCCGCAGGGAGCAGCTCTCGGCAGCGAACGAGAGCGAGGGCCCGATGTTCAAGATGCGCCGCGATCCCCGTGTGACACGCATCGGCCACGCCCTGCGCCGTACGTCCGTGGACGAGCTCCCTCAGCTCCTCAACGTGCTGCGGGGTGACATGTCCCTGGTCGGTCCCCGTCCGCCACTGCCGGAGGAGGTGTCGCACTACGACGAGCGGGAGCTGCGGCGGCTGGCGGTGCGGCCGGGCCTGACCGGTCTGTGGCAGGTCAGCGGGCGGTCGGACCTCTCCTGGCAGGAGACGGTCTCGCTGGACCTCTGGTACGTCGACAACTGGTCGGTGGTCACGGACATGGGGCTCCTGGCGCGCACGGTGCGCGCCGTCACCGACGGCCGCGGGGCGTACTGAGACGTGGTGGGGGGACACGAGGAGACCGGCGTGCACGAGTTCGGTGCGTACCGCGGCCGTCCGGCCGGAGCGTCAGCCCCGGGGGGCGTTCCGGCCGAGCCACCAGGCGTAGGTGCGGGCGATGCCGTCCCGCAGGGGGATCTGCGGCTTGAAGCCGAGGGAGGAGAGCCGGGACACGTCCAGGAGCTTGCGCGGGGTGCCGTCGGGCTTCGAGGTGTCCCAGACGATGCCGCCCTGGTACTCCGTCACATCCCGCACAGTTTCGCCGAGTTCGCGGATGGTGAGGTCCTCGCCGCAGCCGACGTTGACCGGTTCGGCACCGTCGTACACCTCCAGCAGCCGCACACAGGCGGCGGCGAGGTCGTCGACGTGGAGGAACTCGCGGCGGGGGCTGCCGGATCCCCACAGCGTGACCTGGTCCGCGCCGTCCCGCTTCGCCTCGTGGAAGCGGCGGATCAGGGCGGGCAGGACGTGCGAGGTCTCCAGGTCGAAGTTGTCCCCGGGGCCGTAGAGATTGGTGGGCATGGCGCTGATGTACGAGGCGCCGTACTGCCGGCGGTACGACTGGACCTGCACGATCCCGGCGATCTTGGCCAGCGCGTAGGCCTCGTTGGTCGGCTCCAGCGGGCCCGTGAGCAGCGCGTCCTCGGGGATCGGCTGGGGGGCGTGCTTGGGGTAGATGCACGACGAGCCGAGGAAGAGCAGCCGCTGGATCCCGGCGGCGTGCGCGCCCGCGATCACGGCGAGCTGGATCCGGAGGTTGTCCTCCAGGAACTGCACCGGACGCGTGCTGTTGGCCATGATCCCGCCCACCTTGGCGGCGGCCAGCACGACCGCGTCCGGGCGGGTGTCACGCAGGAACGCCTCGGTCGGCGCGGCCTCGCGCAGGTCGAGCTCGTCCCGGCCACGGGTGATCACGTCGTGGCCGTCGGCGGTGAGGCGGCGCACCAGGGCCGACCCGACGAGGCCGCGGTGGCCCGCGACGAATATGCGGGAGCCGGGGCGCAGCAGGGGGCGGGCGGATTCCCGGGAAGGTCCGGGGAGGTCGGTCGTCATGGCTCGGATTCTGCCAGCAGCCCGGCACCCGGGTGACACTTTGCCGCATTCCGCTCAGATACAGATATTTCGGTGAACCGAACCGCCCGCAGGGCGGCCACAGAAGGGGGGAGTCATGGCAAAAACCGCACTCATCACCGGCGTGACCGGACAGGACGGTTCGTACCTGGCGGAGCTGCTGCTCGAGAAGGGGTACACGGTCCACGGCCTGATACGCCGCTCGTCGAGCTTCAACACCGAGCGGATCGACCACATCTATCAGGGCCCCGAGGAAGCGAATCGTTCCTTCGTGCTCCATCACGCCGATCTCTCCGACGGGGTCGCGCTGGTGAACCTGCTGCGGGACATCCAGCCGGACGAGGTCTACAACCTCGGCGCGCAGTCCCATGTGCGGGTCTCCTTCGACGCGCCGCTGTACACCGGGGACGTCACGGGGCTCGGAACGGTCCGGCTGCTGGAGGCGATCCGGGCCAGCCGCATCGAGACCCGGGTCTACCAGGCGTCCTCCTCCGAGATGTTCGGTGCGAGCCCGCCCCCGCAGAACGAGAGCACCCCGTTCCACCCGCGCAGCCCGTACAGCGTGGCCAAGGTGTACTCGTACTGGGCGACGGTCAACTACCGCGAGGCGTACGGGATGTTCGCCACCAACGGCATCCTGTTCAACCACGAGTCCCCGCGCCGCGGTGAGACCTTCGTGACCCGGAAGATCACCCGCGGGGTGGCGAGGATCAAGGCGGGCCTTCAGGACCGGCTGCATCTGGGCAACCTCGACGCCGTACGCGACTGGGGGTACGCCCCGGAGTACGTGGAGGCGATGTGGCGGATGCTCCAGTGCGACACCCCCGACGACTACGTGGTGGCCACCGGTGAGGGGGTCAGCGTCCGGCAGTTCCTGGAGTACGCCTTCGAGCACGCGGGTCTCGACTGGGCCGAGCATGTGCGCTACGACCCGAAGTACGAGCGTCCCAGCGAGGTCGACGCGCTGATCGGGGACGCGTCCAAGGCGGAGGAACTGCTCGGCTGGAAGCCGGAGGTGAAGTCGCGGGAGCTGGCCCGGATCATGGTGGACGCCGACATCCGGCTGCTGAGCGACCAGCTGGCGGGGTCCGCGGTGCGGGTGGACCGATGAGCGGACCGGGAGGCGCCGGACGCCTCGGACGCACCCGGAGCAGGGTCTTCGCCGCCGTGCCGGGCCTCACGGCGCTCGCCGCCCCGGGCGAGGACACCTGTGTCAACAGCGTGGTCCCGATCGCGAGGTCGGCCGGGAGCCACGACAGCGTGCCGGTCACCGGTACACCGACCGGATCAGCGGTCACCCACGACACCCGGCCGGCGCTCTCCACGCCCGTGCCGGGGACCATCACCGGCGCGGTCCCGGTCTCCACCGGCCACTCGGCGGAGCCGGCCGCGTCAGCACCGGGCGGGGCCCTGGGCTCCGTCACCTCACTCGCCCCGACCGGCAGCGGGACGGACCGTCTCCGCATCCGGCCGGGCGAGGCAACCACGGCCTTTCGGCCGCAGCTCGTCCTCACCATCGGAGTTGAATGATGAACGCAAGCTCGGGGCGGAGACCCGGGAGAAGCGGCCGTGTGCGGGCCGCCTCCGCCGCGCTCTGCCTGTTCGCCGGAGCCCTGACCGCGACAGCGGCCGGCGCCTCCCCGGCGGCGTCGCTGACACCGCCGGTCTCCCTCACCGCCGACGACCTCACCACCTGGCAGACCAACGGCATCGTCTGGTCGATGGCGGCGGCGGACGGGGTCGTCTACGCGGGCGGCACGTTCTCCACCGTCCGGCCGCCCGGCGCGGCGGCCGGCACCTCGGAGCAGCCCGCCGTCAACTTCGCGGCGTTCGACGCGGCGACAGGGGCGCCGACCGGGTGCAGCCTGTCGTTCACCCTGTCCTCGGGCACCGCGACCGTACGGGCGCTCGCCCTCTCACCGGACGGTGGAACCCTGTACGCGGGCGGCCAGTTCGGCGCGGTCAACGGGGTGGGCGTCAGCAACATCGTGGCGGTCGACACCGCGACCTGCACACCTCGCCAGAACTTCAAGATCTCCGTGTCGGCGACCGTACGGGCCCTGGACGTCACCGCGGACACGGTCTATCTGGCCGGGGACTTCAACAGCGTGGGCGGGCAGACGAGGAACAAGTTCGCCGCGGTCACCACGGGCGCCGGTCTGCTGCCGTGGACGGCCAACGCCGACGAGGTGGCGCGGGCCGTGCAGGTGACCCCGGACGGGCAGCACGTGGCGCTCGGCGGTGACTTCTTCACCGTGAACGGCACCACCTCGCACGCGCTGGCCGTGGTCGACGCCACGACGGGCGCGCTCACCAAGAGCTACCCGGGCTTCATCCCCAACACCTCGACCGTGCAGGACCTGACCACGGACGCGACCGGCCTGTACACCGCCAACGAGGGCACGGGCGGCGGGGTGTTCGACGGCCGTATCGCCATCGACCTCGACGACTACCAGCAGCGCTGGCGTGACACCTGCCTGGGCGCCACCCAGGCCGTCCTGGTCCACTCGGGCGTGCTGTACAGCGGGAGCCACGCCCATGACTGCTCCAGCATGGACGAGTTCCCCGACCAGCCGCGCAGGCATCTGCTGGCCCAGTCCGTCGACGACCCGAAGCTGCTGCCCTGGTTCCCGGACACCAACGACGGCATCGGCGAGCCGGTCGGGCCCCGGGTGATGACGCAGACCGACAAGGGCGGCCACCACTACCTGTGGGTCGGCGGGGAGTTCACCACCGTCAACGGCACAGGCCAGCAGGGGCTGACCCGCTTCGCCGACGGCCCGGACACCGGGGTGCCCTGGGTGCCCAACGTCAGCCTCTCCACGGTCACCCCCGGGCGGATCGACGTCCAGTGGCAGACCAGCTTCGACACCGACGACGGGGAGCTGACGTACCGGATCTACAAGGACGGCGCGAGCACACCCGTGCACACCGCCACGGGCTACTCGCTCTTCTGGGACCGCCCGCAGCTGAAGTGGACGGACACCGATGTGGCGGCGGGCGAGACCCACTCGTACCGCATCACGGCGAGCGACGGCACCAACACCAGCGCCAAGTCACCCGCCCAGTCGGCGACCGTCGCGGCTTCCGCCCAGCCCTACCCTGCGCGGGTGCTGTCCGACGGCGCCTCGCTGTACTGGCGCTACGACGAGGGCACCTCGACCTTCGCCGCGGACACCACGGGCGGCCTGAACAACGGCTTCCTGCGCAACGCCCCCGCCTACCGGCAGACCCCGGCGGCGATCGCGGGCAGCTCGACCGCCATCGGCTTCGACGGCGCCGGCGAGTACGCGTACAGCAACAAGCGCCATGCCCAGCCCACCCGCTTCTCCGTGGAGACCTGGATCAAAACCACCACGGTCAGGGGCGGCAAGATCATCGGGTTCGGCAATCTGACCATGCAGAACAGCACCCGCTACGACAAGCAGGTCTACATGGCCAACAACGGGCGGCTGGTCTTCGGGGTCTACAGCGGCGGCTACCGCACCGTCACCACGACCGGGGCCTTCAACGACGGCAACTGGCACCACGTCGTCGCCACCCAGGGCACCGGCGGCATGGCGCTGTACGTCGACGGGCAGCTGCGGGCCTCCAATTTCCTCTACACCGGCAACGAGAACTACCCCGGGTACTGGCGGGTCGGCGGCGACAACCTGGCCAACTGGCCGAGCCGCCCGACCAGCAACTTCTTCGCGGGCCAGATCGACGAGACCGCCGTCTACCCGACTGCGCTGAGCGCTTCCCAGGTCAGCGCGCACTACGCACTGAGGAACGCTGAATGAGACACCCGTTCCTGGCCGGTGCCGCCGTCGCCCTCGCGACGGCGGTACTGGCCGCCTGCGGCTCGTCCGGCGGGCAGGACGACCGGGGCAAGGAGACCGCCGCCGCGGCGGGCGGCACGCCGTCCGTCACGGCGGCGGCCTCCCCCGCGCCGTCCGCTTCCCCGACGACGGCCCCGGGCCCCCGCGGGCCCAGCAGTACGCCGAAGGCGCCCGCCGGGGAACTCACCCCGGCCACCGGCACCTTCACCAAGAAGCAGAAGGAGTACCTGACCGACCGGGTGCCGAAGGGGATGGACCCGGCCGCGGTGCTCCAGACCGGCCAGGAGACCTGCGACCGGCTCCGCTACCTGGTCAAGGCCGACCGGGACATCGCCGTCGCCGCGATCGTCTCCGGCGAGGTCACCGGCGCGGAGCCGGCCGTGACCCACCTCTGCCCCCGGCACCAGGACCTCGTCGACGAGGCCGCCCTCGGTTACGCCGACGGCACGCACACCGGTACGAAGCTCAGGGCCGGCCGCTACCGCGCCCCCTCCCCCACCGACGCCTGCAGCTGGCAGCTGACCGGGGCGAAGGGCAAGGAGCTGGCGTCGGGCTCGTCCGGCGCCGGTGAGCCGGTGACCGTCACCGTCCCCGCCACCGCCCGCACCTTCACCTCCACAGGCTGCTACGCCTGGCTGCCGCAAGGAGACAACGGATGAGCAAGCTGCCCATCGCCGTCGCGATCCCCACGAAGAACGAGGGCCTGAACATCGCCGAGGCCGTGAAGTCGGTCCTGGGCCACTTCGAGGCGGTCGTCGTGGTGGACTCCCACAGCACCGACGACACGGCGAAGATCGCCGAGGAGTGCGGCGCCGAAGTGGTCACGTACACCTGGGACGGCGGGCATCCGCGCAAGAAGCAGTGGTGCCTGGAGAACGTCCGCACGGATCTGGACTGGATCCTGCTGCTCGACGGTGACGAGCGGCTGAGCCCCGGCCTGCTCGCCGAGCTGCGGCGGATCTTCGCCGACCGGGAGAGCCCGAAGCCGGCGGCGTACGACATACCGCTGGGCTACTGGTTCTCCGGGAAGCGGCTGCGGCACGGCTACACGATCCGCAAGCGGTCCCTGACCGACCGGACCAGGTGCTCCTACCCGGAGGTCGGCGACCTCGCGGCGCCCGGCATCGGTGAGGTCGAGGGCCACTACCAGCCGGTCGCGGCGACCGCGGAGGCGCTCAGCAACCCCATCGAGCACCAGGACCTCGACCCGGTCACCGCGTGGTTCGAGCGGCACAACCGCTACTCGGACTGGGAGGCCTGGCTGGAGCACCACCCCCAGGTGAAGGAGCAGGTGCGCCAGGTCAAGTCGCGCCAGGGGCAGTTGTTCCACAAGGCGCCGTTCAAGCCGGTGGTGTCCTTCGCCTACATGTACCTCTACAAGCGGGGATTCCTGGACGGCCGGGCCGGCCTCGACTTCGCGCTCGCGATGAGCTTCTACCGCTGGCAGATCGCCCTCAAGTCCCGTGAAGGAAAGACGGGTTGAAGCGTCAGGCCCTCCGGCGGACCACGTCCTCGTAGGTCCGCCGGAGGGTGGCGGTGACGGCCTCGATGGTGAACTGCTCGTTCACCAGCTCCCAGGCGGCCTTGCCCGCCTGCTCGGCGGCCTCCGGCTCCAGCAGCTCCAGGATCGCGTCGGCGACCTTGCGCCCGTTGGCCGCGTCCTCGCCGACCCGGCTGTCGATGACCCGGCCCGAGCCCGCCTCCGCCACATCGGGGGCCTGCCCGCAGGTGCGGGTGATGACGACCGGGGTGCCCACCGACATCGCCTCCAGCACCGAGACCGGGAACGGCTCCTCGATCGCGGGCAGCACATACACATCCGCCTCGCGGTCGGCGGCCAGGACCTCGTCGTGCTCCAGCGGGCCCACGTGGTCGAGGGAGCCGGCCACGCCCAGCTTCCGGGCCAGGGCGAGGGTGCCGGCCAGCGCGCCGGTGTCAGGACCGGCCAGCACGAAGCGGGCGTCCGGGTGGCGGGCGAGGACGTGCGGCATCGCGGCGACGAAGTCCTCGGGCCGCTTGCGCTCCTGGATCCGGGCCAGATAGAGCACGGTGGGCGGGCGGCCGGGCTGACGGGCGGGCTTGCGCTCCTGCGGGCGGACCCCGTTGACCAGCCGTACGGTGCGGGTGAGCGGGACAGGGGCGGCGACGGCGTTCACGTCGAGCCGTTCCATCTCCGTCAGGTGCAGGACGGCGTCCGCCTCGCGCAGCACCTTGCGGACCCCCAGGAGGTCGGTGAGCTGGGCGGCCTTCTTCTCGGTGGGGTCGATCATGCCGTGGGTCTGGACGACCAGGGGCGTATGGGTCGCGAGTGCGAGCAGCGCGGCCGGCAGGGTCACCAGGTCCCGCATCAGATGGACGTGGACGAGGTCGGCGCCGCGCATCATGCGGCGGGCGGTGTTCAGCAGCGCGGCGGAGGTGATGCCGCTGACCTCGAACATCGGGAGCACGTGCCTGGCCTGGAAGAGATGGACCGGAACTCCCTCGACCCGGCCGGGAAGTTCACCTTCGGGGAAGCCGTCGCCGAGGGCCATGACGCGCGCGTCGTCGCCGTTCGCCCGCTGGACCTTGGAGAGGTTGAACGCCACCCGGGTCGGACCGCCGAAGGCGTGGTCCGGGGTATGGAGCGTGACAACGTGCAGTATTTTCACCAGAGTTCCCCTCGACTTTGGCCAAGTGTTCACAGCGTAGCCATCGGCCCCCCTCAAGTGGGCTGATTCGTTAAGGTGTTCAGCGGTTCACTGATCCCGGGGGGGCGCATGACGTCGGTGCACACGTCGGCGCGCACGCCGGCCCGCAGGCCCGCCTCCGACGCGCCGGAACGACCGATCGTCTGGTCGATGCTGTCGCGGGCCGTGTCCGTGCCCCTCATCCTGGGCCTGGTCTGCTTCCTGCCCGCGGTGATCGCCGCCCAGCCCGGCGCGGGGGTCCGGGACACGGCGTACTGGCTCCAGCTGGTGCTGACCTGCTACGCGGGGGCCCGGCTTGCCACGATGATCCTCTCCACCCGCCGGCGGCTGCTCCAGGGCGTCTTCTGGATGTTCGTGTACATCGCGATGGGCGTGGCGCCGTTCGCCCAAGTGGTGATCGGGCAGACGCCGACGCCGATGGTGGGGCCGCGCCAGGATCTCGTCACGGCCATCGCGATGGTCCTGGTGGGGTGTGCCGCCTACGACCTGGGGGCGCTGCTGGCCTCGCGGCGGCCACTGCGGCGCCGTATGCCCTCCGCGCGGGGCCCGGGCGGCGGGCCCGCCGTGGCGCATCCGGTGCGGCTGCGGCTCCTCGTGCTCCTGGCGTTCACGGCGAGCGCGTTCTACGTGCTGAAGCTGGGCGGCCCCGCGGTCTTCTTCTCCAGCCGGCAGGAGATCAACGAGACCGTGGCGGCGAGCGGAGTCGTCACGGAAGGGTCGAATGTCGGCTCCGCGTTCATCAAGGGCTTCGGCCAGGTCCCGGCGCTGCTGGCGCTGCTCTTCTACACCCGCCGCCTGGCGACCTCCTACCGGGCCCGGCGCAGAGCGTCGACGGTGCTGGTGTGGGTGGCTCTGGCGGCCCTGAACCTCCTGGTCAACAACCCCGTCTCCAACGCTCGTTACTGGTTCCTCACGGTGGTGGTGGCGTTCGCGTTCGCCGCGTTCCCGAGCAGTGCGGCGGTCTACCGGACGGTGCTGACGACGGGCGTGGTGGGGGCGCTGGTGCTGTTCCCGTACGCCGACCGGTTCCGGTACGAGGAGGGGAGCCAGCGGTCCGTTCAGTCGGCCTCGGTCTTCGATCCGCTGGTCACCAAGGACTACGACCAGATGGTGATGTTCGCCAACACCATCTCCTGGGTCGACACCCGGGGGCACACGTACGGCCGCCAACTGGCCGGCTCCGGACTGTTCTTCGTGCCGCGTGCGGTGTGGAGCGGGAAACCGGAGGACACGGGGGTCCGGGTCGGGCAGTGGATGGGACTGCGGATGACCAATCTCTCGGCCCCGCTGTGGACGGAGTTCTGGGTCGACTTCGGCGCGTCGGGCATGATCGGCGGGCTGGCCCTGATCGGTTACGCGTCGGCCCGCACCGACCGCCGGTACGCGCTGGCCGTCACCCGGGCGGGGCCCGGTCCGGGCAGCGTGCTGGCGATCGCGGCGCCGCTGATCGCCGGATACACCTTCATCCTGCTGCGTGGCCCGCTCCTCCAGGCGGCGGGGAAGCTGGCCATCGCCGCACTGTGTCTGCTGGCGATCAGTACGTTCAGGGAGCAGCGGGCAGCACGTCGGCGCTGAGCGCTTCCGCCGTGCTCCGACGGCGGCGCAGCCGGGCGACGCGGGCCCAGGTGGCGGCGGCCTTGCAGAGCGATCCGAGAGCGAGCCCCCAGGCGGCCCCGGGGACGCCGCCGAGGGCGTAGCCCCCGGCCATCAGGGCCACTGCGGTGAGCGAGAAGACGACCTGGATGCCGAGGGTCGTACGCGGGTCGAGCATGCGCAGGGCGAGCAGTCCGGATGTGCCCACGGCCATCGCGGCGTACTGGCTGCCGGTCGCCGGGAGCAGGGCGGCGGCCGTCGGCCAGGTGTCGCCGAGGAGTTGGCGGCCCGCGCCGTCGGGCAGCAGGGCCAGGGTGACGGCCCAGAGGGCGGCGGTGGCGGCGAGGACGGCGGCGAGTCCCGCGGTGGCCCGCACGCGGCGCCGCTCGTCGTCGATCCGGCCGAGCAGCGGCGGGCCGAAGGACGTGGCGGAGGTGTAGAGCACGTTGAGCGGGCCGAACAGGGTGGTCGCGCCGCGCAGGGCGCCGACCAGGAGCGGGTTGCCGACGGCGCCGAGGCCGAGGACGGAGAGCTGGCTGGTCGCGTTGCCGACGCCGAACTCGACGGTGAAGCGCTGCCCGAGGTGGCCGCGCCGCAGCATCGGGCGCAGCAGCAGCGGTGCCCCGGCGGTGGCGCGGTGCAGCAGTGCGGCGGACAGCAGGAGGGCCGGCAGGGCGGACAGTCCCCAGACCCCGATCAGCCGGGCCGGGGCCGCCCCGTACTCCTGGGCGGCCAGGGCGCCGAGCACACAGCCCAGCCTCACCAGGTCCGAGGTCAGGGCGAGTTGGGGGCGCTGGAGGGTGGAGAAGGCGTAGCGCAGGGCGTCCTGGCCCAGCACCACCGGCAGGACGAGGCCGAGGGCCAGCAGGGCGCGCGCGGTGTCCCCGGGGACGAACAGGCAGACGGCGGCCAGCAGGGCGCCGAGGGCGGCCGAGGCCCCGAGGGTGAAGGCGACGGCCGAGCGGCAGGCGCCCAGGGTGTCCGCGCCGCCGCGCCGCAGGACCAGCGGCTGTCCCGTGTACGCGCCGGAGACGCCCAGCAGCACCGTGAAGACGAGGTAGACCGCGGAGAAGCGGGCGAAGTCGGCCACGGTGGAGAGCCGGGCGGCGGCCACCAGCACCAGGATGTTGGTGAGCGCCGCCACGCCCTGGTCCGCGACCGAGCAGAGGATCGCGGTGCGGGCTCTCACCGGCGCGCCCCCGGGAGCGTGAAGGAGCGCAGCCCCATCGTCTCGTCGGGGCTGCCGGTGACCTCCGGTGCGTCCGCGTCGGCGGCCGGTCCGCCGGGCCCGCCGGTGCGGCGCCGGGGGGACTTGTGCCGGCGGTCCGCGCGGCGCAGCCTGCCCCGGCCGGTGTGGAGCAGCGCGCCCAGCACCGAGCCGCCGGAGGCGCCGATGATCTCGCGGATGCGCTCCAGGTCGCTCCGGTGCACCTCACGGGGGTCGCAGACGACCATGACGCCCTCGACCCGGTCGACGAGGGCGACCGCGTCGGCGTACGACAGGACCGGCGGGGCGAGGACGATGACGACGGCGCCGGGGCGGTCGGCCTCGGCGACGATCCGGCCGACGGAGGCGGAGGTCAGGGCGCGCGGCACGTTGTCCGCGGTGACCCCGGCCACCAGGGCGAACGCTCCCGAGCCGGGCACGTCCACGTTGGAGCGGGCACCGGCGGGCCAGCCCCGGTCGCCGTCGTCGGCGGCCCAGCGCGGCGGCCGGACCTCGTGGGCGGCCGGTCCCAGGTCGTGGGCGAGGGACGGGGTGCGCAGATCGGCTTCGACGAGCAGGACGTCACGGCCCATCTCGGCGAAGGCGGCCGCCAGGTTGACGGCCGCGGCCTTCGCGGCCGTGTCGTCGCCGCGCGGGGCGGTGACCAGGAGCCGGCGTCTCTCCGCGAACGACGGGTCGTAGGCGAGCCGGAAGGCCACCGCGCGGTACTCCTCGGCGAGCCGTGAACCGCTGCGCCCGATCGCGAGGAGCGTGCCCGCCGCCGCGCGTTCCCTGGGCAGGGTGCCGAGCAGCGGGGCCCCGAGCGAGCGGACGAGCTCGCGGGGGGAGCGTACGGCGGGGTCGAAGACGAGGCGGACCCAGGACAGCAGCAGTCCGAGGGCGAGGCCGACGACCGCGCCGAGCCCGAGGAGCAGCGGCAGCCCCGCACCGGCGGGCGTGGTGGGGGCGACGGGCTTCTTGTTGAGGTAGCCGGGGGTGGTGTCGAGCGCCTTGAGCTCGGAGATCTTCCGGCTCAGCTCGGAGATGGAGACGATGATGTTGGCGCGGGCGCTGCTGACGTCGTCCGCCGCGCCGACCCCGGTCCGCTCCTCCAGCAGGTCGCGCTTCTCCTCCAGCGGTTCGAGCTGGGCGCGGTAGCCGTCGGCCATGTTGTCGATGCTTTCCTCGGTACGCGCCTTGCGGTGCGCGAGGTAGGCGTTGGCCAGCGCTTCGGCGCGGGCGCGGGCCTGCTCGGGGGTGGCCCCGGTGTAGGAGAAGCGGAGGGTGAGGGTGTTGGGCGGGTTGGTCACCTGGAGCCCGGCCAGCAGCTTCCGGGCGGTGACGTCGTCGCCCTGCTTGAGCAGGGTTCCGGCGGCCAGGTCGCCCACGGTGTCGCTGACCGCCGTCTGCCGTTCGGAGCCGATGTTGATGCCCTTGTCGGCGGAGGCCCCGGTGGCGAAGGGGTCGGCGGTCGCCGAACGCACCTGCACCTCACCGGCGGCCGTGTAGGTGTCGTCGCCGCTCAGGGCGAGGAACCCCCCGCCGAGGAGGCCCACGAGGACACCTCCGGCGAGCAGAGCGCGGTAGCGCAGGAGCTGGCGGAACTGGTCCCGCAGCAGCGCCGGTTCGTCCTGGTCGTCCAGGGGACGGATCTGATGTGTCATCGGCGTGCTCCCCCTCGGGCGTCCCCGGCCTGCCCGGGCCCGCCTCGTTCCGTCCCGGCCTGCCCGGCCCCGGCGTCCCCGGATGCCCCGGCGTCCCCGGATGCCC
>NZ_JAERUC010000033.1 GCF_016745505.1 Streptomyces silvae | reverse complement strand
CCGCCTTCGGGATTCGAACCCGAGACCTACGCATTACGAGACCGAGAGCGAGCATGTTGACCGGTGCAGCGTGATGCGGCCTGGTGACATCTGAGCTGATCAGAGAGAAGGTGCACCGTGTTGGGGCGTGCTGCCTCGTGCTGCCGCGTCCAAAGGCATCTGTCCACCGGCTGTCCACCGCTGCACCTCGGCGCTCACCCCCGTGACGACCACCCTCTGGCCCGTCGGCACCGCGGAGGCCGCCCAGCCACTCAGCCGCCCGCGCTTGTCCGTGTTCCACAAGGTCCAGTACATAGGCGCTTCGCCGCAAGGGCATCAACCACCCAGCTAGGAGGCGTCCCGTCGTTCGTCGCTCCGCGGATCGAAGTCGACACGGGCTCCGGTGGGACGGGCCGTCTCGATCAGACCGGGAAGAGTGTCGAGTGATTTGACGCCCTCGTCTTGGTGACCGACACCGCGGAGCAATCCCACCAGACGACGCAGGTCATCCGGGATCGCGTTGCTCTGCTTGCGGATCTCCAACGCTCCGGAGCGGGCCTCGCCCGGTGCCGAGGCGGTCTGCCGAGCGACGACCGAGGCCATCAGTGAAATTCCGGACAGACGGTGGGCGGCGATGTCGTGCAGTTCGCGCACCATCGCAGCCCGTTCCAGGGCGGCCGCGGAAATCCTGCCCGCCCGCACGAACCGCGGGCCCTCCGCTCCGGTGGCACGGATCGGCACAGGAGACGCGTGAGTAGAGTGACTATTTGATCGATCATTCATCAATCCCTACTCGGAGGGCCGGACAAGGTGGGACAAGTGGACCAGCGAGTGACCGTGGTCACCGGCGGCAGTCGGGGCATCGGCGCGGCGATCTGCCTGCGGCTGGCGGCCGAGGGGCACGATGTGGCCGTGGGCTACCGGTCGGACGCCGAGGCTGCGGAGGGCGTGGCCGAAAGGGTGCGTGCGCTGGGCCGGGCGGCTGTGGCAGTCGCGGTCGACACCGCCGACGCGGCAAAGGTGGACCGTTTGTTCGATACCGCTGCCAAGTACCTGGGGCCGGTCACCGGGCTGGTGAACAACGCCGGCGTGAGCGGGCCGGTGGGAGCACTGGCCGACGCCGACCCTGAGGGTATGCGACAGGCCCTGGGAGTCAACGTTCTCGGATACCTGCTATGCGCCCGTCGGGCCATCAGGGACATGGCGGCGGGCGGGGCTATCGTGAACGTCTCCTCCGCCGCCGCGACCCTGGGCAGCCCGGGGACCTACGTCCATTACGCTGCGGCCAAGGCCGCCGCGGACGCCATGACGGTGGGGCTGTCCAAGGAAGTGGCGGCCGACGGGATCCGGGTCAACTGCGTGGCACCGGGCACGATCTGGACCGATTTCCACGCCGACCCGCAGCGGCCCGCCAAGATCGCGGCACTCGTCCCCATGGGCCGCGCCGGCCAGCCCGAGGAGATCGCCGGAGCGGTCGCCTGGCTGCTCTCGGACGACGCCTCCTACGCGACCGGCACGGTGATGCGGATCGCCGGCGGGATGTGACCACAGACGACTCCGGCACCTCGGACAAGGCGGGCGGCCCTCCCACAGGGAGTCCGTTCCCACGCAGAGCCGGAACAGCGCTCCCGCGCGGCTGTCGAACACCACACCGAGCAAAGGTATCGAGCAGAGGGGCTCACTACTTCGGCGAGCTGACACGCCCTGCCGGTCATGGCCCACCTGCGGTGCGGAGGCACAAACGCCCAGCTCGCCGGTCGCGGACTTCTTGCGTGCGTCCGGCGTCCGGCACATGGGTGCGTCAGTGTGCTTCGGTGGTCCGGCGGTAGGTGCTGGGTGTGGTGCCACGGACCCTTTTGAAGGCCACGCTGAACGCGAACGGGTCGTTGTAACCAACCGTGCGGGCAACAGACGCGACCGTGGCGGAGGGCTGCTCGGCCAGAAGATCCGCGGCGAGTGTCATGCGCCAGTGGGTGAGGTAGGTCAGCGGCGGTTCGCCGAGCAGCTCGGTGAACCGCTTGGCCAGTGTCGAGCGGGACACCCCGGTACGCCGGGCCAGTGCGGCCACTGTCCAGGGGGCGGCCGGTTCGGCGTGCAGCAGGCTCAGGGCCTCGCCGGCCACCGGGTCCTTCTGCGCGGACCACCAGGCCGGGGGGCGCCGACCGGGCTCGTCGAGCCAGGTACGCAGCGTGCACACCAGCATCCAGTCCAGGAGCCGGTCGAGCACCACTTGTTGGCCCGGTTCGTCGCGGGCGACCTCGGCGGCGAGGTGATCGAGCACCGGGTCGCCGTCGCCGCCGGCGGGTACCCGCAGCACGACGGGCAGGCTGTCCAGCAACCGACGGCCGATCTCACCGCTTACCGGATAGGCCCCGACGACCAGGGTCGTTGTGCCGCCCCCCGCCCCGTCCTCGCCTGGTTCGTGCCAGCCGAGCCGATGGCGGGTGCCACCCTGCTCGGGGGTGGCGCACTTTTCGCTGCACACAAGGGGCTCGACGGTGGTTGCCGGGTCGTCGACGAAGGTGAAGGTCGCGGGGCCGCGCACCACGATCGTGTCGTGGGTGCCGAGCCGTTCGGGCGGATGGCCGTCCGGAACGATCCAGCCGGCGCCTGTGAGGACGGTGCACAGCGTCAGTGGGGGCCCGTCCACGAAGTGCAGGGACCAGGGCGGGGACAGCGTGGAGCTGCCGAACAGGGAGCCGTGGGCTCGCACGCCGCGGAACAGCTCACTGGTGATGTCCACCCCACCAGATTAGACGATCGCAAAGGTGGGGCGGCTCTTCACCCATGGGAACGTCCGGGCAGCCGGTGTTGTGTGGAGGCATGAACGCACACACTTCTCTTGTGGTTGGCGCGACCGGCCGGACGGGGCGCCGGGTCGCAGCCCGGCTGCGACTGCGCGGCGTCCCGGTCCGCGCCGCCTCCCGGTCCAGCCGGGTCCACTTCGACTGGTCCCAGCCCGCTGGCTGGGACGCCGTCCTGCGCGGCGTCGACGCGGCCTACGTGGTGCCCCCGCCGGTGCCGGGCCCGGTGCACGCGTTCGCGGCGCGGGCCGCGGCCGCCGGGGTGCGACGGCTGGTGCTGCTCTCCGGCCGCGGTGCGGACGGCTGGGGTGGCTCGCGGTTCGGGCGCAACATGGTCTCCGCCGAGGAGGCCGTCCGTGGTGCGCCTCTGGAATGGACCGTGCTGCGGGCGTCCAACTTCGCCCAGAACTTCGGCGAGGACGTCTTCCACACACCGCTGCTCGCCGGCGAACTGGCGCTGCCGGCCGGGGACGTTCCTGAGCCCTTCGTCGATGTGGAGGACATCGCGGACGCCGCAGTCGCGGCACTGACCGAGCGTGACCGGCACGTCCGGCAGATCTACGAGCTGAGCGGGCCTCGCCCCGTCAGGTTCGCCGAAGCCGTCGAGCTGATCGCGCGGGCGTCCGGACGGACGCTCACCTACCGGCGGATCACGCGTGACGCATACGTGGCGGCACTCGTCGGGCAAGGCGTGGGCCGGCACGAGGCCGACGAGGTCGCCGAGATGTTCGCGCTGATGGCGGGCGGTTCGGTCTCCGGGACGACCGGCGACCTCGCCACCGTGCTGGGGCGCGCGCCGCGCACCTTCGAGGAGTATGTCGTCCGCGCGGCCGCGGCCGATGTCTGGGACCCGCGGTGACGCGCCGACCACCACCCCCGACCGCAGCACGCACGGACCGCATCCCCGCGCCCCCGCACACCTGCACCCGCGAAGACCTCCGAAATCCGGCCCTCACCCAAGGACGCACCGTCATGAGCACAGACGAGACCCCGCGCACCCTCGTGGCCATCGCGCACCCCGATCCCGGCTCCCTCACCCATCACGTCGCGGAACGTCTCAGCACAGCCCTGCGCCCCGGGGCGGTCGAGATCGCGGACCTGCACCAGGAAGGCTTCGACCCCCGGTTCACCCCGGCGGACCGTCGCGCCTACCACGAGGGCGGCGGCCACCCACCCGATGTGGTCCGCGAGCAGCAGCGCCTGGACCGGGCGACCGACCTCGTTCTGGTCTTCCCTGTGTACTGGTGGTCGGTACCGGCCCTCCTGAAGGGGTGGATCGACCGGGTTTTCGTGAACGGCTGGGCCTTCGAGTACTCCGCCGCAGCGGGAGTGCTGCCCAAGCTCCAGCGGCTCACGACGCACCTGCTACCGGTAGCAGGTGCCGACGCCGGCGCGTACGAGCGGCACGGCTACGAGACGGCGCTGCGCACACAACTCACGCACGGCCTCATCGACTACGTCGGCAGCCGCCGCGGAGCCACCGCCTTCGTCCACGACTCCGAACAGCCCTCCGCAGGGGCCACGAAGGCCGGCGTCGACCGTGCGGTCCGCACGCTGGCCGCCGCCGTTGGAGCTCCTGTTTCCCGTTCCTGATCAGCTGCCCCGCCTCCGCACGCCGGCGCCCGGAGGCGGGTCGGTGGAGCACCGGGAGCGGGATGCGATGGTCTATGCGTCTCGGCCGGGTCCGATGTGTTCGCCCAAGAACCGCTCTACTGCGCGGTACACGGTGATCAGGTTCTCCGAGTTCTCGATGGAGTGCCCTTCGTCCGCCATGAGGATGTACTCGACGGAGGCCGCACGCGCCTGGAGAGCCTGGGCCATGTTGTCGGATTCCGCCTGCCTCACCCTCGCGTCGTTGGCGCCCTGGGCGATGAGCAGCGGTGTGCGGATCTGGTCCACCCGGCTGATCGGTGAGCGGGCCAGCATGTCGGCTTCCTGGTGCGGATCCGCGGGGTCGCCGACCCAGCGGAACCAGTTGGCGGCAAGGGCCGGCCGGACGAATTCCGGCTGGTTGCGCAGGAAGTTCGCGAGGTCGGAGACCCCGAAGATGTCCACCGCCGCGGCGAAGACATCAGGGGTGAAGGTGACGCCGACCAGTGCCGCATAGCCCCCGTAGGAGCCGCCCAGGATCGCCACCCGGTCCGGGTCCGCATATCCCTGCTCGATGGCCCAGTCGACCCCGTCGATCAGGTCGTCGTGCATTTTCCCGGCCAATTCCCCGATGCCGGCCTTCATGAACGATTTGCCGTACCCCGTGGAGCTGCGGAAGTTCACCTGCAGAACCGCGTAGCCCCGATTGGCCAACAGCTGGACCAGAGGGTTGAATCCCCAGCTGTCCCGGTCCCAGGGGCCGCCGTGCACGAGCAGAGCCAGCGGCAGTCGGTGCGGCTCCGTCCCGAGCGGCAGGGTCAGGTGCGAGGGGAGCGCAAGACCGTCCCGAGAGGTGATCGTCACTGGTGTCATCGGCGCCAGCTGCTCGGGATCCAGATGGCCACGGGGACGAAACAGGAGCCGGCTCTCACCTGAGGAATGGTCGTAGAAGTACGCGGCCCCGGGATCGCGGTCGTGGGTGAAGCTGACGACCCACCGCTGCTCAGCCTCGTCGGACGAGATGTCGGCCAAGTCGCCGTCAGACAGTTTCTCCAGGTTTTCCAAGACCTCGGCGAAGTGCGGGTCCAGCGCCTTGATCACCAGCCGTTCCCCGAGATAGCGAACCCCGATGAGTTGGCCGGTACGCCGGCTAAAGATGAGCGGGGAAGGCAGTGCGGGAAACACGCGGGACCGTGTGTCCAGGTCGTAGTGCGGGTGGGAGTCGACCTCCGTCTCCTTGCCGGTTGCTGTGTCGAGCCGGGCCAGGCGAAGTCTGTCCGAGCCCCGGTACGAGCCGTGGAGCACGCCGCCGCCGTCGTCGGTGACCTCCAGCGGGTAGACGCCCAGCGGATAGTCCGCGCCCTCGAACTGCGCGAGGTGGCACGAGGTCTGCGTGGACTCGTTCCAGCGTGAGAGTCGTAGGTCGCCATGTTCGGTGACCTCGCTGGTGAGGGGGCCGGCGCTGCCCGCATGGAAAAGAGTGGTGGCCGCGCCTCCCGTGTTCTCCGCGAGCATCCGCAGGTCACCAGTGGCGATATCCAGCTCGAAGAGGTCGAACACCGCGGGATTCCGGCTGTTGGAGGAGAACACCGCCTTCCCCGGCCGAGCGGCGGGGAGCTTCAGATCTGTGATGCGTGCGCCGGGAAAGGGCGTCAGGTCGACAGCCGCTGCGTCCGGGGCTTCGAGATCGACGCGGTACAGGTGACTGTTCTCGTCGCCGCCCTGGTCCCGGGTGTAGAGCAGCCACCGCGGATCATCCGTCCAGTGGTAGCTCAGCAGGTTGCGGTCCTCAGAGGTGACCCGCCGCGCCTCGTCGGGCGCTTCGAGACTCCCGACCCACAGGTTCAGATGGGTCTTCCAAGGGGCCAGATAAGCAATCTTTGTGCCATCCGGCGAAATGGAGGCCCTCGAGCGCCTGGGAGGCGCGAAGAGCTCCTCCACGCTGATGATCTTCGGCAATGCCATATCGGTCCTTCCCGTGGTTGCCCCGGACAGCGATTAGTGAGGCATCGAAGGCAAGGGCTCCGCGTGGGCGCACAGCCTGGAGTCGGCCGTCCACGTGACCACACTGCTGTCACTTAGTGACAGTGTCACTAAGTGACAGCAGTGTCAAAATAGATACTGCGGCCTTTGCTGACGCCTCCGCACCACCCACCGAAGATCAACGTGGCCGACAGCCTGTGCGACTTCGGCCACGCCCGGGATTCAGGTCGTAGCGGCGCCGCTGCTCACTCGCCCCGGGCTCGGGGCAACTACTCACCCACATGGGTTCATCTCGCCATTCAGCCGTGGGAAACCGACGTCGATCAGGCCACGCCCGCCGGAAAAGATAGATGAAGGCGCATCCGCACACGACCGCAGCGACGACGCGAGGCGGCAACCTCAAGAAGGCGCGACTGCCGAATCGAGCATCGCCGTGGCCGGTGCGGATACGCACGCTTCCGGACGGGCTGTGGGCAGCCCGTCCGGTACCGGTGAAGAGCGGAAGCAGTGAGTCAGCTGCGCTTGCCGGACAGCAGCCCGACCGCCTTCAGCCGCTTGTCGGAAGCCCGGGCGGCCCAGGCGACAGCCAGGACCCCGACGGCGAGGAGCGGGTAGCCCATGGCGATCTTGGCGAAGCCCAGCGATCCGACCTCGTCGGCCTGGTAGAGGTACTGCTGAACGGCGAACCGGGCACCGAAGATGGCCGCCAGCACCAGGGTGGCGATGTCGTAGTAGAGCCGCGAGCGCCTGTCTGCCCGCCAGACAACGCCCTTACCGGTTGTCGAGTTCCAGATCAGCCCCGCCAGAGGCCAGCGCACCACCACGGAGAGAACGAAGGCGACAGCGCCGCCCAGGCTCGCCCAGATACCGATGAGGAAGAAGTCCTTGGCGGATCCCGTGTACCAGGAGACGCCGGCGGCGACGGCCACGCCGAACACGCCGCCCAGCGCCGGCTGGATCGACTCCCTGCGCACCAGCCGGTGCGCCGCGATGCCGCCGGCGACCAGCAGGGCGGCCAGCACACCGACCTTGAGTCCACCAACGCTGTTGGCGACGACGAACACCAGGGCGGGCAGCGCCGAGTAGATGACGCCCTTGGTGCCACCCACCTGCTCGAGCACCGTCTTCCTCTTCGCCTGCCGATCTGTCGCCTGCATGGTGGCCGCCACCTTTTGGGAACTCGTGGTCTGCATAGTGATCCGCGCCTCCGGGTCGATTCAAGCATCAGCAGTTCACTGGAACGTCACTAAGTGACACCTTGTCATTAGCTGCCTAGATGCACCACTCGGCTCGACGTGATCTAGATCACGCCGTGATGGCATCCCAGCTCAGCGAGTCGCTCGACGCCAAGGTCGGGCGGCATGGTGCGCGCGGCTGTTCGCCGCCGACCGCTGGGAGCAGTCGCAGGCCTCCATGGACGCGCCGACGCGGTTCGTCGGGCACGGGCGTCCGGGGGCCCGCGCGCGTTGCGGACGACGATGAGTCAGGCGCAGGCCGAGACCGGGGGCGGACCGCGAAACCTGGCACATGCCGACGGCAGCCGCCTACGACATCACCGGTTGGCGCCCGGCAGTTCCGGCCGCGGGCGGGCCACTCCTATGCTCAGCGAGACCGCGACAAGCCGGAGCCTTCGGCGCCTCGGCGGCCACATTCCGGCGTCCGGTTCCTCGGGCGCCCGGCTTCGGGGAGCCGAGCCGGTGGTACTGACCGCGCGGATGTGTCGGGCGCGCTTATGCCGCACCCCTGATCAACGTCGCCCGGTCCGCTGTCCGCACCCTGATGCCTCCGGGGAGAATGCACGTATGACTACTGTGTTCTCGCGCATCATCACCGGAGAGTTGCCCGGACTCTTCGTCTGGCAGGACCCGGAAATCGTCGCTTTCCTGTCCATAGCCCCGTTGCGGCCTGGCCACACCCTTGTGGTGCCGCGACGTGAGGTCGACCGGTGGACGGACATTGACGGGGCCCTCCTGGCGCGTTGCTTCGAGGTGGCCCAGGCCGTGGGGCAAGGGGTGCAGCGGGCCTGGAACGCCCCGCGCGCCGGCCTCGTCGTTGCAGGCTTCGAGGTACCTCATATGCATATACATGTCGCGCCGGTATGGGACATGACCGACTTCGATTTCAGCAAGGCCAAGCAGGAGAAGGACCAGTCGGCTCTGACCGAAGCAGCGGCAAAGCTGCGTGCCGCCCTGCTGGAACTCGGTTATGAACAGGCTCGCGACTCCGCCCCCGGAGTGTGAACCGGAACTCGGAGGACGGTGCGACATCACCCACGAGGCCAGGCCGCCAAGGGGGGCCCGGCCTCGTGCGCTCGCCGTTCCAGGGACATAAGGGTCTTGACCTGAGATTCCCAGAATCTTGGAGGTGACGGAGGACCAGCTACTGAGTACTGCTGACGCCGAACACTTCCTCGCCGCGACGTCTCCCGTCGACCAGGACGGCGCCCTCGCCGCCACACCGCTTCCCAGCAGGAACACCGGAGCCGGTTCCAGGCATGCGAGACGGGCGACCGGAGCCTGCAAGGCTGTCGATGCTCCGCCCGGAAAAACGGGCCTTCGGACGTTGGTCACTTCGGTCTCGTTCTTTTCCTCCCGCCCAACGGCGACCATCCGACAGCCGGGAAGGAGAGCCGAAGACTTCGTCGCACCGGCCGGGATGACCGTGGGACACACAGTTCATAGGGGCGCCACAGTGTGGCCGTGGCCGGGAGATCGGCGATTGAGCACCGCACGGGTTGTACTGCACCAGGGCGGGATATTTCTCTGCCTCCACGGCCGAGCACATAAAGAAAGGTGCGGCGCTCAGAACGACATTCGTTCCGCGGCGCCCTTGCCCGGCTCGGCGGGCACCTCGGCGGCGTGGACCGGGTCACCCACGGCATTCCCGGTGGCCGTGCGGACGGCATCGGCGATGAAGGCGAAATTCTCGTCACCGAGCTTCCGCGGATCAGTGCCGTCCAGAAGCCCTGCTCCCACGTACTCGTTGAGGACTCGCAGGGCGGCAGAAGCAGCCGCGGCGTGCAGACGTACCTGCAGATCATCGTGCTCAAGTCCGAGCCGGGTCGCGATGACCCCGGCCAGTTCGTGTTCCACTTGATCGCAGGCCATCAGCCACGCCGTACGCAGCGCCGGCTCGGTATCAGCCAGTCGCATCATCTTCACGCCCAGCCCGGCATCGGCCTGCTCCTGCGTGCCGATCTCGCCGACCAACCGCTTCGCCTCCGTGGCAAAGTGCTCCTCCAGTGAGCGGTGCAGCGGCCAACTGCGCAAAGTGGCCAGTTCCCACTCCACGCTCTGCGCGATGATCGGCTCCGCACAGCTCTCCTTGCTGCGGAAATGGCGCCAGATGGTGCGGGTCGACAAGCCCACCGCCTCCGCGATCTGGTCACCGCTCGTACTGTCGACGCCCTGCGCCCAGAACAGACGTGCCGCCTCCCGCGAAATCTCCAGACGCACACGACGGCGCCGCTGCTCACTCATCCCGCCGCGGCCGCGCCTGGTCGTGGCCTCATCGTCGGTCATCTCTTCACCACCCGTTCCCATATTCTTCACCCGGCGCCAGATTGGCACTAAGTGACGATTTTCGCCAGCCTCTGGCGGTGCGCCTCCGGCACCCTACGGCCCCGATCCGCAGCTTGAGTGCACCCGCAGGACGAAGGGCCCGCCTTGCAAAGTTCGTCACTAAGTGACACTGTCACTAAGTGACAGGCAGTTGATTCCACGCAGAGGTGACCAATGCGTGCGAGTGCCGCCCTTCCCCGTCCGCCCGCACCAGAACCCAGGAGCACTTCATGAGGAAACGATCAGCCGCAACCGCTGCAGCACTGATCACGGCCTGCGCTGTCACCGGCACCCTCACGGGCGCAGCCGTCGCCACGCCGGGCCGGACGACCGACGGCGACCGAGCAGAGAAGACGGCTGTTGCCACGGCCACCCGTTCGGTGACCCACGAGGAGAACGAACGGGTGCCGGAAGGGGCGCGCTGGACCCAGCACTACTTCCCCTCCTCGGACGGCTCCGGGACCGAACTGCACGCCGACGTTCTGCTTCCGGAAGACCTACCCAAGGGCGCGAAGGTTCCCGTGGTCATGTCGGCCGGTGCGTACTTCGGCCACTCCGGGGAGATGGAGGTCGAGGAAGAGCACGCCGGCCCCTCGGGGCGCTTCCAGGACCTCCTGGAGGGAACCGACCTGTTCGACAAGGGTTACGCCTTCGTCATGGTGGACACCCGCGGCTTCGGCGGCTCCACAGGATGCCTCGACCTCGGCGGCCCTGGAGACCAGGCCGACGTCAAGGCCGCGATCGACTGGAGCTCGAACCAGCCGTGGTCCACCGGAGCGGTGGGGATGTACGGCAAGTCCTTCGACGCCTACACCGGCCTTCTCGGTAACAACGCGAAAGACGACGCGCTGAAGGCAGTCGTCGCCCAGGAGCCCATCTGGGACCTGTATCAGCACCTGCACTCCAACGGGGTGCCCCGCCCGAACAGCGTGCAACTGCCCACCAGCTACAACCGCATTGCCGGCCTGGCCCAGTTGCCGGACGAGGACGAGCAATACCGGACCAACGCCGCGTACGAGACGAAGCGCCCCGAGTGCCTGGCACTCAACTCCTTCGGCCCTACCATCGGCGACCCGGAAGACCCGTACTGGAAGGACCGCAGGCCCGCCGAAAAGGCGAAGGGCACCGATACGCCGCTCCTGTTCACCCAGGGCACCGCCGAGACCAACACCCTCCCGGTGGGGATGGAAGGGTTCCTCGACAACCACCGCGGCCCGCAGCGCGCCTGGATCGGCCCCTGGGACCACGTACGCGGCAACGACCGCACGCAGGACGGAGAGTTCGCGATGGGCCGCGCGACCTGGTTCAAGGAGACGATGTCCTTCTTCGACGAACACCTCAAGGGCATGGACCCCAAGGTCACCTACCCGAACTACGCCGTCCAGGACAACCTCGGCGACTGGCGCGCCGAGAAGTCCTGGCCCACAGCGAACCGCTCCGCGAACCTCCGACTCGGCAACGGCTCATACCTGGACAGCGGAGCGGGCTCACAGCCCACACCCCCGCAAGAGGAAACCGGTCGTTACGCCGGAAGCTTCTTCGTCTGGTCCGAGCCTCTCAAGGCAGCTACCCGGGTCACCGGCACACCCAGGATCAACCTGACGGCCAGGGGCGAGGGCAACGTGATGGTCAAGCTGTACGACGTGGCCCCCGACGGCAACGCCGTCGCATTCGACGAGCGAGTCTCCCGCCTGGACCAGGACCAGCTGGACATCGACCTGAAGTCGACCGACTGGACCCTGCGGACCGGCCACCGCCTCGCCGTGGAAATCGGCTCGGTACGAACCGGCGACTGGCTCGACACCCCCTCCAAGCAAAAGATCCGGATCAGCAACGCCCGTCTCCATCTGACCCTGGACGACCCGGCCGAAGACACCGCCACCGACGGCGACCGAGCGCCATGGATCGACACCTACACACAGATCAACGCGGCGAAGCTGACACCGGGCCCCGCCACCTTCACCCTGCCCCCAGCCGGTACGCGACGCTGAGGAACGCCACACCGCCGGGCATCCTCGTCACGTCAGTTCGTCACGTCGGCACGGGTCAGCTGCACCAGCTCTCCTACGCGGATTGGAGCGCTGGGCAGCGTGCTCTCACCTGCGGCTGGCAGGCATGCGGCACGGCCGGCATATTTGGCCGGCTCAGGTCGGGCCCGACGGAAGTGTCGGTAGGTGAAAGGCAGAGTGGCGCTCAGCGCCAGGAGCGCGCTTGGGGTCCAAGGGCCCACGTCGGACCCGGCAAGTTCAGTGCCGACCATAAGAAGTCCCCCACAACGCCCCTCAGCCAAGCCGGCAGAACCAAACGTCTCGCCCCAAGGGCGACGGATCGGCAAGAACCCATTAGGAACGGCCACCGTCGGCCCTCGTGACGGCTTCGGGTGGCGCGATCTCCGTTCAAGGGACCTGACAGCCTTGTCGAGCGCGATGAGGTCGGTCTCCCGCCAGAGGAAGCCGGTTCGATCACGCAGCCGCTCCTTCAACACCCGCTCGTCCAGCTCCTGCGTCCGCTCCAAGACGCAACCTCCTCCGGGGCGGACCCGACCGTGAAGTTTGTGGCGACCGCACAGTCCCGATGCCGCCGATCTTCAAACATCGGGGAAGGTCTCACTTCACGCCTGGGGCAGTCGGTCGGGGCCGTGCGGTGGGCCGCGGGGACGCAGGAACAGCCAGTTCAGAGGCGCGCTCTGCCCATAGGGCCAAGAGAGCTCAACCTTGGCCTACACATTGCAATGCATAGGCCCAAGGTGTTCCGATTTACCCGAATCAAGAACCAAAGAAGACAAGAAACCCCAGGTCAGATATCTGACCTGGGGTTTATCATGGAGCCGCCTTCGGGATTCGAACCCGAGACCTACGCATTAC
>NZ_JAERUC010000032.1 GCF_016745505.1 Streptomyces silvae | reverse complement strand
GCTTTCGCGTTTCCCTTTCCGGCGAGTCCGACTCTATCAGGCCTTTTCCCGCTCCTTGACCGGGGTCCCGCGAGCATGCGGAAGCACAATCAGAAGAGTTAAGGTCTGGGCTTGGGAGTCGCTGCCGGTCCCCGACTCGAAGTCGTATGGGGGCCAGGCAGGGGTACGACAGTACAGGCCGCTGTGAGGCGAGGCAAATCGTTTGCGGTGTGCCCCTAGGTCTGTCAACCGGTAGCTCTCGGGCGGAACCGTGACTTCGTATGACTTACGCTGCTGATCAGTACGCCGCCCTCCATCAGCCGTGGCGGTGACCATACGGATCCCCACCCTGAGAGGCCCTCCATGACCACAGTGACGTCCCCTCTTGCCGGCCGCGCCATCGGGCTCACCGCGGTTCCCGACCCCGTCTTCTCCGGAGCGATGGTGGGTCCCGGTACCGCCATCGACCCCGTGCGTGAGCCGTCCGAGGCCGTGTCCCCGGTCGACGGCATCGTCGTCTCCCTCCACCCCCACGCGTTCGTCGTCGTCGACGACCAGGGCCACGGTGTGCTGACCCACCTCGGGATCGACACCGTGCAGCTCAACGGCGAGGGCTTCGAGCTCCTCGTGAACAAGGGGGACACGGTGACCCGCGGTCAGGGCATCGTCCGCTGGGACCCGGCGGGCGTCGAGGCCGCCGGCAAGTCGGCGATCTGCCCGGTCGTGGCCCTGGAGGCCACGGCGGAGTCCCTCTCCGAGGTCCGTGAGGACGGCGACGTGAAGGTCGGCGACACTCTCTTCGGCTGGCAGTGACACCCTCGGCGCAGTAACCGGCCAGTCGGGAAATCCACCGCGGTGGCACAGCCGCCGCACAATCGGAGACGGGTGAAATGGAGACAACGCTGCGAGGCGTCGGTGTGAGCCACGGTGTGGCGATCGGCGAGGTTCGGCACATGGGTACGGCAGTGCTCGAGCCGCCGGCCAAACAGATTCCGGCGGACGAGGCCGAGCGCGAGCAGGGGCGTGCCCGCCAGGCCGTGGAGGCTGTGGCGGCCGACCTGATCGCGCGCGGCAATCTGGCGGGGGGCGAGGCACAGCACGTGCTGGAGGCCCAGGCCATGATGGCGCAGGACCCCGAGCTGATCGCCGACGTCGAGCGTCGTATCGCTGTCGGGAGCACCGCCGAGCGTGGTGTGTACGACGCGTTCGCCGCGTACCGGGCGCTGCTGGCCAATGCCGGGGAGTACCTCGCGGGGCGCGTCGCCGACCTCGACGACGTACGGAACCGGATCGTGGCGCGGCTGCTCGGTGTTCCGATGCCGGGTGTCCCGGACAGCGATGAGCCGTACGTGCTGATCGCCCGTGACCTCGCTCCCGCCGACACGGCCCTGCTCGACCCCACGCTGGTGCTCGGCTTCGTGACGGAGGAGGGCGGGCCGACCAGCCACAGCGCCATCCTCGCGCGGGCGCTCGGCGTACCCGCCGTCGTGGCTCTCCCCGGAGCGGGTGAGATCGGCGAGGGCACCGTCGTGGCGGTGGACGGCAGCACCGGTGAGATCTTCGTCGAGCCGAGCCAGGAGAAGCGCGCCGAGATGGAGAGCGCCTCCGCTGCCCGTAAGGCGGCGCTGTCGGCCGTGACCGGTCCCGGCGCCACCTCGGACGGCCACAAGGTGCCGCTGCTGGCCAACGTCGGCGGTCCCGGTGACGTGCCGGCGGCTCTGGAAGCCGGCGCGGAGGGCGTGGGGCTGTTCCGTACGGAGTTCCTCTTCCTGGACGACAGCAAGCAGGCGCCGTCCGAGGAGAAGCAGATCGCGGCGTACCGCGCGGTGCTGGAGGCGTTCCCCGAGGGGCGTGTCGTGGTGCGGGTGCTGGACGCCGGCGCGGACAAGCCGCTGGACTTCCTGACGCCGGCCGACGAGCCCAACCCCGCGCTGGGTGTGCGGGGGCTGCGCAGTCTGCTGGACCACCCCGATGTGCTGCGGACCCAGCTGACCGCTCTGTCCCGGGCGGCCGAGGGACTGCCGGTCTACCTCGAGGTGATGGCCCCGATGGTGGCCGACCGCGCCGACGCGAAGGCGTTCGCCGACGCCTGCCGTGAGGCGGGCCTGCAGGCGAAGTTCGGGGCGATGGTGGAGATTCCGTCCGCCGCGCTCAGGGCCCGCTCGATCCTCCAGGAGGTGGAGTTCCTGTCGCTGGGTACCAACGACCTGGCGCAGTACACCTTCGCGGCGGACCGTCAGGTGGGGGCCGTGTCGCGGCTCCAGGACCCGTGGCAGCCCGCGCTGCTCGACCTCGTCGCCCTCTCGGCCGAGGCCGCCAGGGCCGAGGGCAAGAGCTGCGGTGTCTGTGGTGAGGCCGCTTCGGACCCGCTGCTGGCCTGTGTACTGACCGGTCTGGGTGTCACCTCCCTGTCGATGGGTGCCGCGTCCATTCCCTACGTGCGGGCGACGCTGGCGAAGCACACGCTGGCGCAGTGCGAGCGTGCCGCCTCCGCCGCGCGTGCCGCGGACTCCGCCGACGAGGCGCGGCTCGCCGCGCAGGCGGTGCTGTCGGGCGAATGACACCGTCCGCCCCTGGCGGTCGGCGGTGAGAGGTGTGAGAGGGGGTTCCCGCCGGTTCGGCGGGGACCCCCTCTCCCCTTGTGTGTCAGTGGTGGGCCTCCGGTTCGTCGGCGCCGATGTCGAATCCCGCGCAGTACTCCACGCCTGATTCGGGCGAGACGGGTTCGCCCGTGTCGGCGTCGGTGCAGTACGCGCTGAAGACCTCGCCCGCCGTGAGCGGGAGGAGGGCGCCCCGGTGCAGCCGCCAGCCGTGCACCCGGTCGGGGGCGTCGGGGGCCGTGGTGCGCAGGACGACGCCTCCCTGGGTTTCGAGCGCGACCCCCACGGCGAGCACGGTCGCGAACTCCGCGCCCTCCGACGACGCGAGGCGTGCGGGGCCGTCCATGTCCCGGGCGGTGTGGAGGACGGCGAGGAGCTGTTCGTTCTCCGTGGGTGTGCTGCAGACGAGGTGGTGGGTGCCCGGGCCTGCCGTGTCCAGCAGACGCATCAGCAGGTGGGAGGCCCGGTCGAAGGCGGCCCTGCCGATGTCCTGGCCGCAGTCCGCGCAGTCGCCGAGGCCCGCCAGCAGCAGCGTGGCGTACTCCCATGTCGCGCGCCTGACCGCTCGTGAGACGAGCAGCGGGATCAGTGTGTCGATGGGCTGCCCGGTGTACGCCACGGTGGCGCCGGCTGCGGCGATCTCGGCGGTGAACCGGCTGCGGCTCGTGTGTTCGTCGGGATCCAGGCCGGACTCGGCGCAGAACTCCGCGTAGTCCTCGGGGTCGAAGAGGGCGACGGTGGTGTGCATGCCCTGTGCGGCGAGTGTCCGCAGCAGGCCTTCGACCTGCTGGAGGTAGACCGCGTGGTCCTCGAAGGTGAAGGTCCGGTAGTGGCGCATGGCCGCGAAGTCCTCGGCGTCGACCAGGAGGCCGACGGTGCTGGGTGCTTCGCGGCGCAGTGCGCGTCGCATGGATGTTCCGGCGCGCCGCCGGCTGCGTTCGGTCTGCTTGATGTGCGCCATGAGTCCCCCTGTGCGCTGTCGATCGATGCTCACTCAGCGTAATCAGGGGGACTGACAACGGCCTTCCCCGCGGCCGGTTCAGTGGCGTGCGCGGGCGAGTTCCTCGTAGAAGCGGAGGAGTTCGAGGTTGTCGATGGAGCCCGGGTTGACCGCCTTGGACAGGGCTGTGCCCTGGAGGAGCCGCTTGACCGGAACCTCGATGCGCTTGCCGGTCAGGGTGTGCGGGATGCCGGGGACCTCGATGACCTCGTCCGGTACATGGCGGGGTGAGAGGTTCTCGCGGATGGTCCGCTTGATGCTGTCGCGGAGGTCGTCGTCGAGCGTGGCGCCCTCGGCGAGGTGGACGAACAGGGGCATCCAGTAGCCGCCGTCCGGCTCCTCGAGGCCGATGACGAGGGATTCGCGGATCTCGGGGAGCCTCTCGACCGCCTCGTAGATGTCGGCGGAGCCCATCCGGACGCCTTGCCGGTTAAGGGTGGAGTCGGAGCGGCCGTGGATGATGACCGAGCCGCGGTCGGTGAGGGTGATCCAGTCCCCGTGGCGCCAGACGCCGGGGTACATGTCGAAGTAACTGTCGTGGTAGCGGCTGCCGTCGGGGTCGTTCCAGAAGCGGACGGGCATGGAGGGCATGGGTGCCGTCACGACGAGTTCGCCGACCTCACCGATGAGCGGCTTGCCCGAGGGGTCCCAGGACTGGAGGTCGGTGCCGAGGCAGGGTGCCTGGAGTTCGCCGATGTGGACCGGCAGGGTGGGGACCGCGCCCGCGAAGCAGCTGCAGACGTCGGTGCCGCCGCTGACGGAGGCGATCCACAGGTCGTCGGCCACCTCGTCGTGGAGCCAGCGGAAGCCGTCGGGCGGGAGCGGGGAGCCGGTGGTGGCGACGCACTGGACGCGGCTGAGGTCGTGGTCGCGGCCCGGGTGGACGTCCGCCTTCCGGCAGGCCATGACATAGGCGGCCGAGGTGCCGAAGAGGGTCGCTCCGGTCTGTTCGGCGACGCGCCACTGGGCCTGGACGTCCGGATAGCCGGGGCTGCCGTCGTAGAGCACGAGGGTGGTGCCGGTGAGCAGGCCGGAGACCAGGAAGTTCCACATCATCCAGCCGGTGGAGGTGTACCAGAAGAACCGGTCGTCGGGGCCGAGGTCGCAGTGCAGCCCGATCTGCTTGAAGTGTTCGAGGAGGATCCCGCCCTGGGACTGGACGATCGCCTTGGGAAGTCCGGTCGTACCGGAGGAGTACAGCACCCAGAGCGGGTGCTCGAAGGGGACCTGCTCGAAGACCGGTTCGGTGTCGGCGGAGGTGAGCGCGGCCCACGCGAGGGCGCCTTCGGGCGCGTCCGTGCCGAGGAGGGGGATGTGGACGACCGCGCGCAGGGTGGGGAGTTCGCTGCGGAGTTCGGCGACGGTGGCGGTGCGGTCGTGCTCCTTGCCGCCGTAGCGGTAGCCGTCGACGGTGAACAGGACCACGGGTTCGACCTGCTGGAAGCGGTCCAGGACGCTGCGGGCGCCGAAGTCGGGGGCGCAGGAGGTCCAGACCGCGCCGACGGCGGCGGTGGCGAGGAACGCGACGACCGCCTGGGGGATGTTGGGGAGGTATCCGCTGACCCGGTCGCCGGGGGTGACGCCCAGCGCGCGGAGTTCGGCCGCCAGCGCGCCCGTCTGGCGCCGGAGTTCGGACCAGCTGACGGCGGCCTGGGTGTGGGTCTCGTCGACGTACAGCAGGGCGGGGGCGTCCGCGCGGAGCGGGTCCTCGGCCGTGCGCAGGGCGTGCTCGGCGTAGTTGAGGGTGGCGCCGGGGAACCACTGGGCGCCGGGCATGGTGCGGTCGCCGATGACGGTCTCGTACGGGGTGGAGAAGCGGACGTCGAACCACTCGGCGACGGACTGCCAGAAGGTGTCGAGTTCGTCGACGGACCAGCGGTGCAGTGCCGCGTAGCCGCCGTCGGCGGGGGCTCCGTGGCGTCCGGCCGCCCACCGCTGGAAGCGCGTGACGGCCGCTGCCTCGACGCGCTCGGGCTGGGGCTGCCAGAGGGGGGCTTCGCCGGCTGCTGAGGTCATGGAGGCTCCCTGGCCTTTCGGGGTGTACGCGGGGTCTGCGTGCTCGCGCGCGCACGGGCTGGGGTGTGCGCGTGAACGGCTGTTACGGACGATGCCATGTGATCGTCCCGCGCACCAGGGTTGCCCTGCCATGGCCGCGTGTCCGGTTGTGTGGTGAAGCCACAGGTGAACGGAAGCTGAACGGAGCACGCATCCGTCCTGGCGGATGGCAGGGTGGCCCGCATGGATGGTCGTGACCTGGTGCGTTCGGTGAGGATGGTCGGTTCCGTGCAGGGGATGCGCACGGTGCGCTCGGCCTGGCGGCGCCGGCGGGCGGATGCGCGGGCGCTGGCGCCGCGCGGTGCGGAGCTGGCTCGGGTGCCCGGGCTCCTGATCGGTGCGGAGCCGGGGCCGGGCGGCGGGGTGGTGCGGTTCGCGCGTTCGCGGCTGCGGGTCAGGGTGGCGGTGGGCGGTGCGGTGTTCTGGTCGTGGGACGGCGCGGAGCTCCTGCCCTCGTACGCGCTGCCCGGGGACGGTCCCGAGGCGGATCCGCGGGCGCGGCTGGAGCCGGACAAGAACGGCGGCTGGCAGGTGGTGTCGGAGCGGCTGACGGTCGCCGTGTCGCGGCACGGGGCGCTGGAGTTGCGTACGCCGGGGGGTGTGGTGCTGCGCCGGGAGCTGCCGCCGCGCTGGTGGGAGCCGGTGGCGGGCGGTCCGGCGCGGTGGGTGCAGCGGTCCGAGGTGCCGGCCGACGCCCGTTTCTTCGGGCTGGGCGGGCGGGCCTCCGGTCCCAGGCTGCGGGAGGGCACGTACCGGCTGTGGAACACCGATCCGGGCGGCCGGTTCGGGCCGGGGGACGATCCGCTGTATCTGACGATGCCGGTGCAGGTGGTGGTCTCGGACGCGGGGACCCATCTGGCGTTCCACGACAACTCCTGGGCGGGGCGAGTGACTCTGCGGGAGGGCGAGGAGGGTGAGGGGTCGGGGCACGACCGGCCGGGGGCGTGCGAGGTGCGGATGGAGGGGGGTCCGCTCCGCTGCTGGGTGGTGGTGGGTACGCCGGCCAGGGTGCTGCGGGGCTGGACGGAGCTGACGGGGGCGCCCGCGCTGCCGCCGTCGTGGGCGCTGGGTCCGCAGCACGCGCGCTGGGGTTTCGGCAGCGAGCAGGAGGTGCGGCGGATCGCGGCCGGGTACCGGGAGCGGGGGCTGCCGCTGTCGGTGCTGCACCTGGACATCGACCACTACGACGCGCACCGGGTGTTCACCGTCGACCGGGAGCGGTTCCCGGATCTCCCCCGGCTGGCGAAGGAGCTGCGGGAGGACGGTGTCCGGCTGGTGTCGATCGTCGACCCGGCGGTCAAAGCGTCGGTGGGCGAGGCGGTGTTCGACAGCGGCATGGCGGTCGGTGCGGACGGCGCGTTCGTCCGGGATCCGCAGGGCGTTCCGGTGCTGGGTGAGGTGTGGCCGGGTGAGTGCGTCTATCCGGACTTCACCGATCCGCTGGTGCGCGCGTGGTGGGGCGGGCTGTACGAGGAGCGGCTCGGCCAGGGGTTCGCCGGGGTGTGGCACGACATGAACGAGCCGGTGTCGTTCTCGGCGTTCGGGGATCCGTCCTTGCCGCGTTCGTCCCGGCACTCGCTGGAGGGCCGGGGCGGGGACCACCGGGAGGCCCACAACGTGTACGCCCTCGCGATGGCGAGGGCGGGGTACGAGGCGCTGCGCCGGCTGCGACCCGACGAGCGGCCTTTCCTGTTCTCGCGTTCGGGCTGGGCGGGGATGCAGCGGTACGGCGGCACCTGGTCCGGTGATGTCGCCACGGGGTGGCCGGGGCTGCGGGCCTCGCTGGCGCTGGTGCTGGGGCTCGGGCTCTGCGGGGTGCCGTACTCGGGGCCCGATGTCGGGGGTTTCGACGGGTCACCGTCGCCCGAGCTGTATCTGCGCTGGTTCCAGCTGGGCGCGTACATGCCGCTGTTCCGGACCCATGCGGCCATCGACGCGGGGCGGCGGGAGCCCTGGGAGTTCGGGCCGGAGGTTCTCGCGCACGCCGGGCGGGCGCTGGCGGAGCGGGAGCGGCTGCTCCCGTACTTCGTGACGCTGGCGCGGCTGGCGCTGCTGACCGGTGCGCCGTATGTGCGGCCGGTGTGGTGGGGCGCGCCGGGGGACCGTGCGCTGCGGGACTGCGAGGACGCGTTCCTGCTGGGTGACGCGCTGCTGGTCGCGCCGGTGCTGGAGGAGGGGGCGGTGCGCAGGGTGGTGCGGCTGCCGCGCGGGCGGTGGTACGACACGGCGACCGGGCGGGCGTACGAGGGGCCGGGGCAGGTGGTGGTGGAGGCGCCGCTGTCGCGGATCCCGGTGCTGGCGCGGGCGGGTGCGGTGATCCCGGTGCGGGGCGCGGAGGGGGACCTCGAACTGGAGGTGTGGGCTCCGTCCCCGGGGCGTTCCGGCGGCGGGCCGGTCGTACGGGACATGGGCGACGGGTGGGAGCGGGCCGAGGTGGAGCGCTACACGTCGCGGGTCGCCGCCGGCCGGGTGGTGGTCGAGCGGGACGGGGAGGAGGAGCTGGTTCCGTATCCGGTCCGGGTGCGGGGGCTGCCGGCTCAGCCGTAGGCGCCGGCGAACCAGCGGCGTACGGCCTGGGTGTGCAGGGGGAAGGCGAGCGTGTCCGGGGTGCGCAGCACGGCGTATCCGGAGGTCTCGTCCGTGGGTGCGGAGGGCGGGAGTTCCGAGGCGGGGCGTGGCAGGAGCAGTCCGAAGAGCAGGAGGTGGCCGTCCGGGGAGCTCAGGGCGTCGGCGAGGCGTACATCCGTCTCGTCGGCCCGGATGCCGGTCTCCTCGTGCAGCTCGCGGACGACGGCGTGGCGCCAGTCCTCGGTGCGGTCGATGTAGCCGCCGGGCAGCGCGGTCCCGCCCCGGTGCGGCTCGATGGTGCGGGTGATGACCACGAGGCCGGTGGTGTGCGCTCCGGTGACGGGCAGCAGGGCGACGGCGACGGGCAGCGGGTTGCGGTAGGCGGTGCGGCCGCAGGCCGTGCAGGTGCGGGGCCAGGCGTCGGTGGCGTACCGGGCCCCGCAGTTGCCGCAGTGGGAGTCCTTCACGGGCGGGACTGTATCCGATCACTCTTCTCCTGGGGCCCCGGAGCTGATAGACGGTGTGCCCATGACAGGAACTGTTCGTATGCTCCGCGCCCTGGCCGCCGCCGGCGCCGCTCTGCTCGCCGTGACCGCCGCCGCCCCGGTGGCGGCGGCCCGGCCCGAACCCAAGGCTCCCCCGGAGTTCGTCGACCTCCGCTCCGTGGATCCGACGATCATCACGGAGATGCGCTACACCACCGCGCACAACTTCATGGGCGAGCCGGTGGAGGGCTACCGGCAGCCCGTCTGCATCCTGACCCGGCCCGCCGCCCGGGCGCTGCGCACGGCCCAGCGGAGCCTTCTGCGCAAGGGGTACTCGCTCAAGGTGTACGACTGCTACCGGCCGCAGCGGGCCGTGGACCACTTCGTCCGCTGGGCCGAGGACCTCGACGACCAGGCCATGAAGGCCGAGTTCTATCCGTCGGTCGACAAGACACGGCTGTTCGAGGACGGTTACATCGCGGAGAAATCCGGTCACAGCCGGGGCAGCACGGTGGATCTCACCCTGGTGAAGCTGCCTGCGCTGCCGACCAGGCCGTACGTGCCGGGCGAGAAGCTGGCTCCGTGCTACGGGCCCAAGGCTGAGCGCTTCCCCGACAACTCGGTGGACATGGGGACGGGGTTCGACTGCTTCGACACCCTGTCGCACACGGACGACCCGCGGGTGCGGGGGGCGCAACGTGCCAACCGGCAGTTCCTCAAGGAGACGCTGACGGGTCTGGGCTTCGTGAATCTGGCCGAGGAGTGGTGGCACTTCACGTACAAGCCCGAGCTCTTCCCTGACACCTACTTCGACTTCCCGGTGGCCAGGCGCTCCGTGGCGGGGCACTGAGGACCCGGGCGGAGAACGGGCGGAGAGAAGAGGAGAACGGGCGACCAGGACCACCCCCGTGGGCTCCGGCCGCCCGTTCTCCTTATCGGACGCGGAACTGCCGTGTCCGGTTGCCGGCCGAGCCATTACGGTGCCTTCATGCCACAGCAGACGTTCGGTTCGTACGAAGAATTCTGGCCCTACTACGTCGCCATGCACTCCAGGGCGGCGACCCGATGGGTCCATCTGACGGGCACGCTGACCGGCCTCGCGGTCACGGCGTACGGTCTGGCACGCGGCCGCCGGCGCTACGCGCTGGCGCTCCCCCTCATCGGGTACGGGACCGCGTGGCCCGCGCACTTCCTCATCGAGAAGAACAACCCGGCGACGTTCGGGCACCCCGCGTGGTCGCTGCGCGGCGATGTGCAGATGATCCGGATGATGCTCGCCGGGCGGGACGCCGAGCTGGCGGAGACGGCGGCCGAGTGGCTCGCCGAGAACCCGCGGGCATGAGTGCGCGCACAGGGTTGACGAGCCGTCACCCCGGGTGAAGACTGACTTCCCCCCACACACCGTACGCGCGGTCCGTACCCCGGTCGGCGGGGGTACGGGCCGCGTCACGTGCGGTGGGACCGCCGTCAGGTCGTGGCGGGTTCCCGGAGCCGGTCGGCCCGCACCATGGCGTGCTCCACGACCGCCACGAGCACATCCCGTACGGACGCCCGGTCGCGCGCGTCGCAGAGCAGCACCGGCACCTCGGGGTCGAGGTCGAGTGCCGCCCGGACCGTCTCGGTGGGGAACTGCTCCGCGCCCTCGAAGAGGTTGACGGCGACCGTGAACGGGATCGCCCGGCGCTCGAAGTAGTCGACCGCCGCGAAGCAGTCCTCCAGCCTCCGGGTGTCGGCCAGGACCACCGCGCCCAGGGCGCCCTGGGCCAGCTCGTCCCAGAGGAACCAGAAGCGGTCCTGCCCGGGCGTCCCGAACAGATAGAGGACCAGGTCCTCGCGCAGGGTGATCCGGCCGAAGTCCATGGCCACCGTGGTGGTGCTCTTGCCCTCCACGCCCGCCACGTCGTCGACGGGGCGGCCCGCCTCGCTCAGCCGCTCCTCCGTGCGCAGCGGTCTGATCTCGCTGACCGCGCCCACCAGGGTCGTCTTGCCCACGCCGAAGCCGCCCGCCACCAGGATTTTCAGGGTGACGGGCTCGACGGGCCGCTTCCGGCGGCTAGAGCGCCCGAAGGCCATTGATCACCTCGCGGAGAATGCTCTCGTCCGGCAGCTCGGCCGGCGGAACGGGACGGGTGACGTGCACCAGCTCGTCCTCGACGAGGTCACCGACCAGGACCCGGACCACCCCGACGGGGAGGTCCAGTCCGGAGGCGAGCTCGGCGATCGACTGGGGCATGTCGCTGCACAGTTCGACGATCTCCACGTGTTCCGGGGAGAGCGTCTGGTCCCGGCCGGGATCGTCGGCCGCCGGTTCGGGGATGACGATCGCGATCAGGTCGAGACGATGACGGGACGCGCTGCTGGTACGCCCCCGGGTCATCGCGTAGGGCCGGACCACCGGACCCGCTTCGGCGTCGTACCAGCGCGAGGAGCCCGCTTCGCCGGAAGCGGGCGGTGATCCGGGCGCGGTGTCCCGGAAGGAGTCTGCGCTCATCCCCTCGCCTCACCCTCCGGCGGGCAGACCGGTGGTCCGGGGGGCATTGGCCAGGTGCGCCCCCACGCGCTTGACCATGAGTGTCATCTCGTACGCCACCTGCCCGACGTCCGAGTCGGAGTCGGCCAGGACGGCGAGACAGCTGCCGTCACCGGCGGCCGTGACGAAGAGGAAGGCCTCGTCGAGCTCGACCACGGTCTGCCGGACCCGGCCGGCGTCGAAGTGACGGCCGACGCCCTTGGCGAGGCTGTGGAACCCGGAGGCGACGGCCGCCAGGTGCTCGCTGTCCTCCCGGGTCAGGTCCTGGGACGTGCCGGTGGCGAGGCCGTCGCTGGAGAGCACCAGCGCCTTGCGGATGCTCGCGACCCGCTCGACCAGTTCGTCGAGGAGCCAATTGAGTTCGCCGGAGCCCTGGCGTGAGGCGTTGTGTGCTGCGGCGTTCGGTGCGGTCATCGACCGTCCCCTCCCGGAGTGGTTCCTGGTGCTGTATCGCCGGGGCCGGTCGCGTCCTCGGCGTTCTGCCGACGGCCGCGCTGCCAGCCGCGTTGAAGCGAAGCCATGCGATTGCGTACTTCGTCCGCGTCACGTTCGAGGTCGTCGTCGGTGTCCGCGGGGGCGTGGCCGGAAGTCCGCGCTGCGGAGTCCTCCCGGAGCTGTGGGGCGAGGTTCGCCTGGCGCACCCTGCGCGGGAGGCCGCCCACCGTGTCCGGCGCGGCCGGCGAGGGCGCCGGCCTGAGCCGGGGCGGGGCCTCGTCCGCGGGGGACGTGCCGGGCCCGGCGTCGGCGGATCCGGGCGCGGGAGCCTCGGGGCCGTCGGCCGTGCCGGGATGGGAGCGGCCGCCGTCGCCGATGCGGCGGCCCTGGCCGGTGACAAGGGTCGGCGACTTGCGGCGCGGCAGCGGGACGGGGCCGGCGGGCCGCATCGGCCGTACGTCGGCCGAGCGGCCGTCCGTCGCGTCGAAGGCCTGCTGGTGCTGGTCCCGGTCGGCTTCCCTGCGCAGGTCGCGGGCCCGGAAGATGCCGCCCCGCTCGCTCTCGGTGTCCTCCAGGTCCGATACGCCGTCGAGGACGGGGCCGAGAGCCGGGTCGAGCTCCCGGTCGCGGGCCGGGTCGGTGAACCCGAGTGTGCCGACCGGGCCTTCGAGTTCGACCGGGCCGTCGAGGACGGACGGGTCGGTGAGGCCCGTGGGGACCGGGGAGAGCCCGGACGGCCTGCCCGGGATACTGGTGTCGGCCACCCCGTCCCTGCGGGCCTTGTCGCTGCCGGGTACGCCGCTGCCGGGCCTCCCGCTGCCGATGGCCTTCTCGGCCCGGCGGTCGAGGCGGAAGCCGGTGCCGTGCGTGTCGGGGGCGTCGGTGAGCAGCTGCGCCGGGATGAAGACGACCGCGGTCGTCCCCCCGTACGGCGAGGTCTGGAGCGACACCCGGACGTTCTGGCGCTGCGCGAGCCGGCTGACGACGAACAGGCCGAGCCGGTCGGTGTCGGAGAGCTCGAAGTCGGGTGTCTCGGCGAGCCTCAGGTTGGCGTCCAGGAGGATCTCGGGCGCCATGCCGAGGCCGCGGTCGTGGATCTCCAGGGTGAAGCCGTTGGCGACGCGTTCGCCGTGGACCTGCACCGCGGTGTGCGGCGGCGAGAACACCGTGGCGTTCTCCAGCAGTTCCGCGATCAGGTGGGTGAGGTCGGCGACGGCCGGGCCGCCCACGCCGATGCGGGGCAGGCGGCGGACCTCGATCCGCTCGTAGTCCTCCACCTCGGCGACGGCGGCGCGCACCACGTCCATCAGCTGGATCGGCTTGCGCCACTGCCGGGAGGGGGCCGCCCCGGAGAGGATCACAAGGCCTTCCGCGTGGCGGCGCATACGGGTCGTCAGGTGGTCGAGGCGGAAGAGGTCGGCGAGCTCGTCGCTGTTCTCGGTACGCCGCTCCATCGCGTCCAGGAGCGTCAGCTGCCGGTGCAGGAGCACCTGGTTGCGGCGTGCGAGGTTGACGAAGACCTCGGACACCCCGCGGCGCATGTCCGCCTGCTTGACGGCGGCCTCGACGGCGGCCCGCTGGAGGGTGTTGAGGGCCTGCCCGACCTGGCCGATCTCGTCGCGTTCGTAACTGAGATGGGGGGCTTCGGTCTCCACGTCGACCTGCTCGCCGGCGGCCAGCCGCCGCATCACGCTGGGCAGCCGCACACCGGACACCTCGTGTGCGTCCTTGCGGAGCCGGGAGAGGTCGCGGACGAGTTCGCGTCCCACGCGTACGGAGACGAAGACGGAGACGAGCAGGGCCACGAAGCCCAGGACCCCGGCGACACCGGCCTGGATCAGGACCCGGTAGCCGGCGGGTTCCGCGCGGTCCTGGAAGCGGTTGGACATCTCGGTGCCGTCGTTGGCCAGGTGTTCCAGGACGGGTGGTGCCACCTCCTCCCAGCGCTCGGAGTCGATGGCGCCGGCCTCGGTGATCGGGCCCGTCGCGATGAGCTTCTGCTCGGCTGTGCGGAGCGGCTCGGTGTCGGGGCTGCGCCAGTACTGCTCCATCCGCCCGCGCTCGCTCGCCGGGAGGAGTTCGAGGTTGACCTCGTACAGGAGCGAGCGGCTGGCGGCGAGGTCCGAGACGACGCGCAGCTCGGGGGCGCCGAGGCGGCCCGCGATGAGGCCCGACACGACCAGGGCGTCCTCACGCGAGAGCATCTCGCGGGCCCGGGAGATGCCGACGAGGGCGCGCACCTGCTTGTCCATGGACACGTTCTCCATCGTGTGGAGACCGTTCAGGAAGCGGTAGCAGGGGTCGACGAGGCCGTTGTAGAAGTCGAGGGCCCTGGTCCGGTCGATGGTGCGCTTCTCGACGGACCCGCGCAGCGCGTCCAGGCCGTCGACCTCGCTGAGGATCGAGTCGAGCTGGGCCTCCGACTCGGGGCTCAGCTTGTCGCGGATGTCCTTGCTCCTCGCGCTCTTCCTGACCTCGGCCACGACCTGGTCGGTCCGGGCGCGCTGGCGGCGCAGCAGGGGCAGTGCGTCCGAGGCGCGGGGGTCGGCGAGGAAGACGAGTGTCTGACGGCGTTCGCCCTGGACGGCGCGGATGGTGTCTTCCAGCGGGTGGCCGACCTGCTCGACGATGGCGCTCGCGCCCATCAGTTCACCGGCCTCGCGGCCGGTGACATAGGTGGCGAAGACCCAGAGACCGGTGAGGGAGGCGAGCGGCACGAGGAGCAACGCCACGATCTTCCTGCGGATGGACTTCCCGCGAAAGCGCATGGCCTCCCCCAGCTCGGCCCCGCACCGCGGGGGTGGTGTCGTGTCGGTCCCGGTGGTTCCGGTCGCCCGGGTCCTACCGGTCGTTCGGGTGGTGCTGCCGCAGCTCGTGGAGCGTCGGCCGGTGTTCCGTCAACAAACGGCGTGAGCCTACTACTGACCTACCGGTAACTCGAAGACGTGTCCGGACGATTACAGGCCACTCTTCCCCGCGTTGCTCACCAGTTGTCCTGGTATTCCCTGCGAAGAAATTCGCGAAAGCGACAGAGAACCCCTGGCCGAACGCGGTGCATCCACACAGGGCAGTTGGCTGGAATTCTTCGTTCCGTGACCTTTCGGGGCCGGTTGCGGCCTCCGGCGGGAATCTTCACGATCCGGCGTTCGTCCACACGTACGGGGCAGAAGAACCTCACGGGGGTACGTGCGACAGGCAAGCGGCTCCGCCCGCGTAGAAGGAGCGGGAGCGGGGCAGCCACCCCTTGAGTCGGACAGTGGTGGGGAGTTGAAGGTTCGTGGACACGGATGAGCGCCGGGGTGCGGCGGCATCACCGGCCGGCAGGTCGGGTGCGGGCTCGGGACCGTCCCCGGCTGCCGGGGCCCGGATCCCCCGGCAGCTGTGGGTGGAGGAGCCCGCGATACGGCGACGGATGCCGGACCCCGTGCGGACGGCCGCCGTGCGCGCGGTCCTCATCATGTCGCTGACCATCATCCAGGCCGTGGTGGCCTTCCTGTGCACGCTGGCCGGGTCCTGGCTGGCCTTCCCGATGGTGCTGAGCAGTGTGGCGGGCACGGTGGTGGCGACATGGTCGGTGCTGGACGTCTGGGTGACCCGGCAGGTGTGGAACCAGCGCAACGGCGTGGTGTCCGTCCCCAGCAGCACGGCGCGCCGCATGCGCCGGGAGCGCCGGGCGGCCAGGCGCGCCGCGCGGGCCCGGGCGCGCGGGGAGGCCCGGATACGCCGCCGGGGCGACGGCCGGCTCTCCCGGGCCTGACCGCCTGCGCCCCGGCCTCCCCTATCGCTGGTCGCCGGCCTGCCGCGCCGGTTCCGGCTGCGTGGCCGTCATCTCCGTACGCATCTCAGGGACCGCCGTGGCGCCCGCGGTGCCGGCCGGCTCTCCGCTCCGCTTGAACATACGGGTGGCGGTGATCTCGCCGTGGACGGTCTCGCCCGCGGGGTCCTGCTGGGGCAGCCCCGGCCTGAGGTGCTCCTCGACGCTGATGTACTTCAGCCCCGCCCGCAGGTCCGCGTCGTTGCGCAGCCGGATGACCAGGGGGAACTCCGCGAGTGCCGTGGTGTCGAACAGCCCGGTGGTGTAGAGCAGCTGGACACCCAGCGCGTCGGAGACCGCGCGCTGCAACTCCAGCAGGTACGTCGCGTTGGCGCGCCCGATGGGGTTGTCGAGGAAGAGCGTGCCCGCGTGGCGGTGCCGGTCGCGGCCCCGGTCGTTGCTGCGCAGGGCCGCCATCGTGCAGTACAGCGCGATCGCGGCGGTGAGCAGCTGACCTCCGGAGAAGACGTCGCCCATCTGTCCGACCGGGACGCGCTCGGCGCGGAGCACGGCGTCGGGCTTGAGGATCTCCACGGCGATGCCCTTGGGCTCCAGCGCCGCCTGGACTCCGCGCAGCAGGAGGGACATCCCGTCCCTGCGGAGGTCGGAGTTCTTCTTGAGGGCGGCGTGCGTGGCCTCGTCGATGACCTCGCCGAGCCGCTCGGTGAGCGTGGCCTGGTCGGGCTCCTCGAAGCGGATCCGGAGGAACTCCTGGCCGGACCACTCCCCCAGTCCCTCGGGCAGCTGGGAGAGCCGCTGGGCGGAGCGGAGCGTGGTGAGGGCGGACTCCACGAGGCCGCGGAGCCGGTCGACGATGGAGTCGCGGTTGCGCTCCAGCTGGGCCAGCTCGTCGGTGAGCACCCGCAGCCTGGGGGCGAAGGCGGCGGCCCACTTCGCGGCGTGGTCGGGCAGGGCGGCCGCCGGCAGCTCCCGGATCTGCTGGCGCGCCGGGGTGCGGACCTGTTCGTAACGCGTGGAGTTGGCGTGCCGTACGAGGACGTCGCTCGCCTCCCGCACCGAACTCTCCGCGGCCGACAGGTCGGTGGCGCAGCCGCGCAGTGAGCGGCGGGCCTCGGCGGCGGACTGCCGGGCCTCCTCCAGGGTGCCCCGGTACGGGTCGGGGGACTCGGTCTCGTCCTCCGCGCCGTGGTCCCTGAGCAGGTCGCGCAGGAGCGCGGCCGTCTCGTCGAAGCCGCTCGCCGAGTCCTCGGCGGTGCGGTGGGCGCGCAGCAGTTCGGCGTGGGCGGCGCGCGCGGTGTCCAGCGCGGCGGTGGCGGTGGCCAGTTCGGCCGTCGCCGTACGGAGCAGGGCCTGGGCCTGGTCGGCGTCGGCCGGGGCCAGGTCGGCGGGGAGCTCGGTGTGGTGGGGCGCCTCGTCGGCGGGGGCGAGCCGTTCGGCCTCGCCGCGCAGCCGGCCGAGCTGCTCGCTGGCCAAGGACGCCCGGGTCTCCAGGAGCTGGACGAGGGATTCGGCGCGGGCGGCGGCCGCCTGCCGGGAGGGCCCGTCGGCGCCGTCGGTGCCTTCGAGGAGCTGGGCCGCGCGGGTGCGGACCTTGTTGGTGAGGCGGTCGAGTTCGGCCAGGGCGGCGCTCTCGTCGCTCTCGGCGCGGGCCTGTTCGGCGCGGAGGTCGGCTCCGACGCCCACCTTCTCGTACAGCTGGGAGGCCGCCCGGTACGCCTCGCGCAGGGCGGGCAGGGAGGTGCGTGCGGCGGAGGGGCCGGGCTCCGGGAGGGTCTCCGGGGCGCCCGCGATCTCGGCGCGCTCGGCGCGCAGGGCACGGGCGGTGCGGTGGGCGTCGTCCGCGGCGCGCTGGGCGGCCCTGCGGTCCTCGTCGGCGGCGCGTGCCCGCTCCAGGCACGCCGTGGCGCGTGCCTCGGACTCGGCTGCCTCGTCGGTCAGTTCACGCAGCCGTGCCTGCCAGCCGACCCGGTCGCGGAGCCGGTGGGCGAGTCCGGCGAGGGCGTCGGCCGCGCGCCGGGCGCGCTGGGCCGCTTCCTGCCTCTCGTCGCGGACGCGCGCGGCGTCGGCGGCGGCCTCGTCGGCCTCGGCGCGCGCGGTGCGGGCCTCGGCGAGCGCGGCTTCGGCGGTCTCCGCGGCGGCGCGGGCCTTGCGGGCGGCGTCGCGGAGCTCGGCGAGCATCCCGGGCGGGCAGTCGGCGCGCCAGGAGCCGATCCGGGCGGCGAGGGAGCGGTCGGCGGTGAGCCGGGCCGCGAGCGACCTGATGTCCTCGTCGCGTGCCGCTGCCCGGGCCCTGAGTGCCTGGCGCTCCTCGTCGGCGGCGTGTTCGTCGTGCATCGCGGGGTTCGGCGGGACGAGGAACACGTCGTCGTCGCCGGGGCCGGCGGGCGAGGGGACGGGCGCGAGGAGGGCCGCGGTGGTGCCGACGGCGACGGCCGACCGGGGCAGCAGGGCGGCGGCGCCCAGGACCTCGCGGGCGCGGGTGTGCGCGTCCGGGTCGGTGATGACGACGCCGTCGACGAGCTCGGGCCGTGCGGCCAGGACCGCCGCGTGGTCGGCGGGGTCCACCGCCTGCGCGAGGTAGCGCCAGCCGGGCAGGGCCGGGATGCCGTGCTCGCCGAGGTACTCGACGGTGGCGAGGACGTCGGGTCCCGGGGGCAGCAGTCCGCCGTCGCCGAGGGCGCCGAGGATGCGGGAGTCGTCGGCGGCGGCGGTGCGCAGGTCGAAGAGCCGGCGTTCGGCGGCGGCGACGCCCTGGTCGAGGAGTTCCCTCAGCTCGTCCGCGTTGGTGTCGAACTCCTCGGCCGTGAGGGACCGCTCGTCACCGGACGGCTCCTCCGTCGCGCCGGAGCCGTCCTCGTCCGTACCGGCGGCGGCGCGACGGGGGCGGGGCACTCCGGCCGCCGTCGGCAGGCCCAGCAGGTCGGCGAGGCGGTGGTCGGCGGCGATCGACTCTGCGGCCCTGCGCTCGGCCTCGTAGGACTGTTCGGCGGCCTCGGCGCCGTCGGCGGCGCGGGCCGCGGCGAGCTCGGTGCGGCTCTCCGCGGCCGCGGCCTCACGGGCCTGGTCGGCGGTGGCCCGGGCGGCCTCCCGTGCGGTGTCCCAGGCGGCGACCGCGCTCTGTTCGGCGTCGTTGGCGGCGAGGGCCGCGCGGGCCGGGTCGGCGTCCGGCGCGGTGTCGTCGAGCCAGCCCGCGCGCACGGCTTCGGCGGTCTCCTGCTCGACCTCGGCGAGGCGCTGGCGCAGGTGGCCGGCCTCGCTGCGGGCGCGCTGGGCCTCGGTGGCGGCGGTGGTGGCGTCCCGGTGCGCGGTCTCGCCGGTGGTCTGGAGAGTCGCGGAGCGCTCTTCCTCCTCGTCGGCCACCCGCTCCCCCGCCTCCGCGGCGGTGTGCAGGGCGCGTACGAGGTCGGCGGCGGCCGTGGCGCGGGCGGCCAGGGCGGGAGCCGCGTCGCGCTCGGCCTCCCGGATGGCGACGGCGACGCGGGCCGAGCGATCGGCGGCGGCACGGTGGCGCAGGACGGCCTCGGCGGCCTGCCAGGCGGCGTGCAGGGTGCGGGCCTCGCCCAGCTCACGGCGCTGTGCCGCCGCGCTCTTCTCGGCGGCGGTCAGGGCCAGGGAGGCGTGCCGGTAGGCCAGTTCGGCCGCAATGAGGTCCCGCCGGCCGCGGGTCGTCTCGGCCTCGGTGACGGTGTGGGCGGCGGCCGTGACCTGCTCGGCGAGCTCGGCGGTGCGGCCCCGCTCCTCGGCGGCGCGGCCGGAGAGCCTGCGGGCCAGGGTGCGGGTGCGCCGTTCGGCGCCGGCGTGGACGTCGCGGCTGCGGGCCCTGGTCGCGGTGGCGTCGACGATCCGGCCCAGCAGGTCGACCGAACCGGCGGTGAAGTCGCATTCCGCGGTGAGTTCGGCGCGGCGGCCGAGCTTGTTGCCGAAGCCGCTGACGAGGTCGGCGAGGCCGTCCGTGTCACGGGTGTCGGTGACGGCCCGGAGCAGCAGGTCGGTGAAGTCGGAGTCCTTCTTGACGGCGAAGAGGCCGGCGGCCTCGCCCTCGTCGGCGTTCATCTCGCGCTGGTAGCGGAAGAGTTCGGGGTCGAGGCCGAGGTCGCCGAGGTGTTCGTTCCAGCGGTCGTGGATCTCTTCCCAGTGCACGTCGAGGTGCGGGTAGAACTTTCCGGCGTCGGTGAGGGCGTCGCGGAAGCCCTTCATGGTGCGGCGCCGTCCGCGGGCGCCCGAGACGCCTTCGGCGGGCCGGCCCACGGCGCTGGCCTCGGCGACGGGAAGGCTGTCGAGGCTGAGACCGGGGCCGGGGCGGAAGGAGTACCAGGCCTCGGCGAACTTGCGGGGGTCGTTGGAGACCTGCCGGCCACGCCACTCGCTGACCTTGCCGACGACGACGCATTCGCCGGTGAGGGTGTGCTGCCACTCCAGGGCGACATGGCCGCAGTCGTCGGCGAGCAGGAACTTGCGCAGGACGCCGGAGCTGGCGCCGCCCAGGGTGTTGCGGTGGCCGGGCAGCATCACCGAGAAGATCAGCTTGAGCAGGACTGACTTGCCGCCGCCGTTCTCCAGGAACAGCACGCCGGCGGGCGCGGGGCGGCGCGGCGGGCCGACGGGCTCGTCCTCGAAGAACTCCGCCTGGGCCGGGGCGGGCCTCGGCACGGGCTCGCCGACTCCGCGCAGGTCGAGCACCGTGTCGGCGTAGCGCGCACCGGCGGGCCCGATGGAGTAGAGGCGGACCCGGGACAACTCGTACATGGCGGCGGACTCTCGTCGTTCAGGCGGCGGGCGGGGCGGCCGGAGCGGCAGGGGGCGGCTCGGGCGATGGGCGGTCAGGAGTGGAAGGGGAGTCCCGCGTCGGCGGCCAGCTCCAGGCCTTCGGTGTCGGGCGGCGGCAGCAGGGTGGCCGAGCCGTCGGTGACGGGGACGACGCCGAGCTCCAGCAGTTCGGCCATGGCGGCGCTGCCCGCCATGTCGCGCACCTGGAGCTGGTAGCGCGCGGTGGTGCGGTAGGCGCCGCCCGCGTCGTCGCCGGTGCGCTGGAGGAAACCCGAGTCGGTGAGGAAGGCGACGGCCTTGCCGATGATGCCGGTGGTGGAACCGGCGAGCCGGCGGGCGTCCTTGGTGGCTCCGGTGGCGCTGCGGCGGGAGTAGATCCGCCAGCCGGATTCCAGGCCGGGGGCGTCGGTGGCCGGGTCGGTGTTGTCGCCCTGCTCCTCGGCCCGCTCCTCCAGGCGCCGGCAGGCCTGGCGGACGAAGGCGTCGACGCCGTTGACGGTGATGCGGCCGATGTAGGAGTCGTCGGCCAGGTCCTCGGGGCGGGGGAAGGACATGGCGGCGACGGCGAGGTGGGCCAGGCCGTGCAGGAAGCGGTCGGCGGAGTCGGTGGAGGCGCGCCGGGCGTAGTCGCCCATGCGTACGGCGAAGACGGAGTCCTCGCCCGCGGTGACGGCCATCCCCGCGCGGGTGGAGACCTCCAGGACGATGAGCCCGAGGCCGGTCGCGACGGCGTCGGCGAGCCGGGCGAAGGAGGGCTCCTCCCGGTAGCGGCGGAGCAGCTCGGTGTATTCGGCGTCGCGGGCCGGCATCAGCTTGGGCTGAAGCCCGAAGGAGACCAGCCGGGCGGCGTCGGCCGCGTCGGCGGGGGTGACAGCGGCGGGAGCGGCCGGCCGTGCGGCGTCGGCCGCGTGCGTGAGGGGCTGGTCGCCCCACGCGTCGGTGTGCTCGGCGTGCTGCTCGCTCAACTCGGTGACTCCTCGGTACGGGTGCCGCTCTCGCGCGACAGGGGGTGCGGCAGGGGGTGGGCGGTCGGGCCGTGGACACTCACGAGGCGTCCTTGCGGTCCGCGGCCATGCCCGCCGCGTCCAGCAGGGCCATGCCCACTATCAGGTCGGCCCCGCCGAACTCGTGGTCCTCCAGCGGGGTGCCGTCGTCGACGGCGAAGAGCAGCCGGCGCTCACCCTGGCGGTAGGCCGTGCCGACGGGCGGGCTCGCCGCGTGGACGGCGAGGAGGGCGACCAGGTAGGGCAGCTCGGGGTCGCTCTGCCGCGCCTCGGCGAGGAGTCCGGAGAGCCGTCGGGGGGCGTCGTGCTCCAGGTCGAGCAGCTCCATCGCGGCGGCGAGCTGCTCCTCGCTGAACCGGCTGTCGTCCGGGGTGGCGATGAGGTCGGGCTCGGGCATCTCGGCGCCCAGGTGCTCGCGCTCCACCGGGGGCATGAGCAGCATCTCGACGAGGTCGCCGACCCGGACCGAGACGGGGGTGCGCAGCCCGGTGCCGTGGGCGAAGAACGCGTCGGTGGCCCGGGTGGCCTGTTCGACGGGGAGCGGCAGCAGGGGGACGACGAGCTGTCCGTACAGGTCGAGGCCCGCCTGTGCCGTGGGGGTGGCGAACGCCTGCCGGTCCTGCTCGGCCCGGAAGAGGGGGCCGGCCTCCAGCAGCCGGGACTGGAGCTGGGTGTGGCGGCGGATGCAGTCCTTGACGATGTCGACGAGCTCGGCGGCGCGGCGCTTGTGCTCGGGTTCCTCGGCCTCGTCCCTGGCCTTGCGGATGTTGGTGAGGATCGCGTTCTCGTGGCGGTAGCGGTCGGCGACGTGGTCGAGCGCCTCGGCGATCATGTCCGGTACGGCGTTGAGCCAGTCCACCGCGCGGACGTTGCGGCGGGTCGCCTCCAGCGTCCTGCGGAGCGTCTCGGCGTACTGCACGGTGCGGTAGCGGGCCTGTTCGGCGGCGAGCTGGGCGTCGGCGAGCCGGCCCCTGCTGATGAGGACCTCCAGCTTCACCTCGGCGGCGATCTGGGCGCTGGTGACGTCCGTGTCCAGGGCGCCGACGAGGACGTTGACCGCCTCGTCGGTGGCGCGGAGGTAGACGCTGCCGCCGTGGCCGGGGACTTCCTCGATCAGCTTGAAGTCGTAGTCCCTGCGGACGTAGACGCCGTCGGGTCCGAAGGTGCCGTACACGGCGCGGAAGCCGCGGTCCACGCTGCCGACGTTGATCAGGTTCTCCAGGACCCAGCGCGCGACCCGTTCGTGCTCGGTGACGGGCCGGCGCGGTGCCTGGGCGGCGACGCGTGGGAGGAGCCTGGCCACTATCTGGTCGTGGTCGGCGCCCGTGTCGAAGTCCATGTTGAGGGTGACCAGGTCGATCGCGGCGAGGGCGACCTCGGCCATCGCGTAGACCGTGTACTCGCCGGCGAGGTTGGCCTTGCGGACGTCCAGGTCGTGCAGCGGGGCGGTGCAGGCGAGCGCGCGCAGCCGACGCGAGAGCCCCTCGTCGGCGGCGGGTCCCGGGGCGGGCCTCGGTCCCGCGCTGAGCTGGGGCGCAGCGGTCAGGTTGTCGGCAGGCGATGTCACGCTGCACAGATTAGGTCCTCGCACCGACAACGGTCGAAACGGCGCAGAAGCGACCGGTCACGGGCGCCCGTAGCCGCCGCCTCCTGGGGTGCGCAGCACGAGGACGTCCCCGGTGTCCAGCTCGGCGGTGTCGCACCCTTCGAGCGGGGTCACGGTCTCCCCGCCGGCCCGTTCGACGTACTGCTCGCCGAGTGCTCCGGGCCCGCCTCCCGCCATGCCGTAGGGGGGCACCCTGCGGTGGCTCGACAGGAGGGCCACGGTGACGGGTTCGAGGAAGCGGATCCGCCGTTCCACGCCCCGGCCGCCGTGCCACCGGCCCGGGCCGCCGCTGTCCTCGCGTACGCCGAAGCTCTCCAGCAGCACCGGGTAGCGCCATTCGAGGATCTCGGGGTCGGTGAGGCGGGAGTTGGTCATGTGGGTCTGCACGGCGTCGGCGCCGTCGAAGCCGTCGCCGGCCCCGGAGCCGCTGGCGACGGTCTCGTAGTACTGGACGCGGTCGTTGCCGAAGGTGAGGTTGTTCATGGTGCCCGAGCCCTCCGCCTGGACGCCCAGGGCCGCGTAGAGCGCTCCGGTGACGGCCTGGGAGGTCTCGACGTTGCCGGCGACCGTCGCCGCCGGGTGGACGGGGGCCAGCATGGACCCTTCCGGAACGCGGATCTCCAGGGGTTTCAGGCAGCCGCTGTTGAGCGGGATGTCCTCCGCGACGAGCGTCCTGAACACGTAGAGGACGGCGGCCTTGACGACGGAGGTGGGGGCGTTGAAGTTGCCGGGCTGCTGCGGGGAGGTGCCCTCGAAGTCGAGGACGGCCGTCCGGGCGTCGCGGTCCACGGTGACCTTCACGGCGATGACGGCGCCGTTGTCCGTCTCGTAGCGGCAGGAGCCGTCGCGCAGCCCGGCGACGATCCGGCGTACGGACTCCTCGGCGTTGTCCTGGACGTGGCCCATGTACGCCTCGACGACGTCCTGACCGAACTGGTCGGTCATGCGCCGCAGTTCCGTGATGCCCTTCTCGTTGGCCGCGATCTGGGCGCGCAGGTCGGCGAGGTTGGTGTCGGGGTCGCGGGAGGGGTACGCGGCGGTGGTGAGCAGCTTCCGGGTCTCCGTCTCGCGGAGGGTTCCGTCGCGCACCAGCAGCCAGTTGTCGAAGAGGACGCCCTCCTCGTCGACCGTACGGCTGAAGGCGGGCATGGAGCCCGGGGTGATGCCGCCGATCTCCGCGTGGTGGCCGCGTGAGGCCACCAGGAAGCGCAGCCGGCTCTCCTGTCCGTCCGCGGGCTCGTCGAACACGGGCGTCACGACGGTCACGTCCGGAAGGTGTGTGCCGCCGTGGTACGGATCGTTGACGGCGTGGACGTCACCGGGCCGCAGGGTGCCCCGGTTGCGCCGCAGCACCTCCTTGATGGACTCCCCCATCGATCCCAGGTGCACGGGGATGTGCGGGGCGTTGGCCACCAGGTTGCCGTCCGCGTCGAACAGGGCGCACGAGAAGTCCAGCCGCTCCTTGATGTTGACGGAGTGCGCCGTGTTCTCCAGTCGTACGCCCATCTGTTCGGCGATCGACATGAAGAGGTTGTTGAACACTTCGAGCATGACCGGGTCGACCCGGGTGCCGACGGCCCTCCGCTCGGGCCGGGGTTCGGTCCGGCGCAGCACGAGGTGTCCGGCCGGCCCGGCCGTGGCCTGCCAGCCGGGGTCCACGACGGTGGTGGCGTCGTCCTCGGTGACGATCGCGGGGCCGGTCACGGTGTCCTCGGCGCGCAGGGTCGCCCGCCGGTACAGGCCGGCGTCCCGCCGCTCTCCCCCGGTGTACATCGTCACGGTCCCCAGGGGCCGGACCGGGCCTTCCGCGGCGCCCGCGCCGACGCGGGGCGGGGTGTGCGGTCCTGACGCCCCGGTGGCCTCCACGGAGACGGCCTCGGCCACCAGGGGCTTGTCCATGGTGAATCCGTAGCGCGTCCGGTGGGCCTCGGTGAACTCCTCGGTCATGGCGGCGAGGGGGGCCTGGGCGACGGGCAGGGAGGCGTCCGTGCCGGCGTAGCGCACGAGGATCCGTGCCCGGGTGGCGATGGCGCTGTCGGGGAGGCCGTCGGCGCGGAGTTCGGCGCGGACGCGCTCCGCGAGTCCGTCGCAGATGCCCCGCAGCCGGCTTCCCGCCACCTCGTCCAGCGGGGCTTCGACGGACTGCTCGCGCATGGCGGTGGCGTCGGCGAGACCGATCCCGTACGCGGAGAGGACACCGGCGAGCGGCGGTACGAGGACGGTGTCGATGCCCAGGGCGTCGGCGACGGCGCAGACGTGCTGTCCTCCGGCGCCGCCGAAGCCGGTGAGCGCGTAGCGGGTGATGTCGCGGCCGCGCTGGACGGAGATCTTCTTGACGGCGTTCGCCATGTTGAGCACGGCGATCTCCAGGAATCCGGCGGCCACCTCGGCGGCCGTACGGGTGTCTCCCGCGGCGGCCGACACCTCCTCGGCCAGCGCTTCGAAGCGCTCCTGCACGAGACGGGCGTCGAGCGGCTGGTCGCCCTCCGGGCCGAAGACGGCCGGGAAGTGCTCGGGGCGGATGCGGCCGAGCATCACGTTGGCGTCGGTGACGGTGAGCGGCCCGCCCCGCCGGTAACAGGCGGGCCCGGGGTCGGCTCCGGCCGAGTCGGGGCCGACCCGGTAGCGCCGTCCGTCGAAGTGCAGGACGGATCCGCCGCCGGCGGCGACGGTGTGGATGCTCATCATGGGCGCGCTCATCCGCACCCCCGCCACCTGTGTCCCGAGCTCGCGCTCGAACTCGCCCGCGTAGTGGGAGACATCGGTGGAGGTGCCGCCCATGTCGAAGCCGATGACCCGGTCGTGGCCGGCCTGTCCGGACGTACGCACCATGCCGACGACGCCCCCGGCCGGGCCGGAGAGCACCGCGTCCTTGCCCCGGAAGTGAGCGGCCTCGCGCAGTCCGCCGTTGGACTGCATGAACATCAGCCGGATGCCCGGGAGTTCGCGGGCGACCTCCTCGACGTAGCGGCGCAGGATCGGTGAGAGGTAGGCGTCGACGACGGTGGTGTCGCCGCGCGGTACGAGCTTGATCAGCGGGCTGACCTCGTGCGAGCAGCTGACCTGGGTGAAGCCCGCCGCCCTGGCCTCCTCCGCGACGGCCCGCTCGTGCTCCGGGTGGCGGTAGCCGTGCATGAGGACGACGGCCGCGCTGCGCAGTCCGTCCGCCGCGGCCGCCCGGAGCCGCTCGGCCACGGCGGCGCGGTCGAGGGCCTTCACGGTCCCTCCCCGGGCGTCGGTGCGCTCGGGGACCTCGACGACCCGGTCGTACACGGCTTCGGGGAGCAGGATGCGCCGGTCGAAGAGGCGGGGCCGGTTCTGGTACGCGATCCGCAGGGCGTCCCGGAAGCCCTCGGTGATGACCAGGACGGTCGGCTCGCCCCGACGCTCCAGGAGGGCGTTGGTGGCGACGGTCGTGCCCATCTTGACGCCCGCGACCCGGTCGGCGGGGACCGGGTCGTGGGGGCCGAGGCCGAGCAGCAGCCGGATGCCGGCGACGGCGGCGTCGCGGTAGCGGCCGGGGTCGTGCGAGAGCAGCTTGCGGGAGATCAGCCGGCCGTCGGGGTCACGGCCCACGACGTCGGTGAAGGTGCCGCCCCGGTCGATCCAGAACTCCCAGCGTCCGGTCATCCCTCCATTCTGGCGCGGGGGACGAACCCCCGCAGACAGGGCGCGGGGGGCAGGCCGTCCAGGGCCTCGGCCAGCGCCCGTCCGCCCCGGGCGTCGAGCTGCCCGCTGGTGCCGCGTGCCCGGTGCCCGGCCTCGGCCGCCGCGAGGCCCAGCAGCTGGGGCAGCAGATCCGTACTGCGCCGGGCCAGCCAGCCGGTGCCCCGGGTCGCCAGCCAGAGGGCCCCGGCTACGCGGGTGGGCGGCGGCTGCCCCGGTTCATGGGCGGGCCGGGCGCCGAGGGCGATTCCTCGCTCGGCGAGCAGCCGGTGGAAGCCGGCGGCCAGCCTTCGGTGGCCCCGCTCGCCGGGGTGGAGCCGGTCCACGCTCCACAGCGATCGGTCCTCGGTCCAGGCCCGGTCCGAGGCGTGCAGATGGACGGTGTCGTAGCGCTCGGACAGGGCGTGCACCACGGCGTTGACGGCCTGCTGGCGCCGCGCGAGGGGGTGGCGCAGCGGTCCGGGGAGCCGGAGCGCCGTACCGGGGTCGGGCAGACACGCCGTCAGGAGTACGGCGCCGTCCCCGGCGAGCAGGGCGCAGACCGCGTCGAGCCGGGCGGCGAGGCGTCCGATGTCGAAGGAGCGGCGCAGGGTGTCGTTGACCCCGACGACGACGGAGGCGATGTCCGGCCGGAACTCCGCCGCCGCCACGGCCTGGCGCTCGTGGACGTCCGCGGACAGGGCGCCGGCGACGGCGAGGTTACGGAACTCCACGTCCCGGTCCGTGCCGCCGAGGCCCTCGGCGAGGAGCGCCGCCCAGCCCCGCCAGCCGCCCTGGACGGGGTCGCCGACGCCTTCGGTGAGCGAGTCGCCGAGTGCGGCGAACCGCACGGTGGTGCGGGCGGGGGTGGTGCGGTCGGGTGCGTCGGCGGGCATGGCGCTCACGGCCGCACCTCCAGGGCTCCGTGCCGCTGCGGGATGTCGTGGGCGGCCAGGAAGGCCGCCGCCGAGCGGTCCCAGCCGAAGTGCGCGGCGCGCGCCCGTGCCGTGGCCCTGCGCTCCTCCTCCGGTCGGTCCAGGAGTTCCCGGAGCGCGGCGGCGAACGCCTTGCCCGTGTCGGCGGCGGCCAGTCCGGCCGGTCCGAGCACCTCCGGCAGCGCGGAGGCCGCGCTGGCCACCACCGGGGTGCCGCAGGCGAGGGCCTCCAGGGCGGAGAGCCCGAAGGTCTCCGCCGGCCCCGGGGCGAGGCACAGGTCCGCGCTCGCCTGGAGGCGGGCCAGACGGACGCGGTCGCGTACATGGCCCAGGAACTCGGCAGGCAGCCGCTCCGCGCGTGCCCTGCGTTCGAGTTCGGCGCGCAGCGGCCCGTCCCCCGCCACCACCAGGGCGGCCCGCACCCCGGTGTGCCGCAGTGCGGCCAGCGCGTCCAGCGCCCGGCCGGGCCGCTTCTCCACGGAGAGCCGTGATCCGAGCAGCAGCAGGACGTCCTGGCCGCGCAGGTGGCGGGTGCGCAGCGCCGTGCTGCGCAGTCCGGGGCGGAAGCGTTCCAGGTCCACCCCGAGCGGGGCGCGCACCACGTTGCGTACGCCGGTCCGTACGAACTCGCGCTCCGCCCATTCGGTGGTGCACACGATCCGGGCGTAGGCGTGGGCGCTGAGGGTGTTGAGCCGGTCGGCGGCCCGTCCGGCCGCCGCCGGGGGCACTCCCCAGGTGCGGAGCACCCCGTCGGCGGTCTCGTGGGACACCATGACGGCGGGGAGGCGGGCGCGGCGTGCCCACTCCCCGGTCCACCGCAGGGTGGTCCGGTCGGACACCTCCAGGCGGTCGGGCCGCAGCTCCTCCAGGAGGCCGCGCAGCCTTGCCCGGTTCACGAGCACCCGGTAGCCGCCGCTGCCCGGCAGCACGGGTCCCGGGAGGGTGATGACCCTGCCCTGCCCGGTGTGCACGTCGCCCGGGGCTGCCCCGGGGACGATCAGCACCGGCTCGTGCCCCGCCGCGAGGTAGCGGCGACCCAGCTCGTCCAGTGCGGTGCGCAGGCCGCCGGAGGCGGGCGTGACGAAGTTCGCCAGCCGCACGATCCTGAGCCCGTCACGGCCGGGCCCGTTCACGCCGCCACCGCCGTCCGGCCGCGAAGGACCTCGTCGTAGTGGCCCAGGAGCTGGTCGCCGACCGCTTCCCAGGTGCGGCCCTCGACGGCGGCCCGGGCGGTCCGGCCGAAGGCCTCGGCGCGCGCGGGGTCCGCGACGAGTGCGGCGACGGCGTCCCTGACCGCCGCCGCGTCGTGGGGCGGCACCAGCAGCCCGGTGCTCCCGTGGGCGACGAGGTCGAGCGGTCCGCCGGCCGCCGGGGCGACGACGGGGACCCCCGAGGCCATGGCCTCCTGCACCGTCTGGCAGAAGGTCTCGTACGGCCCGGTGTGCACGAAGACGTCCAGGGAGGCGAAGAAGCGGGCGAGGTCCTCCCCCGTGCGCCGCCCCAGGAACACCGCGCCGGGCAGTGCCGCGCGCAGCGACGCCTCGCTCGGCCCGTCGCCGACGACCACGACGCGTACGCCCGGGAGCGCGCAGGCTCCGGCGAGGAGTTCGACGTGCTTCTCGGGGGCGAGCCGCCCCGCGTATCCGACGATCTTCTCACCGCCGGGGGCGAGGGCCCGGCGCAGCGCCTCGTCGCGCAGGCCGGGGCGGAACCGTACGGTGTCGACCCCGCGCGGCCACAGCTTCACCCGGGGCACCCCGTGGCCGGTGAGGTCGCGCAGGGCGGCGGAGGAGGGGGCGAGGGTGAGGTCGGCGGCGCTGTGCACGGCGCGCATCCGGCGCCAGGCGGTGTTCTCGCCGGTGCCCAGGTAGGTGCGGGCGTAGCCGGCCAGGTCGGTCTGGTAGACGGCCACGGCGGGCAGCCCCAGCCGGGTGGCGACGGCCATGCCCCGGACGCCGAGGACGAACGGGCCGGCCAGGTGGACGAGTTCGGCGCGGTGGCCGGTGAGCGCGGCGGCGAGCCGCCGGCCGGGGAGGGCCACCCGGACCTGCGGGTAGCCGGGCAGAGGCAGTGAGGGGACGCGCACCACGGGGCAGGGGTCGCCGGTGGACGCGGAGCCGGTGGTGGCCGTCGCCCCGGCCGGGGCGATGACGAGCGGCTGGTGGCCGCGGGCGGCGAGGTGCCGGGCGGTCTGCAGGGTGCAGTGGGCCACACCGTTGACGTCGGGCGGGAAGGATTCGGTGACGATGACGACACGCATACGGGTGTTGTCACCGCACTGGGCGTGCCCTTGCCGACTTGGATCTGTCCGCCCGGGGAACGTCCCATGAGCGTTTGCGCCGCGCGCCCCCGACGCGCGGCATCCGGAGCTCCGTGAACCGACGGAGCACCGGGTCAGACTGCGGGCGCGTCCGGCCCGATCCTGCTGCGTACGGCGGTCTGGACCTCGGCCTCCTCGGCCGGGTCGGCGGCGAGCCGCCTCAGCCGTTCGGCGACCCGGATGTCCCCGGTCTCCGCGTGGTGCGCGGCCAGTTCGCGGGTGGTCTCCTCGCAGTCCCAGAGGCACTCGACGGCGAATCCGCTGGCGAAGGACGGGTCGGTGGCCGCCAGCGCGCGGGCCGCGCGGCCGCGCAGGTGTGAGGAGGACGTCTCCCGGTACACATGGCGCAGGACGGGCGCCGCGCAGGCGATGCCCAGACGGCCCGCGCCGTCGACGAGGGTCCACAGGCGCGGGGTGTCGGGTCCCTCGCCCCTGACCGCCTCGCGCAGTGCGGCGAGGACGAGCGGGGCGTCCTGTGCGGCGCCGCGGCAGGCCAGGACCCCGGCCGCCGAGGCGCCGAGGGCGTCGGGGCGGTGGGCCCAGCGCCGCGCCCGGTCGACCGCCGCTTCGCCGCACATGCGCTCGAAGGCGGCGACGGCCGCGTCGGCGACGGTGGGTGACGCGCCGCCGACGGCCTGCTCGACGAGGTCGAGCACGGCGGGGTCGCGGGCCTCGGCCAGATAGTGCAGGGCGGCGCAGCGCGCGCCCTCGGGGCCGCTGCGGGCGGCCTCGACGATCATCGGCCGGTCCTCGGTCCCGGCGACGGCGGAGAGGCAGCGGGCGGCGGGGACGTGGAGCGCGCTGCCGCGTTCCAGTCCTTCCTGGGCCCAGTCGAAGACGGCCTGGACGCTCCAGCCGGGGCGTGGTCCGCCCGGCCGCATCTGCCGCTGCCACCGGTCGAAGGAGCCCTGTTCGGTGGCGGCCCTGACCCGGGCGCCGACCGCTTCGCGCGGGTCGTCGGCCCAGAGCCGCCAGGGCCGGGGCTCGAAGGCGTCCCGTACGGAGGCGGCGAGTTCGGCCGTGCCCTCCGCGGTGGCGGGGAAGCGGGCGAGCACCGGCTCGGCGAGGGAGCGCAGCCCGGCGTCGTCGTCGCGCAGGGCCAGCTCGTCGAGCGCCCACGCCCAGTTGGCGCCGGTCGCGGCGTACCGGCGCAGGAGCGCGAGGGCGTCGTCGCGGCCGTAGGAGGCGAGGTGGCCGAGCACGGCCAGGGCGAGCCCCGTACGGGAGTCCTCGGTGTCGAGGTGGTCCTCGGGATCGAAGAGGTGCCGCTCGATCTCCTCGGTGCCGCCGTCGAGGTCGAGGTAGAGGCGCGCGTAGTAGAGGGAACGGTTCTCGACCTGCCAGTCATGACGCGGATCGCTCAGGACGCAGTGGTTGAGAGCCGTGAGGGCCTCGGGACGGGGGGCGGCGAGTGCGTGGAGCGTGCCGTCGCCGCGGCCCCTCTGCAGCAGGCCGAGCAGGGTGCCGCTCGGCGCTATGAACGGATCGAACATGGGGAAAGCCTCACATCAAGCTGTCGACGCAACCGGGACTGTGCTGTTCCATGTGCCGGGGTGACATCCCCTAGGCCGCGCAGCAACATGATCGGCCGACCGCCGTCTTCTGCCTGGTGCTCATCTTCCTCTGCCTCTCGTCGGTGGTCCGGAAGGGACCCGCGACGTCATGATGACCCAGCCATTTCGCCGACGCGACCACATTTACGACGCACCGGCCGGCGCGCGGCCCGGACGGCTTCTCAGCGCGCACCGAAGAGTTCCAGCAGGTCGTCCTTGCCGAACATGCGCGCGGTGTCCACGGCGGAGGGTGTTCCGGCGGCCGGGTCGGCGCCCGCGGAGAGCAGTGCGTCGATCACTTCGCGCTCCCCCTTGAAGACGGCACCGGCGAGCGGGGTCTGCCCCCGGTCGTTGGCACGGTCCGGGTCGGCGCCGCGGCCCGCGAGGGCGACGACGGCGGGGGCGTGCCCGTGGTAGGCGGCGAGCATCAGCAGGGTGTCGCCCCGGTCGTTGGTGAGGTTCGCGGGGACGCCCGCGTCGACGTAGGCGGCGAGCGCGTCGCTCTCCCCCCGGCGGGCCAGGTCGAAGACCTTGGTCGCCAGCTCGACCACCTCGGGATCGGGGGTTTCGCTCATCGGACGGGCCGCCTTCCGTTGCCGTGGTCGCGGTTGCTGACCTGGTGGGGAGTACGGCTGGGGGCCGTACGAGTGAATCGACAGAGTACTGCTCCGGGCAGTCGTGAGCCTGCCCCGGAGCGCCGGAAGATCACCGCCCGGGGCCCGCTTTCCGGTGGGGACGGGGCCGGTGGGACGCCTGGAGCGCCCGGGCCTCTGCTTTTCACCCACCAGTTGAGTGAAATGGAAGGATATTCACTCACTTGCACCTTTTATCGTATAGGTACATCTTGTGATCCTGGAAGTACTCATGGTGACTGTCCCCCTCAACCAGGAGAACCGCTCATGATCCTCTCCATCTCGGGCGTGGTACTGCTCGGCATCATCGTCTTCCTGTTCTTCAAGAAGGACGGGCTCAAGGCGTCCCACGCCCTCATCTGCGCGCTGTTCGGCTTCTACCTGGCCGGCACAGCCATCGCCCCGAGCATCACGGCCGGCGGGGCGAGCCTCGCCAGCATGCTGGGCGGGATCAAGTTCTGACGCTCCGAAACCGCTCCCACCTCTCCAGGAGACCGACGTGGCCCGGCGACCACTCCCCCGCATCCTTCAGCGCGGCAGCGTTTCGATCACTCGCAGTCGCGAGATCGCGCGCACGGCCGCCGACAACGCCACCGACGTCCTCCATCCGCTGATCACGGTCACCCGTGGCCTGCGGCTGCTGGCGGGAGCCGGACGGCAGAAGTGGGCCGCGACGCCCAGGGACCGGCGCGGACACGTGCTGTTCCTCGTCGCGGCCTGCGTACTGGTGGTGGCGCTCATCCCCTACGGGCCTCTGCTGGCCCTGATCTCGGTGATGGGCGCCGCCGCATGGCGGGGGCGCGACCGCACCCCCGCGAGGACCGGCCCCGACGAAGCCGGGACCGCACGCCTCCGGGCGCTGTACGAGGCGCTGGTCCCCCACTTCTCCGTGGCCGACGACCCCGGTCCGCTCTTCTCCCACGGCGGCGACTGGGAGAAGGTCTTCGGCACGTCGTACGCCTTCGACGGCAACGGGCGCCTCACCCGGCTCCAGGTGAACTACCCGGCGTACTTCACCGACGGCGACCCCGCGTCCCGGGCCCGGGTCGAGCAGGTGCTGCACGCCAAGTCCGGCCGGGGCCGCGAATACCACTTCGCCTGGGACGAGGAGGCCAACCACCTCGTCATGACCGTGCTCCCCGCGCTCCCCACGACCATCGCCGCCCAGCGCTTCGTCACCGCGCCCGGCGAGACGGTCCTCGGCTTCACCGACGACGACGCCGTCCGGCGCACCGTGCCGGTCCAGGACGGCGACGTGACCCGCGACGCCTCCCCCGTGATCTGGCGGACCGGCACGCGTTCGACCGAACCCCACCTGCTGATCGCGGGGCACCCGGGCAGCGGCACCACGACCCTGATGCGCTCCCTCGCGCTCCAGGCCCTCCAGCACGGCGACATCCTCGTCGTGGAGGGCGGCGGCACCGGCGAGTACGGCTTCCTGACCGGCCGGGACGGCGTACTCGCGGTGGAGCGCGGTCTGGCCGGGGCGCTCGCGACGCTCGAATGGGCGGCGCACGAGACCGAGCGGCGGCTCATCGCCGCCAACCGGGCCCGCCAGGCCGGCCATCCCGAGCCCGAGGACATCAAGCGCCCCCTGTGGATCCTGCTGGACCGCCCGAGCGCGCTGGGGCACCTGGCCGCCGCAGACGGCAGGCAGGACCCGCAGGAACTCCTCCAGGTGCCGCTGCGGCACGGCCGCGCCGCCGGGGTGACCGTCGTGGTCGCGGACCAGTTCGACAGCCTGGACGCCCTCACCGAGACCGTACGCACCCACACCAGGGCACGCGCCGTCCTCGGTCCCGCCGACCGCGAGGAGGTCGAGGCGGTCCTGGGCGTCCAGCCGCACACCACGCCCACCGCCGACGTCCCTGCGGGCCGTGGCTACGCCCGGCTGGGCACCGGGCCCGTCCTGCGGCTCCAAGTGCCGGCCACCCCCGACCCGTACGACGAGGCCACGAGCGAGGCGCACCGGCAGGCGGTGCTGGATCTGCTGCCCGGCGGGGCGCCCGCGGTGGAGCAGGCCGTACCGGAGAAGCCGGCCGAGCCCGTGTCCGTACACACCGAGCAGCTGATCGGGGCGCCGGCCGCCGCCGAAGGGTGAGACGCGGGGCACCTCGCGCCCCCCGCGAAGGTACGGAGCCGGGGCGCCTCAGGCCACGAAGGTCCGGGGCGCCTCGGCTCCCGCGCTCGCACCGGAGCCGACCAGCTCGGCGGCGGCGGCCAGTCGCAGCGCCGCCTCGTCCGCCACCGGGCCTCCCACGGTGAAGGGCAGCCGCACATAGCCCTCGAAGGCCCCGTCCACCCCGAACCGGGGCCCCGACGGCACACGGACCCCGACCCGCTCGCCCGCCACGGCCAGCCGGGAGCCGGAGAGCCCGCCGGTGCGCACCCACAGGGTGAGGCCGCCGCGCGGCACCTCGAACTCCCAGGCAGGGAGCTCCCGGCGCAGGGCGCGCACCAGGTCGTCCCTGTTCTCCCGCGCCTGCTCGCGCCGGATGGCCACGGCCTCCTCCCAGCCGCCGGTCCGCATCAGCCAGTTGATGGCGAGCTGTTCCAGCACGGGCGTCCCCATGTCGGCGTACGCGCGTGCGGCGACCAGGCTGCGGATGACGTCCGGGGCGGCCCGCACCCAGCCGATGCGCATGCCGGCCCAGAACGCCTTGCTCGCGGAGCCGACGGTCAGGACGGTGCTGCCCGCCGGGTCGAACGCGCAGACCCTGCGGGGCATCTCGACGTCCGGGTCCAGGTGCAGCTCGTGCATGGTCTCGTCGACCACCAGGACCGTGCCCGCCGACCGGGCGGCCTCGACCAGGGCGCGGCGCTGCTGCTCGTCGGCCAGGGCCCCGGTGGGGTTGTGGAAGTCGGCGACGACATAGGCCAGCCTCGGCGCGGCGTCGCGCAGGACCTGCCGCCAGCGGTTCATGTCCCAGCCGCCGAGCCCTTCCTCCATCGCCACGGGCACCAGCCTGGCACCCGCCTCGCGCATGAGCTGGAGGATGTTGGCGTAGCTCGGGGACTCCACGGCGATGCGCTCGCCGCGCCCTGCGAAGAGATGGCAGATGGCGTCGATGGCACCCATCGCCCCGGTGGTGACCATGATCTGCTCGGGCATCGTGGGGATGCCGTGCCCGGTGTAGCGGTCCGCGATCATCTGCCGCAGGGCGGGCAGACCGGCCGGGTAGTCGCCGTGCGTATGGGCGTACGGCGGAAGCTCCTCCAGGGCGCCCTGGACGGCCCGGGTCAGCCAGGGTTCCGGGGCGGGCAGCGAGGCGCAGCCCAGGTCGATCATGGAGCCGAGCGACTCGGGGGGCAGCGGTTCGAGGCCACGGGCGGGCAGCGGGTTGCCCGCGGGGACGGCCGTCCAGCTGCCGGCGCCGCGGCGGGACTCCAGGAAGCCCTCCGCCCGGAGCGCCTCGTAGGCCGCGGCGACGGTGGTCCGGCTGAGGGAGAGGGCCAGCGCCAGTTCGCGTTCGGCGGGGAGCCGTGCGGCCACCGGGACGCGGCCCTCCAGGACGAGCAGGCGCACCCCGTCGGCGAGGGCACGGTAGGCGGGCGGCTTACGGGTGCCCGGCGGCAGCGGACGCGCCTGCTGGCCCTGGAGCTGCCGGGCGAGCTGCGCCGCACCGACGGTCGAAGTCCACTGCGCCATGTAAATCAGTCCACCTTCCTCGGATTGGCCATAGTTGGCGGCCAATTCCCCGCCACAGAGTGACATGCAGCAGTCCACTACCACCACACAGGGGGCACCACTTGTCCGACACCACTTCTCCGAGCGGCACCCGGCTCGCCCGGCGACTGACCCATCTGTACGTGGGCCTGGCCCTGTACGGGGCGAGTTCGGCGCTGCTGGTCCGGGCCGGACTGGGGCTGGAACCGTGGGGGGTGCTGCACCAGGGGCTGGCCGAGCGGACGGGCATCTCCATCGGGGTCGTCTCGATCATCGTCGGGGCGGTCGTCCTGCTCCTGTGGATCCCGATCAGACAGCGCCCGGGGCTGGGCACCGTCTCCAACGTCTTCGCCGTCGGCATCGCGATGGACGGCACGCTCGCCCTCGTACCGGATGTGCACGGCCTCGGGGCGCAGGTACCGCTGATGGCCGCGGGCATCGTCCTCAACGGCGTCGCCACGGGCCTGTACATATCCGCCCGCTTCGGGCCCGGACCGCGCGACGGCCTGATGACCGGCCTGAACCGGCTCACGGGCCGCTCCATCCGGCTGGTGCGTACGGCGATCGAGGTGGCCGTGGTCGTGACCGGCTTCCTGCTCGGCGGCTCCCTCGGCGCCGGCACGGTCCTCTACGCCCTGGCCATCGGCCCGCTCGCCCAGTTCTTCCTGCGCTTCTTCGACCTCCCGGCGCCGGGCTCCCGCACCGTGGCCGTTGCCGCGCGGACACCGGATGGGGCGATACTTCCGCGGTGACCGCAGTGACTTCGGGGCGCCACCCCTATCTGGACCACCCTTCGACGATCCCCTTCGCCCACCGGGGCGGGGCCGCGGACGGCTTGGAGAACACCGCGACCGCCTTCCGGCGCGCGGCCGGCCTCGGCTACCGCTACTTCGAGACCGATGTGCACGCCACGGCGGACGGCAGGCTCGTCGCCTTCCACGACCCGACCCTGGACCGGGTGACGGACTCCCGGGGGCGGATAGCCGAGCTGCCCTGGAGCGAGGTGCGCCGGGCCAGGGTGGCGGGCAGCGAGCCGCTGCCGCTCTTCGAGGAGCTGCTGGAGGAGTTCCCCGACGCCCGCTGGAACGTGGACATCAAGGCGGAGCCCGCCCTCGCCCCGCTCGTCGAGCTGATCCGCAGGACCGACGCGTGGGACCGGGTCTGCGTGGGCTCGTTCTCCGAGGCGCGCGTGGCCAGGGCCCACCGCCTCGCAGGCCCGCGCCTGGCCACCTCCTACGGGGTGCGCGGTGTGCTTGCGCTGCGGCTGCGGTCGTACGGAATCCCGGCGGCGCTCCGGGCGGGCGCGGTCTGCGCACAGGTCCCGGAGACCCAGAGCGGCATCCGCGTCGTCGACCGGCGCTTCGTCCGGACGGCGCACGCGCGGGGGCTGCAGGTCCATGTCTGGACGGTCAACGAACCGGAACGGATGGCGGCGCTCCTGGACCTCGGGGTGGATGGCATCATGACCGATCACATCGAGACGCTGCGCACGGTGCTGAGCGAGCGGGGGGCCTGGGCCTGACGCCGGGACCTGCCGCGTCCGCACGGGACGATCGAGGGGGCCGCGTGAGCACCGGTATCGCAGGGACGGAGGACCCGGCCGGACCGCCGGCCGAGGCCGCGGGCCGCAGACGGGAACAGCGCGGCTGGTACTTCTACGACTTCGCGTGCTCCGTGTACTCCACCAGCGTCCTCACGGTCTTCCTCGGCCCCTATCTGACGTCGATCGCCAAGGCGGCGGCCGACGCGGACGGGTTCGTGCACCCCCTGGGCATACCCGTGCGGGCGGGATCGCTCTTCGCGTACGCCGTGTCGGTGTCCATCGTGGTGGCCGTGATCGTCATGCCCGTCGTGGGCGCGGCGGCGGACCGCAGCGGACGCAAGAAGCCCCTGCTCGCGGCGGCCGCGTACACGGGAGCGACGGCCACGGCCTGCATGTTCTTCCTGGAGGGCGACCGCTATCTGCTCGGGGCGTTCCTGCTGATCGTGGCGAACGCGTCGATCTCCGTGTCGATGGCCCTGTACAACGCGTACCTGCCCCAGATCTCCACCCCGGAGGAGCGCGACGCGGTCTCCTCGCGCGGTTGGGCCTTCGGGTACACCTCGGGCGCCTTCGTCCTCGTCCTGAACCTGGTGCTCTACACCGGCCACGACTCCTTCGGCCTGTCCGAGTCCGACGCGGTCCGGATCTGCATCGCCTCGGCGGGCGTGTGGTGGGGCGCCTTCGCCCTGGTGCCGTTGCGGCGGCTGCGGGACCGCCGGGTGGCACCGGGCGGCGACGGCGCGGTCGGCTCCGGCTGGCGGCAGCTGCGGGCGACGCTGCGCGACATGCGCCGCCACCCGCTCACGCTCTCCTTCCTGCTGGCCTATCTGATCTACAACGACGGCATCCAGACGGTGATCTCCCAGGCCTCGCTGTACGGCTCCGAGGAGCTCGGCCTCGACCAGACGACCCTGATCACCGCGGTGCTGCTGGTGCAGGTCCTCGCGGTGGCGGGGGCGCTGGGGATGGGCCGGCTCGCCCGGGTGTACGGGGCGAAGCGCACGATTCTCGTCTCGCTGGCCGTCTGGACGCTGATCCTCGCCGCGGCGTACGTGCTGCCCGCCGACGCGCCGGTGTTCTTCTACTCCCTGGCGGCGGCGATCGGGCTGGTGATGGGCGGCAGCCAGGCCCTCTCGCGGTCCCTGTTCTCGCACCTCGTACCGCGGGGCAAGGAGGCGGAGTACTTCTCCGCCTACGAGATGAGCGACCGGGGACTCAGCTGGCTGGGGCCCCTGGTCTTCGGTCTCGGCTACCAGCTCACCGGCAGTTACCGGGACGCGATCCTGTCGCTGGTGCTCTTCTTCGCGCTCGGCTCGGTGCTCCTGGCGAGGGTTCCCGTGCGGGCCGCGGTGGCCGCCGCGGGCAACGCCGTGCCGGAGCGGATTTAGACGTTGAAGTGAAAGGCCGGTAGTGTACGCCTTTGGTCTGCCCGGAGGACCGTTACTGCCAGTGGAGGAAGCCGAACCGTTGGGTGACAACTTCGACCAGAGGTGACAAACCGGGCACCGGGGGGTAGTAAACCCAGACCAAGCAGCGGCACGACGGGCGACGCATGACCGGCAACGGGAATCTTTGCCGCCGACCGGACGTTGACCGGATGACGACGACAGCGACACCTGTCCTGTGGGCGACAAGCCCGGGAGGCACGATTCATGAGTGAGCGAGCTCTCCGCGGTACGCGACTCGTGGTTACCAGCTACGAGACGGACCGCGGCATCGATCTGGCCCCGCGCCAGGCGGTGGAGTACGCATGCCCGAACGGACATCGATTTGAGATGCCGTTCTCGGTAGAGGCGGAAATTCCGGCGGAATGGGAGTGCAAGGCGTGCGGCGCCACGGCACTCCTGGTGGACGGGGATGGCCCCGAGGAGAAGAAGGGCAAGCCCGCGCGTACGCACTGGGACATGCTCATGGAGCGGCGTACCCGCGAGGAGCTGGAGGAAGTGCTGGCCGAGAGGCTGGCGGTCCTGCGCTCCGGTGCCATGAACATCGCCGTGCACCCGCGGGACAGCAGGAAGTCTGCCTGACCGCGTAACACCGCACGGATGCGCACCACCGCACCGAACAAGAGCCGCGGGCCGCGACACAGAACATGTGT
>NZ_JAERUC010000031.1 GCF_016745505.1 Streptomyces silvae | reverse complement strand
AAAGCCCCGTGCCCTTGTGGCACGGGGCTTTTCTGCGTTCCGGGCACCCTTGGGACCCCTGTGCACCGGAGCTCGGGGACTGAGGGTAAGGTCAGGGGGCATCATTGGCACGTTCTTCACAGGAGGCCCCCGGGTGGAGGTCCAGGAGACTCGAGTTCAGACGGACCGAGTACTCACCATCCCCAACATCCTCAGCATGGCCCGCCTCGTCGGCGTACCGCTCTTCCTGTGGCTGATTCTCCGCCCCGTGTTCGGCGGGCCCAACAGTGACGGCTGGGCCCTGCTGGTACTGATGCTGAGCGGGGTCAGTGACTACCTCGACGGCAAGCTCGCCCGTCGGTGGAATCAGATCAGCAGCCTCGGCCGGCTCCTGGACCCGGCCGCCGACCGCCTCTACATTCTTTCCACCCTCGTGGGGCTCACCTGGCGGGAGATCCTGCCACTCTGGCTGACAGCGGCTCTCCTCGCGCGTGAGCTGATGCTCCTCGTCATGGTGGGAATCCTGCGCAAGCACGGCTATCCGCCGCCCCAGGTCAACTTCCTGGGGAAAGCTGCAACATTCAACCTGATGTACGCCTTCCCCTTGTTGCTGCTCAGCGACGGAAGTGGTTGGCTTGCTTCGCTGGGCAGCATTTTCGGATGGGCGTTCGCTGGTTGGGGTACAACCCTCTACTGGTGGGCAGGGATCCTCTATGTGGTCCAGGTCCGCCGTCTGGTCAAGGCGGATGAAGTAGCCGATTAGCTCGTTGATGTGGAGCCGTGCAGAGTCGCCGGTCCACACAGGATGCTGTTGTGGTGCCCCGACGGGTGAAGTCGGCTAGACCGTCGTCTCTTCAAGGAGGACGTTTCCGACATGAAGGCCGTCGTGATGGCAGGCGGTGAGGGCACACGCCTTCGCCCCATGACCTCAAGCATGCCCAAGCCGCTCCTGCCCGTGGCCAACCGGCCGATCATGGAGCATGTGCTGCGGCTGCTCAAAAGGCATGGGCTCAACGAGACCGTCGTCACCGTCCAGTTCCTCGCCTCTCTCGTCAAGAATTACTTCGGCGACGGCGAAGAGCTCGGGATGGAGCTCAGCTATGCCAACGAGGAGAAGCCACTCGGTACCGCAGGAAGCGTGAAGAACGCCGAGGAGGCCCTGAAGGACGACACCTTCCTGGTGATTTCCGGCGACGCCCTCACCGACTTCGACCTTACGGACCTCATCGCATTCCACAAGGAGAAGGGCGCACTCGTCACGGTGTGCCTCACCCGGGTCCCGAATCCTCTGGAATTCGGGATCACGATTGTGGACGAGGACGGGAAGGTCGAGCGTTTCCTGGAGAAGCCGACCTGGGGTCAGGTCTTCTCGGACACGGTGAACACGGGCATCTACGTCATGGAGCCCGAGGTCTTCGACTACGTCCAGGCCGACACCTCCGTGGACTGGTCAGGGGATGTCTTCCCGCAGCTCATGAAGGAAGGCAAGCTGATCTGCGGCTATATCGCGGAGGGCTACTGGGAGGACGTCGGCACGCACGAAAGCTATGTGAAGGCCCAGGCCGACGTGCTGGAGCGCAAGGTCGACGTGGAGCTGGACGGCTTCGAGATCTCGCCCGGCGTCTGGGTGGCGGAAGGCGCGGACGTCCATCCCGACGCCGTGCTGCGTGGACCGCTGTACATCGGTGACTACGCCAAGATCGAGGCCGGCGCCGAAATCCGCGAGCACACCGTCATCGGCTCCAACGTCGTCGTGAAATCGGGCGCCTTCCTGCACCGTGCGGTCGTGCACGACAACGTGTTCATCGGCGAGCACAGCAATCTGCGTGGCTGTGTGATCGGGAAGAACACCGACATCATGCGGGCCTCGCGGATCGAGGACGGCGCCGTGATCGGCGACGAGTGCCTCGTGGGTGAAGAATCGATCATCCAGGGCAACGTCCGGGTCTACCCGTTCAAGACCATCGAGGCCGGTGCCTTCGTCAACACCTCGGTGATCTGGGAGTCGCGCGGCCAGGCGCATCTCTTCGGCGCCCGCGGTGTCTCCGGGATCCTGAACGTCGAGATCACCCCGGAGCTCGCCGTCCGGCTCGCCGGCGCGTACGCGACGACCCTCAAGAAGGGCGCGACCGTCACGACCGCCCGTGACCACTCCCGTGGTGCGCGTGCCCTGAAGCGAGCGGTCATCTCGGCTCTCCAGGCCAGCGCCATCGACGTCCGCGACCTGGAGAACGTGCCGTTGCCGGTCGCCCGTCAGCAGACCGCGCGGGGCAGCGCCGGCGGCATCATGATCCGTACGTCGCCGGGGGTGCCCGACTCGGTCGACATCATGTTCTTCGACGAGAGGGGAGCGGACCTCTCCCAGGCACGGCAGAAGAAGCTCGACCGCGTCTACGCCCGTCAGGAGTTCCGCCGGGCCTTCCCCGGCGAGATCGGGGACCTCCACTTCCCGTCGAGTGTCTTCGACTCCTACACGGGCTCCCTGCTCCGCAACGTCGACACGAGCGGCATCGCCGACGCGGGCCTCAAGGTCGTCGTCGACGCCTCCAACGGCAGCGCCGGACTCGTTCTGCCGAGCCTCCTCGGACGCCTCGGTGTGGACGCGCTGACGATCAACCCCGGGCTCGACGAATCCCGGCCCACGGAGTCCGCCGAGTCCCGGCGGGCCGGGCTGGTGCGTCTCGGGGAGATCGTCTCGTCCGCACGGGCCGCCTTCGGCGTCCGGTTCGACCCCGTCGGTGAGCGGCTCTCCCTCGTGGACGAGCGCGGCCGCATCATCGAGGACGACCGGGCCCTGCTGGTCATGCTCGACCTCGTGGCGGCCGAGCGCAGGAGCGGACGGGTCGCCCTGCCGGTGACGACGACACGCGTCGCCGAACAGGTGGCGGCGTACCACGGCACGCAGGTGGAGTGGACGACCACCTCACCCGACGACCTGACCCGGGTGGGCCGCGAGGACAGCACGATCTTCGGCGGTGACGGCCGCGGCGGGTTCATCATCCCCGAGTTCAGCAGCGTCTTCGACGGTGCGGCGGCCTTCGTCCGGCTCATCGGGCTGGTGGCCAGGACACAGCTCACCCTCAGCCAGATCGACGCCCGGATCCCGCGTGCCCATGTGCTGCGGCGCGACCTCGCCACCCCGTGGGCGGTCAAGGGGCTCGTCATGCGGCGGGTCGTGGAGGCCGCGGGGGAGCGCAGCGTGGACACCACCGACGGCGTCCGCGTGGTCGAGACCGACGGCCGCTGGGTGATGGTGCTGCCCGACCGGGCGGAAGCGGTCACGCACCTGTGGGCCGAAGGCCCCGACGACGCCTCCGCCCAGGCACTGCTCGACGAGTGGGCGGCCGTCGTGGACAGCGCGGGCGACTAGAGCGACCGAGCCGT
>NZ_JAERUC010000030.1 GCF_016745505.1 Streptomyces silvae | reverse complement strand
GTACCAGAAACCGTAGTGTTGCCAATTACACCATAGCCCACTGAAACGCAACCCCTAGGGGCCTTGTCTCTGTCTGCGCTTCCCGGCCGGATCTTTCGGCCCGCTCGGGCGGCGCAGGAAGAACATTACCTGAAGGTGTCCGGCGCTCCAAAACGGGTATCGCCCGCCAGCAGGCCGGGAAGCTCGTCCAGACCCGTGATCCGCACCAGCTCGGGGCGTCCTCCCCGGCCCTCGCGGTCCAGCCAGATCCCCATGAGCCCGGCGGCCACCGCGCCGCCCGCGTCGATGTCGGGCTCGTTGCCGACGTACGCCACCTCGTGCGGGGCGAGCTCCAGGACCTCGCAGGCGGCGTGGAAAGCTCCCGCCTCCGGCTTGGAGACGCCCAGCTCCACGGCGCACACCACCGCCTCGAAGCGGTCCCGTACCCCGAGGGCGCGCAGCTTGCGGTCCTGGTTGTGGATGCTGGAGTTGGACAGGACGGCGTGCCGGTAGCCGCCGGCCAGCCGGTCCAGGACGGGCACGGTGTCCGGGAAGAGCGCCCAGGCGGCCTCGTAGTGCGTGGCGTGACGGCCGAACCACGCGTCGGCCTCGGCGTCGCTCAGCCACCGCCCGAGGAAGGTGCGCACGCGCTCCCGCCGCTGCCCCTGGAAGTCGGTCTCCCCGGCCGCGAACCGGGCCCACTGCACGTCCGTGACGGCTTTCCACACGTCCAGGGCGTGGTCGAGGGAGTCGTACCCGTCCGGCAGGCCCTCGCTCTCCAGGTGCTGGTGCATGCCGGCGCGGTCGGCGCCCGAGTAGTCGAAGATCGTGTCGTCGATGTCCCAGAGAACCGCTCGGATCGGCATGCCGGCCAGATTACCGGCGCCGCCCCCGCATGACGACGGGGCGGCCGCCCCTGCTCGGGCGGCCGCCCCGTCGTGTGCGAACCGGGTGCTACGCGGCGAGCTTCGCCAGCGCCGCGTCGATCCGGGCGATCGTCTTCTCGCGGCCCAGGATCTCCAGGGACTCGAAGAGCGGCAGGCCGACCGTGCGGCCGGTGACGGCGACGCGGACCGGGGCCTGCGCCTTGCCGAGCTTCAGGCCGTGCTTCTCGCCGGCGGTCAGGACGGCCGCCTTGAGGGCCTCGGCGTTCCACTCGGCGGCGAGCAGCTCGGCGCGGGCGGTGACGAGGAGGGCGTCGGAGCCCTCCTTCATGGCCTTCGTCCAGGACGCCTCGTCCTCGACGGGCTCGTCCAGGAAGAGGAAGTCGACGTTGGCCGTGATGTCCGAGAGAACCGTCACACGGGTCTGGGCGTGCGGGGCGATCTCGGCGAACTTCTCCGCGTCGAAGGCCTCGGGCGCCCAGGGGGCGAAGGGGGCCTTGAGCCAGGGGCCGCAGGCCTCGGTGAAGGTCTTCACGTCGAGCATGCGCAGGTGCTCGGCGTTGATGTGCTCGGCCTTCTTCAGGTCGAAGCGCGCCGGGTTGGCGTTGACGTCGGCGATGTCGAACGCCGCCACCAGCTCGTCACGGCCGAAGATGTCGCGGTCCTCGGCGATCGACCAGCCGAGCAGCGAGAGGTAGTTGAGCAGCCCCTCGGGCAGGAAGCCGCGCTCGCGGTAGAGGTTCAGCGAGGCCTGCGGGTCACGCTTGGAGAGCTTCTTGTTGCCCTCCCCCATGACGTACGGGAGGTGGCCGAAGGCGGGGGTGTCCTTGGCGATGCCCAGCTCGGTGAGCGCCCGGTAGAGGGCGATCTGCCGCGGGGTGGAGGAGAGCAGGTCCTCGCCGCGCAGGACGTGGGTGATCTCCATCAGGGCGTCGTCGACCGGGTTGACGAGCGTGTAGAGGGGAGCGCCGTTGGCCCGGACGATGCCGTAGTCCGGGACGTTCTCCGGCTGGACCGTGATGTCGCCGCGGACCAGGTCGGTGAAGGTGATCGCCTCGTCGGGCATCCGGAAGCGGACGATCGAGGTGCGGCCCTCGGCCTCGTACGCCGACTTCTGCGCGTCGCTCAGGTCGCGGCAGTGGCCGTCGTAGCCCGACGGCTTGCCGGCCGCGCGGGCGGCGTCACGGCGGGCGTCGAGCTCCTCGGTGGTGCAGTAGCAGTGGTACGCGTGTCCGGCGTCCAGGAGCTTGGCCGCGACGTCCTTGTAGAGGTCCATCCGCTGCGACTGGCGGTACGGCGCGTGGGGGCCGCCGACCTCGGGGCCCTCGTCCCAGTCCAGGCCGAGCCAGCGCATGGAGTCGAGCAGCTGCTCGTAGGACTCCTCGGAGTCGCGGGCCGCGTCGGTGTCCTCGATACGGAAGACCAGGGTGCCCTGGTGGTGCCGTGCGAAGGCCCAGTTGAAGAGAGCCGTCCTGACCAGGCCCACGTGGGGGTTGCCGGTCGGGGAGGGACAGAAACGTACACGGACAGGTGCGTTAGCCACGCTTGATCACCTTGTTGGTGAGAGTGCCGATGCCTTCGATGGTGACGGCGACCTCGTCGCCGACGTGCAGGGGGCCGACCCCTGCGGGGGTCCCGGTGAGGATCACGTCGCCCGGGAGCAGCGTCATGGCTTCCGTGATGTGGACGACCAGGTCCTCGACGGAGCGGACCATGTCGCTCGTCCGGCCGAGCTGGCGTTGTTCGCCGTTGACCGTGGCCTGGATGGCCAGGTTCCCGGGGTCGACGTCGGTCTCCACCCAGGGGCCGAGCGGGCAGGAGGTGTCGAAGCCCTTCGCCCGGGCCCACTGGCTCTCGCGCCGCTGGACGTCACGCGCGGTGACGTCGTTGGCGCAGGTGTAGCCGAAGATGACGTCCTTGACGCGCTCACGCGGGACCTCACGGCACATGCGGCCGATCACCACGGCCAGCTCGGCCTCGTGGTGCAGCTCCTCGGAGAAGGAGGGGTACTCGATGGAGTCGCCGGAGCCGATCACCGAGGTGGTGGGCTTGAAGAAGGCGACGGGCACATCCGGGACCTCGTTGCCCATCTCGGCGGCGTGTTCCGCGTAGTTGCGGCCGATGGCCACGACCTTGTTGGGGAGCACGGGCGGCAGCAGCCGGACCTTCTTCAGCGGGACCTTGGTCCCGGAGAGCTCGAAGTCGGCGTACGGGATGCCCTTGATGATGTCGAGGACGAGGCTGTCGGGGCTGTCGCCCTCGACCGCGCCGAAGGCGACATTGCCGTCGATGGAGAACCTGGCGATGCGCACGGGATGCTGTCGCCCCTCACTTGCTGGCTGGCTGAAGACTGACGCTCCAGGCTAGCGCCTCGCCCGGCGAGGTTTGCCCCGATAGGAGCGTCGTCCGGTGCGTGCGATCGCAAGGCGGACGGAAGCTCTTGTAGCGGAGCTACTTGGGCTTTCGGCCAACGCCGCGAGCGTGCGTACCGGACGACGCGACGGGGCGAACCTCGCCGGGCGAGGCGCCTGCGCGGGTGAGGGGCGCCGTTGCGCGGGATCACTCCGCCGCGGCGGTGGCGGCCGCGGGGGCCGTCATGAGGATGGTGCGGCGCGGGTTGGCCGTCTGGGTGGGCAGGTCGACGGCGTGCTCCCGCTGCTCCGGCGTCTGCAGCGCTTCGGCGTCCGCGAGGTGCGCCAGCGTCGTGCGCCGGGGGTTGGCAATGTTGCGGAACATCATCGTCGTCTTCATCTGCCGTATGGGTCCTTGCCGCTGGGGCGCCGCCCGGAGGTGCGCCGGTTGTCGGATTCGCTATCCCTGTAAAGCGCCAGGCTAAACATCCGATTCCCCGGCTTGGCCGGGATGAGACGGCGATCATCATGTGAGTTTGCTCACGAAGTTGATGACAAAGCGCCCATTCCAGGCACTTGACCATGGGATGCAAACCCGACAATACGGTGTTGAATCTGCCATTCCGCTCCCGATCATGGCGTCTGGGACACCCACTCCCCTCCAGGAGCCCACCCCTAATCATCCGGTTTGACCGTGTACACGCTCCACGCCTTGTTACTCAGCCATCACACGGTGTCATCAAGGTCACAGCCCGGTACGCGGGCCTTGTTGGAGATCCTCCACTGTGCTGGAATTCCACGCACCGCCGCGGGTTTCAGGCCCAGCGCGCAGGGGCGCAACGCAGCGCCGAGTGGCGGCGGGAGGGGGAAGTACGCCGGTCACTCACGACCACCATGGGGCGCGTCCAGCGCCCCACGACGCCGACACCGTCCCGGCGCGCCATGCGCGAAGGGACGCCTGGTCCAGAGGTTGCGACGCTAGTGCAGGGACGTTTCAAGAGGGATGGCATGGGGTCGCCCCAGCCCCGCCAGGGCCGAGGGGAAACTCCGGCGGATCAGGAGCCGCGCGGCGGGAACGACCGCGGTTCCTCGCCCCAGCACGCCCAGAATCCCGGTGCGGCCGGTGACGGCGGCGACCGTGCGCAGCGCTCCGGCACGACGAGCTCCGGCAGCGCGGAGGCCACGGCGCCTCCCAAGGCGGCCGTCCCCACCTCCGCCGGCTCACGCGTAGCACTGCGCAACTGGCGCATCAGCACGCGTCTGGTCTCCCTGCTCGCCCTCCCCGTGGTCGCGGCGACCACCCTGGGCGGACTGCGGATCAACGAGTCCATGAACGACATGGACCAGCTGGAGCACATGCAGCTGCTGACCAAGATGACCAAGAAGGCGACCGCGCTCGCCGTCGCGCTCCAGGACGAGCGCGACAGGTCGGCCGGGCCGCTGTCGAACGGCGCGAAGCCGACCGACTACAAGGTCACCCAGCCCCGTGAGCGCACCGACCGCGCCAAGGCGGCCTTCTTCGAGGCCACCGACGAGATCGGCAACGCCCCGGGCGACGCGGCACTGGACAGCATCCACTCGAGCGTCAGCCAGATCGGTACGCAGCTGGGCAACATCACCAGCATCCGCAAGGACGCGTACGCCGGCGACAGCCCGAGTCTCAACACGATCGACCAGTACAGCCAGCTGATCACGTCGCTGCTCAGCCTGTCGCAGGACATGGCGCAGGCGACCAGCAACCCGGAGATGATCAAGCGGACGCGTGCGCTGGCCGCCTTCTCCTCCTCGAAGGAGTACGCCTCCATCGAGCGCGCGATCATCGCCGCGGCCCTGCCGGGCGGTGACAGCACCGAGACGCACCTGAACGACAACGACCAGGCGTTCGGGCGCAACGCGCAGCACAAGGGTGACGCGACCCTCAAGACGTTCGAGACGACCTACGAGTCCATGGGCAAGAGCTCCGCCGAGCTGCTGGCGCCGCTGGACAACGGGAATCCCGAGATCACCGCCGCCGACGTGTACGCGAAGAAGGTGCTCGACAGCCCGCTGGGCATGGAGGGCGCCGGCACCAAGACCCGCACGTACATGGACTGGGTCGACCAGAGCTCCAACAAGATCAACGCGATGAAGACCATCGAGGAGACGCTCCTCGGTGAGATGGAGAGCAAGGCCCGCGAGCTCAAGGAGGAGTCGCAGCGCGACGCGATCCTCAACGGTGCGATCATCCTGATCGTCCTAGGGGTCTCGCTGGTCGGCGCCTTCGTCGTGGCCCGCTCCATGATCCGCTCGCTGCGGCAGCTGCAGGACACGGCGACCCGGGTCGCCCAGGACCGGCTGCCCGAGCTCGTCCGCCAGCTCTCCGAGACGGACCCGCAGGACGTCGACACCTCAGTCGAGTCCGTCGGTGTGCACTCCCGGGACGAGATCGGCCAGGTGGCCGCGGCCTTCGACGACGTGCACCGCGAGGCGGTCCGGCTGGCCGCCGAGCAGGCGCTGCTGCGGGGCAACGTCAACGCGATGTTCACCAACCTCTCGCGCCGCTCGCAGGGCCTCATCCAGCGTCAGCTCTCGCTCATCTCCGAACTGGAGTCCCGCGAGGCCGACCCGGACCAGCTGTCCTCGCTCTTCAAGCTCGACCACCTCGCGACCCGTATGCGCCGTAACGGCGAGAACCTCCTCGTCCTCG
>NZ_JAERUC010000029.1 GCF_016745505.1 Streptomyces silvae | reverse complement strand
AGGGTTCGAACCTGGGTAGGCTGAGCCGGCAGATTTACAGTCTGCTCCCTTTGGCCACTCGGGCACACCGCCTGGAACGACGCGTCGGGTCCCGCTCGGGGCCCTTGGCGACGTCGTAAACGATACCTGATGCCCAGGGGTGCTACGCCACCTGTTTGATCAGCGCCGGGCGCGCGCGGGTGTGGCTAGGCTTTGTCCGTACCCCAACGCATACGACGCAAGGAGCCACACGTCATGGCCGACTCCAGTTTCGACATCGTCTCGAAGGTCGAGCGGCAGGAGGTCGACAACGCCCTCAACCAGGCCGCCAAGGAGATCTCCCAGCGCTACGACTTCAAGGGGACGGGCGCGTCGATCTCCTGGTCCGGCGAGAAGATCCTGATGGAGGCGAACGGCGAGGAGCGGGTCAAGGCGATCCTCGACATCTTCCAGTCCAAGCTGATCAAGCGCGGGATCTCCCTGAAGTCGCTGGACGCGGGTGAGCCGCAGCTTTCCGGCAAGGAGTACAAGATCTTCGCCTCGATCGAGGAGGGCATCTCCCAGGAGAACGCCAAGAAGGTGGCGAAGATCATTCGTGATGAGGGCCCGAAGGGCGTCAAGGCGCAGGTCCAGGGCGAGGAGCTGCGGGTCAGCTCCAAGAGCCGGGACGACCTTCAGGCGGTGCAGGCGCTGATCAAGGGCAAGGACCTCGACTTCGCGGTGCAGTTCGCCAACTACCGGTAGACGGTTCGCTGCCACGGGCAGCGGAATGCGGGCGGGGCGGGTCGTGCCGGTATCGGCAGGACCCGCCCCGTAGCCGTGTCGGAAGGGGTGGTGGTGCGAGCGCGTCAGCGGCGGTCGCGGGAGTTGCCGAAGAGCAGCCGGTAGGCGATCAGCAGGACCAGGGATCCGGCGATGGCGGCGACCCAGGTGGCCGTGTCGTAGAAGTCCGTGCTGATGGGGCGGTCCAGGAAGCGGGACGACAGCCAGCCTCCGAGGAAGGCACCCACGATGCCGATGAGGGTCGTGCCGATGATGCCTCCGGGGTCGCGGCCCGGCAGGAGCAGCTTGGCTATCGCGCCCGCCAGCAGCCCGAGGATGATCCAACTGATGATGCTCATGTTCGCGTACCTACCCGTCACTTGTTCCTGCAAGCCAAGACGCTTGCGGAGACGGGTCCGGTTGCCTGCCGGGCGTCCCGGCTAGCGGGTCGCGAACGGCTGGTCCGTGGGGACGATCTCCTTGCCGAAGGGCATCAGAGAGACCGGGATGAGCTTGAAGTTCGCGATGCCCAGCGGGATGCCGATGATCGTGACGCACAGGGCGATGCCGGTGAAGATGTGGCCGAGCGCGAGCCACCAGCCGGCCAGGATCACCCAGAGGACGTTGCCGATGAGGGACCCGCCACCGGCGTCGTGGCGGTCGACGACGGTGCGGCCGAAGGGCCAGAGGGCGTAGACGCCGATGCGGAACGCGGCCACCCCGAAGGGGATGCCGATGATCGTGATGCAGAGCAGGAGACCCGCGGCGATGTAGCCGAGGAACATCCACAGCCCGCACAGGACCAGCCAAATGACGTTCAGGATTGCGTTCATGGTCGATACCCTGCCATCTGCTCGAGTCGGGCGATGCGTTCGGCCATGGGCGGGTGGGTGGAGAACATCTTGGACATGCCCTGGCCGGGACGGAACGGGTTCGCGATCATCATGTGGCTCGCGGTCTCGATCCGTGGTTCGGGTGGGAGCGGAAGCTGTTTCGTACCGGCGTCGAGCTTGCGCAGGGCGGACGCCAGGGCGAGCGGGTCCCCGGTGAGCTGAGCCCCGGACGCGTCGGCCTGGTACTCACGGGAACGGCTCACGGCGAGCTGGATCACGGAGGCGGCGAGCGGGCCGAGGATCATGATCAGGAGCATGCCGAGGAGACCCGGGCCGTCGTCGTCGTCGGACCGGCCGACGGGAATGAGCCACGCGAAGTTGACCAGGAACATGACGACCGAGGCGAGGGCGCCGGCGACGGACGAGATGAGGATGTCGCGGTTGTAGACATGGCTCAGCTCGTGGCCGAGGACGCCGCGCAGCTCCCGTTCGTCGAGGATCTGGAGGATCCCCTCGGTGCAGCACACGGCGGCGTTGCGCGGGTTGCGGCCGGTGGCGAAGGCGTTGGGCGCCTGGGTCGGGGAGATGTAGAGCCGGGGCATGGGCTGGCGGGCCGCCGTGGAGAGCTCGCGGACGGTCCGGTAGAGCTGTGGCGCCTCGAATTCGCTGACCGGGCGTGCGCGCATGGCACGCAGGGCGAGCTTGTCGCTGTTCCAGTACGCGTAGGCGTTGGTGGCGAGCGCGACGAGGAGCGCGACGATCAGGCCGGTCCGGCCGAAGAAGCTGCCGATGACGATGATGAGGGCCGAGAGGCCCCCGAGGAGTACAGCGGTTTTCAGCCCGTTGTGCCGGCGGTGCACGGTACGCCCTCCAAGTGGTGCAGCAGGGGAACCCTTGCTCGGTGGTGCTCCACTCCCCAGTGGAGCCTCCCGTACAGGTCAACGCGAGGCGAAGGAAGCTAGTTCCCTTGTGCGAGGTGGCCGCAGGCACAGGCAGCAGGGGCGGATCCGGATGGATCCGCCCCTGGGCCGTACGGGTGGGTGCCGCGGGCCCCTGGGGGCCGCGGCGGGGTTCAGCGCTGGGCGGGGAGCCCTGCGAGCGCGCGGGCCTCCGGGTCCGGCTCGACGTCGCTGGTGCAGTGGGCGCAGCGGGTGGCGACGGACGGGATCTCGCTGTAGCAGCGGGGGCAGTCGCGCAGAGCGGCCTTGATGTCGGCCTTCTCTTCCTCTTCCTTGGTGGTGAAGCGGTTCTGGACCTTGGCCATGGGGACGACGACCAGGAAGTAGAGCACCGCCGCGGTGATGAGGAAGGCGATGGCGGCGCTGATGAAGAGGCCGTAGGGGAAGATCGCGCCGTCGACGGTGAAGGTGGCCTTGCTGAAGTCGCCGGTGCCCCGGGTGAAAAGGCCGATCAGCGGCACGATGAACGCGTTGCTGAAGCCGGTGACGACGGCGGTGAAGGCGGCTCCGACGGCCAGGCCGATGGCCATGGAGATGACGTTCCCGCGGAGGATGAAGTCCTTGAACCCGTTCAGCACCGCTCTGGCTCCTCTGTGCTCTTCTTGTTGCGTTTCGACTGTGCCGCTGTGTGCCGCTGTCCCGCTGCTCTGCGTGTCGCGTGCACGCACGACCATGCCCTGAGCGCGGCTCCACGGGCAAGCCGGTCGGGGCCAGTCAGAAGAGGCTGACGGCGGCGAAACGGAGGATGAGCTGGGGGGCACCGGAGAGTGTGATTCCGGCTACGGCGGTGAGGGCGATCGCCAGGGTGACCGGGGCGGGGACGCGGTGCACGGGGGCGGCCGGCGCCTCGTCGGAGGCCGGGGACGGCTCCGGTGTCCTGAAGAGTGCGGCGGTCCACTGAAGGTAGTAGTACAAGGCGATCACTACGTTGACGGCCATGACGACGGCGAGCCAGCCGAGCCCCGCGTCGACCGCCGAGGAGAAGACCGTCACCTTGGCGAAGAGGCCGATGATGCCGGGCGGCAGGCCGGCCAGGCAGAGCAGGAAGAAGCCCATGGCGAGCGCGGCCAGGGGGCGCGTGGCGTACAGGCCGCGGTAGTCGCCGAGGCGGTTGCCGGGGTGCGTACGGGCGACGAGGGCGGCCACCGCGAAGGCGCCGAGGTTCACCACGGCGTACATGAGGGCGTAGGCGACGGTCGAGCCGATCTGCGCGTCGCTGGAGTACGCGGCGGCGGCGATCGGGACGAGGAGGTAGCCCGCCTGACCGACGGACGACCAGGCGAGGAGGCGTACGGCGCTCCGGGCGCGGGTGGCGCTCTGGCGGAGTGCGGCGAGGTTGCCGACGGTCATGGTGAGCGCGGCGAGGACGGCCAGGGCGGGTCCCCAGACGTCGGCGTACGACGGGAAGGCGATCACCGTGACGAGGATGATCCCGGAGAAGCCGACCGCCTTGCCGACGACGGAGAGGTAGGCCGCGATGGGGAGCGGGGCGCCCACGTAGGTGTCGGGGACCCAGAAGTGGAAGGGTGCGGCGGCCGTCTTGAAGGCGAAGCCGACGAGGGTGAGGACGACGCCCGCCTCGGCGAGGGTGGACAGCTGTCCCGGTACGTCGTCGAGGCGGGCGGCGATCTCCGTGAGGTGCATGGTGCCGGTGGCCGCGTAGACGAAGCTGACGCCCAGGAGCATGACGGCGGTGGCGACGACGGAGGACAGGAAGAACTTCAGGGCAGCCTCGGAGGAGCGCCGGTCGCCGCGCTTGATGCCGACGAGGGCGAACGCGGGGAGCGAGGCCACTTCGAGGGCGACGACGAGGGTGGCGAGGTCCCGGGCGGCGGGCAGGAGCGCCGCTCCGGCCGCGGAGGACAGCAGCAGGAACCAGAACTCGCCCGCGGGGAGCTTGCGGGTGTCGCCGATCGAGAGAAGCGCGGTGAGCAGGGCTCCGCCGAGCACGAGGGCCTGGATGACGAGGGCGAAGTGGTCGGCGGTGTAGCTGCAGGCCTGGGCGGTGCCGGTGAGGCAGAAGGTGGAGCGGTCCCCGGCGCGCAGCGGGACGAGCATGGCGAGCGCGGCGACGAGCCCGGCGACGGCTCCGTAGCCGAGGAGCGGCTTGCGACGTTCCTCGACGAAGAGGTCGGCGACGAGGACGAGCAGGGCCACGGCCGCCGCGATGACGGGGGGCGCGATCGCGAGCCAGTCGACGGACTGGACGAGGCTCGCCGCCCCGGTTGCGCTGTCGGCTGCCACGGTCACGACTTGCCTCCTGCGAGGAGCTTCTGCACGGCCGGGTCGGTGAGGCCGAGGAGGACGGCGGGCCAGAGTCCGGCGAGGACGGTCAGGGCGGCGAGCGGGGTCCAGGCGGCGAATTCGTGGCGCTGGATGTCGGCGACCGGCTGCGGCTGCTCACGGTGCTCGCCCATGCAGACGCGGCGTACGACGATCAGCATGTACGCGGCCGTGAGCAGGGTGCCGAGGGCGCCGATGGACATGAAGGTGAGGAAGGCGGGGCGGCTGAGTCCTTCGGCGGGGTCGAAGGCGCCGAACAGGGTGAGCATCTCGCCCCAGAACCCGGCGAGACCGGGCAGTCCGAGCGAGGCGACGGCGGCGAAGGCGAGGAGGCCGCCGAGGCGGGGCGCACGGCCGTACAGGGCGGCCCCGGTGGCGCCGGCCAGAGTGTCGAGGTCCGCGGTGCCGTAGCGGTCCTTGACGGCTCCGACCAGGAAGAACAGCAGGCCGGTGATGAGGCCGTGGGCGATGTTGGCGAAGAGCGCGCCGTTCACGCCGGTGGGGGTCATGGTCGCGATGCCGAGGAGGACGAAGCCCATGTGGCCCACGGAGGAGTAGGCGATCAGGCGCTTGAGGTCGCCCTTCGCGCCGGGGCGGGCGAGGGCGAGGCAGGCGAGGGATCCGTAGATGATCCCGACGACGGCGAAGGCGGCGAGGTACGGCGCGAAGGTCTGCATCCCGTCGGGGGTGGAGGGGAGCAGGATGCGGACGAATCCGTACGTACCCATCTTCAGCAGTACGCCGGCGAGGAGCACGGAGCCGACGGTCGGGGCCGCGGTGTGGGCGTCGGGGAGCCAGCTGTGCAGGGGCCACATCGGGGTCTTCACGGCCAGGCCGATCCCGACGGCCAGTACGGCGATGACCTGCACGGATGTGGTGAGGCCCCGGCCGTTGTCAGTGGCGAGTGCCACCATGTCGAAGGTGCCGCTCTTCAGTCCGATGAGGAGCAGCCCGAGCAGCATGATCACGGAGCCGAGCAGCGTGTAGAGGATGAACTTCCAGGCGGCGGGCTGCTTCCGGTCGCCGCCCCAGCGGGCGATGAGGAAGTACATCGGGATGAGGACCATCTCGAAGGCCAGGAAGAACAGCAGCAGGTCGAGGACGGCGAAGGTCGCGAGGGTGCCGGACTCGAGGACGAGGACGAGAGCGACGAGGGCCTTCGGGGAGGGGCCCGCGGGGGGCTTGAAGTAGCTGTGGAGCGCGCAGAGGAAGGTCAGCAGCGCGGTCAGCACGAGGAGGGGGAGCGAGATGCCGTCGGTACCGAGGTGGATCCGGACGTCCAGTGCCGGGATCCAGCTGATGTCCGTCGTGGCCTGCATCGTCGAGGGGTGGTCGTGGTCGAAGCCCGCGGCCAGGACGAGGGCGGCGAGGAGGACGGCGCCGGTGACGGTGACGCCGTGGCGGAGCACGGCCTGGTCGGGGTTCCTGCCCTTGAGCCCGGGCGGGGCCGGCAGGAGCGCGGCGACCGCGCCGAGGAGCGGCGCGACGACGAGGAACGCCAGAAGGACCTGCATCACGGATGCGTTGATATCGAACACGGCTCACGCCCCGGCGTAGACGTTGGCAAGAACGACGGCGGCGATCGCCAGGACAAGGGTTCCGGCGAGCAGCGCGCCTAGGTAGGTCTGCACGTTGCCGGTCTGGGCACGGCGGATCAGGGTGCCGAGTCCGCGGGCGATGCTGCCGGAGCCGCGTACGTAGGTGTCGACGACCTGGCGGTCCAGGAAGCGGACGAGCCGGGCGGCGGCGCCCACGGGGCGGACGAACACTGCTGTGTACAGGGCGTCGAGGTGGAAGCCGGTGACCGCGTGGCGGTGCAGCGGGCCCAGCAGGAGCCGGCCGGGGTCCGACGGGTCCGGGGCGTCCGCGATGGTGCCGTACGCGGCGGTGTGCGAGGTGATCGCCTCGGCCTCCACGAGGGCGGGCTCGGCGTCCGGGTGGGCGGCGACCGCGCCGACCGGGGGACGGTCGGCGAGCGCGGTGGTGTGGCGCCACGCCCCGTAGGTGACGAGTCCGCCGACGAGTCCTACTCCGGTGGAGAGGACGGCTGTCGTGAGGGAGGGGCTGAGGCTGTGTCCGTCCAACCAGTCGGTGAGGACACCGGTGGTGAGGCCGAAGGCGATGGTGGGGACGGCGAGGACCCAGAGGACGGAGGTCATCGCGACGGGCTGCTTGCCGTGGTCGGGGGCCTCGGGGCCGCGTCCGCGGAAGGTGAGGAGCCAGAGCCGGGTGGCGTAGGCGGCGGTGAGGACCGCGGCGGCGAGCCCGGCGACCAGGACCGTCCAGCCGGCGGCGGCCGGGGCGATGTCGCGGTCGCCGAAGGCGGTGTGCTCGGCGGCGACGAGGACGGCTTCCTTGGAGAAGAAGCCGGCGAACGGGGGGATGGCGGCGAGCGCGAGGAGGGCGACGGTCATCGTCCAGTAGGCGTCGGGGATCCGCTTGGCCAGCCCGCCCATGCGGGACATGGCGGCGAGCGAGTTGGTTCCCGCCGCGTGGATGACGACGCCCGCCGCGAGGAACAGGACGGCCTTGAACGCACCGTGTGACAGGAGGTGGAAGACGGCGGCCCCGCGGTCGCCGACGGCGAGGGCGCCGGACATGTAGCCGAGCTGGCCGATCGTCGAGTAGGCGAGGACGCGCTTGATGTCGTCCTGGGCGAGTGCGGCGAGCCCGGAGCCGATCATCGTGACGGCCGCCATGACGGCGAGGACGACCAGGGCGGCGCCTGAGGCGGCGAAGACGGGGAGGAGCCGGGCCACGAAGTAGATGCCGGCGGCGACCATCGTCGCGGCGTGGATGAGCGCGGAGACGGGGGTGGGGCCGGCCATCGCGTCGGGCAGCCAGGTGTGCAGGGGGAACTGCGCGGACTTGCCGGCGACGCCGGCGAGGAGCAGCAGTGCGATGAGGGTGGGGTGGTCGAGACCGCCGTTGGTGACGGCGGCCAGGATCCCGGTGATGCGGAAGGTGCCGGTGTCGGCGGCGAGCGCGAACAGGCCGATGAGGAAGGGGACGTCGCCGAGCTTGGTGACGAGGAAGGCCTTCAGGGAGGCCGTGCGGGCCTCGGGGGTCTCCCAGTAGTGGCCGACGAGGAAGTACGAGCAGATGCCCATGATCTCCCAGCCGACCAGGAGCACCATGAGGTCGCCGGAGTAGACGACGAGCAGCATCGCGGAGGTGAAGAGGGAGACGAGCGCCGCGTACGAGGGGTAGCGGGCGTCGTCCTTGAGGTACGCCGTCGAGTAGATCTGCACGCAGGTGGCGACGAGCCCGACGAGGACGGCGACGAGGACGGCGAAGCCGTCCAGGTGCAGGGCGAGGTCGATCGGGACCGAGCCGGTGGGGGTCAGCTGGGTCGCGGCGTCGATGGCGCGGCCGCCACCCAGGCGTGCGGCGACGACGGCCGCGATGACGGCTGCGACGAGGGTCGGGAGCACGGCGAGGGGGCGGACGAAGCCGGGTGCGGTCCTGCCCAGGAGGAGTCCTGCGGCGGCGCCCAGGAAGGGGAGGAGGGGGACGAGGACGGCGAGGGTCGTGGTGGTCACGCGGTGGCCTCTGCCTTCTTTGCCTTCCCTGCCGGAGCAGTGGCCTGGTCTGCGGTGACGCCCCGGGCGGCGTCGGGGTCGGCTTCGTCGTCCTCGGCGTCGGGGAGCGCTTCGGCGGCGTCGGTCTCCGCGGTGTCACGGAGGCGGTCGACGTCCGAGCTGCCGCGGTTGCGGTACACGGCCAGGACGATCGCCAGGCCGATGCCGATCTCGGCGGCGGCGATGGCGATCGTGAAGAGGGTGAGGGCCTGGCCCGAGTGGAGTGCGTCGCGGAGCCAGACGTCGAAGGCGACGAGGTTGAGGTTGACGGCGTTGAGCATGAGCTCGACGGACATCAGGACGAGGATCGCGTTGCGGCGGGCGAGTACGCCGTACAGCCCGGTGCAGAAGAGGAGGACGGCGAGGACGGCGGGATAGGCGAGGTGCATCAGCTCTTGTCCTCCCGGTGCGCGGCGGGGCGGTCCTGGGTGCCTGTGCCTCGGCCCGCGGGCTTGCTGGTGCCGTAGCCGCTGCCTCTGCCGTTGGTGGTGCTGGTGCCGTTCTGACGGCCGTCGCGGTTCTGACGGTCCTGGCGGTCCTTGCGGGACAGGACGATCGCGCCCACGAGGGCGGCGAGCAGGAGGACGGAGAGCGCTTCGAAGGGGAGGACCCAGTTCCGGAAGAGGAACTCACCGGATGCCTTGGTGGAGCCCTGGGCGGGGCCGTCCAGATCGATCCAGGTCGTACGGAACGCGTCCACGACGACCCAGACGAGGGTGGCCGCGGCGGCGACGGAAACGCCGAGCGCGATCCACCTGTTGCCCGAGTCGGCGTCCGGGGAACGGCCGATGGGGGCGCGCGTGAGCATCAGCCCGAAGAGGAGGAGGACCACGATGGAACCGACGTAGATCAGTACCTGCACCCACGCGATGAACTCGGCCGTGAGGAGGAGGTACTCGACCGCTATGCCGCCGAGCGCGACGACGAGCCAGAGGGCCGCGTGCACGAGTTGCTTGGTCGTGACCGTGACGAGGGCCGCGCCGAACGTGGCGAGCCCGACCAGGACGAAGGCGATCTCGACGCCGGTGGGTGAGAGGAAGCCGGGGTGGCCGGCCGTGGCCGCGAGGGTCATTCCTGGCCCTCCGCTTCGGGTGCCTGTCCCGGCGCCTGTCCTGGCGTCTGGCCAGGTGCCTGGCCCGGTGCCTGTCCTGGCGTCTGGCCCGGTGTCTCGCCCGGCCGGGGCTGCTCGGCTTCCTGCGCCTCCGCGGCTTCCTTGGCCTCCTGGGCCTGGAGCTTGTCGGCGGTCTTGCGAGCGGCGGCGATCTCCTTGGGCTCCTCGGCCCCCGGGTCGAGCGCGGGCGGCTCGGGAACGGTCCACATCCACTCGCGGAGCTTGTCGCGCTCGTGGGTGAGTTCGTGGATGTCGGTCTCCGCGTACTCGAACTCGGGCGACCAGAACAGTGCGTCGAAAGGACAGACCTCGATGCAGATACCGCAGTACATGCACAGGGCGAAGTCGATCGCGAAGCGATCCAGGACGTTGCGGCTGCGCTCACGGCCACCGGGGGCGGCCGCGGGCACCGTCTCCTTGTGGGAGTCGATGTAGATGCACCAGTCGGGGCATTCACGGGCGCAGAGCATGCAGACCGTGCAGTTCTCCTCGAACAGTCCGATGACGCCCCGGGTGCGGGGCGGCAGTTCGGGCTGGACGTCCGGGTACTGCGCGGTGACCGTGCGCTTCGTCATGGTCCGCAGGGTCACGGCGAGGCCCTTGGCCAGGCCTGAGCCGGGGATCGGGGGCACTAGTTGATCGCCACCTTCACGATGCCGGTGAGCGCGATCTGCGCGAGAGCGAGGGGGATGAGCGTGGTCCAGGCGAGCTTCTGCAGCTGGTCCTCGCGCAGGCGGGGGTAGGTGACCCGGAGCCAGATGACGACGAACGCGAGGATGCCGGTCTTGAGCAGGGTCCAGACCCAGCCGAGCCCGTCGGCGCCGAGCGGCCCGTGCCATCCGCCGAGGAAGAGGACGGTCGTCAGGCCGCACAGGACGACGATCCCGGCGTACTCGGCGAGGAGGAACAGTGCGAAGCGGAGGCCCGTGTACTCCGTGTACGCCCCGAAGATGATCTCGGAGTCGGCGACCGGCATGTCGAAGGGCGGGCGCTGGAGTTCGGCCAGACCCGCCACGAAGAAGACCAGCGCGCCGACGATCTGCCAGGGCAGCCACCACCACTCGAAGGCGTTGAGGATGCCGGGGAGCGAGACGGTGCCGGCCGCCATGGCCACGGAGGCCGCGGCGAGCAGCATCGGCAGTTCGTACGCGAGGAGCTGTGCGGCGGTGCGGAGTCCGCCGAGGAGGGAGAACTTGTTGGCCGAGGCCCAGCCCGCCATGAGCGAGCCGAGCACGCCGACGCCCATGACGGCCAGCACGAAGAAGATGCCCGCGTCGACGACCTGACCGACCGCCCCCTCGCTGGGCCCGATCGGGATGGCGACGATCACGAGGAGGTACGGGAGCAGGGCGACGGCCGGTGCCAGCTGGAAGATGCGGCGGTCCGCGTCGGCCGGTACGACGTCTTCCTTCTGCGCGAACTTCACCCCGTCCGCGACGAGCTGGGCCCAGCCGTGGAATCCGCCGGCGTACATGGGGCCGAGGCGGCCCTGCATGTGGGCCATCACTTTGTGTTCGGCCTGGCCCACGAGGAGCGGGACCACCATGAACACGGCGAAGACGATGACGAGGCGGAGGGCGACGTCCAGTACGTCGTTCACGCGGTATCGCCTCCGGCGGGGGTGTCGGGGTTGTCGGGGCTATCAGCATTGCCGCGCTTGCCGTGCTTGTCGTGCTCTTCGGGCTCGGCGGTGGGGCGGGGGGCCTCGGGCTGCTTTTCCGGCGCCTCGGGGGCCTGTTCACCGGAGCCGGCGGGCTCACCGGAGTCGCGGGCCGCGTCGGACGGTTCGTCGAATGCCGGGCGGGCGTCGTGCCACGGCGCGTCCTGAGCGCGGCCCGGAGCCTCGGCCGGCGTGGCCGGCGTCGGGGCCGCCGGCGGCTGCTGGCTCGCCGAGCCCTGCGAGACGCTGCGGCTGCGGCGCGGCCGGGCCGCCGCCTGCGGGGTAGCCTCCGCGTCAGGCTGCTGCGCCGTGTCCGGGCCCTGCGTCGCGTCCGGCCGCTGTGCCGCCGAGCCCTCGCTCGCGCTGCGGGCCCTGCGCACCGGGCGGTCGCCCGCCGCGCGTGCCCCACGGGCCGGGCGCGCCGGTGCGGGCGGCAGCTGGCCCTTGAGCGGGCCCCATTCGTTGGGGTCGGGCACCCCGGGCGGCAGCATGGTGCGCCGCTTGGGTCCGCCGTGTTCGGACTCCCCGGGCTCCTTGGCTCCCGGCCAGGCCTTGGCGACCCGGGCCGCCAGGACGAAGTCCTTGCGCAGCGGGTGGCCCTCGAAGCTGTCGGGCAGCAGCAGCGGGACCAGATGCGGGTGGTCCTCGAAGCCGATGCCGAACATCTCGTGCGTCTCGCGCTCGTGCCACGCGGCGCCCGCGTAGACACCGACGGCGGTCGGCAGGGTGGCGGCCTCGTGCGGCACGGTCGTACGGACCAGCAGGCGCCGGACCGTACCGTCGCCGAGGGCCGCGATATGGGCGCAGACGCGGAAGCCGGTGCCCGGCTCGTCAACGGCGCTCAGCCAGTCGAAGTAGGTACAGCCGAGCGCGTCGCGGGCCGTCTCCAGTGCGGTGATCCAGGAGGCGGCGGGGACGTCGACGGTCAGCAGGTCGTACGCGTGCGCGGCGGTGGCGTCCGCGCCGAAGACGTCCGCGACGGCGTCGGGCAGCGTGCTGTAGAGGTCCGCGGCGATCACTTCCCCTCCTCCCCCGATGCCTTCGGGGACTCCGGGGCGGTCGGGGCCTCCGGGGCCGCAGAGGTTTCCGGCGCCTCCGTGGCCGTCGAGGTGTCCGCGGCCTCGGGGGCGGTCGGCGCCGACACGAGACCGCTGCGCAGGGCCGCGGCCGAGGGGCGGGCCGTGTCGTCCGTGCCGTACCGCTCGGCGAGCGACTCGCGGGTGATCTTCTCCTGGAGCTTGAGGATGCCCTGGAGGAGCGCCTCGGGCCGGGGCGGGCAGCCGGGCACGTAGACGTCGACGGGGATGATCTGGTCGACACCCTTCGTCACGGAGTACGAGTCCCAGTACGGCCCGCCGCAGTTGGAGCAGGCGCCGAAGGAGATGACGTACTTCGGCTCGGGCATCTGCTCGTAGAGCCGCTTCACTGCCGGGGCCATCTTGTCCGTCACCGTGCCGGACACGACCATCAGGTCGGCCTGCCGGGGGCCCGGGGCGAAGGGGATGACGCCGAGCCGGATGAAGTCGTGCCGTGCCATGGAGGCGGCGATGAATTCGATGGCGCAGCAGGCGAGTCCGAAGTTGAAGACCCAGAGGCTGTAGCGCCGGCCCCAGTTGAGGACGACCTTCATCGGTTCGGGCGCGAGCCGGGACAGCACGCCGAGCTTCTTCGGCACGGGCAGCGTCGTCGGATCGGGCAGCGACACGGGGGGTTCGGGGTTCGGCCGGCTCGTCACGCCCATTCGAGGACGCCCTTCTTCCATGCGTAGAGCAGTCCCACGGCCAGGAAACCGAGGAAGATGAACATCTCCACCAGCGTCGTCGCCCCGTATCCCGGAGCCGCGAACACCGTCGCCCACGGGAACAGGAAGATCGAGTCGACGGCGAAGATCACGTACAGGAAGGCGTACACGTAATAGCGAACCTGGGTGTGGGCCCAGCCCTCGCCCACGGGGTCCACGCCGCATTCGTACGTGAGGAGTTTCTCCGGCGTCGGGACCACGGGCCTCAGCAGCCGGCCGGCCCCGAAGGCGACGGCGACGAACACCACGCCCACCAGGGCGAGCAGCCCGACCACTGAGTAGCTCTGGAAGTAGTCCGACGCGAGAACGGTCGGTCCCGGCACGTCCGCCACGTCCGTCCCTCGCTCCCTCAACCTGTCCGACGGTCTGTACGCACGGGAGTCTAGGCCCTGTTAAAGAGACGGTAAGCAGCGGTCAGCAGCCCCGTCGCGGAACGGGCGGGACGGGAGGGGGCCCGGGGCCGACCCCGGAGGCACCGCGCGAGGTGGGGTTATCCCTACTCGGCCTCACCCACGAACCCCATGGCGTGCGCGCCCCCGGCCCGGCACGCTGGTCGTATGACCATGAGCCCCTCCCCGCCGGACAACGACCGGCCGCCGCCCGCGCGCTTCGCCCTCGACCGGTGGACGTGGAAGGAGATCGCGTATCTCCTGGCCAATCTGCCGATGGCGATCGTCGGGTTCGTCTACACCGTGTTCCTGGTGGGCGTGGGTGCCGGTCTCTCCGTCACCGTGATCGGGCTGCCGCTGCTCGCGCTGGGGCTGGGAGGTGCGCGCGGTCTCGGCCGGGCCGAACGCGCCCGGGCGCGCAGGATGCTCGGGGTGCGGGTCGAGGAGCCGAGCCCGATGGTGCGCGGCCGCCGGGACCGGGGGTTCTTCAGCTGGCTGTGGTCGGGCCTCAAGGACCCGGTGGGCTGGCGGGCGTTGCTGTATTCGTTCATCCGGCTGCCGTGGGGGGTGGCGACGTTCGCCGTGACGCTGGTGAGCCTGTTCGTCCTCTGGCCGGTGCTCCCGTACCTCGCGCGCGGCCTGACGAACGCGGACCGGGCGATGGTGCGGGGGCTGCTCTCGCCCTCGGACGAGCTGGAGCGCAGGATCGCCGAGCTGGAGTCGGACCGGGGTGTGGTCGTGGACACGGCCG
>NZ_JAERUC010000028.1 GCF_016745505.1 Streptomyces silvae | reverse complement strand
CCCAGTCGATGTCGATGCCGTCGAAGACATCGGCCCAGCGGGGGTCCTCCACCAGGTCGTAGCAGGACTGGGCGAACGCGGCCGGGTTCTGGGCCGCGGCACCGAAGCCACCGGACCAGGTCCAGCCGCCGAAGGACCAGATGACCTTGATGTTCGGGTACTTCGCCTTGAGCTTGCGCAGCTGGTTGAAGTTGCCGCGCAGCGGCTGGTCCCAGGTGTCGGCGACGCCGTCGACCGACTGGTCGGCGGTGTAGGCCTTGTCGTAGTCGGCGTAGGCGTCACCGATGGTGCACTTGCCGCCCTGGACGTTGCCGAACGCGTAGTTGATGTGCGTGATCTTCGCGGCGGAGCCGGAGGTCACGAGGTTCTTGACGTGGTAGTTGCGCCCGTAGACGCCCCACTCGGTGAAGTAGCCGAGGTTGACCTTGCCGCCGGGGCCGGGACCCGGGTCGGTGGTGCCGGTGGTGCGGACGGCGACCGAGGCGCTGACCGGGCCGGTCTGGTCGGCGGTGTCGCGGGCCTGCACCGTGTACGAGTAGTCGGTGCCCTTGGTGAGGCCGGTGTCCGTGTACGTCGTCGTGGTCACCGTGGCGACCTTGGCGCCGTCGCGCAGGACGTCGTAGTTCTTGACGCCCTTGTCGTCGGTGGCGGCGCTCCAGCTGATCTTCGCCGAGGTGTCGGTGATGTTGCTCGCGGTCGGGGTGCCGGGCTTGGACGGCGGGTTGTCGCCGGGGACGGTGGGGCCGCCGTCACAGGAGGCGCCGTTCAGCTTGCACCCGGTGGGGGAGCCGGAGCCGGTGCCGTTGAAGCCGAAGCTGATGCTGGCTCCGGGGGCGACCGTACCGTTCCAGCCGAGGTTCTTGGCGGTCCAGTGGGTTCCGGAGCTGGTGACGGCGGCGTCCCAGGCGGAGCCGACCGCGGTGCCGGAGGGGAAGTCCCACTCGATCGTCCAGGAGGACAGGGCGGTCGTACCGGTGTTCTTGACCGTCCACTGGCCTTCGAAGCCGGTGCCCCAGTCGGACTTCTTGACGTAGGTGGCGGTCGCGGAGGTGGCGGCCTCGGCGGGTGAGGCCAGGCCGACCATCGCGGCGAGGGGGAGGAGCAGTGCGGTGAGACCCGCGACCGTCCTGGACCTGATGGCTGTACGGGCTGTGGGTCTCCGTCTGAACCGGGAGAGGCGTACGGGGGTGTCAGTGCTCAACGGTGCTCCTCGGGTGAGGTCCGGCAATCGGGATGGTCCGTCAAACCCTGCGTCGCCCTGAGCTCGCTGTGTCATGGCGTACTCACCGCAGTGTGTCCGGTGAGATTAGGAAGGTCTGGACCAATCGTCAAGAGGTCCAGACCAAAGAACCCTGCCCGGGGTCAGAGGCCCAACTCCTGAGCCAGTACCGCCGCTTGGACCCTGCTGCGCAGCTCCAGCTTTCCCAGGAGCCTGCTGACGTGGGTCTTCACCGTGGCCTCCGCCATCTGGAGACGCCCGGCGATCTCCGCGTTCGACAGCCCCTCGCCGAGGCAGCCCAGGACCTCCCGCTCCCGCCGGGTCAGCGCGTCCAGGACCTCGCGGCCCGGCCCGTCCGCCCTGCGCGGGGCGGTGCTCCCGGCGAACTCCTCGATCAGTCGGCGGGTGACGGCCGGGGCGATCATGCCCTCGCCGCGCGCCACCGTGCGTACCGCGTCGATCAGGTCCCCGGCCTCGGTGTTCTTCAGCAGGAAGCCCGACGCGCCCGCCCGCAGTGCGCCGAAGACGTACTCGTCCAGGTCGAAGGTGGTCAGCACCAGCACGTCCGCCAGCCGCTCCGCCACCACCTGCCGGGTCGCGGACACCCCGTCGAGCCGGGGCATCTGTACGTCCATCAGCACCAGATCCGGGCGCAGTTCGCGCGCCAGGTGTACGGCGGCCTCGCCGTCCACCGCCTCGCCCACGACCTCGATGTCCGGCGCGCTGCCCAGGATCAGCACCAGCCCCGCGCGCACCGCCGACTGGTCCTCGGCGACCAGTACCCGGATCGTCATGTCCGGTACGTCCTTTCCTCGACGGGCAGTTCGGCCCGCACCAGCCAGATCTCCGTGCCGTCACCCCGGGGTTCCGGCCCCGCCCCGATGGTCCCGCCGAGCAGCGCCACCCGTTCCCGCATCCCCACCAGACCGGCCCCCGAACCGGGCGCGCGCGGGCCGGGGCGCGCACCGAGCACGCTGCTCACCTCCACCGTCAGCACCTCGCCCGAGTGCTCCAGCCGGACCGTGACCGGACCGGGCGCCGCGTGCTTCAGCGCGTTCGTCAGCGACTCCTGGACGATGCGGTACGCCGCCAGCTCCACCGGCGCCGGCAGCGGCCCCGGCTCCTCGCGGCCGTCCTCCAGGGTGACGGTGAGCCCGCTGGACGCGGAGTTCGCGCCGGCCTGCCCGACGAGGGCGTCCAGCGAGGCGAGGGTCGGAGCCGCGCCCGGCGGGCCGCCCGCGCCGTTCTCCCTGAGCAGCCCGATCAGCCGCCGCATCTCGGTCAGCCCGTCCACGCTGTTCTGCCGGATCACCCCGAGGGCCTCCCTGGAGGTGCCCGGATCGTCGATGGAGAGCGCGGCGGTGGAGTGGATGGCGATCGCGGAGAGGTGGTTGGCGACCATGTCGTGCAGCTCACGGGCCATCCGGGAGCGTTCGGCGGTCACCGCCTGCACCCGGTCCATCTCGGCCAGCAGCGCGGTCTGGTCGGCGCGCAGCCGGGCCGCCTCCGCGGCCTCCCGGTGGTTGCGCACGCTGACCCCGGTGAGCGCGGGGGCGAAGAGGACCAGCCCGGTCGCGACCGCGATCAGCAGGGCCTCGGGGGTCCGGAACCAGGCGAAGAACCCGACGGTGACCGCGACGGTGACCAGGAAGGTGGCCACCGGGATCCGCCGGGCGGCGGCCGGGGTCCCGTAGACCACGGCCGCGTACATGAGGTCGGTGTACATCAGGAGCGTCGCCAGGCTGCCCGTCGTGAACTGGTCGGCGACCAGCGCGAGCGTCCCGAGGGCGACCGCGGTCTGCGGCCGGGTCCGGCGCAGCAGCTCCAGGCCGGCCGTCACCACGAGCGGCACGAGCGCCACCCAGTGCGCGCCGAAGGGCCTGCCGCCCTGGGTGTGCAGCCCGGCCGCCCAGAGCACGAGCCCGCCGGTCAGACCGGTCACCGCGGTCAGGACGTCATGGCGGTGCGGTCGCAGGGAGCGGTGCGGTCGCGGAGAGGTGGACACCCGTCCATCCAACACGGCACGGGCCCGCGTCTCGTCCGTACGCGGGGTGAGGCGCGAGTACATCGAAGGATGCAGTCACGTTTCGTCACTGCTGACGACGATCCGCCGCCGTACGGAAGGGAGCCTGGAGGGGACCGGAAGGACCGGAAGGGGATGCGCCGTGATCGTCACACTGATCGTGCTCTGCGAGGTCGGCTTCTGGGTGCTGCTGGCCGCCGGCCTCGGGCTGCGGTACGTCGCGGGGAAGCCCCGGCTCGGGGCCGCGGTGCTGCTGTGCGAGCCCCTGCTGGAGGTGGTCCTGCTGGTGGTGACGGCCGTCGACCTGAAGAACGGCGCCGAGCCCGACTGGAAGCACGGCCTGGCCGCCGTCTACATCGGCTTCACCGTGGGGCTCGGCCACTCCACCATCACGTGGGTCGACGCCCGGGTCGCCCACCGCTTCGCGGGCGGCCCGCCGCCGGTGAAGCCCCCGAAGTACGGGATGGCGCGGGCCGCCCACGAGTGGCGCACCGCCGGCCGCTGGACCGTCGCCGCCGTGACGGCGACGGCCCTGCTCCAGGCGGCGGTCTGGTACGTCGGCGCGGACGGGGACACCGGCTCGCTGCGGATGTGGCAGCAGAAGATGCTCTGGGTGATCGGGATCAACCTGATCATCGCCGTGGGCTACACCGTCGCCCCCAAGCGGGAGCCGAAGGACCGGGTCGGGGCGGGCCGCTGACTCAGCGCTCGCCGCCCGGCACCCACAGCACGTCGCCGACCTCCTTGTTCGCCGTCCTGGCGAGGATGAACAGGAGGTCGGAGAGGCGGTTGAGGTAGGTCGCCGTCAGCGCGTTCATCACCTCGCCGTGCACCTCCAGCGCCGCCCAGGTGGACCGCTCCGCGCGCCGGACGACCGTGCAGGCCTGGTGCAGCAGCGCCGCGCCCGGGGTCCCGCCCGGGAGGATGAAGCTGCGCAGCTTCTCCAGCTCCTCCAGGAAGGTGTCGCAGTCCGCCTCCAGCTTGTCGACGTACGACTGCTCCACCCGCAGCGGCGGGTACTCCGGGTTCTCCACCACCGGCGTCGACAGGTCCGCGCCCACGTCGAACAGGTCGTTCTGCACCCGGACGAGGACCTTCACGACGTCCTCGGGGAGGTTCCCGAGCGCGATGGCCGTGCCGATGACGGCGTTGGCCTCGTTGGCGTCGGCGTACGCCGAGATCCGCAGATCGGTCTTGGCGGTCCGGCTCATGTCGCCGAGGGCGGTGGTGCCCTTGTCGCCGGTACGGGTGTAGATGCGCGTCAGATTGACCATGGGGCCAGAGTAGTTACGCTCCGGCCCTGCGGAAGACGCGTGTGCCGACCGTCACGGCCAGAAGGGCGAACGCGAGCGCCACCGCCACCCCGTACAGCATGTGCGCCGTGGCGTACGAGCCGACGTACGCGTCCCGCACCGCGTCCACCAGGTAGCGGAACGGCGTGAAGTGCGACAGCACGTCCAGCCAGGCGGGGCCGAGCGTCATCGGCAGCATCAGGCCGGAGAGCAGCATCGCCGGCATGGTGAGCGAGTTGATCACCGGCCCGAACTCCTGCGGCGTACGCACCTTCATGGCCAGGGCGTACGACAGCGAGGCCAGCGAGACGGTCAGCAGGCCCACGAACCCGAAGCCGACGAGCACTCCGGGCAGCGGTGCGCGCAACCCCATGGCCAGCGCGGCGAGCACCAGCAGCACGGCCTGGAACATGAAGAGCAGGGCGTCCCGCAGGACCCGCCCCAGCAGGAGGGCCAGCCGGCTGACGGGGGTCACGCGCATGCGCTCGACCACCCCCGTCGACTGCTCGATGATGATCGCGAAACCGGTGAACGAGGCCCCGAACAGCGCCAGTTGCAGGAGCAGTCCGGGCACCAGGACCTGCCACGAGTCACCGGTGGAGCCCAGCGGGAGGCCGGTGAGGAGAGGGCCGAAGAAGAACAGGTAGAGCAGCGGCATCAGGATCCCGAAGAAGATCTGGAACCGGGAGCGCAGGGTCTGCCGGACGTACCGGCCGAAGATCAGCGAGGTGTCGTGGATCAGCATGGGGGTCCTATACGGCGACGGGGGCGGGGTCGGCGGCCGCCGGGGCGCGCCCGGTGATCGCGAGGAAGGTCTCGTGGAGCGAGGCGTCGGGGGAGCCGGCGTGCTCGGTCTTCAGCGCGGCGGGCGCGCCCTCGGCGACGACCAGGCCGCCGTCGATGACGACCAGCCGGTCCGCGAGGGCGTCGGCCTCGTCGAGGTAGTGGGTGGTGAGCACGACCGTCGTGCCGAAGTCGTCCCGCAGCCCCCGCACCAGGTCCCACAGGTCCTCCCGGCTGCCCGGGTCCAGCCCGGTGGTCGGCTCGTCGAGGAAGAGCACGGCCGGACGGTGGGTGAGGCCCATCGCGATGTCCAGGCGGCGCCGCTGGCCGCCGGAGAGCGCGGCCGTCCTGCGGTCGAGGAGCTCGCCGAGGCCCAGGTGCGCGGCGAGTTCGTCCGCCCGCGCGATCGCGTCCACCTTGCTCAGCCGGTACAGCCGCCCCTGGGTGACCAGCTCCTCCCGCACGCTGATGTGCGGGTCCACCCCGCCCGACTGGGCGACGTAACCGCACTTCTCACGGACGCCCGCCGGGTCCGCCGTCAGGTCGCAGCCGGCCACGGTGGCCGCGCCGCCGGTGGGGGCGAGCAGCGTGGTGAGCATCCGCAGGGTGGTGGTCTTGCCCGCGCCGTTGGGCCCCAGGAGGCCGACGATCTCGCCGGGCATGACGGCCAGGTCGACCGAGCGCACGGCGTGGACCGGCCCCGCCTTGGTGGTGAAGGTCCGGGCGAGCCCGGACGTGCTGATGATTGGCATGGTGACCATAAAAACAGAGTCACTGAAAAATTGCAATGCCTCCAAAATTTCAGGCACCATGGGATCCGTACGATGGGGCCATGGCTGAGGGACTGAGGGAGCGGAAGAAGCGCCGGACGAGGCAGCACCTCTCGGACGTGGCCACCGGGCTCTTCGTCGAGCGGGGCTTCGACGCGGTCACGATCGCGGAGATCGCCGAGGCCGCCGACGTCTCGGTGAACACGGTGTACAACTACTTCCCGGCCAAGGAGGACCTCTTCCTGGACCGCAGCCGGGGCATCGTCGACCGGCTCTCGCGCTACGTCCGGGGCCGCGACACGGGGGAGTCCGCCGCGGAGGCCGTCCTGCGCGAACTGCGGATCCAGGTGGAGGGCGTCTCCCCGACGGTCGGTCTCATCGACGGCTACGCGCACTTCATGCGGGTCATCGAGGGCGCCGACACCCTCAAGGCCCGCCTCTGGCACATCGGGCAGGAGGCCCAGCTCCACCTGGAGGGGACCCTGCGCGAGGAGTCGGGGGCGGATCCGGGCGACCAGGGTCCGGTCCTGGTGGCCGGTCAGCTCTCCTGGCTGCACAGCACGCTCATGGCGTACATCGGCGGCGAGATGGTCGCAGGCCGCCGCACGGACGAGGTCTCGCGCGACGCGCTCGTCCTGCTCGACGACATGGAGGACCTCCTCGGCGAGAAGGTGCTCAACTACGCGCGGCGCGCCGCCGGGTGACACCGGCCGGTGTGATGTCCGTCATGTGAGACGTGACGCGCATCTCTTCGGGGCCGTAACGACCCTCACGGGTACTAATCTCCGCCGGAGAGCATGCGAACGACCGAGAAGCATTGGGGTGCGAAACGTGGCCAGGAAGCTCGCCGTCATCGGCGCCGGACTCATGGGGTCCGGTATCGCGCAGGTCTCCGCCCAGGCGGGCTGGGACGTCGTGCTGCGTGATGTCACCGACGAGGCCCTGGCCCGCGGCCGCGGCGGCATCGAGGCCAGTTACGGCAAGTTCGTCGCCAAGGGCAAGCTGGAGGCAGCCGACGCGGAGGCCGCGCTCGCCCGGATCACCACGACCACCGATCTCGACGCGGTGGCCGACGCCGACGTGGTCGTCGAGGCCGTCTTCGAGAAGCTCGAGGTCAAGCACGAGATCTTCCGTACGCTCGACAAGGTCGTACGGGAGGACGCCGTCCTCGCCTCCAACACCTCCGCCATCCCGATCACCAAGATCGCGGCCGTGACGGAGCGCCCGGAGCGGGTCGTCGGCGTGCACTTCTTCTCGCCGGTGCCGATGATGCAGCTCTGCGAGCTGGTGCGCGGCTACAAGACCAGCGACGAAACGCTCGCCACCGCGCGGGAGTTCGCCGAGTCCGTGGGCAAGACCTGCATCGTCGTCAACCGTGACGTGGCGGGCTTCGTCACCACCCGGCTGATCTCGGCGCTGGTCGTCGAGGCGGCCAAGCTGTACGAGTCGGGCGTCGCCTCGGCCGAGGACATCGACACCGCGTGCAAGCTGGGCTTCGGCCACGCGATGGGCCCGCTCGCCACGGCCGACATGACCGGTGTCGACATCCTCCTGCACGCCACGGGCAACATCTACACCGAGTCCCAGGACGAGAAGTTCGCCGCCCCCGAGCTGATGCGCCGGATGGTCGACGCAGGTGACATCGGCCGCAAGAGCGGGCAGGGCTTCTACACCTACTGATCACGAACCGGGTCCCCGGCTGCCTGATGCGCCGTCAGTCAGAGCCGGGGATCCGGGATCCGGTGCCGTCCGGCACGCGGATCCGGCGGGTACCGGCGGACCTTGTTCACCCCTCGGGGTGAATTCGGTATCGGTTCGCTTACAGACGGCAACTTCCCTGTCGCTGCGGCAGTCAGTTGTGGCAGAGGAAGAAAGAGAAAAAGACAGACCGACCTTGCTGCGGAGTACTTCCGGGGAGCGCATATGCACATCAGGGGCGACCACGCCGAGCTGGTCGTCGGGGGCCGCCTCGACGTCCGAAGCGCGGCGGACGCCCGTACGGTTCTGCACTCGGCCGTCGACGACGGAGCCGGCGACCTCGTGCTGAACCTGACCGAGCTCGACTCATGGGACGCCACCGGACTCGGCGTCATCATGGGCGCGCACCGCAGAGCCGGCCGGGCCGGCCGGCGGCTGGTGCTGCGCGGCGTACCGCCGCAGATGCAGCGCCTGCTGGTGGCGACGAGACTGCACCGGATCCTGGCCATCGAGGGCGGGATCGCCGCGGACTCCCTGCCACGCGTCTGAGACCCCCCGCCCGGGCCGCGATCCGGGCGGAGCCCCCGCGGGCGGCGATACACGCACAATCCTCACGAGAATGTGATGTCGCGGGCCGCGCGGCCCCCCGCCGGTTCGTAGATACTGTGCGAAGGTTTAGGGTTCGGCCGTCAGCCGATCGACGAGACCCACTGGCGGACACCGGACCGGGAGCGACAGCGACAGCGGGGCGTGCGAGGCCGGAGGGGGCTACCGCGCACTGCGCGTCTGGGGGACTTTGACGATGGACCCGATCAACCGGGGACCGGAAGAGTACGGCCACGGCACCGACCGGCCCGGCGACGACGCCGGGCGGCGGCGGCAGTCCCGCGACCCGCTGACGCCCGACCTCGGGCACCAGACACCCCAGCCGTCGCGCACGGTGCAGCTGATATCGGGCGACTTCCTGCTCACCGTCAATCCGGTCGACGGCAGCGAGATCGAGCCCTGCCGGCCGGGTGAGCGGCCCGACGCGCCCGTACGGCACACCGCCGCCCGGCGCGTGGAGCGTGAGCGCGCCGCCGCGCCGCCCGTTCCCCCGGGGCCGCCCGCACCGCAGATGCCCCTCCTGGAGCGCCAGGAGGAGCGCGAGCGGCTGGTCCGGCTGCTCGCCCGTGGCCGCTCGGTCTGCCTCACCGGGCCCGCCGGTTCGGGACGTACGGCACTCCTGGACGCCGTCGCCGCCGACTGCGCGGACCTGGCGCCCGACGGCGTCGTACGGCTCTCCGGCTACAAGCGGAGCGCCGCCGAGCTGCTCCACGCGCTCTTCGAGGCCGTCTACAGCGCCCCGCTGCACCGCCCCGACCGCGAACAGCTCCTCTCGCTCGTCCACGGCATCGGCGCCGTCGTGGTCGTCGACGACCTGGAGCTCGGCGGCGCCGCGCTCCAGGAGCTGCTCGACGCCACCCCGGAGTGCGCGTTCCTCTTCGCCGCGACCCCCGACGTCTCCGCCCCGGCGGCCGACGCCAACCTCGAAGAGGTCTTCCTCACCGGCCTCGACCGCGGCGCCTCGATCGCGCTGATGGAACACGTCGTGGAGCGCGCGCTCACCGACGAGGAGGCGAACTGGGCGGGAGACCTCTGGTTCGAGTCCGAAGGCCTCCCGCTGCGCTTCGTCCAGGCCGGCGCCCTGCTGCGCCAGCGCGACGACCTGCGCGCCGGCCAGGACGCCTTCGACGGCTACGAGGACGATCCGGCCGACGCCCCCTTCGGCCGGGTCGAGCCCGCCGGTCTCCCGCTGCCCAGCCTCGGCGAGGGCGCCGCGCCCGCCGCCCTGCTCGCCTCCCGGCTCAGCGAGGCCGCCCGCGAGACCCTGCGCTTCGCCGTCGCGCTGGGCGGTGAGGTGCCCCACCAGGCGCACCTGCCGGCCCTCGTGGGGGACACCCACGCCGACGCCGCCCTCGGCGAACTGGCGCTCAGCGGACTCCTCTCCCCGGCCGGCCCCCGCTACCGGCTGGCCGCCGGCGTCCTGGCGCAGCTGGAGGCGAGCGGATACGACGAGAGCGCGGACGCGCACGCCCGCAGCGCCGCCCAGCACTACGCCTGGTGGGCGGGGCACCCCTCCGTCACCCCGGAGCGCGCCGTGGCCGAGGCGGACGCGCTCCTGGCCTCGATGAGCCGACTGGTGCCCGGTGAGGCCCCGGGACAGGCCAGCGTGGCCGTCCTGCTGGCCCGCAGCGCCGCTCCCGCCTTCGCGGCGGGGATGCAGTGGGGCGCCTGGGAGAAGGCCCTCAGGGCCGGCCTGGAGGCCGCACGGATCGCCGGCGAGGTGGCCGAGGAGGCCTACTTCCACCACGAGTTGGGCGTCCTCGCGCTCTGCGCCGGCCAGCTCGACCGGGCCAGGGCCGAACTGGAGGCGTCCATCGGCATGCGCGGGGCGCTCGCCGACAAGCCCGGAGCGGTGGCCGGACGCCGGGCGCTCGCCCTCGTCGCGGACCGCTCCGGCGAACCGCTCCACAGCACCCCGGCGGGCGAGGAGGTGCCGGCCCCGCGTCACGACGAGTCGGCCTCGCCCCCCGCCGGTATCCCGGAGGCCAAGCCCCTCTTCCCCCGGCTGACCGACACCTCCGCGACCCTGATTGCCCGTCAGGAGCCGCCGCTCCCCGGCCCGCCCGCCGGGCGCATGGGCGTGATCAGGGGCGCCCGGCGCAATCTCGTCGCGGTCGGCGCGGGCGCGCTGCTGGCGGCCGTACTCGGCACCGTGGTCACCCTCGGGGCCACCTCGGGGAGCGAGGACCCCGACGGGCAGAACGTCACGACCGAACAGTCGGCGAGCGAGGACGACGGCGAGAACGGCCTCCCCGCGGACGAGCCCGCCGACGAGACGGCTGCCGACGAGGACACGGCCGGCGACGGCCCCGAGTCCCCCGGGCCGTCCGGCACCGCCTCCCCGTCCACGAGCGGCAGCCCGTCCCCGGGCACGTCGAGCCCCGGCACCGACCCGGAGACGAGCGCCTCGTCGAGCGGCAGCCCCAGCGACCGGCCGACCCACGGCAGCCCCTCACCGACGAAGAAGCCCACGAAGCCGCCGACCACTCCGCCCGACACCGAGACCCCGAGCGAGACGCCGACCGATCCCGAGTCCCCGGACCCCACCCCCTCGGAGTCGGAGACGACCACGGAACCCTCCATGTCCGACTCCGCGAGCGGCCCGGCGGAGACCGTCACCGCGTCGGCGACCGAGGAGGACTCCGCCTCCCCGACGACGGCCTGAGAACACGAGAACGCCGTACGGGCCCGGAATCCGGGCCCGTACGGCGTTCTCGCGCTCTCCGGGTCAGAAGAGCCGCAGCTTGTCGTCCTCGATGCCGCGCATCGCGTCGTAGTCCAGGACCAGGCACCCGATCCCACGGTCCGTCGCCAGCACCCGCGCCTGCGGCTTGATCTCCTGCGCCGCGAACACGCCCCGGACCGGGGCCAGATGCGGATCCCGGTTGAGCAGCTCCAGATAGCGGGTCAGCTGCTCCACACCGTCGATGTCGCCCCGCCGCTTCAGCTCCACTGCCACCGTCGCGCCGTCCGCGTCCCGGCACAGGATGTCGACCGGGCCGATCGCGGTCGGGTACTCCCGGCGGATCAGGGTGTAGCCCTCCCCGATCGTCTCGATGCGGTCGGCGAGCAGCTCCTGGAGGTGCGCCTCCACACCGTCCTTGATCAGCCCCGGGTCGACACCCAGCTCATGGGACGAATCGTGGAGGATCTCCTCCATCGTGATGATCAGTTTCTCGCCCGCTTTGTTCACCACGGTCCAGACGCCCTCGTTGTCGTCGGCGCCCTCCTTCAGGGTGCACGGCGGGGACATCCAGTTGAGAGGTTTGTACGCCCGGTCGTCGGCGTGGATCGAGACGCTGCCGTCCGCCTTCACCAGGATCAGACGGGGGGCGGAGGGCAGGTGGGCAGTGAGCCGGCCCGCATAGTCGACGGAGCAACGGGCGATGACGAGACGCATGGTCGGCAACGCTACTCGACGACCCCTGGTCCACGCGATTCCCGTACGCCTCGGGTGCCACTCCCGATCGGGACCGATCTGGCTTGCCCCTCTTTGCGACCGTTCGTTATTGGCCGGTTGTGTTCCCAATCTCCTGGTGCGGCCCGGACTGCGCCCTTACCGTGGAAGCAGGAGGTCGCCGTCTGTGTACGCAGCGTCGCCACCCTGCCCTGCCCGTAAGGCCCCGGCCACCTGTCGGGGTCGCGAGAGGAGAACCCATGTCGCTCGACGTCTCACCGGCGCTGTTGGAACAGGCCGAGCGAGGCGAGGTCGACGAAGCCGACTTCGTCGACTGCGTCCGGACCTCCCTGCCCTACGCATGGGAGATGATCAGCTCCCTGGTGGCCCAGCTGAAGGTCGACGGCGGAGAATTCGCCGACAACCAGACGCCTCCGCCGGACGAGCAGGCACGTGGTCAGCTGCTGCGTGCGCTCGCGAGTGATGCGATACGCGGCGCACTGCAGCGGCACTTCGGAGTGCGCCTGGCATTCCAGAACTGCCACCGCGTCGCGGTGTTCCCGCTGGACGCCTCGGTCGACGAGCGGCTGGCCCGATTCACCTCGGTGAGGGGCCAGTTGCTCAACCAGTCGCCCGAACTACGGGACTGCTGAACGCTTCTGCTGCCGCTTCGGGCCGCGGGAGGTGCAACTGGCTCCGGGGCGGCAGCTCCCGCACCACCGCACCACCAGGACTACCAGCGTGAACAGGTCACTTCAGCAACGGCAGCACTTCCGTGCCCAGCCGCTCCACATTGGTCTCCGTCGCGGCGAGATCGCCCGACCCCTCGACCATGAGGGCGAAGCGGGTGATGCCCGTGCGCTCCGCCGTGGCCGCGAGACGGTCGGCGGCGAACCGGGGCGGTCCCACCGGATGCAGACCGCAGAGGAACTCCGTGTACGCCACGGGGTCCCGCATCACCCGGTGCCGGTTGTCGACCGTCACATGGGCGCCGAGCCCCTGCCGCAGCCAGCCCGGCATCGCCTTCACGAGCGTCTCCACGGCGTCCGCCGGGCCGTCGGCGATCTGAGCCACCCCTGCGGACACATGTGCTACCCGCTCGGCGACCTCCGCCGGCTGACCGGCCTCCCGGGCCGCCGATCGCCACAGAGCGACCATGTCGGCCTTCTCCTCGTCGCCGCAATGCATCCCGAGGAGCATCGGCAAACCCTTTTCAGCGGCGAGTTTCACGCTTTTCGGCGACGTGCAGGCGACGATCACCTCGGGGCCCGGCGGACCGCCCCCGAGGAGCTCGTCGGCACGGGGCACCACGGCCACCTCGCGGAAGCCGTAGCGCTCCCCGCTCCCCGCCACCCGGGGCTTGCCCAGCCAGTCGAGCAGCAGCTCCAGCGCCTCGGGGAAGCCCTTCTCGTACGCCCCGAGACCGCCTCCGAACACCTCCAGGTCGACCCAGGGGCCGCCACGCCCCACCCCGAGGGAGAAGCGTCCGCCGCTGGTCAGGTGCAGCAGCGCGGCCTGCTCGCCGAGCATCACCGGGTGCTGGTTGGGCAGCACGCTCACCGCCGTGCCCACGCGGATCCTGCGGGTGCGGCCGAGCAGCAGCGCGGCCAGGGTCGTGGCGGACGGGCACACCCCGTACGGCACGAAGTGGTGCTCCGCCAGCCAGACGGAATCGAGCCCGGACTCCTCCGCGACCTCCGCGGAGCGGACGGCCCGGTGCAGGGCCTCACCCTGCCCCTGGCCCGGAAACTGAGCCGCCAGTACGAACGTTCCTACGCGCATCGCCTTCTGCCTCCTTACGGCCGACGCGGCTGTCCCCCCACTGGCAACAACGTCTGACACGTGCCAAAGGCACGGTCCACGGCGAAGTTGTTGCGATTTTCCGGTAACCCACCCGCCCCGCGGATGCTCACCCGCCACTCCCGACACAGGTCGGACGCCGGTGGCTCTAGGCTGGACGGGACCGATCCGCTCGTGCCCGCCCCGTGAGGTGTCCCGTGTCCCCGCGCCGCAACCGCCCCCGAGGCGGCGAGAGTCCTACCGGCAACGCACGAGGCGCGGGGGAGCGGTACGGCGGGGGCGGCGCCACGGAGAGCTGGCAGGGCGAGGAGTGGTCGGTGCGCCCGGTGAGCGGCGCGAGCGCGGCGGGCAAGCGCTACCGCTGCCCCGGCTGCGACCAGGAGATCCCCTCCGGGGTCCCGCACCTCGTCGCGTGGCCCGAGTTCGGCGGGATCGACGACCGCAGGCACTGGCACAAGGCCTGCTGGAACGCGAAGGACCGCCGCACCACACGGGTGCAGCGGTCCAGGAACGCCCCCCGCTACTGAGCGGGGCCGCAGCGGCTCAGACGTCCCGCCGGTCCAGCGACAGCAGGGCTCCGCCCATGGCCACCGCCGTCACGCCGAGGATGATGAACAGCGGCTCCCAGCCGGTCGGCCCCGACGCCGTCACCGACACGTCGTACATCGCCCCGAGCTGGTTGGGGATCGAGTACTCGAACAGCGCCTGCTGCACCCGGGCCAGCGTCGGCGAGAACATGAACATCGCCAGCACGAGCGGGAGCAGCACCAGCGCGATCATGATCGTGATGGCGCCGGCCGAGTGCCGGATGATCGCCCCGAGCGCGAGAGAGAGCAGCCCGAGCGTCGCGACGTAGAGGCCGATCCCGACCGTGGAGCGCACCCAGAAACCGGTGTCGGGCGTCGCGCCGTCCAGCATGGCCGTCTGCAGGACGCCGACGATCCCGGTGGTCACCGTGGTGATCGTGAAGGCGAGCAGGAAGAAGACGATCGACTTCGCGAAGAGGATCCGGGCGCGGCTCGGGCAGGCGGTCAGCGTCGTACGGATCATCCCGGTGCCGTACTCGGACGCGATGGTCAGCACGCCGAGGGTGATCACGCAGATCGACCCGAGCAGGACGCCGAAGAACCCGAGGCTGAGCACGGGGGTCTCGTCCATCGGGGCGTCCGACACGCTCACGGCGAACGCGGTGAGCAGCCCGACGCCGATCAGGAGCACGATCATCACGCCGAGCGTCCACATCGTGGAGCGCACGGAGCGGATCTTCGTCCACTCGGAGGCGATCGCGTCACCGAGCCCGGGAGTGCGGACGGGGATCGGGGAGGCGTACGGACCGGGTGCGCCGTTCCAGCCCTGCTGCTGCGGCGGCTGGGCGGCCGGGTGCGCCTGCGGCGGCATCGTCATCGGGGGTCCTCGCTGCTCTTGCGTCCGGCCGGGTCCGCGGCAGGTGCGGGGGCGGGCGCGGCGTGGGGCGCGGGCGCGCCGGCGTACGGGTTCTGTCCCGGGGGCGGCGGGGCGTACCAGCTCTGCTGCGGGACCTCCGGCGGGGCCGGGTGCTGCCCGTACCCCTCGGGGCCGAACGGCTGGTGTCCGGGCTGCCCGTAGCCCGGCGGAGGCGGCTGGAGGCCCTCCTTGGCGTCCGCCGTCGAGCGGTAGTCCACGGCGGACTGCGTCATCCGCATGTACGCCTCCTCCAGCGAGGCCTGGTGCGGCGAGAGCTCCCACAGCCGTACGTCCGACGCGTGGGCCAGATCGCTGATGCGGGGGAGCGGCAGCCCGGTGACGCGCAGGGCTCCGTCCGGCTCCGTCATGACCCCGCCCCCGGCCTCCGTCAGCGAGGCCGTCAGCTTCTCCCGCTCCTCCGGCGGGCCGGCCGCGACCCGCACCCGGGCGAAGTCCGCGGAGTTGGCGGAGATGAACTCCTTGATGCTCATGTCGGAGAGCAGCTGCCCGCGCCCGATCACGATCAGATGGTCGGCGGTGACCGCCATCTCGCTCATCAGGTGGCTGGAGACGAAGACCGTACGGCCCTCGGACGCCAGCTGCTTCATCAGATTGCGGACCCAGAGGATGCCCTCGGGGTCGAGCCCGTTCACCGGCTCGTCGAAGAGCAGCACCTGCGGGTCGCCGAGGAGCGCCGCCGCGATCCCGAGCCGCTGGCCCATGCCCAGGGAGAACCCCTTGGACCGCTTCTTCGCGACGTCCTGCAACCCGACGACGCCGAGGACCTCGTCCACCCGGGCCACCGGGATCCCCGCCAGCTGGGCCAGGCACAGCAGGTGGTTACGGGCGCTGCGCCCGCCGTGCACGGCCTTGGCGTCGAGCAGCGCCCCGACCTGGCGGGGGGCGTTCGGAAGGCTGCGGAAGGCGTGGCCGCCGATCGTGACGTGCCCGGACGTCGGACGGTCCAGGCCGAGCATCATGCGCATGGTGGTGGACTTGCCCGACCCGTTGGGACCGAGGAAACCCGTGACGGCGCCCGGGCGCACCTGGAAGGAAAGGTTGTGCACGGCCGTCTTCGCGCCGTAGCGCTTGGTCAGGCCGACTGCCTCGATCATTCTCCAGCCCCATCGACGTATCTGTCGTCGGGGCCCAGGCCTGTGGCCGCACGCCCCCGTCAAGAGTTAGGAGGATAACCAGCCGCGGGCGGTTCCGGCCAAGCCGTCACGCGGAGCGCCCGCGTCCGGGGGCCGGTCAGGCGTCCCGCTTCTTCAGTACGAGGTAGCCGCCGACCAGCGCCGCGATCACCCACAGCGCCATGATCCCCAGCCCGGCCCACGGCCCGTACGGCGCCGGATCGCTGTTCATGGCGTCCGGGACCACCTGCATGATCTTGGATCCGGCCTGGTCGGGGAAGTAGCGGGCCACGCTCTTGGCGCCCGGGACCGCCGTCAGGATCTGCGAGACGAGGAAGAAGAACGGCATCAGGATGCCGAGCGACAGCATCGAGCTGCGCAGCATCGTGGCGACGCCCATGGAGAAGACCGCGATCAGGCCCATGTAGATGCCGCCGCCGACGACCGCGCGCAGCACGTTCTCCGCGCCGATGTCCGTGCCGCGGTCGCCGAGCAGGGCCTGGCCGAGGAAGAAGGTCACGAAGCTGGTGGCGAGGCCGACGAGCAGCGCCAGGACGCCCGCCACCGCGATCTTGCTGAAGAGGAACGAGCCGCGCTGCGGCACCGCGGAGAGCGAGGTGCGGATCATGCCGGAGCTGTACTCCGTGCCCACCACCAGGACCCCGAAGACGACCATCGCCAGCTGCCCCAGGACCATCCCGGAGAAGCTCACGTAGGTCGGGTCGAAGGTGGCCCGCTCGGCGGAGGAGAGGTCGTCGAACTGGCTGTTCAGCAGGGCGCTCAGGGCGGCGCCCATGGCGACGGTGACGAGGAACGCGCAGATCAGCGTCCAGGTGGTGGAGGAGACCGTACGGATCTTGGTCCACTCGGAATTCAGGACCGCGGGTACCGATGCCATCGCCCTCACACCTCCTTCGCGCGGTCGCCGGCCGCGCCGCCGGACTGCTGCTGATTCCACTGCTCGCCCCAGTGCGGGCCCACCGGGGGCGGTTCGGCACCGTCGCGGTCGGAGTGGGCGTGGTACTCCACGGACCCCGCGGTCATCTGCATGAAGGCCTCCTCCAGGGAGGCGCGCTGGGCGCTCAGCTCGTGCAGCACGATCCCGTGCCGGCCGGCGAGCTCACCGAGCCGCTCCGGGGCCTCGCCGTCGATCTCCAGCGTGCCGTTGCCCGACTCGACCGCGACGATGCCCTCGGCGTGCAGCAGATCGCGCAGGCGCTCCTGCTCCGGGGAGCGCATCCGCACGTAACTGCGCGAGTTCTCGTGGATGAAGTCGGCCATCGACGTGTCCGCGAGCAGCTTGCCCTGCCCGATGACGATCAAGTGGTCTGCGGTCAGGGCCATTTCACTCATCAGGTGCGAGGAGACGAAGATCGTCCGGCCTTCCGAGGCGAGCGTCTTCATCAGATTCCTGATCCAGTGGATGCCCTCGGGGTCCAGGCCGTTGACGGGCTCGTCGAACATGAGGATCTCGGGGTCGCCCAGCAGCGCCGCCGCGATTCCCAGCCGCTGGCCCATCCCGAGGGAGAAGCCCTTGGACTTCTTCTTCGCCACCGCGGTCAGACCGACCGTGTCCAGCACCTGGGAGACCCGGCTCGTCGGGATGCGGTTGCTCTGGGCGAGACAGAGGAGGTTGTTGTACGCGCTGCGCCCGCCGTGCATCGACTTGGCGTCCAGCAGCGCCCCGATGTGCTTGAGCGGCTCCTGGAGGTCACGGTAGTGACGGCCGTCGATCCGCACCGAGCCGCTGGTCGGGTTGTCGAGGTCGAGCATCATGCGCATCGTCGTGGACTTGCCCGCCCCGTTCGGGCCGAGGAACCCCGTCACCATTCCCGGTCTGACCCGGCATGACAGATGGTCGACGGCAACCTTGTTGCCGAAGCGTTTGGTGAGGCCGTCGAGCTCGATCATGCGATCACGCTAGAACGCCCGCGCGCCCGGCGCCACCACAAAGGCGGAACCGGGCGCGTAAAGGGGTACAGCTGATGCAGGTGTTGCTCAGCGGGTCTGCTGGGCGGGGACCCCACGGGTGGCGGACTCGTCCTCCGCCGGGGAGCCGGCGGCGGCGACCGCGGCACCCGTCAGCGTCGCCAGCATCTCGCGGACGTTGGTCAGCTGGGCGTTGATCGAGTCGCGGCGGTTGGTCAGCGCCGCCAGCTCGCGCTCCGACTCGCTGCGGATCCGGTCGGCCTTGGCGTTGGCGTCGGCCACGATGTCCTCGGCCTGACGCTGTGCCGTCTCGACCGTCTGACGGGCCCGGCGCTCGGCGTCCGTACGGAGCTTCTCGGCCTCCAGGCGGAGCTGCTCGGCGCGGTGCTCGATCTCGGCCAGACGCTTCTCGGCCTTGGCCTGACGGGACGCGAGGTCGCGCTCCGACTGCTCGCGGCGCTTGGCGAGGTTCGTCTCGAAGTCCGCGGCGGCCTGGGCGGCCTTGGCGCGGGTCTCCTCGAAGAGGGCGTCCGCCTCCTCGCGCTTCTGCTGGGCGTCCTTCTGGGCGTCGGTGCGCAGCGTGCCCGCTTCGCCCTTGGCCTTCTCGACGATACGGACGCCTTCGTCCTCGGCCTTCGCCTTGCGCTCCGCGGCGAAGGTCTCCGCGTCGTTGCGCACCTGCTGGGCGGCCGACTCGGCCAGCTCGCGGTGCTGCTCGGCTGCGCGGCGGGCCTCCTCACGCAGGTCCTTCGCCTCCTCCTCGGCGAGGCGGAGGATCTTCTCGACGCGGGCACCGAGCCCGGCGTACGACGGCTCGGCGTCGTTGACCTGGGCCTGGGCGTTCTGCGTCTCGAGGTGGAGTTCCTCGATGCGCTTCTCGAGAGAGGTGATGCGGGCGAGGGCGCTGTCACGGTCGGCGACGAGTTTGGTAATGCGGTCGTCCACCTGACCGCGGTCGTATCCACGTCGCACGAGCTCGAAGCCGAAGGGGGAGGAAGGGTCGCTCATGGGGTTCCTGTCGAATGAGACCGGTGAGGTGTTAGAGGGAATCCTAGGGGCCGGAGCGGCGTGTCAACGTGAAGATGCCGCTTTGGTATGGAGAATGACACCCCTTTTGAGTGGCTGACCCCCGGAGCGCTTGCGACCCGAAGGTTTGAATGTTCATGGCGAATTAGGGTCTTTAGTTCGGATCATGCCGGGCTCGCGAGGTCTGGTGCCTGATCCAGCCTGATCCAAACGAAAGACCCTAGGTGTGCGGCTACCCGTCCGACGCCTTGCCCCCCGACCGGTTGCCCGCCGCCGCACCGGCCTTGACGCCACCGGCACCGCCGCCCGAGGCCTTACCCGTACCGCCCGGAGCCTCGAAAGACTCCAACGCCTCCAGGACGTCCTGGACACGGGAGATCTCCGTATTGATGTCCTCGCGCCTGCGGACCAGCAGGTCCAGCTCCCGGCGGCCCTCGTCGACGATCTGCTTCGCCTCGGCCTCGGCGTCGGCGCGCAGCTTCTCGGCGACCCGGGTCAGCTCGGCCTTCTTGGTCTCGGCCTCCTTGAGGAGCGACTCGGCGCGCTTCACGGCGGCGATACGGACCTTGCTCGCCTCCGAATTCGCGTCCGACAGCAGCTCCTTGGCCTTCGCCTCGGCCTCGGCCCGCTGTTCCGTCGCCGCCTTCATCAGCTTGTCGACGCGCTCGCCCGCCGTCTTCATCTGCTCCGAGGTCTCGCGCCTGGCGCGCTCGTGCAGCTCCTCGATCTCGCTCTCGATCCGGGTCCTGAGCTCCTCGGCCCGCTCCCGCGTCGCGGTGGCGTCCCGGCGGGCGCCGACCAGCAGCTCGTCCGCGTCCGTACGGGCCCGCTCCACCAGGGAGTTGCCCTCGACGGTGGCCTCCGAGGTGATCCGGACCGCCTCGTTGCGCGCGGCACCGACCATGCTGTCGGCCTGCTGCTCGGCCTCGGTGGCGGCGCGCAGCGCCTCCTCCTGGGCCTTCGCCACGAGCTGGTCGGCCTGTTCGGCGGCGTCGGCACGGCGCTTCGCCGCGGCCTCGCGCGCCTCGTCCAGCAGCCGGTCCGCCTCCTGACGGGCCTCCGCACGCAGCTGCTCCGCGGCGGACTCGGCGTCGGCGCGCAGCCGCTCCGCCTCCTCGCGGGTGCGGGCCGCGTGCTCCTGGGCCGACCCGACGGTCTGCGCCGCCTCCGCGCGCAGCCGCTCGGCCTCGGCGGTCGCCTCCCCGACGAAGCGCTCCGACTGCTCGGTGGCCTCGGTGCGGATCCGCTCGCTCTCGCTCGTCGCCTCCGCCATGAGCCGGTCGGCCTGCGCCGCCGCCTCGGAGCGGATCCGGTTGGCGTCCTCCCGGGCCTCGCCACGGGCACGCGCGGCGTCCTGCTCCGCGGACGCGAGGGCGTCGGACGCCTCCGTACGCACCCGCTGGCTGTACTCCGAGGTGTCCGAACGCAGCTTCTCCGACTCGGTGATGGCCTCCGAGACGGTCCGCTCGGCGAGCGTCTTCGCGGCCTCGGCCTCGTCGTGGGCGACCTGGCGGACCCGGTTGGCGTCCTCGGTGGCCCGCTCGCGCTCGGCGTAGGCGTCGGACCTGACCCGGTCCGCCTCCTCCTGCGCCTCGGTCTTCGTACGCTCCGCCGAGTGCTCCGCTGCGGAGCGGAGACCGGCGATCTCCTCCTCGGCCTGCTCCTGGAGCCCGGCGACGGAGTCCCGCACCTGCTGGGCGGTCTGCTCGGCCGCGGAGACCAGCTCGGTCGCCCGGCTCTCCGCCTCCTCGACCAGCCGCTGCGCCTCGGCCTGGGCCTCCTCGACCCGCTTGCGGGCGGAGGCGAGGAGCTCCTCGCTCTGCTCGCGGGCGCGCTCGCGCTCCTGCTCGGCCTCGGCACGCGCCGAGTCGAGGGCCTCCTCGGCGGCGCGGCGGCGGCGGTTGGCCTCCTCCTGCGCGGCGGCCAGGGCCTCGGCGGCCTCGGCGCCCACCCGCTCGGCGGCGGCTGCCGCCTCGGAGCGGACCCGGTCGGCGCTCTCCTGCGCCTCGGTCTTCAGCCGCTCCGCCTCGGCGGCGGCCTCACTGCGCAGCCGTACGGCCACGGACTCGCCCTCGGAGCGGGACTGCGCGGCGTCGGCGGCGGCCTCGGTGCGCAGGCTCTCGGCCTCCCTCGTGGCCTGCTCCTGGAGCGTCCGGACCCGCTCGGCGGCCTCCGCGCGCAGCCGCTCGGACTCCTCGCTCGTCTCGCGGCGGATCCGCTCCGCCTCCGTACGCGCCTCGCCGAGCGCCTCCTCGGCGGCGGTTACCCGGGCCTCGGCCTCGGTGTGCAGCCGGGCGAGCTCCTCGGCCGCCTCGGTCTTGCGTGCCTCGACCCCGCGCTCGGTCTCCTCGCGCAGCGCCTCGGCCGCCTTCTCCGCCGCGGCGGTCAGGGCGGTGGCCTGCTCCTCGGCCTCGGCGCGTACCTTCTCGGCCTCGGCGCGGCTGCGCTCCAGCGCCTCCTCGGCCTGCTTGCGCAGGGTGGCGGCGCGCTCGGCCGCCTCGGTCCTGACGCGCTCGCTCTCGGTGCCGGCGGAGGTCCGCAGCTCCTCGGCGTCGGCCTTGGCCTTGGTGAGCAGCTCCTCGGCGGTGCGGGCACCCTCCTCGAGCTGCTGGACGGCCTCGCGGCGGGCCTCGCCGCGGATCCGCTCGCCCTCGGCCACGGCCTCGGAGCGCAGCTGCTCGGCCTCGCCGCGGAGCCGGCGGGCCTCCTCCTGCAGCTCGACCGTCTTGGCCCGGTACTCCTTGGTGTCGTCCTTGGCCGCGCCCTTGAGCTGGTCGGCCTGCTCGGCGGCCTCGCCGCGCAGCCGGTCCGCCTCGGCCTCGGCCTCACGGCGGATCCGGTCGGCCTCCTCGCCGGCGGCCCTGGTGGTCGACTTCGCGTCGTCGGAGGCCCTGGTCAGGACCTCCTCGGCGCTCCGGGCCGCCTTCGCGAGCTGGGCCGCCGCGTCCTCGGCTGCCAGGGTGCGGGCCTTCTCGGCCGCCTCGGCGACGACCCGCTCGGCCTCGGCCCGGGCGTCGACGAGCGCCTGCTCGGCCTCCTCCTTGAGCGCCTCGGCCTGCTTCGTGGCCTCGCCGACCAGCCGGGCGATCTCGGACTTGGCCGTACGGGTGCGCTGCTCGTTCTGCGACTCGGCGCCGGCCAGCCGCTTGACCGCGGCCTCCTTCGCCTCGGCGAGGACCTTCTCGGCCTCCAGCCGGGCCTCGCGCAGCCGGGTCTCGGCCTCCTGCATGCGCTGCTCGGCGGTGCGGTTCAGCTCCGCGGTCTGCTGCCGGGTCTGCTCGGTCTCGGCGGTGGCCGTCGAGCGGAGCTGCTCCGCGTGGCTGGTCGCCTCCTGGGCCTGCGTCGAGGCGGCGTCGAGCAGCCGCTCGGCGTCCCTGCGGGCCCGCAGCAGCGTGGCCTCGGCCTCGGCACGGGCCGACTCCGCCTCGGAGTTGACCCGGCGGCGGGTCTCGTCGGCCAGCCGGGCGGCCTCGGCGCGGGCGGCGGCCAGGGACTGCTCGGCCTCGGTGCGCGACTCGTCCAGGAGCCGGCGGGCCTGGGACTCGGTCCTGGCCCGCAGCTGCTCGGCCCAGGCGACGTTCTCGTTGACGTGGGACTCGACGGTCTGCCGGCGCTCCGCCAGCTCCTGGTCGAGCCGCTGCCGCCGCTGCACCGCCTCGGTGTGCAACTCGGCCTGCAGCCGGGCCTGGTGCTCCGCGTGCTCCTGCAGGATCCGCTGCGTCTGCGCCCTGGCCTCGCGCAGCTCGCGCTCGGCGTCGGTGCGCAGCTGGTCGGCCTGGATCTGGGCATTACGGAGCATCTGCTCGGCCTGGTAGCCGATGTCCGCGCTGTCGTGTGCGGGACGGGTCGCGAGATTGCGCCGTGCCTCGTGCAGCTTGGCGCGCAAGACCTCGACCTGGTAACCGAGGTCCTCGGCGTGCTGGACGGCCTTCTCACGGTCGGTCTTCAGCCGGTCCATCTCGGCTTCGAACCGCGAGAGATGGTCGTCGCCCGCTCGGTGGCTCTGCTGGCTTTCGTAGCCCCGCACTGCGCGGTCCCATCCTTCCCCGAGCTCTCAACTACGTTCGAGCAGGGGGACACCCCAACCCGAGCTCTCAACTTCGTTCGAGCAGGGGCAACCCTGGTCGCAAACTCCGTACGAGAACCGCTCGCCGGCGAGCGGTCCCCCCGGGGAATGGTGACAGATCAACGGCAGGGACGCGGCGCGGCCCCGACCCGGCCCCGGCCCGGAACCGCCCACTCTACCGGGCCGGTCTCGGTCGGGTCAGTGCTCTGTCGCCGAGGTGACCAGTTCGGTCAGTACGCCGTGGCAGTCCTTGGGGTGGAGGAAGGTGATCCGGGAGCCCATCGAGCCGGTCCTGGGCTCGTCGTACAGCACCCGCACGCCCTTCCCGCGGATGTCCGCGGCGTCCGCGTCGACGTCCGCGGTCCCGAAGGCGATGTGGTGCACGCCCTCGCCGTTCTTAGCCAGCCACTTCCCGACGGCGGAGTCCTCACGGGTCGGCTCCAGCAGCTGGAGGTACGAAGCCCCGCCGTCCGAGGTGTCGTTGATCTTCAGCATGGCCTCCCGGACGCCCTGCTCCTCGTTGACCTCGGAGTGGTACACCTCGAAGCCGTAGGTCGCGCGGTAGAACTCCACTGTCTTGTCGAGGTCGAAACAAGCGATTCCGATGTGGTCGATTCGCGTCAGCATGGAACCAGTGCAGCGCCCCGGGGTTGGTTACGCAACGTGCGCGCGATCACACCGACAGCCGGATGACGGGCGCCGTACCGCTCAGTACATTCAGGTAAACCCTCGTTCACAACCGATCCCAAGGGGCTGCGCCTCATGTCAGGAACGACCGGAACCACCTCAGTGATCGTCGCGGGCGCGCGGACGCCCATGGGCCGTCTCCTCGGCTCGCTGAAGAGCTTCTCCGGTGCCGACCTCGGAGGCTTCGCCATCAAGGCGGCGCTGGACCGGGCCGGCATCGGAGGCGACCAGGTCGAGTATGTGATCATGGGCCAGGTGCTCCAGGCCGGGGCAGGGCAGATCCCGGCACGCCAGGCGGCCGTCAAGGCCGGCATCCCGCTGAACGTCCCCGCGCTCACCGTCAACAAGGTGTGCCTCTCGGGGCTCGACGCGATCGCCCTCGCGGACCAGCTGATCCGCGCCGGCGAGTTCGACGTCGTGGTGGCCGGCGGCCAGGAGTCCATGACCAACGCCCCGCACCTGCTTCCGAAGTCCCGCGAGGGATACAAGTACGGCGCTGTCGAGATGCTCGACTCCATGGCGTACGACGGTCTGACCGACGCCTACGAGAACATCCCGATGGGCGAGTCCACCGAGAAGCACAACACCCGCCTGGGCCTGTCCCGCGCCGACCAGGACGCGGTCGGGGCCCTGTCCCACCAGCGCGCCGCCGCCGCTCAGAAGAACGGCATCTTCGAGGCCGAGATCACCCCGGTCGAGATCCCGCAGCGCAAGGGCGACCCGGTCCTCTTCTCCAAGGACGAGGGCATCCGCGCCGAGACGACCGCCGAGTCCCTGGGCAAGCTGCGCCCCGCCTTCACCAAGGACGGCACGATCACGGCGGGCACCTCCTCGCAGATTTCCGACGGCGCCGCGGCCGTCGTCGTCATGAGCAAGGCCAAGGCCGAGGAACTGGGCCTGGACTGGATCGCCGAGATCGGCGCCCACGGCAATGTGGCGGGCCCGGACAACTCGCTCCAGTCCCAGCCGTCCAACGCCATCCGGCACGCCCTGAAGAAGCAGGGCATCGGCGTCGAGGACCTCGACCTCATCGAGATCAACGAGGCCTTCGCGGCCGTCGCGGTCCAGTCGATGAAGGACCTCGGCGTCTCGTCCGACAAGGTGAACGTGAACGGCGGCGCGATCGCGCTCGGCCACCCCATCGGGATGTCCGGCGCCCGGGTGGTGCTGCACCTGGCGCTGGAGCTGAAGCGGCGCGGCGGCGGCACCGGGGCGGCGGCGCTGTGCGGTGGCGGCGGTCAGGGCGACGCGTTGATCATCCGCGTACCGGGCAAGTAGTCCGTACGAGCGAGCGAGGAGGCCGAGCGTGAAGGTGGACATCCCCACCCTGGTCGAGCAGGCACGTGAGGGCAGGCCGCGTGCGGTGGCCCGGCTCATCTCCCTGGTGGAGGGTGCCTCGCCGCAGCTGCGTGAGGTGATGGCCGCCCTGGCACCGCTGGCGGGCCACGCCTACGTCGTCGGCCTGACCGGATCGCCGGGTGTCGGCAAGTCCACCTCGACCTCGGCGCTGGTCACCGCCTACCGGAAGGCCGGCAAGCGGGTCGGGGTGCTGGCCGTGGACCCGTCGTCGCCGTTCTCCGGGGGCGCGCTCCTCGGCGACCGGGTCCGGATGTCGGACCACGCCTCCGACCCGGGCGTCTACATCCGCTCGATGGCCACCCGGGGCCATCTGGGCGGCCTCGCCTGGTCGGCGCCCCAGGCGATCCGGGTGCTGGACGCGGCGGGCTGCGACGTGATCCTCGTGGAGACGGTGGGGGTCGGCCAGTCGGAGGTGGAGATCGCCTCCCAGGCCGACACCTCCGTGGTCCTGCTCGCCCCGGGCATGGGCGACGGCATCCAGGCGGCGAAGGCCGGGATCCTGGAGATCGGCGATGTGTACGTCGTCAACAAGGCCGACAGGGACGGCGCCGACGCCACCGCCCGCGAGCTCAACCACATGCTGGGCCTGGGGGAGTCCCGGGGGCCCGGCGACTGGCGCCCGCCGATCGTGAAGACGGTCGCCGCCCGGGGCGAGGGCCTCGACGAGGTGGTCGAGGCCCTGGAGAAGCACCGGGCGTGGATGGAGGAGCACGGCGTCCTGGCCGAGCGGCGCACGGCACGCGCCGCCCGCGAGGTCGAGACGATCGCCGTGACCGCGCTCCGCGAGCGGATCGCCGACCTGCACGGCGACCGCCGGCTGGGCGCCCTGGCGGAACGCATCGTGGCCGGCGGCCTCGACCCGTACGCGGCCGCCGACGAGCTGGTCGCGGGTCTCACCGGAACCCCGGCCGACAGCTGACGGCCCCCGGGCGGCGTGCGGGCCGCCCGGGAGCCGCTGTCCGGCGGAGGACGGATCAGTCGTCGTCACCGTCGCGGTCGTCACTGTCGTCGTCGTGGTCGTCGTCGTGGTCCACGGTGACCTTGCCGCTCTTCGCGTCGACGCGCAGTTCGTGCTGCTTGCCGTCCTTGCCCGTGATGTCGACGTCCCAGCGCGGCGTACCGCGCCTGCCGTCGTCGTCATCGTCGTCCAGGCCCACCGACGTCACCGTGCCGGGCTGCGCGCCGAGCGCCGCCTTCAGCGCGGCGTCCAGGGACACGGCGGCCGAGCGGGGTGCGTGCCGGTCGCGGTCCCCGTTGTCGTCGTCCTCGCGGTCCGACAGCACCTTGCCGCTGCCGGCGTCCACGGTCACGTCGTGCCAGACCTTGTCGGCGCCGTACACGTCGAGCTCCCAGACCGTACGGCCGCCGTCGTCATCGTCGTCGTCCAGCTCGGCCTCGGTGACCGTGCCGGGTACGGCCTTCAGCGCGGCGCCCACGGCCTCGTCGACGGTGGTGCGTCCGGCCTTCCCGGTCTTCTCCGTCACGGCCTGCCCCGCCCCGGTCCGCCCGGCGGCCGTGCCGGCCGATGCCGTGCTGTCGTCCGTCCCCGTGCCGTCGGAGTCCGCGAACGCGGCGGTCGTGGCGAGTCCGCCGCCGACGAGTACGGCCGCGGTGAGGGCGGCGATGGCGGTGTTGCGCTTCATGGTGGGTTCCTCCCCGATGGGATGGGCTTGCTGAGCGACGGGAACCACACTGCTCCGGCGATGCTGAACGCAGCCTGAAGCCACCTGAAGCTGTCTTCAGGTCCGGTTTGGGAGGCTGTCCCCATGCGCCTGTTGATCGTGGAGGACGAGAAGCGCCTCGCGACGTCCCTCGCGAGGGGACTCACCGCCGAGGGCTTCGCCGTCGACGTCGTGCACGACGGCCTGGAGGGCCTGCACCTGGCCGGCCAGGGCCTCCACGACCTCGTGATCCTCGACATCATGCTGCCCGGGATGAACGGCTACCGGATCTGCGCCGCCCTGCGCGCCGCGGGGCACGAGACGCCGATCCTGATGCTGACCGCGAAGGACGGGGAGTACGACGAGGCGGAGGGGCTCGACACGGGCGCCGACGACTATCTGACCAAGCCGTTCTCGTACGTCGTGCTCGTCGCCCGGGTCCGGGCGCTGCTGCGCCGCCGCGCCGGCTCCGCCTCGCCGGTGCTGACCGCGGGCACCCTGCGGATGGACACCGCCGCCCGCCGGGTCCACCGGGGTGAGGAGGAAGTCGCCCTCACCGCCAAGGAGTTCGCCGTCCTGGAGCAGCTGGTGCTGCGGGCCGGCGAGGTGGTCAGCAAGGCGGACATCCTGGAGCACGTCTGGGACTTCGCCTACGACGGCGACCCCAACATCGTCGAGGTCTACATCAGCACCCTGCGCCGCAAGCTCGGCGCCACGGCGATCCGCACCGTACGCGGCGCGGGCTACCGGCTGGAGGCGCTGTGAGGTCCGTACGGGCGAGGGCCGCCCTGGGCGCCACCCTCGTCGTCGCCGTCGCGCTGGCCGCCGCGGGGCTGGCCGTCCTGCTGGTGCTGCGCGGCAACCTCACGGACCGGGCGGGGCTGGAGGCCGAGGTCACCGCGCGCGAGGTGGCCGGCGAGCTGGCGCTCGGCGCGACGTACGCGGAGCTGGACCTGGACGACGACGACCACCCGGTCCAGGTGACCGACGAGGAGGGACGCGTGGTGGCCGTCTCCAAGGACCTGGAGGCGGTCTCGGGGACCGGCACGGCAGGGGTCGTACCGGTGTCCCCGGCGCCCGCCCCCGGTCCGGGCGACGACGACGATGACGAGGACGACGACGGGAGCGACCCGCCCCGCAGCGAGGTCTCCTCCGATTCGCCCGACTTCACCAACGGCACCGCCACCGTCGACGGGGAGAAGGCGGACTACCGCTTCGCCGCCGTGGAGGTGACCACGAAGGAGGACGTCACCCTGACCGTCCACGCGGGCGCCCCGCTCGCGGCCGAGCAGGAGGCCGTGAACACCGTCCGCACCTCCATGCTGACCGGGCTGCCCGTCATGCTGCTCGTCGTCGCCGGAGTGACCTGGCTGGTCACCCGGCGCGCGCTGCGCCCGGTCGAGGGCATCCGGCGCGAACTGGCCGCGATCACGGCGTCCGAGGACCTGGCGCGCCGTGTGCCCGAACCCGACTCACGGGACGAGATCGCGCGGCTGGCCCGCACCACCAACGAGACCTTGACGGTGCTGGAGGCCTCGGTCGACCGGCAGCGGCGCTTCGTCGCCGACGCCTCGCACGAACTGCGCAGCCCGATCGCCTCGCTCCGCACCCAGCTGGAGGTGGGGGCGGCCCACCCGGAGCTGCTGGACCTGCCCGGCGCGGTCACCGACACCGTACGGCTCCAGGTGCTGGCCGCCGATCTGCTGCTGCTCGCCCGGCTGGACGCGGGGGAGCGGCCGGGGCGTACGGCGGTCGACCTGGGCGCCCTGGTCCGTGAGGAGGTCTCCCAGCGCACGGCGGACCGGATCGCGCCGCAGGTGTCCGTGGCGGACGGCCCGCTCGAAGTCGCCGGTTCACGCGGGCAGTTGGCCCGGGTCGTCGGCAATCTGCTCGACAACGCCGAGCGTCACGCGGAGCGTTCGGTGGCCGTCTCGGTGCGGGCGGAGCGGGACGAGGTCCTGGTGGAGGTCACCGACGACGGCCCGGGCGTACCTGAGGCCGAACAGGACCGGATCTTCGAGCGCTTCGTACGGCTGGACGACGCCCGCAGCCGCGACGACGGCGGGGCCGGGCTGGGCCTGGCCATCGCCCGTGATGTGGCCGCCCGGCACGGAGGCACGCTCACCGTGGGTACGGCGCCGTCCGGCGGCGCACGGTTCACGCTGCGGCTGCCGGGCCGGGAGCGCCCCTGAGGGTGTCCGCGTTACGGCTTGCCGCGCCGGCCGCGCAGGTGCTCCGCGATCGGGGTGAGCGCCGCGTGCAGTCCGGCGAGCTCCTCGGGGGAGAGCAGGTCCATGAAGTGCCGCCGTACCGACTCGACATGGTGCGGTGCGACCTTGCGCATCGTCTCGCCGCCCAGCTCGGTCAGGACCGCGAACAGTCCGCGGCGGTCCGACTCGCAGTGCTCGCGCCGGACCAGGCCGGCGTTCTCCATGCGGGTGATCTGGTGCGAGAGCCTGCTCTTGGACTGCAGGGTGGCGGCGGCGAGATCGCTCATCCGCATGCGCTGGTCGTCCGACTCCGAGAGGTTGACCAGGATCTCGTAGTCGTTCATGGTCAGCCCGAACGGCTGGAGGTCCTTCTCCAGCTGATGCGTCAGCAGCCTGCTGACGTCCAGGTGGGTGCGCCAGGCGCACTGCTCCGCGTCGGTCAGCCAGCGGGTGGCCGTCTCGGTCTCCATGTATGGATTCTACCTAAGATGTTGAAAGCTGGACGAAGTCGGGGAGTGTGACTCCGCGCACGCGCCTGCCGGGCGTCACACTCCGCAGACTACCGTTCACAGCCCGAAGCGACGCTGGAGGTCCCCCAGCTGGCCCGGCATGCGCGGGGTGGAGCCGTGTTGACCGCCGCCGCCCGGCACACCCGGCTCGTGCGGCACGGCGCCGGTCGCCTGCTCGGGCATCAGTACCTCGGTCGACTGGAGCAGGACCGTGCCCGCCCCGACGAACTCGAACTGGTGCTCCTCGCCCGAGGTGCCGCCGATCCCGGTCAGCGAGCGCAGCCCGCCCATCACGCCCCTCATGTATCCGTGGTCGTAGTGATGGCACGGGGAGGGGCAGTCCGCCCACCCGACCAGCGCCTGCGGGTCCACCCGCAGCGGCGGCTCCATGAAGACCACCGGGCCGTTGGACGCGGCGACGAACTTCCCCGTCCCGATCAGGGTGAGGAAGCCCGGCACGATCGACTGCTTCAGGGCCAGCGTCGGCTGGTAGGCCAGCAGGTTGCCGGACCGGATCGTCAGATTGCCGTCCTCCAGGTCGAAGGAGTTCACGTCGAAGGCCCGGTCGGCGAGCAGCATCTTGCCGCTGCCCTCCGCCACCACCCAGTCGCTCGCGTGCAGCGGGGAGTGGAAGCTCGTACGGACCAGCCGCTCGAAGCGCCCGTGCCCGATGCCGTTGAAGTCGATCTGCCCGTAGTAGGCGATCATCTTGCCCTTCTGCAGGAACCACTGGCTCCCCTTGAGCTCCACGCAGAAGGTGTAGGAGTTGACGTTGTCGTCGGACGGCAGCGTCATCGGGTCGAAGATCACGGGCGTGCTCACAGCTTCTCCTCCGACGCCTGGACGTACACCGCTCCGTTGCCGCTGAGCTCCAGCTGGAACGCCTCGCCGGAGCCGCGCCCCACCATGTCGCGCCAGCCGAGGGCGGTGGACAGCTTGTTGGTCACGGCCCCGTGGTGGGCGACGTACGCCTGGGGGTCCACATGGACCGGCCTGCCCTGCGTGATCGGCAGCTCGATCACGCCGCCGTGCGCCATCACCGCGACCGCGCCGTGGCCCTTGAGCGTCGTCGTGAACAGGCCCTGCCCGGTCACCTGGCCGCGCACCATGCCCATCACCCCGCCCTGCGAGCCCATGAACATCGTGCCCTGCTGGAGCGTCCCGTCGAAGGCGAGCAGCCGGTCGGCCTCCACGTAGAGGGTGTCGCCGGCCAGGTTGATCACCTGGATGTGGTGGCCCCCGTGGCCGAACATCACCGTGCCGCTGCCCTCGACGGTCATCAGCGGGGCGGCCTCGTTCGCCACCCGCCGGCCGATCATCGACCCGAGGCCGCCCTGCCCGCCCTGGATGTTCGGGGTGAAGGAGACGTCGCCCCGGTAGGCGAGCATCGCGCCCCGCTGGCTGTACATCGTCCGGCCGGGCTCCACCACGGCCTCGACCATCTTCGAGTTGATCTCACGGAACGGCATCAGACATCGCCCCCGACGGTGTTCCGCTCGCTGGGCTGCACATAGACGAGTCCGTCGCCCTCGAAGCGGATCTGGAAGGACTCGCCGGAACCCTCGCCCATGAGCGTGCGGAAGTTCACCCCGGACTGGAGGTGCTGCTGGAGCCTGCCCTGATGGGCGATGTAGGCGCCGGGGTCGACGTTCAGCGGGTACTGGGGGGTGACCCGCAGCACCACGGCGGAGCCGTCCGACATGATCGCCGCCTGGCCGGTGCCCTCGACGGTCGTGGTGAACAGGCCGTTGCCGCTCGCCCCGCCGCGGAGCCCCGTGAAGGTGGTCCCGGTGCGCAGCCCGGCGTCGGTGGCCAGCAGGTTGCTCGCCTCGACGTGCAGCTTCTCGCCGTGCAGCGAGACGAGGTTGATCTCGCTCGCCCGGTCGGCGAAATAGCAGGTCCCCTGCCCCTTCACCTCCATCATCTCCATCTGCTCGCCGGTCAGCCGGCGGGTCACCATGCCGCGCAGGCCCTCACCGCCGCCCGACATCTTCTTGAACGCCATCCGGCCGTCGTACGCGACCATCGAGCCGTTCTTCGCCTTGACGGCATCGCCCGTGAGGTCGACGGCGAGCGTCTTGCTGCCTTGGAGTCGGAACATCGCCACGGTGCGACGTTAGCCGCAGGAAAGGCGCGCGGACAGGGCCCGGGGAGCGATCCCGACCCCGAGGTGACCCTGATATGCGCCGATACGTGCTCCAGGGGCCTGTGCGGACCCCCCGCCCGGGAGGGCCGGGAGCGATGCCACAATGGCTTGTGCTTGTGCCTGCGTTCACAAGCCGACACGCCCCTCCCACCGAAGGTGCCCTCGTGGACATCAAGACCGCTTCCGCCCTGCACCGGCTGCGCCTCATCTCGCTTCCCGAGGCGCTGTCCTTCCCGGCGCTGATCCTCTTCGGCTCGGTGCTCAGCCGGGTCTCGGACATCGACTTCCTGATGATGCCGCTCGGCATGCTGCACGGCATCCTCTTCACGATCTACCTGGTGTTCCTGCTGGACGTGTGGGCCAAGGCCAAGTGGCCGTTCAAGCGTGTCGCCCTGTTCTTCCTCCTCGCGGTCCTGCCGTTCGGCGGGCTCTACGGCGAGAAGCTGCTCAAGAAGTACGAGGCCGACGGCGTCATCGCCGCCCGCGCCCGCGCCGAGGGGACGGTCAGCGCATGATCGTCGCCTTCTCCGTCAGCCCGCTGGGTGTCGGCGAGGACGTCGGCGAGTACGTCGCCGACGCCGTCCGGGTCGTCCGTGAATCCGGGCTGCCCAACCGCACCGACGCGATGTTCACCTCCATCGAGGGCGAGTGGGACGAGGTCATGGACGTCGTGAAGCGTGCCGTCGCCGCCGTCGAGGCACGCGCGGGCCGCGTCTCCCTGGTGCTGAAGGCCGACATCAGGCCGGGCGTCACCGACGGGCTCACCTCCAAGGTCGAGACGGTGGAGCGCCACCTCGCGGGCTGACCCCGCCGCACACCTGTCCGCACCCCCGCCTCCGGAGCTCCCGGTGCGGGGGTGTTCCCGTTCGGGCGAAGGAGCCCCTCGGTCGGACCCCGCCGGGTCGACACCGTGTCAGATGTCCCCTTCTGTGGGGATACCGGCATATCCGACCATGGGAGGCGTGATGCCGTCCGAGGGTCACGACCACGACAGCCGCGGCTGTCCCGCGGGTCCGCTCGCAGAGCCGACCGGGGCGAGGTACCGGGTGCGGTTCCGCCGCCCCCGGCGCACCGAGAGGTACCGAATACGAGCGGTCCTCCTGATGGCGCTCGCCCCGGCGGTCACCGGACTGCTGCTGCTCCACGTCCTGTGGCCCACGCACTGGACCGCGCGCGGGGAAGGCCGGAGGTGGCTGGTGCTCGCCGACTCCGTGGCGCTGGTCTCCGTCGGCGTGATCGAGCTCTTCGCGCTCGCCGGCGCCGCCGCCGTGGCCCACGCCGTGTCGGTGGCCAGGGACCCGGTCCCGGTGACGCCCGAGCCCGGCACCGTGCTCGCCTTCCTCCTCACGCACGTGCCGGGCAGGGAGCCGCTCTCCACGGTGCGGGCCAGCCTGGAGGGCGCCGTACGGATGCGGCACCCCGGCCCGCTGGACGTCTGGCTGCTCGACGAGGGCGACGACCCGGAGGCCCGGATGCTCTGCGCCGAGCTGGGCGTGCACCACTTCACCCGCCTCGGGGTGCCCGAGTGGAACCGCGCGGAGGGCCCGCACGAGGCGGGTACGGAGCACGGCAACTACAACGCCTGGCTCGCCAAGCACGGGGACGCCTACGACCTGTTCGCCCGCGTGGACACCGGACACGTCCCGGGGCAGGGGTTCCTGGAGCGGACGACGGGCTACTTCCGTGACCCCGACATCGCGTTCGTCGTCGGGCCCCGGCTCCGGACGGGCGCCGCGCCGGCCGGCCCCCGGGCCGCCGGTTCCCTGCGGGACGTCTTCCACGCGCTGAGCCAGCGGGCCGGCAACCGCTACGGCGCCCCCGCGTTCACCGGTACGGGCCACGTCGTACGCGTGGGTGCCCTGCGCCAGGCCGGCGGCTTCCACGAGTCCGTCACCGAGGACATCGCCACCGGCTTCGCGATCCACCGCCTGCGCAACCCGCTGAGCGGGCGCTACTGGCGCTCCGTCCACACCCCGGACGTCCCGGCCGTCGCGGAGGGCCCCGTCGCGCGGGCGGACGTCTTCACCCGGCGGCCGCGCAGCTCCCGGGAGGCGTACGGGAGGCTCGTCAGGCAGTACGCGAAGGCGCTGTTCCGGGTGGAGCCCGGACGGCTCCTCGGCTACACGCTCACGCTGGTCCGCCGCCCCCTGGCGGCCGTCACCTGCCTGTTCGCCGTGCTGAGCGGGCTGCTGGCCGTCACCCACCCCGCGCTGCGCGGCTGGGCGCTGGCGGCCCTGGTGACCGCGCTCGCCCCGGTGGTGGTGTGGTCCTTCGCGACGCTGCGGGAGCGCGAGGCGCGAGCCGCCCGCGACCGGTCGCGGGCGGCGGGACGCCCCGCCCAGGAGGCGGAGCCCGCCCTGGCCGCCGCCTCCCCGGCGGGTTCCCCCGCGGGCGGGAGCTGATCCGGGCGCGCTCAGTGCTCCTGGGCCGCCAGCGCGATGCCCAGCGGGGTGCGCTCGTACAGGACCTGGTGCCCGTAGCGCCGTGAGGTGAGCAGACCCGCGGCGCGCAGGGCCGAGAGGTGCGCGGACACGGAGGACGGGGCGAGTGAGAGCCGGTGGGCCAGCGCGCTCGTCCCCGCCGGTTCGCCGAGCGCGCAGAGCACGTCCGCGCGGGCCCGCCCCAGCAGCCGGGCGAGCGCGTCGGGCGTACGGTCGGCGGCCTCCGTCCACAGTCCGCCGATGCCGCGCGCGGGGTAGATCACGGCGGGCTGCCAGGGAGGTTCGTACCCCCCGACCACATCCGGCCAGACGAAGACGCTGGGCATCAGGACGAGGCCCTGGCCGCCCAGGACCCGGCTGTGGTTCCCGCTGGTGCCGGCCACCGTCAGGGTGGAGTCCGTCCAGCGCAGGCGGGGGCTGATCTCGCCGAGCAGCCGCTCGAAACCCACTTCGGCGAGGCGGCGCGAGTGGTAGGCGATGTCCGCCTCCAGCAGGGCGCGCAGCCGGGGCCAGTGCGGCTCGACCATCACCTCCCAGGCGCGCTCCAGCAGGTCCGCCAGCTCCTGGACCGCCCGCGCCGGCTCGGCCAGCATCCGCCGTCCGGCGGGGGAGCGCAGGGCGCCCGGGGTGTCGGCCAGCGCGAGCGCCATGTCGTCGCGGGCGGTGGCCGGATCCGTCGCGCGTACGGCCCCGATCTCCTCGGTGAAGGTGGCGAGCGGCCCGAGCGGCGGCGGGCAGATGAAGTCCGGGTTGTGGCCGCGCTCCGGCATCAGCAGCCACAGCGGCGCGAGGTCCAGCCCCGCGGCGCCCTCCCGGATCCGCCGCAGCCAGGGCAGGTGGTAGCCGTGCCGCGCGGGGCGGTGGAGCGTGCGGACGGCCTCCTGCGTCTCCCAGAGCGGGGAGAGCGCGAAGCGGCAGCGGAGCAGGTCGCTCTCGTCGAAGTACAGATGGAACGGCATGGCTCAACTTTCGGCGTGAGCCGAAAGTCTACGGAAGGGCGGGAGCGCTCGGCCAGGCTGCGTGCATGCCGAGCGACACCACCCCGGCGGGTACACCCCGCGACGAGCCCGCCGCGCAGGCGCTGTCCCCGGCCCTGCCTCCGGAGCGCACCTCCTCACCCGGCCCGGGCCCCGCCCCGGAGGCAGGCTCCACCCCCGGGAGCGGGGGCTACCGGGCCGTCTTCGCCGTACGGGAGTTCCGGGCGGTCTTCGCCGCCCACCTGCTCTCCCTCCTCGGCGTGGTCGTCAGCGAACTGGCGCTCACCGTGCTCGTCTACGACCTCACCGGCTCGCCCCTGCTCTCCGCCCTCACCTTCGCGCTGGGCTTCCTCCCGTACGTCGTCGGCGGCACGCTCCTCGCCGGGGTCGCCGACCGGTACCCCGCCCGCCGCACCCTCGTCACCTGCGACCTGATCTGCGCCGGCTGCGTCGCCGTGATGGTCCTCCCCGGCACCCCGGTCGGCGGGCTCCTCGCCCTGCGCTGCGCGGTGGCCGCGGTGGCCCCCGTCTTCACCGGGACGCGCACGGCGGCCCTCACCGACATCCTCGGGGAGGGCGACCTCTACGTCCTGGGGCGCTCGCTGCTCCGCCTGGTCTCGCAGGGCGCGATGCTCATCGGCTTCGGCGCGGGCGGGCTGCTGCTCACCGTGCTGTCCCCGCGCGGCGCGATCACGGTCACCGTGGTGACGTTCCTCTGCTCGGCGGCGCTGCTCCGGCTCGGCACCCTGGACCGGCCCGCCCGCGCGGGGGAGGCCGGCGGCGCCCTGCTCAGGGAGTCGCTCGCCGGGGCCCGCGCCGTCCTCGGCGACCGCCGGATCCTGGGGCTGCTCCTGCTCTTCTGGGTGCCGGCCGTCTTCATGGTCGCGCCGGAGGCCCTCGCGGCGCCGTACGCGGACGCGATCGGCGCCGGCCCCGCGGCCGTCGGACTGCTGATGTGCGCGATGGCCGTCGGCCACATCGGTGCCGAGCTGTACGTGGGGACCGCGCTCTCCCCCCGCGCCCGCTCCCGGATCACACTGCCGGTCGCGGCCCTGGGGCTGCTGCCCCTCGTGCTGTTCGCGTTCCGCCCGGGGACGGCCCTCGCCGTGGCGGCTCTCGTCCTGGCCGGGGCGGGTGCGGCGTACGTCATCGGGCTCGACCAGTGGTTCGTCGACGCGGTCCCCGAGCACCTGCGGGGCCGGGCCATGACGCTGCTCACCGCCGGGCTGATGACGTTCCAGGGGATCGGCATGGCCCTCGCGGGGCTGGCCGCCGAGTTCGTCCCCGTGCACCGGGTGGTCGCCTACTCGGGTGTGATCGGCACGGTCTGCACGCTCCTGCTGATCCTGGAGGTCCGTAGAACGCGTGTCCGGTACCGAAGTACGAGACGGTGCTGACCGCCATGTGACCAGTGGGTAAGGTCGGTGCCGTGCCGAAGCCGCTCAGCCTCCCCTTCGATCCCATCGCCCGCGCCGAGGAACTCTGGCACCGGCGCTGGGGGCCGGTGCCCTCCATGGGCGCGATCACCTCGATCATGCGTGCGCAGCAGATCCTGCTCGCCGAGGTGGACGCGGTGGTCAAACCGTACGGGCTGACGTTCGCCCGCTACGAGGCGCTGGTCCTGCTCACCTTCTCGCAGGCCGGTGAGCTGCCGATGTCCAAGATCGGTGAGCGTCTGATGGTGCACCCCACCTCCGTGACGAACACCGTCGACCGGCTGGTGCGCTCCGGCCTGGTCGCCAAGCGGCCCAACCCCAACGACGGGCGCGGAACGCTCGCCTCCATCACGGACAAGGGCCGCGAGGTCACCGAGGCGGCCAGTCAGGACCTGATGGCGATGGACTTCGGCCTCGGGGCGTACGACGACGAGGAGTGCGCCGAGATCTTCGCGATGCTGCGCCCGCTGCGGGTGGCCGCCCAGGACTTCGAGGACAAGTAAAGGCCCTCGTCGTGAGGGGCAGGGTGCCGCAAGATCGCCCCGGCCGCCCGGTTACGCTCGATGTCATGAAACGCAGTGTGCTGACCCGCTACCGGGTGATGGCCTACGTCACCGCCGTCATGCTGTTGATCCTGTGCGTCTGCATGATCTTCAAGTACGGCTTCGACACCGGTGAGGGTCTGACGCTCGTCGTCTCGCAGATCCACGGTGTCCTCTACATCATCTACCTGATCTTCGCCTTCGACCTCGGTTCCAAGGCGAAGTGGCCGGTCGGCAAGCTGCTCTGGGTGCTGATCTCCGGCACGATCCCGACCGCCGCGTTCTTCGTCGAGCGCAAGGTGGTCCGCGAGGTCGAGCCGCTGATCGCCGACGGCTCCCCGCAGGCCGTCAAGGCCTGACCGGAGACCACGAACCGCCCCGCGCGAAAGCGCCGGGCGGTTTGCCGTCGACATTTACTAGGACGTCCTAGTAAATTTGAACCATGGACGCTCACGCGATCGAGGAAGGCCGCCGCCGCTGGCAGGCCCGTTACGACAAGGCCCGCAAGCGCGACGCGGACTTCACCACGCTCTCCGGTGACCCGGTGGAGCCCGTCTACGGGCCCCGCCCCGGCGACACGTACGAGGGTTTCGAACGGATCGGCTGGCCCGGCGAGTACCCCTTCACCCGGGGGCTGCACGCCACCGGCTACCGGGGCCGCACCTGGACCATCCGCCAGTTCGCCGGCTTCGGCAACGCCCAGCAGACCAACGAGCGCTACAAGACCATCCTGGCCAACGGCGGCGGCGGACTCAGCGTCGCCTTCGACATGCCGACCCTGATGGGCCGCGACTCCGACGACCCCCGCTCGCTCGGCGAGGTCGGCCACTGCGGCGTCGCCATCGACTCCGCCGCCGACATGGAGGTCCTCTTCCAGGACATCCCGCTCGGCGACGTCACCACCTCGATGACGATCAGCGGGCCCGCCGTCCCCGTCTTCTGCATGTACCTGGTCGCCGCCGAGCGCCAGGGCATCGACCCCGGCGTGCTCAACGGCACGCTCCAGACGGACATCTTCAAGGAGTACATCGCGCAGAAGGAGTGGCTCTTCCAGCCCGAGCCCCATCTGCGCCTCATCGGCGACCTGATGGAGCACTGCGCCCGCGACATCCCCGCCTACAAGCCGCTCTCGGTCTCCGGCTACCACATCCGCGAGGCCGGGGCCACGGCCGCGCAGGAGCTCGCGTACACCCTCGCCGACGGTTTCGGGTACGTGGAGCTCGGCCTCTCCCGCGGGCTCGACGTCGACACCTTCGCCCCCGGGCTCTCCTTCTTCTTCGACGCGCACCTCGACTTCTTCGAGGAGATCGCCAAGTTCCGCGCCGCCCGCCGGATCTGGGCCCGCTGGATGAAGGAGACGTACGGCGCGAAGACCGACAAGGCGCAGTGGCTCCGCTTCCACACCCAGACCGCCGGCGTCTCGCTCACCGCCCAGCAGCCGTACAACAACGTCGTACGCACCGCGGTCGAGGCGCTCTCCGCCGTCCTCGGCGGCACCAACTCCCTGCACACCAACGCCCTGGACGAGACGCTCGCGCTCCCCTCCGAGCAGGCCGCCGAGATCGCGCTGCGCACCCAGCAGGTCCTCATGGAGGAGACCGGCGTCGCCAACGTCGCCGACCCGCTGGGCGGTTCCTGGTACGTCGAGCAGCTCACCGACCGCATCGAGGCCGACGCCGAGAAGATCTTCGAGCAGATCAGGGAGCGCGGCACCCGGGCGCACCCGGACGGCAAGCACCCCATCGGGCCGATGACGTCCGGGATCCTGCGGGGCATCGAGGACGGCTGGTTCACCGGCGAGACCGCCGAATCCGCCTTCCGGTACCAGCAGTCGCTGGAGAAGGGCGAGAAGCGCGTCGTCGGCGTCAACGTCCACCACGGGTCCGTCACCGGCGACCTGGAGATCCTGCGGGTCAGCCACGAGGTGGAGCGCGAGCAGGTGCGCGAGCTCGCCGGGCGCAAGGAAGGCCGTGAGGAGGGGAAGGTCCGGGGTGCGCTGGACGCGATGCTGGCCGCGGCACGCGACGGATCGAACATGATCGTGCCGATGCTGGAGGCCGTACGGGCCGAGGCGACCCTCGGGGAGATCTGCGGGGTGCTGCGCGACGAGTGGGGCGTCTACACGGAGCCGCCCGGCTTCTGAGCCGCGGTCAGTCCGCCTGCGAGGCCGCGGCCCCCAGGCCGGAGAGCAGCAGCAGGGTGAAGCGCTGGGCCCAGTCGGCGTCGACGGGCTCGGCGCTCACCAGCGCCCGGTGCACGACGGCACCGGCGATCACGTCGAAGATCAGGTCGGCGGTGCGGGCCGCCACCACCTCGTCCGGCTCGGCGGGCAGTTCGCCGCGCTCCTGCGCGCGCTCCCGCCCCTGGAGCACGAGGCGCTTCTGCCGGTTCACTATGGAATCGCGTATACGGTCCCGGAGCGCCTCGTCCCGCGTCGACTCGGCGACCACCGCCATCAGCGCCGTCTTGGTCTCCGGCCGCTCCAGCAGCGCCGCGAACTGGAGGACCACGGCCTCCACGTCGGCCGCGAGGCTGCCGAGGTCGGGCAGTTCCAGCTCGTCGAAGAGCACGGCGACCGCGTCCACCACCAGCTCGTTCTTGCCGGCCCAGCGGCGGTAGAGCGTCGTCTTGGCGACCCCCGCCCGCGTCGCCACATCGCCCATCGTCAGCTTCGACCAGCCGAGGTCGACCAGCGACGCGCGGGTCGCCTCGAGGATCGCGGCATCGGCTTCGGCACTGCGGGGTCGTCCGGACCGGGCGGGTCCGGTGGGGCTGCGGCTCAGCATGCGGCGACCATACCGGCCGGTAAGTACTGCTGACCGGTCCGGGGATCCGTGAGACAGATCACCGCTCGCTCTTGCCCCGGAGGGGGTCCTGCCAGTTACGCTACGGGTCGTAGCGTAAGGAGCGACGGTCCGCCGTCGTTGCGCCACGACTGATCGACAGCCACAGGCGGCGGGTGGGGACCCGGCGCCGAACACGGGGTTTTTCAGGGCCCCGGGACCGTTTCCGTCCGCGCGCCGCGCACACCGGCGTGGCTGTGGACGGGACCGGTTCGCGGATCGCTTTCCGGAACAGTGCGCACAGGGGGGAGGATGTACGTATGCAGCCTAGGAACATGTCCATGAGCGGCGTCGTCGACCTCGCCGCTGTGAAGGCGGCCGGCGACGCCAAGGCGAAGGCGGAGCAGGCCCGCGCGGAGTCCGCCCGGCAGGGGGGCAGCGGTGCCGTCGCACCCGCCTCCCTGGTGATCGACGTCGACGAGGCGGGCTTCGAGACCGACGTCCTCCAGCGCTCCACCGAAGTGCCCGTCGTCATCGACTTCTGGGCCGAGTGGTGCGAGCCGTGCAAGCAGCTCGGCCCGCTCCTGGAGCGCCTCGCCGTCGAGTACAACGGCCGCTTCGTGCTGGCCAAGGTCGATGTCGACGCCAACCAGATGCTGATGCAGCAGTTCGGGATCCAGGGCATCCCGGCGGTCTTCGCCGTGGTGGCCGGACAGGCCCTCCCGCTCTTCCAGGGCGCGGCCCCCGAGAGCCAGATCCGCCAGACGCTGGACCAGCTGATCCAGGTCGGCGAGGAGCGGTTCGGCCTCACCGGGATCGCCGTCGACCCGGACGCCGGAGCCGGCGGCGAGGACAGTGCCCCCGCCGAGGTGCCCGCCGGACCGTACGACGCGCAGCTGGAAGCCGCCGCGCAGGCGCTCGACGCCAACGACTTCGACGGCGCGGTCCAGGCGTACCGGAGCGTCCTGGCCGACGACCCGGCCAACACCGAGGCCAAGCTGGGCCTCGCCCAGGCCGAACTGCTGGGCCGCGTCGCCGGCCTGGACCCGCAGCAGGTCCGCAAGGACGCCGCGGAGAACCCGGCCGAGCCGGCCGCGCAGATGGCCGCCGCGGACCTGGACCTCGTGGGCGGTCATGTCGAGGACGCCTTCGGACGGCTCGTCGAGACGGTCCGCCGGAATTTCGGCGACGACCGCGACGCCGTACGGGTGCGGCTCCTGGAGCTCTTCGAGGTGATCGGCCCCGACGATCCGCGGGTGGTCGCGGCCCGGACCGCCCTGGCGCGCGTCTTGTTCTGATGTGACAACACGGCCGTGGAGCCCTTGGGGCGCCACGGCCGTTTTCGCGGGTGAACGACAATCAACACGTGTGCTTTACCAAAACTTGATAAAAGTACGCGCTGTTACTCGCAGTAAATCGCCCTCAGTGGTCTGTCCGGTTTCGGGCTGTAATCCTGCTGTTCGCGCGTCCCTTTGGTGCCACCCTGTGTGGCCGGGCGGTACCCCCCTGTCGCATCCTGGTTATCGGGTCGTTACTAGTCAGTAACGACCCCCCTTGTGTCACGGCCGCGAATGCACCACGATCGGCCACGCTCGGTCCAATACCCGCCGGCACGACGGCCAGTCGGCGCAGGTGGGTCTGTTGGGTCCCCACCGGGTGGTCGGCGGCAGTGGCGCCGATCGCGGACAGGGGGGTTCCTGCCCCTGGGCAGGGCCTGTCCGAACCGGCCGCGCAGACGCGCGGCCAGTGGTTGTCGCTCGGGGGTGATCGCCGGTGATTCGGATGCGGTACGCGCCTCCGGTCCGGGCGCTCTCCTTCCCGAGGACGTAGCACTTCTCCCATCCCAGGGCGGGCACCATGCCCGTACCGGAGATGTACGTCCGAGAAGGAGGAAATTTATGAGTTCTCAGGTTCGCGGTGGTACCAGATGGAAGCGTTTTGCTCTGGTCATGGTGCCGAGCGTCGTCGCGACCGCCGCAGTCGGCGTCGGCCTGGCGCAGGGCGCGCTCGCCGCGTCGTTCAGCGTCTCCGGCCAGAGCTTCAAGGTCTCCACCGACAAGCTCGTCGGTGAGGACTTCGTCCAGTACGGCAGCGTCGCGGTCGGCAAGGACCTCAAGGGCAACGACGCGGCGCACCCGGTGGCGGTGTCGGGCTTCAGCAAGGCCACGATCACCAACATGTGCCAGTCGGTCGTCACGCCCGACCTGCCCTTCGGCCTCGGCAGCGTCAGCCTTCAGCTGAAGGCGGGCACCGACCCGAAGAAGCCCGTCGAGGCGACGAACCTCTACCTCGACGTGGCCCAGCTCGACGCGGACGCGTACTTCGAGAACATCGACATCGGCGTCGCCGCCGGTTCGGTGGGCAAGCCCGGTATCCAGTCCGGCACCGAGAAGGCCGTCAACCCGAACGGCTTCGCGCAGCGCGCCAAGAAGGCCACGCTGTCCAACGTGGAGCAGACGGCGTGGGCAACCACGGCCGGCACCTTCAAGCTCAGCAACCTGAGCCTGAAGCTGCACAAGGGCGTCAAGGAGTGCTTCTAGCACTCGCCCGGGCGGCCGGAGTCCCGTGAGGGCCTCCGGCTGCCCACCCCTTCTCTTCTCACAGCAGTACCGGTTCCAGGGAGCTGTTTTCCATGAGCCCCGAGTCCACAGGGCAGAACGAGCACTACCTCACCGTCTACCGGCGGGGATTCCGCACCTGGCGGGGTAACCGGCCGTTCTGGGCGGGCCTGTTCACCATTCTGGGTGGTCTACCCATCGCGTACTTCCCGTACGCCAACATGCACCTCGGCAACATGACGATCGCGATGTCCACCACCGCGGGGGCGGGATCGCTGATCATCGGGGTCCTGCTCATCACGCTGGGCCTCACGATGTGGTTCCACCACATCGTGCGGGTGTTCGCGGGTGTCGCCGCGATCCTGCTCGCGCTGATCTCCATCCCCGTCGCCAACATCGGCGGCTTCATCGTCGGCTTCCTGTTCTCCCTTCTCGGCGGAGCCCTCTCGATCGCCTGGGTACCGGGCGAGGCGAAGGCCCCGGAGGCCGGCGGCGCGGAGGCACAGCGGTCCGCGGACAGCACCTCCGAGGTGCCGGAGCAGCGTCAGGAGTCCCACGACACCGCCGAGGCCCCGCGGAGGCCGACGCTGTTCAAGGCGGCGGTGGAGGCCGACGGCGGGAGGCATCGTGCGGGGTGATGACAGGCAGTTGAACGACATCGGTCCGGAGGATCTTCCGGACCGAAGAGGGCCCCGCCACGCGGCGCCCAGGAAGTCGCTCCTGACGAAGCTCCACATGCCCGCGGGCAAGAAGGCGTTCGCGCTCGCCGCGATGCCGACGGCCGTCTTCGTGGGCATGGGCCTCACCCCCAAGCTGGCCATGGCCGACGACAGCTCGGACATCCCCTTCGCGCCCGGACCGTGCGTCACCCGCTCCGACGAGCCGTCCGAATCGCAGGAGCCCGAGGCGGAGCCGACCCCGAGCGCCACGCCGTCCGACGACGCCGGCAAGGACGACGCCGGCAAGGACGACGCGGGCAAGGACGACGCGACGACGGCTCCGAAGCCCTCGGCGAGCGCGAGCGCCTCCGAGGACGGCAAGGCCGAGGAGAGCGCCGGGGACAAGGCCGCCACGTCGGCCACCCCCACGCCCACCGAGTCGAAGAACCCCCTCGACCCGCTGGGTGTCGGAGACGCGCTGAAGGACCTCTTCGACGGACCGGACAAGGAGACTGCCGAGCCGTCCCCCAGTGCCACCACCGAGGCCCCGAAGCCGTCCGCGAGCGCCACCACGAAGCCCGTCGAGAAGGCCACGGGCGCGGCGAAGGACACGGTCGACAAGACCACCGACGCCATCCGTGACGCGGCGGAGAAGGCCGGCAAGGGCGTCGAGGAGCTCGACGACGACGTCAAGGGCCTCGACCCGGTCAAGGACGAGGACATCCCGGACGGCGCCAAGGAGCGCTTCCCCTGCCCGACCGCCGACCCCGAGGCGCTCGCCGCGGCCGATCTGGAGCAGGGCGTCCCGCTGCTCCCGGACGACCCGTGGACGCTGGAGACCTCGAAGCTCACGCTCACGGGGCTCGACTACGCGGGCATCGTCGAGGTGAAGACGTACAACGGCAGCGTCAAGAAGGTGCTGAAGTTCACCGCCGACACCATCGACATCAAGGACCTGCACCAGCTGACGAAGGGTCCGGCCGGCACCACCGGTCACGTCAAGGCGGAGGCGGGTTCCACCTCCACCATCCGCAACGGCACCGTGACGATGTACACGGAGGAGCTGAAGGGCAACCTCTTCGGCATCATCCCCGTCACCTTCAGCCCGGAGACCCCGCCGCCGCTGAACGTGCCGTTCGCCTTCTTCACCAACGCCACGGTGAAGCAGGCAGGGCAGTTCGGCGGATCGCTCAAGGTCCCCGGCCTGCAGAACTACTTCACCGGCGGCAACAGCTGACCGAAGACCCGTCCGGGAGCCGCACGACGACCGTGGCCCGCACCCCCGACGGGGGGTGCGGGCCACGGTCGTCGTGCGGCGTACGGCGTCAGGCGCGCTCGCCGCTCAGGTGGTGCACCCGGACCATGTTGGTGGTGCCGGGGACGCCGGGGGGCGAGCCGGCCGTGATGACCATCGTGTCGCCGTCGCTGTAGCGGTTCAGCTTCAGCAACTCGGCGTCGACCAGGTCGACCATGGCGTCCGTGTTGTCCACGTGCGGCACGACGTAGGACTCGACGCCCCAGCTCAGCGCGAGCTGGTTGCGGGTGGACTCCTCGGTGGTGAAGGCCAGGATCGGCTGGGCCGTGCGGTAGCGGGAGAGACGGCGGGCGGTGTCACCGGACTTGGTGAAGGCGACCAGCGCCTTGCCGTCCAGGAAGTCCGCGATCTCGCAGGCCGCGCGGGCCACCGAACCGCCCTGCGTACGGGGCTTCTTGCCCGGCACGAGCGGCTGGAGGCCCTTGGAGAGGAGCTCCTCCTCGGCGGCGACGACGATCTTCGCCATCGTCTTGACCGTCTCGATCGGGTACGCGCCGACGGAGGACTCCGCCGACAGCATGACCGCGTCCGCGCCGTCCAGGATCGCGTTGGCGACGTCGGACGCCTCGGCGCGGGTCGGCCGCGAGTTGGTGATCATCGACTCCATCATCTGGGTCGCCACGATCACCGGCTTGGCGTTGCGGCGGCACAGCTCGATGAGGCGCTTCTGCACCATCGGGACCTTCTCGAGCGGATACTCGACGGCGAGGTCACCACGGGCGACCATCACACCGTCGAAGGCGGCGACGACGCCCTCCATGTGCTCGACGGCCTGCGGCTTCTCGACCTTGGCGATGACGGGGACCCGGCGGCCCTCCTCGTCCATCACCTTGTGCACGTCCTTGACGTCCTCGGCGTCCCGTACGAAGGACAGCGCGACCAGGTCGCAGCCCATCCGCAGGGCGAACCGCAGGTCCTCGACGTCCTTCTCGGACAGCGCGGGGACGTTGACCGCCGCGCCGGGGAGGTTGATCCCCTTGTGGTCGGAGATGACACCGCCCTCGATGACGATGCTCGTGACCCGGGGGCCGTCGACCGAGACGACCTTCAGCTCGACGTTGCCGTCGTTGATCAGGATCGGGTCGCCCTTGGCGACGTCACCGGGCAGCCCCTTGTAGGTGGTGCCGCAGATCGACTTGTCACCGGGGACGTCCTCGGAGGTGATGACGAACTCGTCCCCGCGGACCAGCTCGACAGGGCCCTCGGCGAACTTCCCGAGGCGGATCTTGGGGCCCTGGAGGTCGGCGAGCACGGCGACGGCGCGGCCGGTCTCGGTCGCGGCCTTGCGGACGCGGTCGTAACGGCCTTGGTGCTCCTCGTGGGTACCGTGACTGAAGTTGAAACGGGCCACGCTCATGCCGGCCTCGATCAGAGCGACGAGCTGCTCATGGGAGTCGACGGCGGGACCGAGGGTGCAGACGATTTTGGAACGGCGCATGAGGCGGATCCTATCGGTTTGTTTCACTGCGGAATATTCCGTCTGGTGGAAGATACAAAGGGGCGCGGGCCCGCTCAGTTGTGGACCAGGTCGAAGGTCTGGCCGGCGATCTCCAGCTCCTCGTCCGTAGGCACGACGGCGACCGCCACCCGCGCGTCGTCGGGCGAGATCAGCCGCGGTTCGCCGGACCGTACGGCGTTGCGGCCGGCGTCCACGGCCAGGCCGAAACCCTCCAGTCCCGCGAGCGCAGCCTCCCGCACCGGGGCCGAGTTCTCCCCGACCCCCGCCGTGAACACCACGGCGTCCACCCGGCCGAGGACCGCCGAATAGGCGCCGATGTACTTCTTCAGCCGGTGGATGTAGATGTCGAAGGCGAGCGCGGCCCGCTCGTCGCCCTCGTCCACCCGGCGCCGGATCTCCCGCATGTCGTTGTCGCCGCAGAGACCGACCAGGCCGCTCCGCTTGTTCAGCAGGACGTCGATCTCGTCCGCCGACATCCCCGCCACCCGCTTCAGGTGGAAGGTGACGGCCGGGTCGATGTCCCCGGAACGCGTCCCCATGACCAGACCCTCCAGGGGGGTCAGTCCCATCGACGTCTCCACGCACCGGCCGCCCGCCACGGCGGAGGCCGAGGCCCCGTTCCCCAGGTGCAGCACGATCACGTTCACCTCGGCCACCGGCCGGCCCAGCAGCTCGGCCGTCCTGCGCGACACGTACGCGTGCGAGGTGCCGTGGAAGCCGTAGCGGCGGATGCGGTGGGCGTCGGCGGTCTCCACGTCGATGGCGTACCGGGCCGCGGCCTCCGGCATCGTCGTGTGGAACGCCGTGTCGAAGACCGCGACCTGCGGCAGGTCCGGGCGCAGCGCCCGCGCCGTACGGATCCCGGTGATGTTCGCCGGGTTGTGCAGCGGGGCCACCGGGACGAGCCGATCGATCTCCTTCAGCACCTCGTCGGTGATCACGGTGGGCTCGCTGAACTTCAGCCCGCCGTGCACCACCCGGTGGCCGATCGCCGCCAGTTCGGGGGAGTCCAGCCCCAGCCCGTCGGCCGCCAGCTCCTCGGCCGCGGCCTTCAGCGCCTGCTCGTGGTCGGCGATCCTGCCGGTGCGCTCGCGGGGCTCCCCGCCCTTCGGCGGGGTGTGCACCAGCCGGGAGGTGGACTCGCCGATCCGCTCGACGAGGCCGGTGGCCAGCCGCGAGCGGTCGCGCATGTCCAGCAGCTGGTACTTCACCGACGAGGAGCCGGAATTCAGCACGAGTACACGGTGGGCGTCGTTCATGGAGCGGGAACCTCCGCTGCTCGGGTCGGTGGTCATCGCGGTCACTCCTCGCCCTGCGCCTGGATCGCGGTGATGGCCACCGTGTTGACGATGTCCTGGACCAGCGCGCCCCGGGACAGGTCGTTGACCGGCTTGCGCAGCCCCTGGAGGACGGGGCCGACCGCGACCGCGTTCGCCGAACGCTGGACCGCCTTGTAGGTGTTGTTGCCGGTGTTGAGGTCCGGGAAGATCAGTACGGTCGCCCGGCCCGCCACCTCCGACGCCGGCAGCTTGGTCGCGGCGACGGACGGCTCGACCGCCGCGTCGTACTGGATCGGGCCCTCGATCCTCAGGTCCGGCCGTGAGGCGCGTACCCGCTCCGTCGCCTCCCGCACCTTGTCGACGTCGGCACCGGAGCCCGAGGTGCCCGTCGAGTACGAGAGCATCGCGATCCGGGGGTCCACACCGAAGCGGGACGCGGTGACCGCCGACTGCACGGCGATGTCCGCGAGCTGCGCCGCGTCCGGGTCCGGGTTGACGGCGCAGTCGCCGTAGACCAGCACCTTGTCGGCGAGGCACATGAAGAAGACCGACGAGACGATCGAAGCGTCCGGCTTCGTCTTGATGATCTCGAACGCCGGGCGGATCGTGGCCGCCGTGGAGTGCACAGACCCGGAGACCATGCCGTCGGCCAGGCCCTCCTGGACCATCAGGGTGCCGAAGTAGTTGACGTCCGAGACGACGTCGTACGCCAGCTCCACCGTCACCCCGCGGTGCGCGCGGAGCGCGGCGTACCGCTCGGCGAAGCTCTGGCGCAGCTCGGAGGTCGCCGGATCGACGATCTGGGTCTCCGCGAGGTCGATGCCCAGGTCGGCGGCCTTCTTGCGGATGACGTCGGTGTCCCCGAGGAGGGTCAGGTCGCAGACGTCGCGGCGCAGCAGTACGTCGGCGGCGCGCAGGACGCGCTCCTCGGTGCCCTCGGGCAGGACGACCCTGCGCCGGTCCGAGCGGGCCTGCTCCAGCAGCTCGTGCTCGAACATCATCGGGGTGACCCGGCCGCTGCGGGCCACCGAGATGCGCTCCAGCAGCGCGCCGGTGTCCACATGGCGTTCGAAGAGGCCGAGGGCGGTCTCCGCCTTGCGGGGCGTCGCCGCGTTCAACTTGCCTTCCAGCGCGAAGAGTTCACCGGCCGTGGGGAAGGATCCGCCGGCCACCGCGACGACCGGGGTACCCGGTGCGAGGCGGGCGGCCAGCCGGAGTATCTCCTCGCCCGGACGCTCGTTCAGGGTCAGCAGCACGCCCGCGATGGGCGGGGTGCCGGCGCTGTGCGCGGCGAGCGAGCCGATGACCAGGTCCGCGCGGTCGCCGGGGGTGACGACCATGCAGCCCGGGGTCAGGGCCTTCAGCAGGTTCGGCAGCATGGCCCCGCCGAACACGAAGTCCAGCGCGTCCCTGGCCAGGCCCGAGTCGTCGCCGAGCAGAACCGTTCCGCCCAGTGCGGTGGTGATCTGGGCGACGGTGGGCGCGGAGAGCGCGGGGTCGTCCGGCAGCACGGAACAGGGGACCGGGAGCTGCGCCCTCAGACGCTCGGCGATCTCCTGGCGGTCCTCGGACGCCACCCGGTTCACGATCATCGCCAGGACGTCGCAGCCGAGACCGGCGTACGCGCGGTAGGCGTTGCGCGTCTCCGCCCGTACGGACCCGGCGTCCTGGTCCTTGCCGCCGACCACCGCGATCACCGAGGCGCCGAACTCGTTGGCGAGCCTCGCGTTCAGGGCCAGCTCGTCGGGGAGCTGGGTGGCGGCGAAGTCGCTGCCGAGGACCAGCACCACCTCGTAGTCGCGGGCCACCAGGTGGAAGCGCTCGACGAGCAGCGAGACCAGCTCGTCCGTGCCCTTCTCGGCCTGGACCGCGGACGCCTCCTGGTAGTCCAGGCCGAAGACGGTCTCCGCGCTCTGCGAGAGCCGGTAGCGGGCCCGCAGCAGCTCGAACAGCCGGTCGGGGCCGTCGTGTACCAGCGGCCGGAAGACACCGACCCGGTCGACCTGACGCGTCAGTAGCTCCATGACTCCCAGATCGACGACCTGACGGCCGTCTCCCCGGTCGATCCCGGTCACGTACACACTGCGCGCCACGCGTGGTCTCCCGTCCTGTTTGGCTGGCATTGTCCCCTTGACGATACCTACCGGGGCAGGTACGCCGCCCGCCGGGCAGGGCGCCGGGGGCGGGCCGCTCCCGGACTCCGCGCGGGGTCCACGGCACGGCCGGAAGCGCGAGTGCCCGGCTCGGCGTGGGACAATCGTCGTGGCTCACGGTACGGGGGTTTCACGACGGGTCCCCGGAATGCATGGCACTAGCGAGCAGGAGACAGAGCAGGATGCGCATCGGAATTCTCACCGCAGGCGGCGACTGCCCAGGCCTGAACGCTGTGATCCGGTCGGTCGTGCACCGCGCCGTGGTGGGGCACGGCGACGAGGTCATCGGCTTCGAGGACGGTTTCAAGGGGCTGCTCGACGGCCACTTCCGGCCCCTCGACCTGAACGCGGTCAGCGGCATCCTGGCGCGCGGCGGCACCATCCTCGGCTCGGCCCGGCTGGAGCGCGACCGGCTGCGCGAAGCCGCCGAGAACTGCGCGGAACTGTCCCTGCGTTACGGCATCGACGCGCTGATCCCGATCGGCGGCGAGGGCACGCTCACCGCCGCCCGCATGCTGTCCGACGCCGGGATGCCCGTCGTCGGCGTACCGAAGACCATCGACAACGACATCTCCGCCACCGACCGGACCTTCGGCTTCGACACCGCCGTGGGCGTCGCGACCGAGGCCATAGACCGTCTCAAGACCACCGCCGAGTCGCACCAGCGGGTCATGGTCGTCGAGGTCATGGGCCGCCACGCGGGCTGGATCGCGCTGGAGTCCGGCATGGCCGGCGGTGCCCACGGCATCTGCCTGCCGGAGCGCCCCTTCCAGGTCGACGACCTGGTCAAGATGGTCGAGGAACGCTTCGCGCGCGGCAAGAAGTTCGCCGTCATCTGCGTCGCCGAGGGCGCTCACCCCGCCGAGGGCTCCATGCCGTACGCCAAGGGTGAGATCGACCAGTTCGGCCACGAGCGCTTCAAGGGCATCGGCAACCGTCTCGCCGCCGAGCTGGAGCTGCGCCTCGGCAAGGAGGCGCGGCCGGTCATTCTCGGCCATGTCCAGCGCGGCGGCACGCCCACCGCGTACGACCGGGTGCTCGCGACCCGCTTCGGGTGGAACGCCGTGGAGGCCGTGCACCGCGGTGACTTCGGCCGGATGACGGCCCTGCGTGGGACCGAGATCGTGATGGCTCCGCTGGCGGACGCCGTGACCCGGCTGAAGACGGTCCCCAGCGACCGGATGTACGAGGCCGAGTCGGTCTTCTAGAGCCGGCCCGCACCGGCGCTTTCCGGACGGCCCCGGCCACGCCTCGGCGCGGCCGGGGCCGTCCGCCGTGCACGCCCGCTCAGATGCCCGCCGTACGCCAGAACTCCTCGACCACGCGGTCCAGGAACTCCCGCCCCTCCTCGCCCGCGGTCCCGGCCCGGTCCCGGCCGGTGGTGTTCCAGCTCAGCGTGGACACCATCAGGGACTGGTAGTCGGCGTGCAGCTGCTCCAGCACGTCCTGGACCAGGACCCGGTCCAGCGGTACGAGCTTGTCCACCGGGCGTACGTACGCCTGCCAGCGGGTCGTCACCGCCCGGGTCAGCAGATCCGCCAGCTCCTCGTTCCGGCCGGTCGCCGTCATGAACTGCGCGGCGGACATGTCCAGCGCCTCGCAGAGCGCCGCGGCCTGACGCTCGTTGCCGCGCCAGCGGCCCGACTCCTCGACGCGCTGGTACGCGGAGGCCGTCATCCCGAGCGTCCGCGCCAGGTCGTCCACCGAGAGTTCCCGGGCCAGCCGGTGTTCGCGCAAGGTGCTCGCGGCGGCCAGGAGTTCACCCGGCGCGCACCACAGGACACCGGCCAGCGCCATCAGTTCGCGTTCGCCCGGCAGGGCCGTTCCACGCTCCCAGGCCATCACCGTCTCGGCGGTGATCCGAAGTCCGTACTGGGCGCCGAGCCCGTACGCAACATGTCCGGGAGCCATTCCCAGCGCCTCGCGGAGGCGGCGCGCGGCGGGGGCGTTGAAGGGCGGGGATGGGTGCACGGCCCCACCGTAGAAGGCCGGGAACGGCCTGGCTACAGGCTGTTCCTATCAGTTCACCCTTCGTATGATCCTCCTAGGCCGCCCCCTCCGTGGGGCCCGGAGGCATCAGCGGGTTTCAGCCACCCAGTGGTAGTGCAGCTCGGGCCGGCCCACCTGTCCGTAACTCGGCCGCCGCACGGCCCGGCCCACCGTCACCAGATGCTCCAGATAGCGGCGGGCGGTGATCCGGGAGATCCCCAGCTCCTCGCCGGCGGCCGCCGCCGTCACCCCGTCCGGCGCCTCCCGCAGGGCCCGGGTGACCGCCTCCAGCGTCGGACCGCTCAGCCCCTTGGGCAGCGTCGCCGGGTCCGAGACCCGCAGCGCGCCCAGCGCACGGTCCACCTCCTCCTGGCCGCTCGCCTCGCCCGCCGCCGCCCGGAACTCCGCGTACCGCACGAGCCGGTCCCGGAGCGTCGGATAGGTGAACGGCTTCAGCACGTACTGCACGACACCCAGCGACACGCCTTCGCGCACCACCGCCAGATCGCGCGCCGAGGTCACCGCGATGACGTCCGCGCCGTGCCCCGCCGCCCGCAGCGAACGCAGCAGCTGGAGGCCGTGCCCGTCCGGCAGGTACAGATCGAGCAGCAGCAGGTCCACCTCCGTCCGCTCCAGCGCCCGCACGGCCTCCGCCCGGGAGTGGGCGACCGCGGCGACCTCGAAGCCCGGCACCCGGCCCACGTACAGCTGATGGGCGTCCGCGGCCACCGGATCGTCCTCCACGACCAGCACCCTGATCACGGCGCGGCCACCTCCGTCCCCGCCGTACGGCCGGTGAGCGGCAGCCGTACCGTGAACTCCGCGCCGCCGCCCGGCGCCCGGCCCAGTGTCACCGTCCCGCCGTTGCGGTGGACCGCCTGCCGCACCAGCGCCAGGCCCAGGCCGCGGCCCGTGCCATGGGTCGTCCAGCCGCGCCGGAACACCTCGTCCGCGTCGTCGGGGCCGATCCCGGCGCCGGTGTCCGCCACCCGCAGCAGCAGCTCACCGTCCTCCGTCCGCGCGGTCACGGTGACCAGGGCCCGGGTGGCGGTGCGCTGCGCGGGGACGGCGGCGCCTTCGCCCGTCACCGAGGCGGTGTTCGTGCCGGTCGCGGCCTCCGACGCGGCGTCCACCGCGTTGTCGATGAGATTGCCGAGGATCGTCACCAGGTCCCGCGGCGCCGTCGAGGGCGGCAGGGCCCCGTCGTCGATCAGGCTGTCCTCGCCGAGCACCAGCTCCACACCCCGCTCGTTGGCCTGCGCCGCCTTGCCGAGCAGCAGGGCCGCGAGCACCGGCTCGGCGACCGCCCCCACCACCCGGTCGGTGAGGACCTGCGCCAGCTCCAGCTCCGCCGTCGCGAAGTCCACCGCCTCCTCGACCCGGCCCAGCTCGATCAGCGACACCACGGTGTGCAGCCGGTTCGCCGCCTCGTGAGCCTGCGAGCGCAGCGCCTGGGTGAAACCGCGCTCCGAGTCGAGCTCGCCCGAGAGCGCCTGGAGCTCCGTGTGGTCCCGCAGCGTCACGACCGTGCCGCGCCGCTCGCCGCCGACCACCGGGCTCGTGTTGACGACGATCACCCGGTCCGCCGTCAGGTGGACCTCGTCCACCCGCGGCTCGGACGCCAGCAGCGCGCCGGTCAGCGGCGCCGGCAGCGCCAGCTCGTCGACCCGGCGCCCGACCGAGCCCGGTGCCAGCCCCAGCAGCTCCCGGCCCGCGTCGTTGATCAGGGCGACCCGGCGCTGCCCGTCCAGCATGAGCAGGCCCTCGCGCACCGCGTGCAGCGTGGCCTCGTGGTAGGTGTGCATCCGGCTCAGCTCCCGGGCGTTCATCCCGTGCGTGTGCCGCCGCAGCCTGGCGTTGATCACGTACGTCCCGAGCGCTCCCAGCGCCAGGGCGGCGCCGGCCGCCGTCCCCAGGGCGCCGAGCTGCTCACGCACCTGGGTGGAGACCCGCTCCACGGTGATGCCCGCGCTGACCAGGCCGACGATCCGGTCGCCGTCGCGGACGGGCGTGACGACCCGTATCGAGGGCCCCAGCGTGCCGGCGTACGTCTCCTCGAAGGTCTCGCCGAGCAGCGCGCGGTCGGTGTGCCCGATGAAGCTCCTGCCGATCTGCGTGGGATCGGGGTGGGTCCAGCGGACGCCGGCCGGATTCATGATCGTGACGAACGCGATCCCGGTCTCCTCGCGGACCCGCTCCGCGTACGGCTGGAGTACGGCGGAGGGGTCCGGGGTACGGATCGCCTCCCGGACCGACGGCGATTCGGCCATGGCGAGGGCGGCGGCCCGCACCTGGCGGGCCGCGGTGTCCTCGGCCTGCGAGCGGCCGGACGCGTAAGCGAAGAAGGCGCACCCGGCCACGACCGCCGCCACGAGCAGGGCCTGCATCGCGAACAGCTGGCCGGCCAGGCTGCGGGGGAGGGTACGGGACAGGCGCATGCCTCTCAGTCTGCCTGGCGGGGAGCGGGGGCCCAAGGTGGCTCGAAAGCGTCCGTGAACGATATGAACGCAAGGGTGACGGCCGTCACAGGGAAGTGAATAGTCACCGGGGCCCCCAGGGACGGGGAGCCGCCGCACACCCGAGGAGACCCCCGTGGCAGAGAAAGCCGCACGACGGGACCGCACCCACTATCTCTACCTGGCCGTGATCGCCGCCGTGGTGCTGGGCATCACGGTGGGATTCGTCGCTCCGGACTTCGCCGTGGAGCTGAAGCCGATCGGCACAGGCTTCGTCAACCTCATCAAGATGATGATCTCGCCGATCATCTTCTGCACGATCGTGCTGGGCGTCGGCTCCGTACGGAAGGCCGCCAAGGTCGGCGCCGTCGGCGGTCTGGCCCTCGGCTACTTCCTGGTGATGTCGACCGTCGCCCTGGCCATCGGCCTGGTCGTCGGCAACATCCTGGAGCCGGGCTCCAGCCTCCACCTCACCGAGGCGGCCCGCGCCGCGGGTGAGGCGCAGGCGGGCGACAGCGAGTCCACCGTGGACTTCCTGCTCGGCATCATCCCCACGACCATGGTGTCGGCCTTCACCGAGGGCGAGGTCCTGCAGACCCTGCTCATCGCCCTGCTCGCGGGCTTCGCGCTCCAGGCCATGGGCTCGGCCGGCGAACCGGTCCTGCGGGGCATCGGGCACATCCAGCGCCTCGTCTTCCGCATCCTCGCCATGATCATGTGGGCCGCCCCTGTCGGCGCGTTCGGCGCGATGGCGGCGGTGGTCGGCGAGACCGGCCTGGACGCGCTGAAGTCCCTCGCGATCATCATGGTCGGCTTCTACGTCACCTGCGCGCTCTTCGTCTTCCTGATCCTGGGCGCCATCCTGCGCCTGGTGGCCGGCGTCAACATCTTCTCCCTGCTGAAGTACCTCGGCCGTGAGTTCCTGCTGATCCTCTCCACCTCCTCCTCCGAGTCGGCCCTGCCGCGGCTGATCGCGAAGATGGAGCACATGGGCGTCAGCAAGCCCGTCGTCGGCATCACCGTGCCGACCGGCTACTCCTTCAACCTCGACGGCACCGCGATCTACCTCACGATGGCCTCGCTCTTCATCGCCAACGCCACCGGCGACCCGCTGAGCATCGGCGAGCAGATCTCGCTGCTGGTCTTCATGGTGATCGCCTCGAAGGGCGCGGCGGGCGTCACCGGCGCCGGCCTCGCCACCCTCGCGGGCGGCCTCCAGTCGCACCGCCCCGAGCTGGTCGACGGCGTCGGCCTGATCGTCGGCATCGACCGCTTCATGAGCGAGGCCCGCGCCCTGACGAACTTCGCGGGCAACGCGGTGGCCACCGTCCTCGTCGGCACCTGGACCAAGGAGATCGACCGGGCCAGGGTGGACGAGGTCCTCTCCGGCGCGCTCCCGTTCGACGAGCAGACGATGACGGACGACGCCCACGGCGGCGAGCCGCACGTCCCGGACGCCAGGGACGGCGGCGAGGAGCAGCCCTCGCTGGTCAAGGCGTAACGAGCAGGCGTAACGAGCGACCGAGCGGCCGGTACGGGACCCCCGTACCGGCCGCTCACGCATGCCCGGCCGCGCGTTGTGCAGGCAGTGTGATCATCCCGTGCTGGTGCGGTGTGGCCGGTCCGGGGATCATCGCTGTCCTGACCAGGCGCAGAAGGTGTCCTGACCAGGCACAAGGGGTGGGGACACTGAGGACCGCACGACACCGGGGAGCCGCGGTCGCACTGCTGCTGCCCGTCATCATCGGCATGGCCGGATGCGGCGCGCAGGACAAGACCGGGGCGGGGAGGACCGGGACGGGGAAGGCGGTCTACGGACAGCCGCTCGCCGAGCAGTTCCAGGCGGCGACGGACGCCACCCGTGACGCCGGGACCGCCGCGTTCGTGTCGACGCTGACCTACGGGGCGGCGGGCGGCGACGCCGTGCAGGAGGCGAAGGGGAGCCAGGACTACGGGCGGGGGACGGCCCTCGCGGAGCTCGGCCTCGTCGCCGGACGCCACTTCCCGGCAAAGGCGCTGGAGTTCCTCCGGGCCTCGGGTCCCGACGGCAAGCAGACCGTGGCCACCGCCGAGGACGACGTCTACGTCCGGCAGGGCGACTCCGCCTGGCTGAAGTACACCCCCGAGGCCGTCAACGAACTCGGCGAGGCCACCGGTGTGATCGCCGCGCACGCCGCCGGGGACGTGGCGCCGTACAGCGGGACCCTCGCCGATCTCGTACCGAGGGTGATCCCCCGGGAGAAGCCCGAGCGCCGGGAGGACGGCAGCCGGGTCTACCGGCTCACCGCGCTCCCCGAGGTCGCGGCGGAACTGCTCCCCAGGGACCTGCAGAGCCTCCAGCACGACTGGGGGACGGACCCCGTCCCGCTCACGGTGCGCCTGGACGCCGACGGGAGGCTGGCCGCGGCGACCGCCGACCTCGGCCCCGTCCTGGCCAGGCTCCATGAACAGAAGGTCCTCGTCGAGGTGAAGCAGCTGCGCGCCTCCTACCGGCTCGGGGACTTCGGCAAGCCGGTGAAGTCCGGGGGCCCGGACCAGGGAGGCCGCCCCGTCGAGGACGCCCGGAAGGTGCTGGCGCCCCTCGGCTCGGTCAAGGAAGGCCGGTGCGCCGGCACCGGAGGCACGGGGCTGGGCGGCACGGCGGTCGTACGGCCCGTGGACTGCGCGGACAGGCACGACCTGCGGGTACTGGCCCAGGTGACGGTGGACCGGACCCTCCCCGGCAAGCAGGACATCGCGAACGGTGACGTGTACGCGAGGGTGGCGTGCGAGCGGGCCCTGGCCGACGCGCCGGAGGCCTGGCGGCGCGGCGGTGCCTACGCCGACGGCTACAGCCTGGTCGGCTCGTCCCGGGTGGGCAGCAGCTTCGGCATGGGCGGAGGCGGCGCGGAGACGACCGTGACGGGCGACTACACCTGTTACCTCCGCACCGCCTGACCAGCCCCCGGCCGTACGGTCCTTGCCTTGACGCCGACGTCAAGGACTACCGTCGCGGTATGCGAATCGGGGAGCTTGCCGAACGCGCCGGGACGACGACACGGACGCTGCGGTACTACGAGTCACGGGGCCTGCTGCAGGCGCGCCGCGCGGAGAACGGCTACCGCACGTACGACGAGGGCGATCTGCGGATGGTCCGGCAGATCCGGACCCTCCAGGACTTCGGGTTCGACCTGGAGGAGACCCGTCCCTTCGTCGACTGCCTGCGCGCGGGCCACCCGGCGGGCGACTCCTGCCCTGCCTCGCTGGCCGTCTACCGGCGCAAGCTCGGCGAACTGGACACGCTCATCGGCCAGTTGCAGTCGGTCCGTACGGAGGTGGGCGCCCAGCTGGCCCGCGCCGAACTGGAGGCGTCGGCCGAGGTGCCGGGCGGCCCCGAACCACGATGCGAACTCAACCGGGAGGACGAGGACCGATGATCCACGCAGAGGGTGTAGCCGAGGTCACCGACGCCACATTCGACGAGGAGGTACGGGGGACGGGCCTCCCGGTCCTCGTCGAGTTCACCGCCGACTGGTGCGGACCCTGCCGCCAGCTCGCCCCGGTGCTCGGCGCGATCGCCAGGGAGGAGGCCGGCCGCCTGAAGGTCGTCCAGATCGACGTGGACCACAATCCGGAGGTCACCAGCCGTTACGCGGTGCTGTCCATGCCGACCCTGATGGTCTTCCAGGACGGCGAACCGGTGAAGTCGATGGTGGGCGCCCGCCCGAAGCGCCGCCTCCTCCAGGAGCTGGAGGACGTGCTCCCGGCGGCGGTCTGACCTCGCGGGCGCGCGGCCCGCCGGAGGGGTCCGCGTCCGGAGGGGTCCGCGGAGACGGACGCGTCCGCCTCCTCAACATTGCGGAAACATTGATGTACGGTCCACTCGCATGCGTAGCCGACCTGTTCTCGCGTGGACCTCGACCCTGGCCGCAGCGCTCGCGCTCACGGCCGCAGCCGGCCCCGTGGCCGCCGCCCCGGCCGCCCGCGCGGCCGTGACACCGACGGCCCACTGCCCCCGACTTTCCGACGAACTCACCTGGTACGGCGACAACCGCGCCCAGTTGCAGCGCGTGATCGACGAGCGAGGCACCTGCCACGGCAAGGGCGGACCACGTCCGGTCGCCGCGTTCGACTGGGACAACACCGTCACCAAGAACGACGTCACCGACGCCACCATCAGCTGGTCCCTGCGGCACGACAAGATCCTTCGGCCCGCCCGCTGGAAGGACACCAGCAAGTGGCTGACCGACACCGCGGAGAAGGCCCTCACCGAGGCCTGCGGCACCGACGTCGAGGTGGGAGCGCCCCTCCCCACCTCCACGAACGCCCCCTGCGCCGACGAGATCCTCCAGATCCGTGAGGACGGCACCACGATGAGCGGCGAAGCCGCCTTCGCGGGGGAGTGGAACCACCGTCGCACCGTCCCGCAGTACGCGTGGGTGCCCCAGCTGTTCGCCGGGCACACCGTCCCCGAACTGCGCGCGTACACCGAGGCCGCCCGCACGGAGGCCCTCGCCGCGCCCGTCGGCGCGACCCGCACCGTCGGCACCCACGTCCTTCCCGCGTACGTCCGTTACTACGAACAGCAACGCGACCTCATCCGTACGCTCCACAGGGCCGGGTTCGACGTCTGGATCGTCTCGGCGGGCTCCGAGCCGGTCACCGAGGTCTGGTCGCGCGGCGTCGGCATCGACCGCGCGCACACCGTCGCCATCCGCTCCGTACTCGACGACGAGGGCCGCATCACGACCCGCAACGAGGGCTGCGGCGGGATCGGCCGCACCCAGGGGGAGGCCATCCCGTACATCGACGGCAAGCGGTGCTGGATCAACCAGGAGATCTACGGGATCAAGGGCCGGGCCGCCTGGAACAAGCAGGCCCCCCATCGGCGGATCGCGCTCGGCGGCGGTGACGCCGACACCGACGTGACGTTCGTCGGCGACGCCACCGGCGCGCACCTCGTGCTCAACCGCAACAAGAACGAGGTGATGTGCCGCGCCTACGACAACGCCGACGGCCGCTGGGTCGTGAACCCCATGTTCATCGAGCCCCTGCCCCGCAGGACGACGGCGTACCCCTGCGCGACCGCCGCCTGGACCCGGCCCGGAGGCGGCTTCGGCCCCGTGCGGCGTGACGACGGCAGTGTCGTGCCGGACCAGCAGGACACGGTGTACTGACCCCGCTCGCCGTCCGGCCGCCGAGCCCTGCTCGTACGAGCTCAGGCAGGGCGGGCGGCAGCCGGGACCGAGGAGGGGCGGCGCACCTGGACCTCCAGGTGCGCCGCCCCTCTTCCGTGCCCCGTCAGCTCAGGCCGGCCGCAGCCACACCGTCGCCAGGGGCGGGAGCGTCAGCGTGATGCTGGTGTCCCTGCCGTGCGCCTGCACCGCCTCCGGCTTCAGCGGCTCCTCGTTGCGGACGTCGCTGCCGCCGTAGCGGGCCGCGTCCGTGTTGAGGACCTCGACCCAGGCCTCCGGGCCGTCCGGTACGCCGATGCGGTAGTCGTGCCGCACCACCGGGGAGAAGTGCGAGACCGCGATCAGCGGCGAGCCGTCCGCGTCGTAGCGGACGAACGAGAACGCGTTGTCCTCGGCCGCGCCGCCGTCGATCCAGCTGAAGCCCTCCGGCGAGGTGTCCCGCTGCCAGAGCGCCGGCAGTGCGTTGTAGACCGCGTTGAGGTCCGTGACCAGGGAGCGCACGCCCCGGTGGTCGCCGGAGGCCTCGTACGTCTCGTCGAGCAGCCACCAGTCCGGGCCGTGGCCCTCGGACCACTCGGCGCCCTGGGCGAACTCCTGTCCCATGAAGAGGAGTTGCTTGCCCGGGTGGGCCCACATGAAGCCGAGGTAGGCGCGGTGGTTCGCGCGCCGCTGCCACCAGTCGCCGGGCATCTTGGTGACCAGGGCCTGCTTGCCGTGCACCACCTCGTCGTGCGAGATCGGCAGCACGTAGTTCTCGCTGTACGCGTACACCATCGAGAAGGTCATCTCGTTGTGGTGGTACTTGCGGTGGATGGGCTCCTTGGAGATGTACACCAGCGAGTCGTGCATCCAGCCCATGTTCCACTTCAGGCCGAAGCCCAGCCCGCCGTGGTCCGTGGCGCGGGTGACGCCGTCCCAGGCGGTGGACTCCTCGGCCATGGTGACGACACCGGGGTTACGGCGGTAGACCGTCGCGTTCATCTCCTGGAGGAAGGCGACCGCGTCCAGGTTCTCCCGGCCCCCGAACTCGTTCGGGGACCACTGGCCGTCCTCGCGCGAGTAGTCGAGGTAGAGCATCGAGGCGACGGCGTCGACCCGCAGCCCGTCGATGTGGAACTCCTCGCACCAGTAAGTGGCGTTGGAGACCAGGAAGTTACGGACCTCCTTGCGGCCGTAGTCGAACTCCAGGGTGCCCCAGTCCGGGTGCGCGGCCCGGTTCGGGTCGGAGTGCTCGTACAGCGGCCGGCCGTCGAACTCGGCGAGGGCCCAGTCGTCCCGGGGGAAGTGCGCCGGCACCCAGTCCATGAGGACGCCGATGCCCGCGGCGTGCAACGCGTCGACCAGGAAGCGGAAGTCGTCCGGGCTGCCCATGCGGGACGTCGGCGCGTAGAAACCGGTGACCTGGTAGCCCCAGGAGCCGCCGAAGGGGTGCTCCGAGACCGGCATCAACTCCACGTGCGTGAAGCCGAGTTCCCGTACGTAGGCGGGCAGCTGGGAGGCGAGCTGGCGGTAGCTGAGGCCCGGCCGCCAGGACGGCAGGTGGACCTCGTAGACGGAGAACGGCGCCTCGTGGACCGGGCGGTCGCCCCGGTGGGCCATCCAGTCCGCGTCCTGCCACTCGTGGCGCGAGGCCGTGACCACCGAGGCCGTGGCGGGCGGCACCTCCGTGTGGCGGGCCATCGGGTCGGCCCGCTGGGTGTGCGACCCGTCGGGCCGGCAGATGTCGTACTTGTAGACGGCACCCTCGCCGACACCCGGGAGGAAGAGCTCCCAGACACCGGTGGCGCCGAGCGAGCGCATGGGGAAGGCCGTGCCGTCCCAGTAGTTGAAGTCGCCCGTGACCCGGACCCCGCGCGCGTTCGGCGCCCAGACCGTGAAGCGGGTGCCCGCCACGCCCTGGTGCTCCATGGGCTGCGCGCCGAGCGCCTTCCAGAGCTCCTCGTGCCGGCCCTCGCCGATCAGGTGCAGGTCGAGTTCGCCGATGGCGGGCAGGAACCGGTACGGGTCCTCCACCTCGATCGTGTTGTCGTCGTAGACGATCCGGAGGCGGTACCCGTCCGGCAGGGCGGGCAGCGGCAGGACCCCCGAGAAGAAGCCGTCGCCGTCGCTCTGCAGCTCGGCCTCCTTGCCCTCGGCCAGCACGGTCACCGACTGCGCGAAGGGGCGCAGCGCCCGGAAGAGCACACCGCCCGAGGTCGGGTGCGCGCCCAGGACGCCGTGCGGGTCGTGGTGCTCACCGGCGAGCAGCCGGCCCCGGTCCGCGTCGTCCAGGACGACGGCGGGCAGCACGTTCCTGCTGCCCCCACCGCGCCGTGGACGGGGCGGGGTGCCGGTGGCCGCGGCGGCCGTCTTCCTGGCCCGGGCGCGCTTGGCCGGCGGCGGCGCGGGCGTGTCGGCGGGTGCTTCCACGGGCGCCTCGGCGGGGACCGGTGCCGCCGCGGGGGCGGTGACCTCGGTGGTCACCGGCTTGGCCGTGGGCGGGACCTCGATGGGATCGGACGGCTTGCGGGACGGCTTGCGGGCGGTCACAGAGACTGCCTCCTCGAAAGGCTCGAAAGGCTCGGCGGATGAGTGGGGGAAGGGGAGGTCACGCCGGTGCGGCGGCCAGGCGCTGGATGGCGGCCATCGGGACCGGCAGCCAGTCGGGACGGTTCCGGGCCTCGTACAGCACCTCGTACACCGCCTTGTCGGTCTCGTGGGCGCGCAGCAGCTCCGGATCGGCGCGTGGATCGGCACCGGCCGCGCGGGCGTAGCCCTCGCAGTACGCGGCACGGCAGCGGGCCGCCCATTCGGCGTTCCACGGGTGGTGCGAGCGGGCCGCGTAGTCGAAGGACCGGAGCATCCCCGCGACATCGCGCACCGTCGGCTGCGGGGCGCGCCGTTCGGGCAGCGGCCTGGCCGGCTCGCCCTCGAAGTCGATCAGCGACCAGAAGCCGTCGGCGCCCCGCAGGGTCTGGCCGAGGTGCAGATCCCCGTGGACCCGCTGTGCCGCCCAGCCGCACTGCGTGTCCCCGAGCGCCGCGACCGCGTCGAAGGCGGTGCGCAGCCCGGGTACGTACGGGACGAGCGCCGGGACCGCCCGGGCGGCGGCCTCCAGGCGCTCCACCATCCCCGCCACCAGGTCCCTGGTCCGGTCGTGCGCCAGGGGCGGGGTGGGCAGCGCGGCGGCGAGGGCCGTGTGGACCTCGGCGGTCGCCCGGCCGAGCGCGTGCGCCTCGGGTACGAAGTCCCGCCCGGCGGCCAGCGCCGAGAGCGCCAGCTGCCAGCCGTCCTCGGCACCGCGCAGGAACGGCTGCAGCACGCCGAGCGTGAGCGGCTCCGTGCTCGTCGTCGCCTCGAACCAGGCCACCGGGGCGGGCACCCTGCGGCAGCCCTCGCGGCCGAGCGCGAGCGGCAGTTCGAGATCGGGGTTGGTGCCCGGGAAGACCCTGCGGAAGATCTTCAGGATGAAGGCGTCCCCAAAGACGAGCGAGGAGTTGGACTGCTCGGTGTCCAGGACGCGCGGGGTGAGCCCCGGCGGGATGGGCCCGGCCCGGTCGAAGCGGAGGGGGCCGAGTGACCCGGGGTTACGGAATCGTTCCAGCAGAAGGTCGGCGACGCGTGGGTCGTGCAGTCCCTCGTACAGGGTGCGGCCCGCCAGCGGACCCTCCGTGACCTGCCCGATGCGTGCGTCGGACAGCCGCGGGGGCAGCGTGGTGCGCACGCCGAGCAGCAGCTGGTAGCAGTCCCCCTGGGCGGGCGCGGGGCGGTCGTCGGGCTGGTGCACCCGGACGAGCAGGTGCAGCAGTCCGGGGCCGGTGCCCGCGGCGTCCAGAGGCAGTATCTCGGTGGCCGCGACGAGGGAGAACCCGGTGACGGGCTGGCCCTTGCCCGCGAACCAGCGCTGCCGGGGCACCCACTCGTGGAGCAGCGGGGCGAGCGACGGCAGCAGGGCGGTGGTGCCCGTGGCGCTCGGCGTATGTCTTCTTGTCGTCTTTCTGGATGTTGTGCTCTTCGCCAGGGCGACTCGAGTGGATGCAGCCTCCGACATGGCATCGCGTCCTTTCCCCGGGCACACCACAGGATGCGAAGAGTGTCCCGGATTGCGGCAATGGCTGTCCGGCTGTGCGGGACGTGTCGGGTGAGGATGGTCCGTACGGACTCGATCGATGGGCCGTGGAGCGCCCGAAGGAGCCCGGAAGAGCTCGATATGGGGGAGAGTGCCCCGTGCGGGGCGGTGGAAACCGCCCCGCGGGTGGCGCCCCACGAGGTGAGGCGCCGTCAGCGGACCGTCGCCGGCGGTCAGCCGACCGGAGCATCCTTCCGCAGCCGGAACCAGTAGAAACCGTGCCCGGCGAGTGTCAGCAGGTAGGGCCACTGACCGACGGCGGGGAAGCGCACCCCGCCGATCAGCTCCACCGGATGACGCCCGTCGAACGCCCGCAGATCGAGCTCCGTCGGCTGCGCGAACCGCGAGAAGTTGTGGACGCACAGCACGAGATCGTCCTTGTACTCGCGGGTGAACGCGATCACCGCCGGGTTCGACGACGGCAGTTCGTTGTACGAGCCGAGGCCGAACGCCGGATTCTGCTTACGGATCTCGATCATCCGCCGCGTCCAGTGCAGCAGCGACGACGGCGAGGCCATGGACGCCTCGACGTTGGTGACCTGGTAGCCGTAGACCGGGTCCATGATCGTGGGGAGGTAGAGCCGGCCCGGATCGCTGGAGGAGAAACCGGCGTTGCGGTCGGGCGTCCACTGCATCGGGGTGCGCACGGCGTCGCGGTCGCCCAGCCAGATGTTGTCGCCCATCCCGATCTCGTCCCCGTAGTAGAGGATCGGGGAGCCGGGGAGCGACAGCAGCAGCGCGGTGAACAGCTCGATCTGGTTGCGGTCGTTGTCCAGGAGCGGGGCGAGACGCCTGCGGATGCCGATGTTGGCCCGCATCCGCGGATCCTTGGCGTACTCCGCGTACATGTAGTCGCGTTCCTCGTCCGTCACCATCTCGAGCGTGAGCTCGTCGTGGTTGCGGAGGAAGATGCCCCACTGGCAGCCCGACGGGATCTCCGGGGTCTTCGCCAGGATCTCGGAGACCGGGTAGCGGCTCTCGCGCCGTACGGCCATGAAGATCCGGGGCATCACCGGGAAGTGGAACGCCATGTGGCACTCGTCGCCGCCGGCCGGGTAGTCGCCGAAGTAGTCGACGACGTCCTCCGGCCACTGGTTCGCCTCGGCGAGCAGCACCGTGTCGGGGTAGTTGGCGTCGATCTCCTTGCGGACCCGCTTGAGGAAGCCGTGGGTCTCGGGGAGGTTCTCGCAGTTGGTGCCCTCGCGCTGGTAGAGGTACGGCACGGCGTCGACCCGGAAGCCGTCGATGCCGAGGTCCAGCCAGAAGCGCAGGGCCGAGATGATCTCCTCCTGCACCGCCGGGTTCTCGTAGTTGAGATCCGGCTGGTGCGAGAAGAACCGGTGCCAGTAGTACTGCTTGCGGACCGGGTCGAAGGTCCAGTTGGACGTCTCCGTGTCGACGAAGATGATGCGCGCGTCCGGGAACTGCTTGTCGTCGTCGGCCCAGACGTAGTAGTCGCCGTACGGCCCGTCGGGGTCGGTGCGGGACTGCTGGAACCAGTCGTGCTGGTCGCTCGTGTGGTTCATGACGAAGTCGATGATCACGCGCATGCCGCGCTGGTGCGCGGCATCGACGAACTCCACGAAGTCGGCGAGGTCGCCGAACTCCGGCAGCACGGCCGTGTAGTCGGATACGTCGTAACCACCGTCGCGCAGCGGTGACTTGAAGAACGGCGGCAGCCAGAGGCAGTCGACGCCCAGCCACTGCAGGTAGTCCAGCTTGGCGGTGAGGCCTTTGAGGTCACCGACGCCGTCCCCGTTCGAGTCCTGGAAGGACCGGACGAGTACCTCGTAGAAGACGGCGCGCTTGAACCAGTCGGGATCGCGGTCCTTGGCGGGAGTGTCCTCGAACAGGTCGTGGACAGGCTCATTGACGATCATGGTGTGGGTGACCCTCCGGTCGGCGGGGACGGTCGCAGGACCGTGATGTGCGCGGGTGTCACACCCGGCTCCAGACGCACATAGAAGGCCCTGCCCCAGTGATAGGTGTCGCCGGTGAGCTCGTCGCGCACCGGCACGCTCTCGTGCCAGTCGAGGCCGAGACGCGGCATGTCCAACGAGACCGTGGCCTCCTGGGTGTGGTGAGGGTCGAGGTTGACGACCACCAGAACGATGTCCGAACCCGAGCGCTTGCTGTAGGCGATCAGCGCTTCGTTGTCGACCGAGTGGAAGTGGACGTCGCGCAGTTGCTGGAGCGCCGGATGGCGACGCCTGATCCGGTTGAGGGAGGTGATCAGGGGTGCGAGCGAGCGGCCCTCACGTTCCGCCGACTCCCAGTCCCTGGGCCTGAGTTGGTACTTCTCGGAGTTCTGGTACTCCTCGCTCCCGGGACGCACCGGGGTGTTCTCGTACAGCTCGAAGCCCGCGTACACGCCCCAGGAGGGGGACAGCGTCGCGGCCAGCACGGCCCGGGTCTCGAAGGCGGGGCGGCCGCCCTCCTGGAGGTAACCGGGAAGAATGTCGGGCGTGTTCACGAAGAAGTTGGGCCGCATGTACGAGGAACTCTCGCCCGAAAGCTCCGTGACGTACTCGGTGAGTTCCTGCTTCGTGTTACGCCAGGTGAAGTACGTGTAGGACTGCTGGAAGCCGACCGAGGCCAGCGTGCGCATCATCGCGGGCCGGGTGAAGGCCTCCGCCAGGAAGATCACGTCCGGGTCGGTGCGGTTGATGTCGGCGATCACCTTCTCCCAGAAGACCACCGGCTTGGTGTGCGGGTTGTCGACGCGGAAGATCCGTACGCCGTGCTCCATCCAGAACCGCAGGATGCGCACCGTCTCCCTGACGATCCCGGGCAGGTCCGCGTCGAACGCGATCGGATAGATGTCCTGGTACTTCTTGGGCGGGTTCTCGGCGTACGCGATGGACCCGTCGGGACGGTGGTGGAACCACTCCGGATGCTCCGTCACCCACGGGTGGTCCGGGGAGCACTGGAGCGCGAAGTCCAGCGCGATCTCCATCCGCAGGGTGCGGGCCGTCGCGACGAAGTGGTCGAAGTCCTCGATGGTGCCGAGGTCGGGGTGGACGGCGTCGTGGCCGCCCTCGGCCGAACCGATCGCCCAGGGCACACCCGGGTCGTCGGCACCGGGGGTGAGGCTGTTGTTCGGGCCCTTGCGGTGGGTGGTGCCGATGGGGTGGACCGGCGGGAGGTAGACGACGTCGAACCCCATCGCCGCGACGGCGGGAAGCCGCTCGGCGGCGGTCCGGAAGGTGCCGCTGATCATCCGGGGCGCGGGCGACGGGAGCTCAGCGGTGACCGCCGCCGGGGCCTTCTTCCGGGCGGCCGTGACCTTGTCGGGCTTGGGGGCGGCGGTCTTCGCGGTCTTCGCCGCCCGCTTCCGGGCGGGCTTCGGGGGCTCCACCTGCTCCAGGCGCGCGCCCTCGGAGCGCGGGAACATCTCGTACCAGGAGCCGTAGAGGGCGCGCGGGCGCTCGACGGTCAGCGGCAGCGGACGGGACGCGGTGACCAGTTCGCGCAGGGGGTGGCGGCCGAGCGCCTCGTCCACCTCGGCGGTCAGCGCCGCAGCGAGCCGGGACCCGGCGGGGCGGCTCGTGTCGCGCAGCGCGTCGACGGCTGCCAGCACCGCCTCGCGCCCGTCCTTCTTGGGTACGCCCTCGGCGGCGCGGGCGTACAGCTCGGCGCCCTCCTCGAAGACCAGTGCGATGTCGATGCCTGCCGGGATCTTGATGCCCGCGTTGTGGCGCCAGGTGGTGACCGGGTCGCTCCACGCCTCGACGGTGTACGTCCAGTGCCCCTCCGACCCGGGGGTGACGTGGGCGCCCCACCGGTCCGTGCCCGGGGCGAGCTCGCGCATCGGCGTCCAGGGGCCGGGCCGTCCGCTCGGGTCACACAGGACGACGTTGGCGGCCACGGCGTCATGGCCCTCGCGGAACACGGTGGCGCTGACCTCGAAGGTCTCGCCCGCGACGGCTTTGGCGGGCCGTCTGCCGCAGTCGACGAGCGGACGGACGTCCAGGACGGGAATGCGACCGATCATGGAATCACCTGGGGGTCGGAGCTCGGCATGCACGGCGCGCGACGTGGGCGTGAAGGGCTGACCGCGCGCGCCGCGATGGTGGGGTTGCGTCCTTTGTAGCTGCTCGGTTGTCGGCTGGCGGGCTGTGGGCATGGCCGCTCCTGTCCGCGTTCACTCGAATGGCACTCGAATGGCAGGTGCGCGGGGGAATCCTGCTCCGACCGGGGGCACCTGGGATGTGCAGCGCGGGGGTGTCGCCGGGCTTACCGGGGGAGCCTTCCCACCGTTTTCGGGCGGCCAACCCGGTGGTGTGTTAACTCCTGGGTGCAACCGGAGCACGCGCTGTGGGCCGCACGCCGGTCCCCCGGCCGACGAGTGGGCACCTCCGCAGCCTTCCCTGAGGTGCGGGGTGCCACAAGTCCGCGTGAGGAGGGGAAATCAGCCATATCGCCCGTGACAGAAGGGTACGTAACTGGCGCATCTGGCCCATGGGGCGTGAGGGGTCTCCGATGCCCGCGGGACCCCGGTGACAGGGGTGGCCCAGGAGCCGGTGGAGGGAGGGCGCGCACGGTGCAGCGCCCGGGACAGGGGCGGCCGGAGGGCGCCGGAGCGGACCCACTGAGCCGGTCGCGCGCCGTGGTTGCGCGACACCGCGCACCGCTACCGTCGAGGGTGACGGAGAGGGCGCCCACCGTCGTGCGTCCCCTCGGATCCGTACGTCCCCTGTAAAGGTGGGATACGTGAAGGCCATTCGTCGATTCACCGTGCGTCCCGTCCTCCCCGAACCCCTGCGACCGCTCAGCGACCTCGCCCGCAACCTGCGCTGGTCCTGGCACACCGAGACCCGAGAGCTCTTCCAGGCGGCCGACCCGGAGGGCTGGCGGCCCGCGGACGCCGACCCCGTGCGGCTGCTCGGCGCCGTCTCCGCGACGCGCCTCGCCGAGCTGGCCGGGGACCAGCCGTTCCTGCGCCGGCTCACCGAGGTGTCCGAGGATCTCCGGGAGTACCTCGGCGGCCCGAGGTGGTATCAGAACCAGCTCTCCCAGGGCGCGGAGCTCCCCGCGGCCATCGCCTACTTCTCCCCGGAATTCGGGGTCACCGCCGCCCTGCCCCAGTACTCGGGCGGGCTCGGTATCCTGGCCGGCGACCATCTGAAGGCCGCCAGCGACCTCGGCGTACCGCTCATCGGGGTCGGCCTGCTCTATCGCCACGGCTACTTCCGCCAGAGCCTGTCCCGGGACGGCTGGCAGCAGGAGCACTACCCCGTCCTCGACCCCAACGAGCTGCCGCTCACCCTCCTGCGGGAGGCCGACGGCACCCCCAGCCGGGTGGTGCTCGCGCTGCCCGGCGGCCGCTCGCTGTACGCCTCCGTCTGGCAGGCCCAGGTCGGGCGCGTCCCCCTGCTGCTCCTCGACTCCGACGTCGAGGAGAACGCGCCGGGCGAACGCGACGTCACCGACCGGCTCTACGGCGGCGGCAGCGACCACCGGCTGCTCCAGGAGATGCTGCTCGGCATCGGCGGCGTACGTGCCGTTCGCACCTACTGCCGGCTGACCGGACACGCGGCACCCGAGGTGTTCCACACCAACGAGGGGCACGCCGGGTTCCTCGGCCTGGAGCGGATCAGGGAGCTCTCCGAGACCGGCCTGGACTTCGACGCGGCCCTGGAGGTCGTGCGGGCCGGCACGGTCTTCACCACGCACACCCCGGTGCCCGCCGGGATAGACCGCTTCGAACGCCAGCTCGTCGCCCGCCATTTCGGTGACGACGGCGAGCTGCCCGGCGTCGGCGTGGAGCGGATCCTGCGGCTCGGGATGGAGACGTACCCGGGCGGTGAGCCCGACCTCTTCAACATGGCGGTCATGGGGCTGCGGCTCGCCCAGCGCGCCAACGGGGTCTCCACGCTGCACGGCGCCGTCAGCCGGGAGATGTTCTCCGGGCTGTGGCCGGGATTCGACCCTTCCGAGGTGCCGATCACCTCGGTGACCAACGGGGTGCACGCCCCGACCTGGGTCGCACCCGAGGTCCTGCGGCTCGGCGCCGGCACGTTCGGCTCCGAACGCACGGAGAACGCCCTCGCCGGGGCCGAGGTCGGCCGGCAGACCGGCGCCGACGGCGCGGCCGGCACCCCCAGACGCTGGGACGCCGTGACCGCCGTCGCCGACCGGGAGATCTGGGACCTGCGCCGCGGGCTGCGCGAGCAGCTCGTCACCGAGGTGCGCAAGCGGCTCTACGCCTCCTGGCGCAGGCGCGGCGCCGGCACCGCCGAACTGGGCTGGATCGACGGCGTCCTCGACCCGGACGTGCTCACCATCGGCTTCGCCCGCCGGGTGCCCTCGTACAAGCGCCTCACGCTGATGCTGCACGACCGTGACCGGCTCCGTGAGCTGCTGCTCCACCCGACCCACCCGATCCAGATCGTCGTCGCCGGCAAGGCCCACCCCGCCGACGACGGCGGCAAGCGGCTGGTCCAGGAGCTGGTGCGGTTCTCGGACGACCCGCTGGTGCGCCACCGCATCGTCTTCCTGCCCGACTACGGCATGGGGATGGCGCAGAAGCTCTACCCGGGCTGCGACGTCTGGCTCAACAACCCGCTGCGCCCCCTGGAGGCCTGCGGCACCAGCGGGATGAAGGCGGCGCTCAACGGCTGCCTCAACCTCTCGGTGCGCGACGGCTGGTGGGACGAGTGGTACGAGCCCGACTTCGGCTGGGCGATCCCCACCGCCGACGGCTCCGCCACCGACGAGGAGCGGCGCGACGAGCTGGAGGCCAACGCCCTCTACGAGCTGATCGAGGACCGGGTCGCCCCCCGCTTCTACGACCGCAACGCGGAGGACCTGCCCGAGCGGTGGATCGAGATGGTCCGCCGCACCCTGATCACCCTGGGGCCCAAGGTGCTCGCGGGCCGCATGGTGCGGGAGTACGTCGAGAGGCTCTACGCCCCCGCGGCGCGGTCCCGCCGGGCACTGGAGCCGAAGGCCGCCGGTGAGCTGGCCGCCTGGAAGGCCAAGGTCCGCGCGGCCTGGCCGCAGGTGGCGGTCGACCATGTGGAGGCCTCCGCCGACACGGTGGTCGGCGGCTCCGCCGAGCTGGGGTCCACCCTGGCGCTGCGGGTCCGGATCGCGCTGGGCGGTCTCGACCCGGAGGACGTGGAGGTGCAGGTGGTCGCCGGGCGCGTCGACTCGGGCGACGCGATCGCGGAGGCCCAGACCTTCCCGCTGAAGCCGGCGGGCGGTCACGACCTGGAGGACCGCTGGCTGTACGAGGGCCCGCTCGCCCTCGACCGTACGGGCCCCTACGGCTACACCGTGCGGGTCCTGCCCGCGCACCGGCTGCTCGCCTCGGGCGCGGAGCTGGGCCTGGTGGCCGTGCCGAACGCGGCCACGGGGGACGGCGGCGGGGTGCTCCTGCGCTGACCCCGCACGCTCCCGGAGGGCCCGGCGCGCACTTCGCGCCGGGCCCTTCCCCGTGCCCGCCCGGGTCCGCCTCTCCCGCCCGCCGGGGTCCGCCTCCGTGCCCGCCCGGGTCCGCCGGGTACCGGCAGGGGTGATTTCGCCGTGATCTCGCTAACATGACAGCCCTGCCGGTGCGGCCCCGCGCCCGCCGGTATGACAGCGAGGCGTCCCCCCGGGCGCGAGTGGAGGTCAGCACGGTGAACGGCGGCCGAGGCCGAGCGAGACGCCTGACCCGTCGGCTGGCCGCGCAGGCCGGCACCTCCCGGCAGCTGCACATCCGCCGGCCGGAACCCGCCGGACCGCCGCGCGGCGACCGCTTCACCACCGCGGCCCGGATGCGCTGGCTCAACGCGGCGAGCACCCGGATCGGCACGACGCTCGATCTGGAGCGGACGGCCGAGGAGCTGGCCGCGTTCAGCGTCCCGCGGCTGGCCGACGCCGCCGCCGTGGATCTGCTGGAGTCCGTGCTGCGCGGCGAGGAGGGGGAGCGGGTCACCGGCGCCGCGGTGCCCGTCACCCGGGCCATGGCGGTGCGGGCCATCGACGCGCTGGACGAACTCGAACCCGCCCCGGTCGGCGAGGTGGTGGACCGCCGGGAGCGCCGCGAGACCCTGCTGACCACCGAGTGCCTCCGCAACGGCCGGCCCGTCCTGGTCAGCCGGATGACCCCGGAGGACTACGACCGCGTCGCGCCGACCCCGAGCGCGGCGGAGGCGATGCGCCGGCAGGGCGTCCACAGCTACATGGCCGTGCCCCTGACCGCCCGCGGGGTCCTGCTGGGCTCCGCCGACTTCGTACGCGCCGGCGACAGCCCGCCCTTCAGCCGTGCCGACCTGGACCTGGCGAGCCAACTCGCGTCCATGGCCGCTGTGTTCATGGACAACGCCCGGCTCTACGGACGTGAGCGCGAGCATGTCGTCTCGCTCCAGCGCTCCCTGCTCCCGCGCGCCACACCGCACACCCCGGGCCTGCGGGTCCACGCCCACTACGCCCCGGCCGTCGACGCGCAGGGGGTGGGCGGCGACTGGTACGACGTGGTGGCGCTGCCCAGCGGGCGTACGGCGCTGGTCGTCGGCGACGTCACCGGGCACGGTCTGCCCGCCGCCGCCACGATGGGCAGGCTGCGGGCCGTCGCCCGTACGCTGATGATGCTGGACATCGCCCCCGACCGGCTGCTCGCCCGGCTCGACCTGGCCACCCGCGACCTTGAGGACGACCAGGTCGCCACCTGTCTGTGCGCGGTCTACGACCCGGCGGACTCCAGCTACACGATCGCCAGCGCGGGCCATCCGCCGCCGCTGCTGGTGGAGGCGGACGGGACCGCCGCCTACCCGGACGTGCCGGTCGGAGCGCCGCTGGGCGCCGGGGTCATCCCGTACGACCCGCTGAGGCTGCGCGGACCGGTCGGCGGCCGGCTCGTCTTCTACACCGACGGCCTGATCAAGACGCGCACCGACGACGTCGACGTACAGCTGGAGGGGCTGCGCGCGTCCGTGGCCGCGATGACGCCCGAGCAGCTCGACGCAGGGGGACCGCTCACCTCGCCGCGGCAGGACGACGGCCGGTTCGACGAGGCGGTGCTGCTCGTCGCGGGCGGCCACGAGCTCGGCCCCGACGTGCGGTTGCGGGAGTGGGACCTGCCCACGGACGGCAACCCGGCCTCCGTGGCCCGCAAGCTGGTCACCGAGCAGCTGGCGCGGTGGGACCTGACCGAACTCGCCGATGTGACCGAGCTGGTGGTCAGCGAACTGGTCGGCAACGCCCTGCGCTACGGCGGCGGCCCCGGCCGGCTCCGGCTGCTGTGCGACGAACGGCTCCAGGTGGAGCTGGCCGACACCGGGCCGGACCTGCCGCAGATCCAGCACGCCGACCTCAGCGACAAGGGCGGCCGGGGGCTCCAGCTCATCAACCTGCTGTGCCGCAGCTGGGGTTCGTGCCGTACGGCGGCCGGCAAGATCGTCTGGGCGGAGCAGAACATACCCGGCCGGGGCGCGAACTCCGCCCACTGACACGGGGGAAGGCCCCGGGGAGCGTGCTCCCCGGGGCCTTCCCGATCGTCCTGTGATGCCCGTTCAGCGTCGTCGGGCGGTGCTCAGAAGGTGAGCTTGACGCTGTTGAAGGTGCCGGTGTCGCCCGAGTAGACGTCCTGGACCTTCAGGTTCCACGTGCCGTTGGCCACCTCGGAGGAGGCGTTGACCGTGTAGGTCGCCACCACGTTGTCCGCGGAGTCGCTCGACGAGGAGTTCTTCAGGCGGTACGCCGTGCCGTCCGGGGCGACCAGGTCGAGGACGAGGTCACCACGGTAGGTGTGGCTGATGTTCACCGCGACCGACAGGTTGCTGGGCGCGTTGCCGGAGACGCCGCTGACGACGACCGGGAAGTTGGTGGTGCTGCGGTCGGCGATGGCCTTGACGGTCGTGTTCTGGAAGACCTTGCCGCCCGGGTCGGTGCCGCCGCCGGGCCGGGAGCCCACGGCGATGGCGGCCCAGGCGTTGGCGACCGCGGTGTACTCGGCGCTCGTGGTGCCGTACAGCTCACCTGCGACGGCGAGCGTGCCGGTGCGGGCCGCGGCGTAGTTCGTGGTGGAGGTGAACTTCGTGGTGAGCGCCTTGAACCAGATCTGCAGCGCCTTGTCCCTGCCGATGCCGGTCACCGGAAGCCCGTCGGACGTCGGGGAGTTGTACGAGACGCCGTTGACGGTCTTGGCGCCGCTGCCCTCGGAGAGCAGGTAGAAGAAGTGGTTCGCCGGGCCCGAGGAGTAGTGGACGTCGACCGAGCCGAGGCCCGAGTACCAGGAGTCCTTGGACGCGCCGTCCTTGCTCGGCTTGTCCATGTAACGCAGCGGCGTGCCGTCGCCGTTGATGTCGATCTTCTCGCCGACGAGGTAGTCGCCCGGATCCGTGGCGGTGTTGGAGTAGAACTCCACGCCCGCCGCGAAGATGTCCGAGGTGGCCTCGTTGAGACCGCCGGACTCACCGCTGTAGTTGAGGCCTGCGGTGTTCGAGGTGACGCCGTGCGTCATCTCGTGGGCCGCGACGTCCAGGGAGGTCAGCGGCGCGAGGTTGCCGCTTCCGTCGCCGTACGTCATGCAGAAGCAGCTGTCCGACCAGAAGGCGTTGACGTAGTTGTTGCCGTAGTGGACGCGGGAGTACGCGCCGACGCCGTCGCCCTTGATGCCGGTGCGGCCCATGACGTTCTTGTAGAAGTCCCACGTCTCGGCGGCACCGTAGTGCGCGTCGGCGGCGGCCGTCTCGGTGTTGGAGGCGCTGCCGTTGCCCCAGACGTCGTCGGTGCCGGAGAACAGGGTTCCGGTGCCGGACGTACCGCGGTTCAGGTTGTACGTCTTGTGGCCGCCGCGGGCGGTGTCGGTGAGGTTGTACGAGCTGCCGGAGCCCGAGGTGCCCAGCGTGACCGTGCCGCTGTACTGCGTGTTGCCCGTGCCGTTCTCGATCGCCTGCCACTCGAAGAGCTTGGCGCCCGAGGAGGCGTCCGTGATGACGTGCAGCTCGTTCGGGGTGCCGTCGTGCTGGAGGCCGCCGACCACGGTCTCGTAGGCGAGCTGCGGGGTGCCGCTCGCCGCCCAGACGACCTTGCGCGGGGCCGAGGAGGCCTCGGTGCTCTTCGAGCCGTCGGCGCGGGCCGCGGTGAGCGCCTGCTTCTCGGCGGTGGCCGGCGCGACGTCCGCGGTGGTGCCGACCGCCTTCAGCTGGGCGCCGGTCGCCTTGGACGCCTTGGTGACGCCCTCGGTCGTCCCGGACTTCGACTCGGCCACGACCAGGTCGCCGCCGAGGACCGGGAGGCCGTCGAGGGTGCGCTCGTAGCGGGTGTGCGTGGTGCCGTCGACATCCTTGACGACATCGCGGACGACGAGCTTCTCCGTGGACCCGAGGCCGAGCTCCTTGGCGGTCGCCGCCTTCGTGGAGTTGGCCTCCTTCAGCAGTTCGGCACGCTGGGAGGGGCTGAGCTTCGCGGGGAGCGCGCCGGGGTCGGCACCCTTCACGGCGGCGGCGGGGGCGGCACTCGCGCCCTCCGGGGCGGCCGTTGCGGCACCGCCCTGCATTCCGACGGCGAGGAGGGCGGTTGCGGCTATCAGAGCGCCGGTCGCGGTGGCACGACGGCTGGGCGTGGGTCTCACGCGGACTCCTTCTGCGAGGGGGGCCACGACCCGCTGGGTGAGCGGGCCGGCAGAGCAGGCGGTGCGTGGAACGGAGGAAGAGTGTCAGCCGGAACAGGGGTGTGTCAGGACCGCGTCAACACATTGGCCGGATCTCGTCCGTTGCCGGAATGGTCATGTTCGTTAAGCGGACGTTTCGCCGTGTGTCATCCGTGTGGCGTGCGGGGTTGATGGGACGGTCATCCTCCGTACACCGCAGGGCAGAGAGGGGTTTCCGTCGGTAGCCTCGGCACGCGGGGCGGGCATGCGGAAGCGGACGGGGACCACGGGCTGAGACGGCGCGCAACTGTGGCCAGTTCCGCGCCGTCCCGTTCTCCGGTCGTCCCCGTCGGGCCTCCGTCAGGCCTCGGTGGAGACGCGTACGTCGGGGATGGCGTCGAGGAGCCGGCCCCACTCCGGGTACGTCGCCACCTTCTTCAGGTGCATCGCCATGATCCGCTCGCCGAGGCCCGGGTCCAGGTCGTCGGACAGCCGTACGGCCGAGAGCCTGGCCGGCCGGGGGAGGATGGTGAAGTCGCCTTCGAGGGGACGTATCGACAAGCGGCAGGCGATCCTCGACGCCGCGTTCACCGTCTTCGCGCGCCGGGGCTACGAGAACGCCTGCGTACGGGAGATCGCGGAGGAGGCGGGCGTCGCCAAGCCGACGGTCTACCACCACCTCAGGGACAAGGAGAATCTGTTCCGGCAGGCGATCGAGGCGGCCGCCGACACGGCGATGGCGGAGAACCTCGCCGTGGCCGAACAGCTGCGGGCGCCCGGTGACGATCTTCGCGCCGCCCTGGAGGACACGGCGTACCGCATGCTCCAGGTCTGCTGCGGCGAACGCGCCCGTGCGCTGCGATGGCTGACGTACGCCCAGGTCGGAGGCTTCCCCGACCTGATCGCGGCCGTCCAGGACCGCACCCAGGGGCGGCTCGGCGAGGCGCTGGCGGACCGGCTGGCCCGGCTCTCGCTGGCCGGCCGGCTGCGCCCCTGCGACCCGGCCCTGGCGGCGGAGCAGCTCCTCTCCCTGCTCACCGGGCCCATGGAGGCGCGCACCCGGCTGGGCACCCGCACGGTCCCGGCCGCCGAGACCCGGGCGGTGGCCCGGGCCGCCGTCGACACCTTCCTGCGGGCCTACGGACCGGCCGCCTGACCGGGCCGGGGGCTCCGGGCCGCCCCGGCCCGGGGCGCCTCAGGCCAGGCTCTCCTTCCACGCGCGGTGCAGGCCCGCGAACCGCCCCGTACCGCCGATGAGTTCGGCCGGGGTGCCGTCCTCCACGATCCGGCCGTGCTCCATCACCAGGACCCGGTCCGCGATCTCCACGGTCGACAGACGGTGCGCGATCACCACCGCCGTGCGCCCGTGCAGCACCGTGTCCATCGCCCGCTGCACCGCACGCTCGCCCGGGATGTCCAGCGAACTCGTGGCCTCGTCGAGGATCAGTACCGCCGGGTCCGCGAGCAGCGCCCGCGCGAAGGCCACCAGCTGGCGCTGCCCGGCGGAGATCCGGCCGCCCCGCTTGCGGACGTCCGTGTCGTACCCGTCGGGCAGCGAGCTGATGAAGTCGTGCGCCCCGATGGCCTTCGCCGCGCGCTCGATCTCCTCGGGTGTCGCCTCCGGACGGCCGATCGCGATGTTCTCGGCGATCGTCCCGGAGAACAGGAACGCCTCCTGGGTCACCATCACCACACCGCGCCGCAGCTCGGCCGTCGCCAGATCGCGCAGATCGGTGCCGTCGAGCAGCACCCGGCCCTCCGTCGGGTCGTAGAAGCGGGCCAGCAGCTTGGCCAGCGTCGACTTGCCGGCCCCCGTCGAGCCGACCACGGCCACGGTCCGGCCCGCCGGGATCGTCAGGTCGAAGCGCGGCAGGACCTCGCCGCCCGTACGGTAGGCGAACCGCACCCCGTCGAACACCACCTCGCGGCCCGGGTGTTCACCGGCGAGCGCGGGCAGCACCTTCGGTGCCACGGGCTCGGGCACGGTGGGCGTCTGTGCCAGCAGGCCCGCGATCTTCTCCAGCGAAGCCGCCGCCGACTGGTAGGAGTTGAGGAACATCGCGAGCCGGTCGATCGGGTCGTAGAGCCGCCGCAGATACAGCACCGCGGCGGCCAGGACACCGAGCGCCAGCGTGTCCGAAGCGACCCGGTAGGCGCCCCACAGCACCATCGCCGCCACCGCGGTGTTGGCGACGAGCCGGGAGCCGACGACATAGCGGGCCATCTCCAGCAGCGCGTCGCCGTTCCTCAGCTCATGGCCGCGGTTGAGCACCGCGAAGTCCTGGTCGTTGGCGCGCTCCCTGCGGAAGGCCTGCACCGGACGGATCCCGTTCATCGTCTCGGCGAACTTCACGATGACCGCGGCGATCGCCGAGGAACGCGCCGAGTACGCCTTGGCGGCCCGCCGCTGGTACGCCCGCACCAGCAGATACAGGGGGCCGAAGGAGGCCACGGCGATCGCACCGATGCCGAGGTCGAGCCAGAGCAGCATCACGGAGATCGACACGAACGACAGGACCACCCCGATGAGTTCCTGGAGGCCCTCGCTCAGCAGCTCACGCAGGGACTCCACGTCCGTGGTCGAGCGGGAGATCAGCCGGCCGGAGGTGTAGCGCTCGTGGAAGTCGACGCTCAGCGCCTGCGCGTGACGGAAGATCCGGCCGCGCAGATCGAGCAGCACGTCCTGGTTGATCCGCGCGGCCGCCCGGATGAAGGCGTACTGGAGGAGCCCCGCGCCGACCGAGCACACGGCGTACCCGATGCCCACGGCCGCCAGCGGGCCGTAGTCGTGGTCCCGGAACGCGGGCACACCGCTGTCGATGGCGTACGCCACGAGCAGCGGCCCCGCCTGCACGGCGGCCTGCTGGACGAGCAGCAGCAGGGACGCCACGACCACCCGGGCCCGCAGCGGCGCGAGCAGAGAGGTGAGCAGCGCCAGGGTGGCACCCCGGGGGGCGGGCAGGGCGTCGGCGTCGAACGCGTCCGCGCCGCCCGGCTCGCGGGGCCCGGCGTCTCCGTCCGGCAGGTCCTCGTCGGCGAGGGCGGCTCCGTCGGCAGTCGTACTGGTCATCGGGTGCTGCCCTCCTCGGAAACGAGAACTCCGGTGTCGCGGGCGCCGGTGTCCCCGGCCCCGGACATCAGCCAGGCGTACTCGGCGTGGGTGCGCAGGAGTTCCTGATGGGTTCCCACGGCGGTGATCCGGCCCCCGGACAGCAGGGCCACCCGGTCCGCGAGCATCACCGTGGACGGCCGGTGGGCGACGACCAGGGCCGTCGTGCCCTCCAGCACGCGCCGCAGCGCCGCCTCCACCAGCGCCTCCGTGTGCACGTCCAGGGCGGAGAGCGGGTCGTCCAGCACCAGGAAGCGCGGTGCCCCGACGACGGCACGGGCCAGGGCGAGCCGCTGCCGCTGGCCGCCGGAGAGGCTGAGCCCCTGCTCGCCGACCTGGGTGCCGACGCCCTGCGGAAGGTCGTGCACGAAACCGGCCTGCGCCACCGACAGCGCCCGGCGCAGCTCCTTCTCGCTCGCGCCCTCCGCGCCCATCAGCACGTTCTCCCCGACGGTCGCCGAGAACAGCGTGGGCTCCTCGAAGGCCACCGACACCAGCTCGCGCAGCCGGGACCGCCGCATGGTGGCGATGTCCTCGCCGTCCAGCAGGATCCGGCCGCCGGTGACCTCGTGCAGCCGGGGGACGAGCGCCGTCAGCGTCGTCTTCCCGGAACCCGTGGCTCCCACCAGGGCCATCGTCTCGCCGGGACGGATGTGCAGATCGATCCTGGCGAGGGCGGGCGGTGAGCCGGGACCCGCGTCGGGATAGCGGAACTCCACCCCCTCGAAGACGATGCCCCGGCCCGCTCCGGCCGCTTCTCCCGGTGCCTCGGGCTCCGGCTCCTCCGCGACGTCCATGACCTCGAAGTAGCGGTCGGCGGCCGTCGCCGACTCCTGGCTCATGGCCAGCAGGAAGCCGATCGACTCGACCGGCCAGCGCAGCGCCAGCGCCGTCGAGAGGAACGCGACGAGCGTGCCCGCCGACAGCCCGCCGTTCGCGACCTCGATCGTGCCGAGGACCAGCGCGGCGCCGATCGCGAGCTCCGGGATGGCGGTGATGAGCGCCCAGATGCCCGCGAGCAGCCGGGCCTTGCCCAGCTCCGTGGCGCGCAGCCGCTGCGCCAGCGCGCGGAAGGCGAGCGCCTGGCTGCGGTTGCGGCCGAAGCCCTTGACGATCCGGATGCCCAGCACGCTCTCCTCGACGACCGTCGTCAGATCGCCGACCTGGTCCTGGGCCTTCCGTGCCACCAGCGCGTACTTCGTCTCGAAGAGCGAGCACAGGACCATCAGAGGAACGGCCGGCGCGAGCAGCACCAGCCCCAGCGACCACTCCTGGACGAACAGGATGACGAAACCGACGAGAATCGTCGTGCCGTTGACCAGCAGGAACGTCAGCGGGAACGCCAGGAACATCCGCAGCAGCATCAGGTCAGTGGTCCCGCGGGAGAGCAACTGCCCCGAGGGCCAGCGGTCGTGGAACGCCACCGGCAGCCGCTGGAGATGGCGGTAGAGATCGGCGCGCATCGCCGCCTCCACCCCCGCCAGCGGCCGGGCCACGAGCCACCGCCGGAGCCCGAACAGCCCGGCCTCGACGATCCCCAGCAGCAACAGGTAGAGCGCCCCCAGCCAGACCCCGCCCGGATCACGGTCCGCGACGGGGCCGTCCACCATCCACTTCAGGATCAGTGGGATCACCAGGGCGAGACAGGACGCGAGAACCGCCACCAGGGCGGCACTGATCCAGCGCAGGCGCACCGGTCTGACATAGGGCCACAGTCGCAGGAGGGAGCGCACGGCGGACCGGTCCGTGGGCTCTGCAGGTTTTTCGGGCATCAGGAGCGAGCCTATGGTTCACCACTGACATCGCTCACGTGGTTTTCCGGTCACACGCCGTGGGTCGCAGTGCCCGGTCAACCGATCGGATGATGCCGGTTCGAGCGTGACGGCGGATACCGGGGCCGCCCGCCCGCCGGAATCCTTGCGGGCATGGCAATCATCGAAGTACACGGGCTCCACAAGGCCTACGGCGGGCGCCCGGTGGTCGACGGGGTGGACTTCACCGTCGACGAGGGGGAGATCTTCGGGATCCTCGGCCCCAACGGAGCCGGCAAGACCACCACCGTCGAATGCGTCGAAGGCCTCCGGATCCCCGACGCGGGAACCGTCCGGGTCGCCGGACTCGACCCCGCCACCGACCGGCACGAGGTCACCCAGCTGCTGGGCGCCCAGCTCCAGGAGAGCGAACTCCAGCCCAAGCTGACCGTGCGTGAGGCGCTGGAGCTCTACAGCGCCTTCTACCCGCGCCCCGCCGACCGGCACGCGCTCGCCGAACGGCTCGGCCTCGACAGCCACCTCGACCGCCGCTTCGCCACCCTCTCCGGCGGCCAGAAGCAACGGCTGTTCATCGCGCTCGCCCTCATCGGGAACCCGCGCGTGGTCGTCCTCGACGAGCTGACCACCGGCCTCGACCCCCGCGCCCGGCGCGACACCTGGCAGCTCATCGAGGAGGTACGGGACGGCGGGGTGACGGTCGTCCTGGTCACCCACTTCATGGAGGAGGCCCAGCGGCTCTGCGACCGGATCGCCGTCATCGACAAGGGCCGCCTCGCCGCCCTCGACACCCCCTCCGGACTGATCGACCGCTCCGCCGGCTCCACCGTCATCTCCTTCACCCCCTCGAAGCCGCTCCCCGACCCCGGCGAACTCGCCCGGCTCCCCGGCGCGGTGTCGGTCTCCACCGACGGCCACGACGGCCGGATCACCGTCCACGGCACCGACGCGACCGCCGACGCGGTGATCTCGCTGCTGGCCGGACTCCGCATCACCGCCAGCCGGCTCCGTGTCCTGGAGACCAGCCTGGACGACGCCTTCCTCGACCTCACGGAGCAGGACGCCTGATGCCCACGACCACCACCGCCCCGGTGCCGGCCACCCCGGCGCCCCGTCCGCTCACCGCCGTACTGAGGGCGGAGACCCGGCTCTTCCTCCGGGAACCCGGCAGCCTCTTCTGGATCCTGGTCTTCCCCGCCGCCCTCCTCACGATCCTCGGCCTCATCCCGTCCTTCCGGGAGGAGACCGACGACCTCGGCGGGCGCAGCGTCATCGAGCTGTACGTCCCCGTGGCCGTGCTGCTCGCCCTGATCATGGCCGGACTGCAGGCCATGCCGCCCGTCCTCGCCGGCTACCGCGAACGCGGCATCCTGCGCCGTATGTCTGCCACCCCGGTACGCCCCTCGGCGCTGCTCGCCGCGCAGATCGTGCTGCACGGGGCGGCCTCGCTGGGCTCCGCCGTCCTCGTCATGGCCGTCGGCCGGATCGCCTTCGGGGTGCCCCTGCCACGCCGGACCGACGGTTACGCCCTGGCGCTCCTGCTGGCCGTCGCCTGCGTCCTCGCGCTCGGCGCCACCATCTGCGCGCTGTCCAGGACGACCAAGGTCTCGGCCGCCGTCGGCTCGGTGGCGTACCTGGTCATGATGTTCACGGCCGGGGTCTGGGTGCCCGTCCAGACCATGCCCGACCTGCTCCGCCGGATCGTCGAGTTCACACCCTTCGGCGCCGCCTCCCAGGCACTGGACCAGGCGGGTCTCGGCCACTGGCCGGGCTGGGCGCACCTCGGCGTCATGATGGTGTGGACCGCGGCGCTGGGCACGGCGTCGACCAGGCTCTTCCGCTGGGAGTGACACAGATGAGGACGGTCGTCGTGGGGACGGCACGGGACGGTACGACGATGGAGCGGCGCTTCCACCGGTACGGCCCGTACACCCTCCTGGGCATCGCCGTCCTGATGGCCGCGCTCTCCTCCGGCCTCGTCGGGATGTCCGGGAGGGACGTGTACGCGGCGGGTGCCCTGACGGCGGCGGCCTGCGCCCTCCAGCTGTGGTGGGGCCGCACCCGGCGGGACGCGGCCCCGCACCCCCGGGCCGCCGTCGTGTACTACGTCCTGCGGACCGTGCTGGCGTTCGCGCTCTGCTGGTGCAACCCGTTCTTCTCCATCTACGCGATCATCGGCTACTTCGACGTCGGCGACCTGCTGCCGAAGCGGTACGCACGCGCCGGGATGCTGTGCACCGCCGTCACCATGGCGGGCTCCCAGTCCGGAAGCGGGATGCCCCCGGCCTCCCTCACCAACTGGGCGGCCTTCGGCGCCCTCTTCGTCCTGCACGCCTCCCTCGCCCTGTTCTTCGGCAACATCGGCGCCCGCGAGGCGGAGCGGACCAGGCGCCAGACCGAGACCATCTCCGAGCTGGAACTCGCCAACACCCGGCTGGAACAGGCCCTCGCCGAGAACGCCACCCTGCACGCCCAACTGCTGCTCCAGGCACGGGAGGCCGGGGTGGCCGACGAGCGGCGCCGGCTGGCCGCCGAGATCCACGACACCCTCGCGCAGGGCCTGACCGGGATCATCGCCCAGCTCCAGGCCGTCACCTCGACCGACGACCCCGCGCGCTCCCGTGAACACCTCGACCGTGCCTCGGCGCTCGCCCGCCACAGCCTCGGCGAGGCCCGCCGCTCCGTGCACAACCTGGTGCCCTCCGCGCTGGAGCGCGACGACCTGCCGGGCGCGCTCCGCAGGACCGTCGACGACTGGGCGGGCCGCACGGGCGCACGCGCCGACCTCACCGTCACCGGCACCGTCGAACCGCTCCACGACGAGGTCGGCGCCACCCTGCTCCGCATCGCCGAGGAGGCCCTCGCCAACGCCGCCCGCCATGCGGGGGCGGCACGGGCGGGCGTCACCCTCTCCTACATGGGCGACGAGATCACCCTGGACATACGCGACGACGGCTGCGGCTTCGACCCCGCCGCCCTGCCCCCGCGCAGCGGCGCGGGCGGCTTCGGCCTCGGCGGGATGCGGGCCCGCGCCGAGCGGATCGCCGGCACCGTCGAGGTGGAGTCGGAACCCGGTCTGGGCACGGCCGTCTCCGCCCGGGTACCGCTCGTACGCCGCGCCGCGGCCGATAACCTGGAGCCGATATGAACGAGGCCACCGGAACCACCCGCGTCATCACCCTCGTGCTCGTCGACGACCACCCCGTCGTACGGGACGGTCTGCGCGGGATGTTCAGCTCCGCGCCCGGCTTCGAGGTGCTCGGCGAGGCGGCGGACGGCGTGGCCGCCGTGGAGCTCACCACCCGCCTCGACCCCGACGTCGTCCTGATGGACCTGCGGATGCCGGGCGGCGGGGGAGTGGCCGCCATCGCCGAGCTCACCCGGCTCGGCGCCCGCTCCAGGGTGCTCGTCCTCACCACGTACGACACGGACTCCGACACCCTGCCCGCCATCGAGGCGGGCGCGACCGGCTATCTGCTCAAGGACGCGCCCCGCGACGAGCTCTTCACCGCCGTACGCGCCGCCGCCGACGGCCGTACCGTGCTGTCGCCGGCCGTCGCCTCCCGGCTCGTCTCACGGGTGCGCGCCCCGGCCGCGCCCGGCCACGAGTCGCTGTCCGCGCGCGAGTGCGAGGTGCTCCGGCTCGTCGCCCGGGGCACCTCGAACCGGGAGATCGCCGCCGAGCTGTTCATCAGCGAGGCGACCGTGAAGACGCACCTCACCCATGTCTTCGCCAAACTGGGCGCGAAGGACCGCGCGGCGGCCGTCGCGCTCGCCTACGAACGCGGCATCCTCGGCTGAGCCGGCCCCGCCCGCCTACTCCGCCACCCGCAGCAGCAGCACCGACCTGCCCTCCACCGTGAGCTCCGAACGGCCCCGGTGGAGCGTGCCCGGAGCCGTGGACTGGTCCTCCCGCGAGGTGTCCAGGACCAGTTCGTAGGCCTGGGCCCAGGGCGGTCCGGGGAGCCGGAACGCGCAGGGCCGGTGGTCGGCGTGCAGGACCGCCAGGAAGCTGTCGTCGGTGATCTGCCCGCCCCGGGCGTCCCGGCCGGGGATGTCGCGCCCGGACAGGTAGAGGGCGAGCGTCGCGGCCGGCGCGTACCAGTCGTCCTCCGTCATCTCCTCGCCCTGCGGGGTGAACCAGGCCAGGTCCCGCAGCCCGTCGGGCGCCTGCGGCGTCCCGGCGAAGAAGGCCCGGCGGCGCAGCACCGGGTGACGGTGGCGCAGGGCCAGCACCCGGGCGGTCAGCTCCGTCAGTCCCCGCCAGCGGGGCTCCTCCAGGAGCGACCAGTCCAGCCAGCTGACCTCGTTGTCCTGGCAGTAGGCGTTGTTGTTGCCGCCCTGTGTACGGCCCATCTCGTCGCCCGCGACCAGCATCGGCACCCCGGTCGACAGGAGCAGCGTGGTCAGGAGGTTGCGCAGCTGCCGCAGGCGCAGCGCGTTGACGTCGGGGTCGTCGGTCTCGCCCTCGGCGCCGCCGTTCCAGGAGCGGTTGTCGTTGGTGCCGTCGCGGTTGCCCTCGCCGTTGGCCTCGTTGTGCTTGTCCTGGTAGCTGACCAGGTCGCGCAGGGTGAAACCGTCGTGCGCGGTGACGAAGTTGACCGAGGCGTACGGCCGCCTGCCGCCCCACGCGTACAGGTCGCTCGACCCGGTGAGCCGGTAGCCGATGTCGCGTACGTCGGGCAGGGCGCCGCGCCAGAAGTCGCGTACGGCGTCGCGGTAGCGGTCGTTCCACTCCGTCCACAGCGGCGGGAACGCGCCCACCTGGTAGCCGCCGTTGCCGACGTCCCACGGTTCGGCGATCAGCTTGACCCGGCGCAGCACCGGGTCCTGGGCGATCACCGCGAGGAAGGGGGAGAGCATGTCCACGTCGTGCATCGAGCGGGCGAGCGCCGCCGCCAGGTCGAAGCGGAAGCCGTCGACGCCCATCTCCGTCACCCAGTAGCGGAGCGAGTCCGTGATCAGCCGGAGGACCTGCGGCTGCACCACGTGGAGGGTGTTGCCGCAGCCGGTGTAGTCGGCGTAGCGGCGGGCGTCCTGCTGGAGGCGGTAGTAGCCGCGGTTGTCGATGCCGCGCAGCGAGAGCATCGGGCCGAGTTCGCCGGCCTCCGCCGTGTGGTTGTAGACCACGTCGAGGATCACCTCGATCCCGGCGTCGTGCAGGGCGCGCACCATCTGCTTGAACTCGCCGACCTGGCCGCCCGTCGTCCCGCTGGCCGCGTAGTCCGCGTGCGGGGCGAAGTAGCCGATCGAGTTGTAGCCCCAGTAGTTGTGCAGCCCGCGCCGCAGCAGATGGTCCTCGTGGGCGAACTGGTGGACGGGAAGGAGCTCGACGGCCGTCACACCGAGCCGCCGCAGGTGCCCGATGGCCGCGGGGTGCGCGAGTCCGGCGTACGTGCCGCGCAGCTCGGGCGGGATGTCCGGGTGGAGCCGGGTGAAGCCGCGTACGTGCAGTTCGTAGATGACCGTGTCCGCCCACGGCGTCTTGGGCCTGCGGTCCTCCGCCCAGTCGTCGTCGTCATGCACGACGACGGCCTTGGGGACGTACGGCGCGGAGTCCCGGTCGTCGCGCACGGTGTCGGCGACGTGCTGCTCGGGCCAGTCCCGTACATGGCCGTAGACCTCGGGCGGCAGGGTGAACGACCCGTCCACCGCGCGGGCGTACGGGTCGAGGAGCAGCTTGGCCGCGTTCCACCGGGCACCGGTCCAGGGGTCCCAGCGGCCGTGCACCCGGTAGCCGTACCGCTGTCCCGCGCCGACGCCGGGGACGAAGCCGTGCCAGATCTCGTGGGTCAGCTCGGTCAGCGGGAGACGGGTCTCGGTGCCCCGTTCGTCGAAGAGGCAGAGCTCGACTGCCTCGGCGCCACCGGCCCAGAGGGCGAAGTTGGTGCCCGCCACCCCGTCGGGCCCGACCCGGAAGCGCGCGCCCAGCGGCATCGGGGCACCCGGCCATACGGGTGGTTCGTCCGGTCGGTCCTTCGGGGCCGACGGGGCCGCCATCACTCTCCCCGTCGTACGCGGCGTTTCCTCCTGCTCGGCTGTGCTCGACACCTCTAGCCTCCTGCGGCTCGTAGGAGCGGCCACCCGCCGTAGGAGTGCGCGGCGTCCCGGCCGCGGTCTTCCGAGCGGTGTCCTCCCCTCTGTTCTGCCCACCGGGCGGCCCGCACTCACGTTTCCCCGGGGCGGCCACGTCGTTGGGGGAGGCGTGAACCACGTAGCGAAGAGAGCACGGGCGGGTTCGGCCGCCGTGCTGACATGGGCAGGACTGTTCACCGTGCTGGCCGTACTGACGGGCTGCACCGAGGCAACGTCGTTCTTCGGGGACGACCGGTCACCCGGGGACGCCATCCGGATCGTCCCCAAGGACGGCGCCGAGAACGTGGGCGCCGACAGCCGGCTCCAGGTCACCGTCCCCGACGGACGGCTGGAGCGGGTGAAGGTGACCCGGATGGAGGACGCGGAACACCGGGAGGTGCCGGGCCGGATCGCGCAGGACGGCCGGTCCTGGGCCCCCAGGGACGACGGGTACCGGCTGGGGCTGGCCGGGAAGTACAGCGTGGAGGCCGTCGCCGTCGACGGCGACGGCCACCGCTCGGCCCGCAGCACCACCTTCACCACGCTCGTCCCCAAGGACCGCTTCATCGGCTACTTCAAGCCCGAGAACCGGTCCACCGTGGGCACCGGCATGATCGTCTCCTTCGACTTCAACCGGCCCGTCAAGAACCGTGCCGCGGTGGAGAAGGCCATCCGGATCACCACGGAACCCGAGGTCGAGGTCGTCGGCCACTGGTTCGGCAAGGAACGGCTCGACTTCCGCCCCGCCACCTACTGGGAGCCGGGGACCGAGGTCACCGTCGACGTGGGCCTGCGCGACGTGGAGGGCGCGCCGGGGGTCTACGGCAGCCAGCAGAAGGAGGTGTCCTTCCGGGTGGGCCGCTCCCAGACGTCCGTGGTGGACGCCCAGGCACACACCATGGAGGTGCGCCGCGACGGTGAGGTCGTCAGCACGGTGCCGATCACCGCGGGCGCCGAGAAGACGACCACGTACAACGGGAAGATGGTCGTCTCGGAGCTGCACGACGTGACCCGCATGGACGGCAGCACCGTCGGCTTCGGCGGTGAGTACGACATCAAGGACGTGCCCCACGCCATCCGGCTGACGAAGTCGGGCACCTTCCTGCACGGCAACTACTGGGAGTCCCCGGACATCTTCGGCTCCGAGAACACCAGCCACGGCTGCATCGGGCTGCGTGACGTGAAGGGCGGCAGCTCGGACACCCCGGCCGGCTGGTTCTTCGAGCGGACGCTCGTGGGCGACGTCGTCGAGGTGGTCAACTCCACCGACGCGACCGTCGCGCCGGACAACGGCCTCGGCGGCTGGAACATCGGCTGGGCGCAGTGGAAGGCGGGCTCCGCCCTGCGCTGACCCCGTTTTGACCAGGGAAGGTCCCGGAGGGGCGCTCTCCGGGACCACCCGGGGGCGGCCCGGGCCGACTTGGGACGGAACAGTGACATTCCGGGGGAGTTCTCCCCACGCGCGGTGTGATTATCTAGCGCCGAGCGCGTATGTACAGCGCGCGGGGGTGCGGGCCATGGCGGGGCCAGGCCGTGCGAGGGGAGACGACCACATTGAACGGGCAGCCGATATCGGGGGCATGGGCCGGCGCGGGCGGGGAACGGCGCGGGCGCGGAGCCCGCGGACTTCTCGCACTGGTACTGGGCGCGCTGCTGTTGCTGGTGACCGCGTGCGGCGGTGACGGGAACGCCGCCGACAAGAACGGCGGGAAGCCGGGCGGGAAGGTCGACGACACCAGCGCCTCGCAGGCGGTGGTGACCATCGCGCCCAAGGACGGCGCGGACGACGTGGCGACCAGCGGGGCGCTGAAGGTCACGGCCGCGCAGGGCAAGCTGACCACGGTGAAGGTCGCCGACCCCAAGGGCGGGGCGGTCGCGGGCAAGATCGCCGCGGACGGCCTCAGCTGGGTGCCCGACCGTCATCTGGCCGCCGCCACCAAGTACACGGTGCACGCGGTCGCCAAGGACGACAAGGGCCGCCAGTCGGCGAAGGACACCAGCTTCACCACGCTGGTCCCGCAGAACACCTTCATCGGGCAGTACACGCCCGAGGACGGTTCGACGGTCGGCGTGGGCATGCCGGTGTCGATCCACTTCACCCGGGGGATCACCGACCCGGACGCCGTGGAGAAGGCGATCAGCGTGACGGCGGAGCCCGCCGTGCAGATCGAGCCGCACTGGTTCGGCAACGACCGCCTCGACTTCCGCCCCGAGGAGTACTGGGCGGCGGGCACGAAGGTGACCCTGCGCCTGGACCTCGACGGCGTCGAGGGGCGGCCGGGGGTCTACGGCAAGCAGGCCAAGACCGTGAAGTTCACCATCGGCCGCAGCCAGGTCTCCACGGTCGACGCGAGCTCCCACCGGATGAAGGTGGTCCGTGACGGCAAGCAGATCAAGGACATCCCGATCTCCGCGGGCGCCCCGGCCACGACCACGTACAACGGCCAGATGGTCATCAGCGAGAAGCTCAAGGTGACCCGGATGAACGGCGACACCGTCGGCTTCGGCGGCGAGTACGACATCAAGGACGTGCCGCACGCCATGCGCCTGTCGACCTCGGGCACCTTCATCCACGGCAACTACTGGGGCGGGTCCGGCATCTTCGGTACGACCAACACCAGCCACGGCTGTGTCGGCCTGCGGGACGTGCGGGGCGCCTGGGACAGCAAGACGCCCGCCGCCTGGCTCTTCGACAACTCCCTGATCGGCGACGTCGTGATCGTCAAGAACTCCAAGGACAAGGTGATCCAGCCGGACAACGGCCTCAACGGCTGGAACATGGACTGGTCGGAGTGGATCAAGTAGATCCGCTCCACGAGGCGGGCCCGGTGCTGTGACCAACGGCACCGGGCCCGCCCGCGTTAGCGGCGGTTAACCTGCCTCCCATGACCGTAACCCTCGAAGTACACGACAACGTCGGCACCATCCGGCTGGACCGGCCGCCCATGAACGCCCTGGACGTCGCCGTCCAGGACCGGCTGCGCGAGCTCGCCGAGGAGGCCGGGCGGCGCGAGGACGTGCGCGCGGTGATCCTCTACGGCGGCGAGAAGGTGTTCGCGGCGGGCGCGGACATCAAGGAGATGCAGGCGATGGACCACGCGGCGATGGTCGTACGCTCCCGGGCCCTCCAGGAGTCCTTCACCGCCGTGGCGCGCATCCCCAAGCCCGTGGTCGCGGCCGTCACCGGTTACGCCCTGGGCGGCGGCTGCGAGCTCGCGCTCTGCGCCGACTTCAGGATCGCCGCGGACAACGCGAAGCTCGGCCAGCCGGAGATCCTGCTGGGGCTGATCCCCGGCGCCGGCGGCACCCAGCGCCTGGCCCGGCTGGTGGGGCCGTCGAAGGCCAAGGACCTGATCTTCACGGGCCGTCAGGTGAAGGCCGAGGAGGCCCTGGCGATCGGCCTCGTGGACCGTGTGGTGCCCGCCGCCGAGGTGTACGAGCAGGCGCGCGCCTGGGCCGCCCGGCTGGCGCAGGGGCCCGCCCTGGCGCTGCGGGCCGCCAAGGAGTCCGTGGACGCGGGGCTGGAGACGGACATCGACACCGGGCTCACGATCGAGCGGAACTGGTTCGCGGGCCTGTTCGCCACCGAGGACCGCGAGCGCGGCATGCGCAGCTTCGTGGAGGAGGGGCCGGGCAAGGCCCGATTCCTCTGACCGAGCGTGAGTTGCGTACAGAGGCGCGCACGTTCATCCGTGCGGGCGGATTAGCTGGACCTTAAGAGAACCTTAAGGCCCGGCGTCCGCCCCGCTCGTGCAATTACCTGGGCTCCCGTCGTCGCCGCAGGTGGATGTGGCTGCACGGGGGCCTTTTCTGCCTCTGGCATATGCCGTTGAAACGGCCCGGAATGACTGGTTCCGGTAAGGGGATTCACCGGAACGGTCACAGAGAGCGTTCTGTACGGCCATGATGGTGAGCATGGCGGGCCTCGAGGGTGTGGAACAGCCGCGACCGCACAGTGGTGCGACAGCGGCGCGCTGGACGACTGCCGTCGAAGACGAACAGGCGTTCAAGGCGCTGGAGTTGTTCGGAAATCCGACGGAGGGCGAAGTCCGGCTGCCCTCCCGTCCGGAGTCCGCGGCGACCGCCCGGCGGATCACTTCGTGCGTGATGCTGCGTCAGTGGCAGCTTCCGCCGCAGACCGCCGAACACGGTGTGCTACTGGTCTCGGAGCTCGTGGGCAACGCGGTACGGCATACCGGGGCGCGGGTTTTCGGCCTGCGGATGCTGCGCCGGCGCGGCTGGGTCCGGATCGAGGTGCGCGATCCCTCGCGCGGGCTGCCGTGCCTCATGCCCGTACGGGAGATGGATGTCAGCGGGCGCGGCCTCTTCCTGGTCGACAAGCTCTCCGACCGGTGGGGTGTGGATCTCTTACCGCGCGGGAAGACCACCTGGTTCGAGATGCGCACCACCGACCGCTGACACGCAGAAACCCCCGGTCGGCCTGGGTGAGGCGCGTCGGGGGTTCCTGAGGGGGCCGCGGAATGGGGGGTGTGTCCACGGCCGCACGGGGGACCTGGCTCGGGTCGGAGGAGGTCGTGCTCCCGACTATGGCAGACGGGCGACCCCGGAGCCAAAACCCTAAAACGGGCATGTCGCCACAAATCTGCTCATTCGGGTAATGAATCGCAGGTGTGATGGGTCACGCACCTGGCATTCTCTGCGTATCGGCCGACTTCGCTCGGTGATTCATCGAACACCGCGTGGTGGTTCCTCCATCCCGCCACCACGGTATTTCCATACATGTCGCCTTACTGTGTCTCGGGTCCCGTCGAAGCAGCACCCGAACCGACCCGAGGTGGACGCCCATGAGCGGTCGCAGGACACCGGTGGCCCGCCGCGGCGCCCTGCGTACGGCGGCCGGAGCGGTCCTGGCGGGTGCCTCCGCCGTGAGCTGCGCACCGGACGGAACCACGCGGCCCCCGGCCCGTACGGCGCGGAACGGCGAGGACACCTCCGGCACCCCGGGCGCCACCCCCGGCAGCCCCGGACCGCAGAGTGCCCGGAAGGCCCACGGCGCCGTACGCCCGGCCGCCGCCCCGCGGCGCCTCCCCGGGCAGCCGGCCGAGATCGAGCACGGCCCCCGCAGCCGCCCCCGGGTCGCCCTCACCTTCCACGGCCAGGGCGACCCCGTCCTGGCCCGGGCCGTCCTCGCCGCGGCCGAACGGGCCGGTGCCCGGCTCACCGTCCTGGCCGTCGGCAGCTGGCTCGACCAGAACCCCGGCATGGCCCGCCGGATCCTCGACGGCGGCCACGACCTCGGCAACCACACCCAGAGCCACCTCGACATCAACACGATGGACGAGACACGGGCGTACGAGGAGATCGACGGCTGCGCCCGGCGGCTGCGCCGGCTCACCGGCTCGATCGGCACCTGGTTCAGACCCTCGCGCGCCCAGCACGCCACCCCGCTCGTCCAGGACCTCGCACGCCGGGCCGGATACCCGCACGTGCTCTCCTACGACGTGGACTCCCTCGACTTCACCTCACCCGGGGTCGCGGCCGTCACCCGCAAGGTCGCCGGCGAACTCCGCAACGGCTCCGTGGTGAGCCTGCACTTCGGCTACCGCGACACCGTCGCCGCGCTGCCCCTCCTCCTCACCGAAATCGACCGGCGCCAACTGCGCGCGGTGACCACCACGGAGCTGTTGACCTGATGCCTCCCTCCCCGCGCGCCCTCACCGCCGCAGCCCTGCTCGTCGCCGCGCTCGCCGCCTGCGCCGCCCCCGCGGACCACGCCCGCCCCGCCGCCTCCCGCACGGAGGCCGCCGCCGACCGGCCGGCGGCCCCGGCGGGGCTGCCCGGGATGCCGCCCGTCCTGGACCCCGAGGACGTCTACGCGGCGGACCGCGCGGGGAAGCTCGCCCCGGCGGTCAAGGACTTCCCCTCCCGGATCTACGTCCCCAACACCAACAGCAACACCGTGTCGGTGATCGACCCGGCGACGTACAAGGTCGTCGAGACCATCCCCGTCGGCAACCAGCCGCAGCACGTCGTGCCCTCCTGGGACCTGAAGACGCTCTGGGTCAACAACGACCTCGGCGACAGCCTCACCGCGATCGACCCGGCCACCGGGAAGGCAGGCCGGACGCTCGACGTCTCCGATCCGTACAACCTCTACTTCACCCCGAACGGCAAGTACGCCGTGGTCATGGCCTCCATGGACCGCGAACTGGTCTTCCGCGACCCGCAGACCATGAAGGTCGCCAAGACCGTTCCGGTGAACTGCGCGGGCGTCAACCACGCGGACTTCTCGGCGGACGGGCGGTACTTCATCGTCTCCTGCGAGTTCTCCGGCGAACTCCTCAAGGTCGACACGGAGAAGATGGAGGTGATCGGGGAGCAGAAGCTGCCGAAGGAGGGCGCGATGCCCCAGGACGTGAAGCTCTCCCCGGACGGTTCGGCCTTCTACATCGCCGACATGATGGCCGACGGCATGTGGGTGCTCGACGGCAAGGCGTTCACCACACCGAAGCTCCTGCCGACCGGCAAGGGCGCCCACGGGCTCTACGTCAGCCGGGACTCCCGGCAGATGTACGTCACCAACCGGGGCGAGGGCTCCGTGTCGGTCTTCGACTTCGGCAAGGACAAGCTCACCGGGAAGTGGCACCTCCCCGACGGCGGCAGCCCGGACATGGGCGGCGTCTCGGCGGACGGCAAGGTGCTCTGGCTCTCCGGGCGTTACGACGCCGAGGTCTACGCCATCGACACCCGCAGCGGCAAGCAGCTCGCCCGGATCCCGGTCGGCAGCGGTCCGCACGGCCTCGCGGTCTATCCGCAGCCCGGCCGCTACTCCCTCGGCCACACCGGCGTCTTCCGCTGACGGATCCCGGGGCGTGCCGGGCGCGGTCGCCCGGCAGATCAGCCGTCCGGACAGCCGGATAATCTGACCTTCGTCAACGACGCTTAACGAAGGGGCGGAACAGTGGCGGACATCGAGTCGGCACGCACGGCATTCGAGCGCTTCGACCAGAACGGCGACGGCCGCATCACGGCCGCCGAGTACAAGAGCGCCATGGCGCAGCTCGGCGACCCGTACGTCACCGAGACGGTCGCCCAGGCCGTCATCAACGCCCACGACGGCAACGGCGACGGCGAGCTCACGTTCGACGAGTTCTGGGCTTCGCAGAACAAGGCCTGACGGACACACGTGCACGCGCGGGCGGGGCACCTGTGCGACCAGGTGCCCCGGAGGACGGCGGAGCGCTACGCGGACAGGCCGTCGATGCGGTACTGCATCACCCGGTAGTTCTGGTTGTCGTACCACTGGCTGACGGCGATGTGGAAGTCGTCGGACGTCGAGCCCGGGACGATGAATCCGCCGTAGGGACTGGCGACGGCGTTGCCCGTCTCGTGGCCCGGTGTCGTCGGGACGATCATCGTCTGTTCCGGGGTGGCGAACAGATCGCTGGTCGGCAGGGCGAAGAACTGGGCGCGCATCGACAGGACGTCCATGTTCAGCCAGGTGAGGGCGTACCCGCCGCCCATCGCGCGGAAGCAGATCTCGCCCCACCTGCGGCGCCCGGTGACCGAGGTGGGGTAGTTGCCCCAGGCCCAGGCGCCGTTCGCGTAACCCCACGGCTCGTACGCCGCCGGGTCGCCCAGCCGGCCCTGGCGGACCCGGTGCAGCAGGAGGTCGGAGGCGATCTCCCGGTTGAAGACCGAGGACAGGACGTAGCAGTAGCCGTCGTCGGCGACGGCGTACGTCTTCTGCTGGAACTGGCCGCCGTACAGATCGCCCGGCCACTGGCACAGGTACTGCCAGGTCTCACCGTTGTCGTCCGAGCGCCAGAAGTCGGAGTGGTGCGTCCGGTACAGCACGCCCCGCATCAGGTGCATGTACATCGTGCCGCCGACGGTGAACACGTCCGAGGGGATGGCGGTGGTGTTGTTCTCGTGGCCCTCCGGGACCAGGCCCACCGCGTGCGAGCCGCCCACACTGCCGTCGACGACCAGGGCGTCGAGGGAGGGGGACGACGCGCGCAGGGCGACCGGGGCGCGCCAGTCGGGCCCGCCCACGCCCGCCCCGTCGAACGTGTCCCCGCAGACGAAGAGCATGGAGCCGTCCGGACAGCGGACCGGGATGCCCAGATCGGTCCAGGGCGCGGCGAAGCCCCCGGTCTCGGCCGGGCCGGTGAGGTTCCTGACCTTGCTGCCGGTGACCGCCGTGACAGCCGGGGACGCGGCGACGGCCCTCGGCGCGCCGACGGCCGGCCCGGCCGTCGCGGCGGCGAGGCCCAGACCCGCCGCCAGGACCGTGCGGCGGCTCGTCCCGCGTGAAACTCCCGGCGCGCCCGACGAACCCGGCGAACCCGACGGGTCGGACGGACTCGATGAACTCGGTGAAGCTGACATGTGAACTCCTCCGTGGTGGGGCCTGTGGATCGGTCACGTGCTCTCGTGTTCACGTGGGCGCCGCCGCCGTGAGGGACGCCTACAGGGCGACGTCGCCGCACAGATGGACCTCGACACCGAGTTCCGCGAACAGTGCGGCCTTGGCGCGCAGCGCCTTGTCCGCGGTGGCCGCGTCCGGCGCGTAGGCCACGTTCAGGTGGTTGGCACGGTGCCGGGCCATGAACTGGTCGCGGCTGACCCCGTGCAGCTCCGCGTGCATGATGGGCCACTGCGGGTTGGTCGCGTCGAGCCGGCGCCTCGTCTCCTCCTGCGGCAGCTCCAGGGCGGTCGCCCGCCCGAGGTCGACGTGGAGGACCCCGTCCATCAGGAAGACGCGGGACCAGACCAGTTCACCGGGCCGTGACACGCCGCTGAGCGTGCCGCCGCCGAGCGGGAAGAACATGGGCGGCTGGCGCATGCTCCACGACTTGTCGTACCCGCCGTGGAACGAGGCGGGGACCGCGCCCGAGATCTCGAAGACCCAGACGAAGCGGCCGTCGTACTCCTCGCCCCAGCGGATGTCGTGCAGGGTGGTCGCGGGGTCGAGACCCATCGCCGTCCAGATGCGGTTGGTCACGAGGGAGTCGACCGCCACGCCCTCGTCCACCTCGTTGAAGTGCGGCAGCGGCGCGCCCGCGTACAGCTCACGGGAGCCGTCGCGGCTGCGCACCGGCGGGCGCTGCACGTTGTTGAGCAGGCCCTCAGCCAGGTCGCTCGCCGGGACGGTGTCCTTGAGGCCCTGCTGGTACTGGATGCCCACGGCGTCCAGGCCGAAGTCGTCGGAGATCCGCAGCGCCGCTATGTACATCTTGAACTGGCTGTGCAGCTGGGCGTCCGTGAGCTCGGTGGCCTCGTCCGTGCCGGTGTGGAAGGTCATGCCCGCCGCGTCGAGCCAGGCCCGTACGGCGCTAGCCTCCTCGTCGGGGACCCGGGCCATCTCGGCGACCAGGGCGCTCTGTGACAGGCGCTCCTTGTAGATGCCGAGGGGGTTGAGCAGTTCGTCGTCGATGATCGCGTTGTACATGCCCATGCAGCCCTCGTCGAAGACGCCGATGATCGCCTTCTCCTCACGCAGCTCACGGGCCAGCGCCGCACCCAGCTCGGTCTCGGCGTCCCGGGGCAGACCGGGCAGGTCGCGGACATGGCTGGTGTCGTGGGTGAGGGCGCCGGTCTCCAGCCAGGTGCGCAGGCCTTCGCGCGCCCATGCGTCGGTGAAGTCGACGCTCCACAACAGGGAGTACTCCCGGCCCGCCTTGGTGAGGCTGCCGGCGAGGTTCAGCAGACCGACCAGGCCCGGGAACTCACCGTTCCAGTTGGCGACGATCAGCAGGGGCCCGCGGTGGTCGCGCAGTCCCGCGAGTACGTGGTGGCTGTACTGCCAGACGCCCTCGACGACGATCAGAGGCGCGTCACGCGGTACGTCCCTGAAGACCTCGATGCCCCGGCGCTGGCTGTCGATGAAGCCGTGGCCCTTGGCCGCGTCGACCTCGTGGCCGCGCCTGACCCGGTGGCCGAGGGCGGTGACGGCCGCGGTGAGGTCCTTCTCCAGCTTCTCCTGGGCCGGCCAGCAGGTGGTGTTGGCGCTGGGGCGCAGGTCACCGCTGGCGACGGTGTAGACGGTGCCGGGCTCGGCGACGGGCGGACGGTGGAGTTCGGGCAGGGTGTACGGGGTGTGGGACATGCGGTCTCCAGATGTCGTGCTGTGTGCCGTGTCGTGCCGTGGGTCGTGCGGTGTGCCGTGCCGTCGTCCGCGTCGCGCCGCTGTGCCGCGCGACGGGGTCAGGGGTGTGCCGTGCCGGGGGCGCCGTGCCCGTTTTCAGCGGCTCTGCAGCGCCGCCAGTGAGTGGACGGTGGGCGCGGTGTCCTCGTAGAGCCGCCGGTAGAGCGCGTACAGCTCGTCGTAGCGCCCGGCGTGGTCCGGACGGGGCGTCACCGTCCCGCGCACCGGGTTCCAGTCGTCGATGGAGGCCTCGCCGACCAGCTGCGCGGCCAGCAGGGCGCCGCCGTAGCCCGCCCCGATGGTCGTGGTCCGCAGCTCCTGGTCCCGGCCCGTGATGTCGGAGACGATCTGCGTCCACAGCGGCCCCTGCGTCCCGCCGCCGACGGCCACCACCCGGCCGATGTCGCCGCCCGCCGCCTCGATGACCTCGATGTTGTGGCGCACCCCGAACCCGACGGCCTCCAGCGCCGCCCGGTAGAGGTCGCCGGCGGTGTGGGACAGGGTGAGTCCGGCGATCACACCGCGGGCGTCCGGGTCCATCACGGGGGTGCGTTCGCCCGAGAAGTACGGAAGCATCAGCAGGCCGTTCGCCCCGGGCCCGGACCGCTCGGCACGCCGCAGCAGTTCGGTGTGGTCACCGGCGCCCAGCAGGTCCCGCAGCCAGTTGGTCACCGCCCCCGAGGTGGCCATGCCGCCGGCCAGGTTGCGGGTCCCGGGCAGCGCGCCGACCGTGCCCCACAGCGACGGGCTGGTCAGTGGCGCGGGCACGGTGTGGATCAGGAACATGGTCGTGCCGTACATCAGCATCAGGTCGCCGGTGTTCTGCGCGCCCACGCTGAGGGCCTCGGCCCAGGCGTCGATCGTGCCGGTGGTGACGGGGATTCCGGCGGGCAGACCCGTCTCCCGCGCGGCCTCGGCGGTGACCGTGCCGGCCGCCTCGCCCGACCAGCGCAGCGGCGGGAGGTCGATGCCGGGCGCCACCTCGGCGGCCCAGGGGGCGTACCAGTCGTGGGCGTCCGTGTCGTAGAGCGGGGAGCACTGGCTGGCCGAGTGGTGGTCCAGGACGTACGCGCCGGTCAGCTTGCGGGTCAGCCAGGAGCTGGGCATGTAGAGACGCCGGGCGCGGGCGTAGAGGGTGGGCTCCTCCTCGGCGATCCAGGCGATCTTGGGGCCGGCGGCCTGGGTGGTCAGGGCGGACCCGCCCCGTCGGACGATCTCCTCGTGCCCGAGCTGCTTCTCGATCCGCTCGATCTGCCGGACCGACCGGGTGTCGACGCCGTAGAGCACGGCGGGACGGAGCGGGACGTCGGCCTCGTCGGTGAGCAGGACGCAGGGACCCATGCCGCTCACCCCGACCGCCACCACCGAGGTGTCGTCCGCGGCGGTCAACTCCCGTGCCAGCTCGGTGAACTCGCGCCACCACACGGAGGCGTCCATCTCGAAGCGGCCGGGGCCCGGCCGGGAGGGTGTGTGCTCCCGTACGGCCGTGCGGAGCAGCGCGCCGTCGAGACCGACGAGTACGCCCTTGCTGCTCGACGTGCCGATGTCCACACCGATGACTGCGTTGCGAGGCATGAGGGAGACGCTGGCAGAAATCGATTTCAAGGTCAAGAGGTTGGCGACACGCCCCTTCTCCGGGCAGAAGAGCTGCATAACGGACACCGCACCCTCGCCCGGTCTCACCTCTTGACACTCCCGGAGCCCCCTTCTACGTTTCGGTGAAATGGATTTCACGGGTGATCGAAACGTCGTTTCCCCGCCATTCCTTCCGCGCCCCACCGCCGGCCCCGCGCCGCGCGGCGGGCGTCACTCCCGTACTCCACCCGTGAGGGCACACAGACGATGACGACCTTTGGACTCGACGGCATCTCGCGCAGGACGCGTGCCGTCAGCCGTTCCATCAGCGCCGAGAACTTCGACGGTGCCAAGTCGGGCGGCGGGAGGGCCACCGAGGGCACCGGCGCGGTCGCGGCGAGCAGGCTCGGTCCCGGCTGGAAGATCTCGCCCAGCGTCGACATCGCCGCGGGCGCGACCGTGACGCTCGCCGACATCGAGGGCCCCGGCACCCTCCGCCACCTGTGGTGCACCACCGCACCGCACGAGGCCTGGCGGGGCACGCTGCTGCGCATGTACTGGGAGGGTGAGGAGGAACCGGCCGTCGAGGTGCCGCTGGGCGACTTCTTCTGCAACGGCTGGAACACGTTCAGCCAGGTCTCCTCCGTGCCGGTGGCGGCGAACCCGAGCGGCGGCTTCAACGCGTACTGGCCGATGCCCTTCCGCCGCGCGGCGCGCATCACCCTGGAGAACCTGTCCGCGGAGACCGTCACCCTCTACTACCAGGTGGACTACGAGCTCGACGAGGTCCCCGACGACGCCTCCTACTTCCACGCCCAGTGGCGGCGCAGCCACCCGGTGCCGCTCGGCGAGGAGCACACCCTGCTCGACGGCGTGACGGGCGCCGGGAGTTACGTCGGCACCTACCTGGCCTGGGGGGTCAACAGCCCGGGCTGGTGGGGCGAGGGCGAGCTCAAGTTCTTCCTGGACGGGGACGAGGAGTACCCGACGATCTGCGGCACCGGCACCGAGGACTACTTCGGCGGCGCCTGGAACTTCGACGTACCCGGCCAGGGATACACCGCCTACACCACGCCCTACCTGGGACTGAACCAGATCCTGCGCCCCGACGGCCTCTACAGCAGCCAGCAGCGCTTCGGGATGTACCGCTGGCACATCCTGGACCCCATCCGCTTCTCGGAGGACCTGCGGGTCACCGTGCAGAGCCTCGGTATCGGCCCCGGACAGGGCAACGGCCTGCCGCACCGCTACCGCCACACCAGCGACGACATCGCCAGCACGTCGCTCTTCTACCTGGACGCACCGGCCTCCGCGTCCCGGCCGGCCACACCCGGCCTGCTCGACCTCGAAGTCGGCTGACCGCGCCCTCGCGCGTTCGGCCCCCGGATCCGGCCTGATCCGCAAGAACCAGGCCCGCCCCCAGGATCTTCGTCCCCCAGCTCTCCCTCCCACTCCGACAGGAGCGCACGCATGCTCCAGCACGGCAACGACGCCGGGCGACCGGCCCCTTCGCGCCGCCGTCTCCTCACCGCGATGGCGGGTGCGGGGGCGGCCGCGGCGGCCCCCGCCCTGCTCTCCGGCTGCGGCACGGCCCAGGCGAAGGGCGGCCGCCTGCAGTTCTGGAACTTCTACGGCCCCCAGAGGTCGCCCGACCCCGCGGTCAACGCCCAGTCCGCCTGGTTCGTCGACATGGTCAAGCAGTGGAACGCCACCCACCGGACCCAGATCGACCTCGTGTACATCCCGCAGCCCACCTATCTCAACGGCTTCAAGCTGCCCTCCGCCTTCGCCACCGGGGAGGGGCCGGACATCTTCCTGCTCAGCCCCGGTGACTTCCTGCGCTACTACAACGGCGGGGTGCTCGCCGACCTCACCCCGCACATGGACAAGGAGGCGGTCGCCGACTACGGATCCGCCCTCGACAGCCGCAGGGTCGGTGACAAGGTCTACGCCCTCCCCATGGAGGTCGAGCCGCTGGCCATGTTCTACAGCGTCCCCGCCTGGGAGAAGGCCGGACTGTCCGAGGCCGACATCCCCACCACCTGGGACCAGATGCTCGACATCGGCGACAAGCTGCGCAGCGGGACCCGCGCCGGACTCGTCTTCGAGACCAACCCCGGCTACTACCAGAACTTCACCTGGTACCCGTGGATGTGGCAGGGCGGCGGCGACGTCCTGGACGAGCGCGGCGACGTGGCCTTCGACTCCGCCGCCACCCGCCAGGCCCTCCAGTTCTGGCAGGACGCCGTACGCCACGGCATCGCGCCCCGCACCCTGCCCGCCGCCGGCGACGTCATCAGCGGCTTCAAGGCCGGCAACGTGGCCATGTGGCAGCAGGGCATCTGGCAGGTGTCCAGCTTCAAGGCGTACGCGCCGGACTTCCCGTACGGGGTGTTCAAGAACCCCCTGCCACCGGGCGGCACCTACCGCACCGCGCTGGGCGGCTGGTCGTTCTGCGCCAACGCCAAGGGCCGCGACCCCGACGCCGCCGCCGAGTTCTGCGCCTGGGCGCTGGGTTCGACCAAGGACGAGTCCGTCGACCGCATGGTCGAGTGGTGCACCGTCGCCAAGTCCGACGTGGCACCCCGGGCCAGCGCCCTGGAACGAGGCGCCGCCAAGGGCGGGTACGACTCCGCGACCATGAAGGCGTTCAAGGACGACATCTTCCCCGGAGGCGTCGCCGAACCGCGCTACCCCCCGGTCGTCTACAAGGCGATCTCCGACGCCATCCAGGGCACCATGCTCGCCGGCCGCAGTGTGGCCGTGGAAACCGAACGGGCCGCCGAGTCCATCGCGGCCTACACCAGGAGCTACAAGGGGGCGAGCCTGATATGAGCAGCGTCGCCGCACCGGACCGCACGGCCACCCCGGCCTCCGAGTCCGTACGGAGGAGCCGGCCGCCGGGACTGAGCCGTAAGCACCGGGAATGGGTCGCCGCGGGTCTCTTCCTCGCCCCCGACGTCATCGGGCTGCTGCTGTTCGTGGGCATCCCGATGGTGCTCTCCGTCGCCATGAGCTTCTTCCAGGTGAGCGGTTTCGGCAGCTACGAGTGGGTCGGGCTCGGCAACTACGAGCGCATGATGAACGACCCGCTGTTCTGGAGCTCGATGAGGATCACGGGCCTCTACGTCGTGGTGCTCGTCCCGGTCCTGTTCTGCGTGAGTCTCGGTCTCGGGCTGCTGGTCAAGCAGAAGCTGCCCGGCATGGGCGCCTACCGGACCATGCTCTTCCTGCCCTACGTCATCAGCCTGGTCGTCGTCGGCCTGCTGTGGAAGTTCATGCTCGACGACCAGGTCGGGGTGGTGAACAGGGCCATGCGCGCGGCCGGGTTCGACGGACGGTCGTGGCTCGGCAGCCCCTCGCTCGCCCTCGGCTGCGTCATCGCCGTCATGGTCTGGGTGATGATGGGCTACTACATGATCATCTTCCTGGCCGGGCTCCAGGAGATCCCCAACGAGTACTACGAGGCGGCCAGGCTCGACGGGGCCGGCCCCTGGACCGCGTTCCGCACCATCACCTGGCCGCTGCTGAGGCCCACCAGCTTCTTCGTCGTGCTGATGGCCACGGTCGCCGCCATCACCGGCGGTCTCGACCTGGTCTTCGTCCTCACCAACGGCGGTCCCGCCAACGGCACCGCGCTGGCCATCTTCTACATCTACCAACAGGCCTTCGGGTTCGGGGAGTACGGCTATGCCGCCGCCATGGGCTCGTTCCTGGTGCTGATCATGGTCATCTGCTCCGCGGTGGTCTTCAAGCTCACGAGGGGCGGGAGGTTCGACGATGGCGAGTGACACGCACGCGGTGACCGCGCGGCGTCCGCACACGGAACGGCGTCCGCACACGGAACGCCGGTCGCGCACGGGACGGCGGCCGCGCACCGGACGCGCCGGACTGACCGCACTGGCCGTCGTCCTGTCGGCCGTCAGTGTCTTCCCCGTCCTGTGGATGGTGGTCTCCGCCTTCAAGACGCGGTCCACGGTCACCGACGGGAAGCTGATCCCCACCGAGATCACCGTCCAGAACTTCGTCTACGTCTTCACCGAGGTCCCCTTCGCGCGCTACCTCTGGAACAGCTTCTTCACCTCCGCGGTGATCACCGTCGCCGCGCTGCTGTTCCACTCGATGGCCGCGTACGCGCTGGCCAGGCTCCGCTTCCCCGGCCGCGAGAAGATCTTCATGGCGATCTTCGCGACGCTGCTGGTCACCGCGCCCGTGGTGCTGATCCCGCTCTTCCTGGTCGCCCGTGAACTGCACCTGCTCAACAGCTACGCCGGCCTCATCATCCCGGCGATCTTCAACGCCTTCGGCATCTTCCTGCTGCGCCAGTTCTACCTGGGGCTGCCGAAGGAACTGGAGGAGGCCGCGATCATCGACGGCTGCGGCCACTGGCGCGTCTACTGGAACATCGTCCTGCCGATGTCCCGGCCGATCCTCTCCGCGCTGGCGGTCTTCTTCTTCCTAGCCAACTGGAACGCCTTCGTCTGGCCCCTGGTCGTCACCAACGACGAGGCTCTGACCGTCGTCCAGTTGGGGATTGCCTCGTTCCAGACGCAGTACAGCTCGAACTGGAACTACATCCTGGCGGCGGCGACGGTGGCGGCCCTGCCGATGCTGGCGCTGTTCTTCACCTTCCAGCGCCAGATCGTGGAGTCCATCAAGACCTCGGGTCTCAAGTAACCCCGGGCGGGAGCGTACGTACGCACCGCCGGGCCGGATCACCCCGGGCCGGCGGTGCTCTCGCGTGCCTGGAGCGTCGTGCGCAGCACCACGGTCTGCAGGGCCGCCGAACTGCCCGACATGCGCTGCAGCAGCAACTCGGCAGCGGTACGCCCCAGTTCGTAACTGGGGAGCTCGACCGTCGTCAGTGACGGCCGGACCAGCGACGCCCACGGCACGTCGCCGAAGGAGAGGACGCCGGTGCTCGGCGGTTCCTGCCGAGCCTCGCGCAGCGCCTCCAGCACACCGATCGTCATGAGGTTGTTGGCGACGAACACCGCGTCGGGCGGCTCGGGCAGCGCCAGCAGCTCACGCATCGCGAGCCGGCCGCCCTCGACCCGGAAGTCCGCGTACCGCACCCAGGCCTGCGCGAGCTCCGGAGCCGGCGGGGCGCCGGGCGTCCCCCCGCGCGCGGCAGCGCCCAGCGCGGCGCGGTACCCGCCGAGGCGCTCCTCCGAGGTGGAGGCGCCCTCGGGGCCGGTGATGCAGGCGATCCTGCGGTAGCCGGCCTTCACCAGATGGCGGGTGGCGACCTCACCGCCGTGGTGGTTGTCCACCATGACGGCGTCGACGTCGGCGTCGTGCGGCCGGCGGTCGACGGCCACCACGGGCACCCCGCGCGCGATCAGCGGCCCCAGGTCCGTACGGTCCTGGGAGGCCGCCGCGACGATCACCCCGGCCATCTGCTCACCGAGCGCGACCTCCAGATACCGGCGCTCCTTCTCGGTGTCCTGGTCGGAATTGCACAGGACGACCGAGAGGCTCGTGCGCTGCGCGGCGTCCTCGACGCCACGGGCCAGCGAGGTGAAGAACGGGTTCTCGATGTCCGGGATGATCAGCGCGATCACGCTCGACTGCTGCTTGCGCAGCGACCGGGCGACCCTGTTGGGAGCGAACCCCAGCTCCGCGGCGGCCTGCCGCACGGAGAGGACCCGCGCCGGGGTGACGTTGCCGCCGTTGAAGACGCGCGAGACGGTCGCCGGTGAAACCCCGGCGGCCCGCGCCACATCATGGATCGTCGCCACCTGCGTCCCGTACCCTCTCTGCCCGCCGTCCCGGTCACCCTACCTGCGGGTGAAAAGGATTTCACCTGTGTACGCCTTGGGATACGGCCGGGCAGGAAGGGCGCGGGTCAGCCGCCGGGGGCGCCGGGATACGCGGCCTCGAACGCCGCCCCGAACAGGGCCTGGACCTCCTCGCCGTCCAGGCCCTCGGCGCGTGCCTGGTGCAGCCATTCGGTCAGGGCCGTGCGCAGCGGCCACTCGGGGCCGGAGTCCGGATCGGCGAGGGTGCGGGTGATGAAGGTCCCCGCCCCCTGACGCACCTCCGCCAGCCCCGCGCGCTCCAGCTCCCGGTAGGCCTTGAGCGTCGTGTTCGGGTTGACCTTGGTGGTGGCGGCGACCTGCGCGGCGGTGGGCAGCCGGTCGCCCTCCTCCAGCGCGCCCATCCGCAGGGCCTGTTCGACCTGCCGGACGATCTGGAGATACGTCGCCACACCGCTGCGACGGTCGATGCGGAACACGACCACGGACATCACCTTCCGCTCGATGAACGACATTTTACGGAGAGAACGGGGTGCCGGTCCTACAGGGAGCGGCGGGAGGCCCACCAGAGGGCGAACGCGGTCAGTACGGCGGTGCCCGCCAGCAGGATGCCGGCGCCCGCCCACTGCATGGCCGCCATCTGGTCGTACTCGAGGTACTCGAAGACGTTGTTGACGATGCCCTTCTCCTGGAGGCACGCGTTCGTCGCCTTCTCGGTCGCCTCGGCGCACGAACCCCAGCCGTACAGCTGCCCGTCCGCGCTGCCGATCCAGCGGTCCAGTTCGTACGCGTCCTCCAGGCGGGACGGGAGAGGGTCGTCCAGGGGATAGGTGAGGGTGCGCGCCGTGCCCAGGAGGGGCCGGTACATCCCCCACGCCGTCTGGGCGGCCACACAGAAGACGAACGTGACGACCATGGAGGCCAGGACCCGGCGCACCAGGATGCCGATGGTGAAGCCGGCCGCGGTGAGGAACAGGGCGAGCGCGGGCAGGACGGGGCCCGTGGTGTCGAAGGCGGAGCTGTCCATCCAGTGGCTGGGCAGGACCGAGCGGTGGGGCCGCCACCACCAGGTGAAGACGGCGGAGAGCACCGAGCAGGCCACCAGGGTGATCAGGAGGCACCAGCCGAGCTTCGCGACGAGCCAGCGGCGCCGGGCCACGGACTGGGTGGTGACGAGCTGCGCGGTGCCCTGCTCCTGGTCGGCGGCGATCAGCGGGGCGCCGAGGAAGACGGCGAGGATGCCGGGCAGCAGGCCCAGCAGGGAGGTGAGCCTGCTGTAGCCCTCGCCCACGACGGGCAGCGGCACGCTCTTCTCCGGCCAGCCGGCCGCGGCGAGCACGTCGTTGAGCTGGCCGCGCTGGTACACGATCCAGAGCGAGCCGAGCAGCGTGAGGCCGAGGACGCAGAACAGGGTGGTGCGGTGCTGGCGCAGGACCAGCCAGGTCAGCCCGCGCAGCATCCTCGGGCGGGCGGTGCGCGCGGCAGGTGTGCCGGTGACGGTGGTGCTCATGCGGTCCTGGTCCCCTCGGTCTCGATGCGTGCGCCCGGTGTGTACAGCGCGGGAGCGTCCGGCGAGCGCAGATGCGCGAGCAGCACCTCCTCCAGGCTGGGCTCGGCGACCTGCCAGTCCCCGGTCAGCGGGCCGTCGGTCCGCAGCATCGCCTGGAACTGCCGCCCCTGGACGCGCTGCTCGATGACCGTGTGGCGGGCGAGAGCGGCGGGCAGACCCCCGTCCTCGGCGAGCCCGGTCACCAGGGCGTGCGCCGGGACCAAGGCGTCCGCGTCACCCGCCATCCGGATCCGGCCGTCGGCGACAACCAGCAGGTAGTCGCACATGTCCTCCAGCTCGGCCAGGATGTGGGAGGACATCACCACCGTGGTCCCGCGCTCGACGGCCTCGGCCATCAGCAGGGTGCCCATCTCGTCGCGGGCCAGCGGGTCGAGGTCCGCCATCGGCTCGTCGAGCAGCAGCAGGTCCGGCCGTTTGCCGAAGGCCAGCGCGAGGGCGACCCGGGTGCGCTGCCCGCCGGAGAGCGTCCCGACGGCGGCGTCCATCGGCACACCGCCGGAGCGCACGATCCGCTCCGCCGCCGCCGCGTCCCAGCCCGGATTGAGCTCGCTGCCCAGCCGCAGCGTCTCCGCCACGGTGAACCGCTTGTACATCGGCTTGTCCTGCCCGAGGAAGGCGAACCTCGGCATCACGCCGGGGTCGTCCACCGGCACCCCGAACACCCGCAGTGCGCCCTCCGTCGGCGCGATCTGACGGGAAGCCAGGCCCAGCAGGGTGCTCTTCCCCGCGCCGTTCGGCCCGACGAGGCCGCAGATCCGTCCGGCCGGCAGCCGGAAGGAGCAGTCACGCAGGGCCCATCCGCGCCGGTAGCGCTTCCCCAGTCCGCGGGCCTCCAGGGCCCAGGTGCCCGGACTCCCGCCCGTGTCGCTCGTGTCCGCCACGCGCCCCACCTCAATTCCATGAGTCAATTAATGGAATCATGGTCATGGTGCGGCATGGCTGTCAAACCCCGAACTCGCCCGGGAGGGAGGCCCGATGGGGGAGGGGGTGGAGTGAGCGCCGAAGCGTGTGTGGCGTTCCTCACAGCGAAAGCACAGGGAGTGAACGCAACTGCACCCTTTCGTCTTTTCTGTCTGTCCGGGTGCCGAGGTGCCGGTCGGAACGGGTGAAGAAAATGTGACGGCCGGTCGCTGTCCCGGCCATACGATCACCCCCGAGTCGCATCAGCGTGCCCCATTCCGCTGCGACCCCTTCTCTCTTTTTTCGGACCCCGAAGGGCTCTTGTGAAGATTCGCCGGATACTTGCCACAGCTGTCGCCGCCGCAGTGACCACACCTGCCGTCCTGCTGTCGGTCACCCCCGCGTTCGCCGACGGAAAGCCTGCGGCGCAGACGCAGGAGAAGCCGTCCGTCGCGGAGCTGGAGAAGGCCGCCGCGGCGGCTCAGGCGGCGTACGACGAGGCGGTCGCGGCCGAGAGCGCCGCCGAGGCCGCCCTGGAGGAGACCCTTTCCGACAGCTTCGACCTGGCCGTGGCCGTCAAGGCCGCCGAGACGGCGGCGGCGGAGGCCGCCACCGCGAAGACCGATGCCGACCAGGCGGTCGTCGACGCCGAAGCGGCCGTCGCAGCCCTTCCGGAGACGGCCACCGACGAGGAGAAGGCCGCTGCGGCGACCGCTCTCGCCGAGGCGAAGGCCGCCGCCGAGGCCGCCACCGAGGTCAAGGCCGCCGCCGACGCCAAGGTCAAGGCCGCCGTGGACGCGCGCGACGACGCGCGGGTCGCCGCGGTCCGGGTGCTCGACGCGGCGCAGAAGGCCACCGAGCAGGCGCTCGCCGACAAGACCGCCGCGGACGCCGCGCTGGCCAAGGCGAAGGAGGAGGAGGCCGAGGGCGGCGAGGAGGACGACACCTGCGTCCCCGAGGCCAAGCTCACCACGGTCGTCACGGGTCTGCCGTCCACCGTCGTCGCCGGCACGAAGGTCGACTTCCGCCTCCGGGTGACCAACGGCACCGAGAAGACCATGGACGAGGTCTTCCCGTTCGTCTACGCCCACGCGACCGACCGGAGCGGGCTCAACGACCTCGACGACCTGGTGCACCTGCAGTGGTCGTCCGCCTCGTCCTCGACGTGGAAGAACGTCGACAACGAGAACTACATCGAGAAGATCAGCCCGCTGAGGGCCGGCGCCCACGCCGACGTCAAGCTGCGCCTCACGGTCGACGCCAAGGCCCCCGCGGGCAATGGCGTCACCTTCGTCGCCGGTGACTACTGGAACGCCGACGGCAGCTGCGGCGGGAGCCCCGACCTCGAGGGCTACGAGTTCATGATCGCCGCCGCGGGCAGCGACCCGGGCAAGGTCGACGACGCCAAGCCCGGCACGAGCAAGCCGAACACCCCGGACGTCAAGCCGCAGACCGGCACGTCGGCCACCCCCGTCGGCGGCAGCCTCGCCGCCACGGGCTCGTCCACCTCGCAGCTCGCCCTCGCGAGCGGCGCGGCGCTGGCGATCGGCGCGGGCGCGGTGTTCGTCGTACGCCGCCGCAAGGCCGGGTCCCACGCCTGACGCGTGAGCGCCCGTGACGCGTGAGCACGCCCGACGCGGGAGCGTGCCCGGCGTACGAGCAGGCCAGACGGGCCCGGCACCGCACGGTGCCGGGCCCGTCGCCGTGTCACGGCCGCGGCGACGCGTGGGCCGTGCCCACCGAGTGGAACTCCCGGCGGAGGTCCACGATCCCGTCGCCGTCCCGCGCCGGATGGACCCGGTTGGTGAGGAGTACGGCGTAACGGCCCGTGCCGGGGTCGATCCACAGGCTCGTCCCCGTGAAACCGGTGTGGCCGTACGACGACGGGCCGAAGGACGGGCCGACGGGGGAGCCGGACGGGTCCTGGCCCTGCCAGGCGAGCGCGCGGCGGAGGTTCAGTCCGTCGGTGTGCGGGGCCGTCATCAGCGAGTACGTCTCCGGGCGCAGCAGTTCGCGCGCGCCGCCCGCCAGGCAGACCGCGAGCCGCTCCGTGTCGGCGAGGGTCGAGAAGAGCCCCGCGTGGCCCGCGATCCCGCCGAGGACGACCGCGTTCTCGTCGTGCACCTCTCCCACGACCGTCCTGCCGCGCCAGGGGCAGCGCTCGGTCGCGACGGCCCGCTCCCGGGCCGCGGGGCCGGGATTGAAACCGGTGTCCCCCATGCCCAGCGGGGCGCACACCAGCTCGTCCACCAGTGCGTCCAGCCCCTGCCCGCCCGCCTGTTCGGCGATGAGGCCGAGCAGCATGAAGCCCTGGGAGGAGTATTCGACCCGGACGCCCGGCGCCGCCCGCAGCGGCAGGGTGCCGAGGCCGGTGAGCAGGGATTCCCGGGTGGGGTGGCTGCGGTACATCGGGACCCGCCCGGGCAGGCCCGAGGTGTGGGTGAGGAGTTCGGTGACGGTCAGCCGCGCCGTGTCGGTGTCCCGGTAGCGCGGGAGGAGTGCGCCCACCGTGCCGGCCAGGGACAGCGCGCCCCGCTCGGCGAGCGCCATGACGACCAGGCCCACCACGGGTTTGGTGACGGAGGCGAGATCCCAGAGATCCTCGCCGTCCAGCTCCGCGCCGTCCCAGGCCCTGGTGCCCAGCCATCCCCGGTCCACGGGGCCCCGCGCGGAGCCCACGGACCAGGCGGCGCCCGAGTAGAGGCGCCGCTCCCTGCCCCCGGCCAGTACGGCGGCGCGTCCGCTCCCGCCCGTGACGGCGGTCCCCGCGCTCACAGGCCCGCACCCAGGTCGCGTACCGCCTCGCGGGCCACCGTGAGCCCGGGGCGCCCGTCGGACGCGAGCCCGGCGGAGACCGCGCGTGCGGCGGCGCGGACCATCGGGCCGTACAGCTCGACTCCCGCCCGGTCCAGGGTGAAGACGAGTCCGGTGAGCGCGACGGCCCCCACGACCCGTCCCTCGGCGTCCCGTACCGCCGAGGCCAGTGCGCGGCGGTCCTCCTGCTCGTACTGGTCGTCGACCGCGTACCCGCGCTCCGCGGCGGCGGCGATCTCGTCCCGCAGATCCGCCGCGGGCACCGGCAGCGGGTGGCCGGCCGCCTCGGCTGCGGAGAAGGCCTCCTCGGCCTCGGCGGACGGCAGCGCGGCCAGCACGGCGAGGCCCGGTGCGGACAGCAGCAGGGGCGCCCGTGAGCCGGGGCGCAGCTCCAGCGCGTACTCCCGGGCCGGCTCCGACACCTCCAGGCAGACCGCGGCGTCCCCGTCACGTACGGCGTAGTGCGCCAGCAGCCCTGTACTGGTGCGGAGTTCGGCCAGCACCGGCCTGATCCGGCGCAGTGCCGGACCGCTGTCGAGCGCGGCGGCGGCGAGGCCCAGCAGCCGGGGGCCCGCCCGGTAGCTGCCCCCTTCGGCGGGCTCGACGAAGCCGGAGCCCGCGAGGCCGCGCAGCAGCCGGTGCACGGTGGGTTTGGTGAGCCCCGTGCGGCGTGCCAGATCGGCCAGACGGTGCGGCGCACCCGTCTCCACCAGCGCGGACAGGACCTCCATCGCCTTGTCCACCGGGCCCATGACGGACTGTTCGACAGCCCGGCCCGCAGGCGGCTGCTCCTTCGGACGGCTATTGACCGGTTTCCCCATGTCGCTTAGCTTACCCCCACTGCATTCCATCTGCCGGAACGGATGTGTTGTTCAATGGAACGAATACGTGGAGGGTGGGCCGGGGACCGCAGCCGCCCCTCCCGCCGCGCGATCCTGCGGTACGGCAGTGCGCTGCTCCCCGCGATCGCCGCGCCGGCACTGCTCACCGGCTGCGGCACCGACCCCGCGGTCGGTGCCGGCAACGTCCTGCGGGTCTCCCAGACGGGCGACCCCAAGACGATGGACCCGCAGAAGCAGGGCGACATGATCTCGATGAACGCCCTGATCAACATGTTCGACACCCTCACGGCGCGGGGCCGCGACAACACCCTGACGCCCCGCCTGGCGCTGTCCTGGAAGGCCGTGTCGCCCCGCGTCTGGCGCTTCCGGCTGCGGCCCGGAGTCACCTTCCACAACGGCGAGGTGTGCGACGCCGCCGCCGTGAAGTTCAGCATCGAACGCCTCCTGGACCCGGCGACCCGATCGCCCATCGTCGAACTGCGCTACGTCGAGGGCGTCACCGTCGTCGACCGGCTCACCGTGGACCTCCACACCACCGTCCACGACCCGATCCTGCCCGACAAGGTGTCCCTCTTCGGCGGGGTGATCGTCCCTCCGCGCTACCTCGCCGAGGTCGGTGACGAGGGCTTCGCCGCCCGTCCCGTCGGCACCGGGCCCTTCGTCTTCGCGAGCTGGAAGCGCGACCACGAACTGCGGATGCGCGCCTACGAGCACCACTGGGAACGCAGGCCGGCCGTCGACGAACTCGTCTTCACACCCGCCCGCAACGCGTCCTCCGCGCTCGCCGCGCTCCAGAGCGGCGGGGTGGACCTCGTTGCCGGACTCACCCCCGACGCGGCCCAGCAGCTGGGCGGTTACACCGGCGTGAGCCTCGACCACCACACCGGTATCCGCACCTCGTACCTCTCCCTGGACACCCTCACCGCGGGGCCGCTCCAGGACCGCCGGGTGCGCCAGGCGCTCAACCACGCGGTCGACGTGCCCCTGCTCATCAAGGCCGTCCTCGGCGGGCAGGCGACCGAGGTCCCCGCGATGATCCCGCGCGGCGCCTTCGGATTCGACTCCGGCGTCGAGCCGTTCACCCGTTCCGTCGCCAAGGCCCGCGCCCTGCTCGCCGAGGCCGGGCACCCGGACGGCATCAGCACGACCCTCACCGCCTCCAACGTGGACGCCAACGTCGCGGAGGCCATCGCCGGCCTCCTCGACCGCGCCGGGGTGCACGCCCGCGTCGACCTCCTCGACCCCGGTACGTACGCGCAGCGGCTCACCTCGGACAACCACGGAGCCCTGGGCCCGATGTACCTGGCCGCCTCCACCGTCTGGACCCTCGACGGCGAGAGCATGATCCAGTCCAACGTACGCAGTGACCGGCGGCAGAGCCGCTGGCACGACAAGGAGGCCGACCGGCTCGTCGACCTCGAGGAACTCTCCGTCGACCCGGAGACCCGGCGGAAGGCCTTCTCCGGCCTCCAGCGGCTCATCAAGACCGAGGCGCCCTTCGTCCCCCTCTTCCAGATCGACAACATCTACGCCCGCAACACGAGGCCCCGCTGGACACCCGGCTTCGCGGGCGTCCTCGACATGGCGAGCGCGGAGGTCTCCCGATGAGCGAGCTCCTGACCCTCCCAGCCCCCGGCGAGGACACCGAACGGCCCGCCGCGCCCCGCCGCGAAGGGCTTCACATCCTGCGCATGACCGCGGCCCGCCTCGGCACCGCGCTGCTCGTCCTGCTGTGCACCGCCACCGTCGCGTTCTTCCTCGTACGGCTCTCCGGTGACCCGGTGAAGGTCCTCCTGCCGCCGGACGCCACCGCCGACCAGGAAGGCGTCCTGCGCCACAGCCTGGGGCTCGACCGCCCCCTGCTCACCCAGTACCTCGACTACCTCTGGGGCATCCCGCGCCTGGACTTCGGCGACTCCCTCTTCTACAACCAGCCGGTCCGCGCGGTCCTCGCCGACCGCATCCCCGCGACCCTCCTGCTGGCGGCCGGAGCGCTCGTCGTCACCCTCGTCGTCGCCCTGCCCGCCGGGACCGTCGCCGCGATGCGCCGGGGCCGGGCCACCGACCGCACCGTCATGACCGGTGTGCTGCTCGGCCAGTCCACCCCGCCGTTCTGGATCGGCATCCTGCTCATCCTGGTCTTCGCGGTCGGCCTGCACGCCCTGCCCGCCTCGGGCTACGGGACCTTCGCCCACCTCGTCCTGCCGGCCGTGACCCTGGCCGTGTACTCCGTCGCCGTGGTGGCCCGGCTCCTGCGGTCCTCCCTCATCGACGTACTGAGCGCCGATCACATCCGTACCGCACGCGCCAAGGGCTTCGGACCGGTCAAGGTCGTCCTCACCCACGGGCTGCGGAACGCCTCCCTGCCCGTCGTCACCGTCGTCGGCCTGGAGGTCGGCAGCCTCCTCGGGGGCGCCATCCTCACCGAACAGGTCTTCTCCTGGCCGGGCGTCGGACAGCTCACCATCGAAGCCATCTCCAACCGCGACTTCCCCCTCGTCCAGGCCACCGTCCTGCTGTTCGCCGCGACCTTCGTCGTCGTGAACCTTCTGGTCGACCTCTCCTACAGCCTCCTCGACCCGAGGGTGAGGACCGCCCGATGACCACGATCTCCCCGAACCCGGCCCCCGCGGCCGCCCACGCCCCGGCCGCCCCCTCGCACCGGACCGCGGCCCTGCGCACCCTGCTCCGCAACCGGCTCGCCCTGGCCGCCCTCGCCTTCCTCGCGCTGGTCGTGATCTGCGCGCTGTTCGCCCCGCTCATCGCGCCCGCCGACCCCAACGCGCAGAACCTGCTGGAGCGGCTCCAGCCGCCCGCCTGGCAGCACGGCGGCAGCGGCGCCCACCTCCTCGGCACCGACCAGCTCGGCCGCGACCTGCTCTCCCGCGTCATCTACGGCACCCGGGTCTCGCTCCTCGTCGGTACGGGCGCGGCCCTGCTCGCCGGGGTCATCGGCACCGCGGCGGGCCTGGCCTCCGGCTACTTCGGCGGCCTGCCCGACCGCGTCCTCATGCGCATCGCCGACGTCCAGCTCGCGTTCCCCGCGATCCTGCTCGCCCTCGCCGTCGTCGGCTTCCTCGGCTCCGGCCTCTGGTACGTCATCCTCGTGCTCGGCGTGACCGGCTGGGTCTCGTACGCCCGTGTCGTCCGCTCCGAGGTGCTGTCCTTGCGCTCCCGGGACTTCATCACGGAGGCCCGCGCCATCGGCGTCGGCGACACCACGATCATGCGCCGTCATCTGCTGCCCAACGTGATGGCCCCGCTCGCCACCATCGGCACCCTGCACGTCGCCGCCGCCATCGTCGCCGAGGCCTCGCTCAGCTACCTCGGGCTCGGCGTCCCCAAGGAGACCGTCACCTGGGGCGCGATGCTCGCCGACGGCCAGCTCTACCTCGGCACCTCCTGGTGGGTCGCCGTCTTCCCCGGCGTCGCCCTCATGCTCACCTCCCTCGCCGTCAACATCACCGGCGACGCCCTGCGCGACGTCGCGGACCCGAAGGCCTACCGCCGATGACCTCCACCACCGCCGCATCACCCGTCCTGGAGATCCACGACCTGCGCGTCGACTTCCGCCTCGCCGCCACCACCGTCCACGCGGTCCGCGGAGTCAGCTTCTCCGTCGCCCCCGGCGAGACCCTCGCCGTCGTCGGCGAGTCGGGCAGCGGCAAGTCCGCGACCGCTCTGTCCGCGCTCCGGCTGAACCCCGAGCCGCCCTGCGTCTACGCCGGCGGGCACATCCTGCTCGACGGGAAGGACCTGCTGACCCGCGGCGAACGCGAACTCGGCCGTATCCGGGGCGCCGACCTGTCCATGATCTTCCAGGACCCGATGACCAGCCTCGACCCGTTGCAGCGCATCGGCAGCCAGGTCGCCGAGGTCCTCCGCCACCACGGCGGCCACAGCAGGGCCGAAGCCAGGGCGGCGGCGCTGTCCGCCCTCGACGAGGTGGGCATCCCGGACCCCGAGCGCCGCTACCGCCAGTACCCCCACGAGCTGTCCGGCGGACTGCGCCAGCGCGTCATGATCGCCGCCGCGCTCGTCGCCCGCCCCCGCGTCCTCATCGCCGACGAACCCACCACGGCCCTCGACGTCACCGTGCAGCGCCAGATCCTCGACCTCCTCGTCCAGCTCCAGCAACGCCACGGCATGGCCGTCGTCCTCATCACCCACGACCTCGGTGTCGTCGCGGAGACCGCCGACCGTGTGGTGGTCATGCACCGCGGCGAGGCCGTCGAGACCGGGGACGTCCACGACGTGTTCGCCCGCCCCGAGGACCCGTACACCCGCCGACTGCTCGACGCGACGCCCCGACTGGAGACCGCAGGATGACCGCCACAGCCCCGCCCCTGCTGGAACTCGACGCGCTGCGGAAGGAGTTCGGAGGCCGCCCCGGCAGCGTCGCCGTCGACGACGTCAGCCTCACCGTCCACGAGGGCGAGACGCTCGCGCTGGTGGGGGAGTCCGGCTGCGGCAAGACCACGCTGACCCGGCTGCTGCTCCGTCTGCTGGAACCGACCTCGGGCACCGTGCGCTTCGACGGCACCGACCTCTTCGCCCTCGACGCGGCCGCGCTGCGCGGGGTCCGCCGCGAGATGCAGGTCGTCCTCCAGGACCCGTACTCCAGCATGAACCCGCGGCTGCGGATCGTGGACATCGTCGCCGAACCCCTCGTCACCCACGACCCGCGGGCCCGGGGCCGGCGCGGCCGGGCCTGGACCCGGCAGCGCGTCGGCGAGCTCCTCGAAGCCGTCGGTCTCGACGGCACGATCCTCGACCGCTACCCCCATGAGTTCTCCGGCGGCCAGCGCCAGCGCATCTCCATCGCCCGCGCGATCGGCCTCGAACCCCGCCTCGTGGTCCTCGACGAACCCACCAGCGCCCTCGACGTGTCCGTCCAGGCCCGCGTCCTCGACCTGCTCGCCGAACTCCAGCAGCGCCTCGGCCTCACCTATGTCTTCGTGAGCCACAACCTCGCCGTCGTCCGGCAGGTGGCCGACCGGGTCGCCGTGATGCGCAGGGGCGCTCTGGTCGAAGTGGGAACCGCCCACCAGGTGTTCACCGCGCCCGCGCACCCGTACACGCGGCAGCTGCTCGACGCCGTACCGATACCCGACCCCGTGAAGGCCCGCAGGACCCGGCGCGCCGCCCTGGCCGGGGACGAGGAAACCGCGCAGGCCGGTGACGGGAAGACCGGAGACGGGAAGCCCGGTGACGGGGGAACCGCCCCGCGGCCCGCGCACGACGGCGCCCGATGAGCACCGTCCCGCGGCTACCCGCCGGACAGGACCAGCCCCGCCCCGCCGAGCAGGGCGACATCGTCCACCGCCGCCTCGCTCACCACCACCCGGGGAAGCTCTCCGCCGCCCAGGCCGTCGGCGCGCAGCCGGGACTCGACCAGGGCGCGGAACGGCTCCCCGCCCTCGCGGGCCTCACCGTGCAGCACGAAGAGCCCGCAGGCGAAGAGCTGCTGGACCGTCGCCAGACCCAGCACCAGATTCTCCGCGTACTCCGCCACCAGGGTCCGGGCCGCCTCGTCCGGCGAGGCCACCAGCGCACCGAGCGAGACACCCGAAGCGCCGAGGCCGAGCGTCTCCGCCCGCTGCCGCAGCCAGCGTGTGGTGGCCACCGTCTTCCAGCACCCCCGGCGCCCGCAGGTGCACGGCTCACCACTGGCGGACACGGTCATGTGCGCGCCGCTGCGGCCGCCCTCCGGGGCCAGCACCTCACCCTCGTACAGGATGCCCACCCCCAGCACCTCGCCGGTGGACACCGAGGCGAAGGAGCGGCGCCCCCGGCCCGGACCGAACCACCGGTCGCCGAGGACCTGGACCCGCGCACGGTGCTCGACCCGTACGGGCGCCCCGGTCAGCTCCTCCAGCCGCTCGGCCACCCGGTAGCCGCGCAGCGCCGGCACCTCGTTGACCTCGATCACCCGGCCCCCGGCCGGATCGATCACACCGGCCGCCGCGACACCGATCCCGGACGGCCGGCGCCCCTCGAACACCGCCGCCACCCGCGCGAGCGCCTCGTCGACGCCGGTGCGGCGCGGGGACGCCACGTCGAACTCCGTCTCGGCCCGTTCGAGCACCGAGCCCGACCGGTCGAGCAGCGCCGCGCGGATCCGGCCGGGCAGCAGCTCCACGGCCCCCAGCGTGCGGGGGACGGCCGCCACCACCGGACCCGGCACGGGGTCCGGCACCAACCGCAAGGGAGAACGTTCATGCGCCATACGCCGACTCTGCCACGTGAAGGTCACGGGGAGACATCCGCATGAGTTACCGGAACCTGACCGAAACCACCTGGCGGGAGACGAGGGAGTCGGCGCCCGACGCCATCGCGGTGCTCCCCGTCGGATCCCAGGAGCAGCACGCCGAACACCTGCCGATGGGCACGGACACCCTCCTCGTGGAGGCCGTGCTCGACCGGGCCCTCGCCCTCCTCGACGAGGAGGCCACGGCCGAGGTGCCGGCTCTCGTCCGGCTGCCCACGCTGCCCTACGGCCACAGCCCGCACCATCTGTTCGCCGCCGCGCTGACCCTGTCCGCCCCCACCCTCGGCGCCGTGCTCGGCGAGATCCTCGACTCCCTCGCGGCCTGCGGACACCGGCGCATCCTCGTCGTCAACGGCCACGGCGGCAACGACGAGATCATGAAGCTCGCCGTCAAGCGCTTCGCCCTGCGCGCCGAGGTAACCGCCGCCGCCTGCTCGTACTGGACCGTGACCAGCGGGGAGGACGACGGCGGGCGCCCCGATGTCACCCCCGGTCACGCGGGCTGGTTCGAGACCTCCCTGATGCTCGCCGCGCACCCCGGCCTGGTGCGCACCCCCGTGCCCGCGCGTGCCCCCGTCGAGCCGCCGCCGCTCTTCGACCGGCCGCCGTACCCGGGGCTGACCGTCGAGCGGCACGGCGAGTGGGAGCGCGTCGGCGGGTCCACCGACGACGCCTCGACCGCCGACGCCGGCCGGGGCCGACGGCTCCTCGACGACCGCGCCCGCGGTCTCGCACGCGCCGTCCTGGCCTTCGACGCCGCGACCCGTACGGACCCGTGAGCGGCACCGACGCCCCGACCGGCCCCGCACCGCACCGACCGCCCCACCCGCAGCGACCGCCCCACCCGCACCGACCGCATCACCGAACCGACCGAGGAACACCATGAAGATCACGGATGTCGACGTCCACGTCGTGAACCTGCCCCTGCTCAACCCGTTCACCAGCTCCTTCGAGACGAAGACCGGTGAGACCCGCACCGTCGTACGCATCCGCACCGACACCGGGGTCGAGGGCTGGGGCGAGACCATGTGGGGCCGGCCCGTCGCCGCGATCGTCAAGATCCTCGCCGAGGACCTCATCGGCACCAGCCCCTTCGCCCTGGAGGCGTTCCACCGCAAGCAGCACATGGTGCCCTTCTTCTACGGCTACCTCGGTTACGCCGCGATCGCCGCCCTCGACGTCGCGTGCTGGGACGCCATGGGCAAGGCCACCGGCCAGTCCCTCACCGACCTCCTGGGCGGGTCCGTACGCGAGGAGGTCCCGCTCACCGCGCTGATCACCCGGGCCGACGCCCCCGGAGCCGGCCCCGCGGACCTGCCGGCCGCCCTCGCCGAGCACACCGGCCGCGTCGTCGCCGAGGGCGGCTTCCAGGCCGTCAAGCTCAAGGGCACCAAGGACGTCCAGGGCGACGTCGCGATCCTGCGCGCCCTGCGCTCCGCCCTGCCCGAGGTCAGCCTGCGCGTCGACCCCAACGCCGCCTGGTCGGTGCCCGACTCGGTGCGCGCGGGCATCGCCCTGGAGGAGCTGGACCTCGAATACCTGGAGGACCCCTGCGTCGGCATCGAGGGCATGAGCCAGGTCCGCGCCAAGGTCCGCATACCGCTCTGCACCAACATGTGCGTCGTACGCTTCGAGGACTTCGCCCCGGCCGTCCGCCTGGGCGCCGTGGACGTCATCCACGGGGACGTCTACAAGTGGGGCGGCATCGCGCCGACCAAGGCCCTCGCGGCGCACTGCGAGACCTTCGGGCTCGGCATGAACCTGCACAGCGGCGGTGAGCTCGGCATCGCGACGGCCGCCCATCTCGCGGTGGTCGGCAGCACCCCCGTGCTGTCCCGCGCCATCGACTCCATGTACTACCTGCACGCCGACGACATCATCGAGCCGATCCCGCTGGAGAACGGCAGCCTGCGCGTCCCGACCGGCCCCGGCCTCGGCGTCACCGTCGACGAGGACAAGCTCCGCCACTACGCGGAGGTCAACGCCCGTGAAGGAGACCTGACCCGATGACCGGACCCACCCATGGCCCCGGCCCCGCCCGCCGCGCGGTCGTCACCGACCGGGCACCCGCGCCCGCCGGCGCCTACAGCCAGGGGATGGCCGCGGGCCCCTACCTGTTCACCTCGGGCTTCGGCCCCCAGGACCCGGACACCGGCGCCGTCGCGGACACCGTCGGGGAACAGACCGCCCAGGTCCTGCGGAACGTCCGCGCAGTGCTGGAGGCCGAGGGGCTCGGGCCGCAGGACGTCGTCAAGGTGACGGCGCACCTCCAGCACCTGCGCCGTGACTTCGCCGCCTACGACGCGGCGTACCGCGCCTTCTTCACCGCGCCCCACCCGGTCCGCACCACCGTGGGCTCCGACCTCATGGACATCCTGGTCGAGATCGACGTCGTCGCGGTCCGCCCCGAGGCGCCGGCGGGCCCCTAGCCCGTGCGACGGGCCTCCACCCCGTGGATCCGGGGTGGAGGCCCGTGGCGGCCGGCTCTCAGGCCTTGCGCTGCATGTCCCGGCGGGCGGGGTTGCCCTGCTTCTCCGCCTTGGGGTCCTTCTCACCGGCCTTCGCGCGCACACCCTGCTCGATGCGCTTGCCGATGGCGCTGTCGATGTTCGACCAGTAGGTGAACGCCCGCTGCAGCACCGGCTCGGTCACGCCGTTGAGCAGGTGGCCGACGACGTTGTCCACCAGCCGGTCCCGCGCCGCGTCGTCGAGGACCTCCCGCACCATGGTGCCGGGCTGCCCCCAGTCGTCGTCCTCGGCGTGGTCGACATAGGCCGCCCGGGTGATGTCACCGTCCGCGTACCAGCTCGGCGGGGCCCCGTAGCGCTCGGTGTCGGCCGCGGGGCCGCCCTTGGAGTTCGGCGCGTAGACCGGGTCGGTGGTCTTCCGGTACGCCATCGCCCCGTCCTTGGAGTACGTGTTCACCGGGACGACCGGGGCGTTGACGGGCAGCTGCTGGTAGTTGGCGCCGATGCGGTAGCGATGCGCGTCCGCGTAGGAGAACAGCCGCGCCAGGAGCATGCGGTCCGGGCTCGGGCCGATGCCCGGCACGAAGTTGTTCGGCTGGAAGGCCGCCTGCTCGATCTCGGCGTGGTTGTCGGTGGGATTGCGGTCGAGCGTCATCCGCCCCACCTCGATCAGGGGGTAGTCGCCGTGCGGCCACACCTTGGTCAGGTCGAACGGGTTGAACCGGTAGTCCTTGGCGTCCTCGTACGGCATGATCTGGACCTTCAGCGTCCAGCTCGGGAACTCCCCGTCGCGGATGTGCTCGAAGAGATCACGCGTGTGGTAGTCCGTGTCCGCGGAGGCCATCTGGTCGGCCTCGTCCTGGGTGAACGTCTCGATGCCCTGGTCCGTCTTGAAGTGGTACTTCACCCAGAACCGCTGGCCCTGCGCGTTGATCCACATGTACGTGTGCGAGGTGTAGCCGTTCATGTGGCGCCAGGTGCGCGGGATGCCGCGGTCACCCATCAGCCAGGTGACCTGGTGCGCCGACTCCGGCGAGAGGGTCCAGAAGTCCCACTGCATGTCGTGGTCGCGGAGGTTGTTGTCCGCCCGGCGTTTCTGGGACCGGATGAAGTGCTGGAACTTCATCGGGTCCTTCACGAAGAACACGGGGGTGTTGTTGCCCACCATGTCGTAGTTGCCTTCGCTGGTGTAGAACTTCACCGCGAAGCCGCGGGGGTCCCGCCAGGTGTCCGGGCTGCCCCGCTCCCCGGCGACGGTGGAGAACCTGATGACGAGGTCGGTCTTGGCGCCGGGCTGGAACAGTGCGGCCTTCGTGTACGCGGAGACGTCCGCGGTCACTTCGAACCGCCCGAACGCGCCGCTGCCCTTGGCGTGCGGCTGGCGCTCGGGGATCCGTTCACGGTTGAACTGAGCCATCTGCTCGATCAGGTAGGAGTCCTGGAGCAGGATCGGCCCGCCCGGGCCGACGGTGAGCGAATGCTCATCGCTCTCCACCGGGGCGCCCGAGTCGGAGGTGGTCGGCTTGTGCGAGGTGTCGGTCATGTGCGTCGTTCCCCTTCGTCTGTCCCCTGCGCCTGCACTGGTAACCCTCTACCAATGTAGGCAAACATGGACAACCGGCCAGTCAAGGGACGAGTCGGCGTCCGTGGGGAGCCCGGCACCGTCCGCCTGTCCGCGCCGGGGGGATTCACACATGGACGCGGTCTAGCACTCGATGATGTTCACCGCGAGCCCGCCCCGCGCCGT
>NZ_JAERUC010000027.1 GCF_016745505.1 Streptomyces silvae | reverse complement strand
GCCATGGTGATTGACGACAACGCCGCAGATGTGCGTGCCCAGACCCGTGACGCCGCCTCCCAATCGCCGGACCCTCCTCCTTGTACGGCCGACTCAGATGTCGAGGAAGCGGACGTCCTTGGCGTTGCGCTGGATGAACGAGCGCCGCGCCTCGACGTCCTCGCCCATCAGCACCGAGAACAGGTCGTCGGCCTGCGCCGCGTCGTCCAGCGTGACCTGGCCCAGCACACGGTGGTCGACGTCCATCGTGGTGACTCGCAGCTCCTCGGCGTTCATCTCGCCGAGACCCTTGAAGCGCTGGATCGAGTCTTCCTTGATCCGCTTGCCGTTCTGCTTGCCGAGTGCCACCAGGGCGTCGCGCTCACGGTCCGAGTACGCGTACTCGAAGTCGTCACGACCCCACTTGATCTTGTAGAGCGGCGGGCGCGAGAGGTACACGTGCCCGGACTCGACCAGCGGCCGCATGAAGCGGAACAGGAAGGTCAGCAGCAGGGTGTTGATGTGCTGGCCGTCGACGTCGGCGTCCGCCATCAGAATGATCTTGTGATAGCGGAGCTTCTCGATGTCGAAGTCCTCGTGGACCCCGGTACCGAAGGCCGAGATCAGCGCCTGGACCTCGGTGTTCTGCAGGATCTTGTCGATCCGGGCCTTCTCGACGTTCAGGATCTTGCCGCGGATCGGCAGGATGGCCTGGTACATCGGGTTACGGCCGGACTTCGCCGAACCACCGGCGGAGTCACCCTCGACGATGAAGATCTCGCACTTCGTCGGGTCGTTGGACTGGCAGTCGCTCAGCTTGCCGGGCAGCGAGGCGCTCTCCAGGAGCCCCTTGCGCCGCGTCAGGTCACGCGCCTTGCGGGCCGCGACACGGGCCGTGGACGCCGCGATGCCCTTGCGGATGATGTCGGCGGCCTCGTTGGGGTTCCGGTCGAACCAGTCCGTCAGCTGCTCGTGGACGACCTTCTGGACGAAGGTCTTCGCCTCGGTGTTGCCCAGCTTGGTCTTCGTCTGGCCCTCGAACTGGGGCTCGCCCAGCTTCACCGAGATGATCGCCGTCAGGCCCTCGCGGACGTCCTCACCGGTGAGGTTGTCGTCCTTCTCGCGCAGCAGCTTCTTGTCGCGCGCGTAGCGGTTGACCAGCGAGGTCAGCGCCGCACGGAAGCCCTCCTCGTGCGTACCGCCCTCGTGCGTGTGGATCGCGTTGGCGAAGGAGTAGACACCCTCGGTGTACTGCGTGTTCCACTGCATGGCGATCTCGACCGAGAGGAGGCGCTCCTTGTCCTCGGCCTCGATGTCGATCACCGACTGATGGATCAGCTCTCCCTTGCGGGAGTTGAGGTACTTGACGAAGTCGACGATGCCGTTCTCGTAGTGGTACGTGACGGTCCGGGTCGACTCCTCGTCGGGGACGTCGACCACCTCGGCGCTGTCGGCGCCCGCCGTGGCCTTCGCCGCCGCCCGCTCGTCGGTGAGCTTGAGGGTGAGTCCCTTGTTGAGGAACGCCATCTCCTGGAAGCGGCGCGAGAGGGTCTCGAAGGAGTAGTCGGTGGTCTCGAAGACGTCGCCGTCGGCCCAGAAGGTGACGGTCGTCCCCGTCTCCTCGGTGGCCTCGTGACGGGCCAGCGGGGCGGTCGGGACACCGAGCTTGTAGTCCTGGGTCCAGCGGTAGCCGTCGGTCTTGACCTCGACCGCCACCCGCGTGGACAGCGCGTTGACGACGGAGACGCCGACGCCGTGCAGACCGCCGGAGACGGCGTAGCCGCCGCCGCCGAACTTGCCGCCGGCGTGCAGCACGGTGAGGACGACCTCGACGGCCGGCTTGCCCTCGGACGGCACGATGCCGACCGGGATACCGCGACCGTTGTCGATCACACGTACCCCGCCGTCGGCGAGGATCGTGACGTCGATGGTGTCCGCGTGCCCGGCCATGGCCTCGTCGACCGAGTTGTCGACAACCTCTTGCACGAGGTGGTGGAGACCGCGCTCACCGGTCGACCCGATGTACATACCGGGTCGCTTGCGGACCGCGTCCAGGCCCTCGAGCACAGTGATCGCGCTGGCGTCGTACGAGGCGGTGACCTCGCCGTGCTCACCGGCTGTGGACGGGATGTTCTCGTTGGGGTTGCCGGAATCGGCCACGAAGCGCCCTTTCTGGCACAGCACAGGCCGTTCTCCGGCAGGCGGGAGCGGCTGCGTCGTTCGGCTTGTATCGACGAATCCCGCGAGGAAGCGGGATTGTCCACCAGTCTACCGGTAGCGCCGACATGAATGGGGGTTTGCCGGTGCCTGAGTACGCATGTGCCGCCCTGAATGAGCGGCTGACGACTCCCCATATTCGGGAAGGGGCTCTGGGGGGCTCACGACGGCTTTGCGCGCTTCGGGCTGTCAACCTCCCGCTACGGTGAGGGACGCTCCCCGATCCTCACGCGAACCAGATCGCCACATAACCGGACAGACCGGAAACCTCGGGCCGTCGGCGAAGTAGGACATACGCGGGTGAACCGCAGCCGGGGCCTTCCTCGGCGCGGGCCGGGGGCCGAAGGCTCCGGACGGGGAAAAGCCCTGCTCAGCCGTAGGTGTCGCCCGGCCCCTTGCTCCCGGGGGTCCGAAGAGGGCCGAATCTGCGCTGCGGACCACCAGGACCGAGCACCTTGATCATCCGTACGGTGCCATGGCCCAGGTCCGTGTTCAGCCGGGCCACCAGCTGCGGCGCCAGCAGCCGGAGCTGCGTGGCCCACGCCGTCGAATCGCACTGCACGGTCAGAACCCGCTCGGCCGGGTCCTCGTCGTACCGCACCGGGACACAGTGGTTGGCGAGGTCGTCGCCGACGATCTGCGGCCAGCGGCCCATCACACCGCCGACGGCGGCCGGGGTCTCCCAGCCCCGCTCGGTGATCAGCCGGTTGATCGCCGAACCCAGCGGCAGCGGGTCACGGCCGTCGGAGCGGGCCCCCGACCGCAGACCACCGCCCCTGCGTGCCTGGTTCTTCTGCTGCGCCGCGGCGCCCCGGGCGCGGGCCTGCTCCTTCGCCGCACGCAGGGCCACCCGCGCCAGGTCCACACCCGACACCTCCGGCTGCTTCGCCGGCCCCGGAACTGACCCCTGGCCGGCCGGGCCCTGGCCGGGGCCGCCGTGCTCGGCCGCGCCGCTCACAGCCGCTCCACCTCTCCGGCGGACACCGCGTACCGGGCACCCGCCAGCACCCCCGGGACGTCGTCGTCCACGGCCGCCGTCACCAGCACCTGCTCACCGGGTGCCACCAGCTCCGCCAGCCGCTCGCGGCGGCGCGCGTCCAGCTCGGCGAAGACGTCGTCGAGCACCAGCACCGGCTCGTTGCCCTCGGTGCGCAGCAGATCGTACGAGGCCAGCCGCAGCGCCAGGGCGTACGACCAGGACTCGCCGTGGCTCGCGTACCCCTTGGCCGGCATGGAGCGCAGGCCGAGCACCAGGTCGTCACGGTGCGGTCCGACCAGGGTCACCCCGCGCTCGATCTCCTGCTTGCGCGCCTGGACCAGGGCTGCCATCACCTGCTCGTACAGCTCCTCGCGGGTGCGCGCGGGCTCCACATCGGCACCGACCGAGCTGCGGTACTCCAGGGTGACCGGCCCGCCGCCGGGGGCGACGTCCGCGTACGCCTTGTCGGCCAGCGGCTGCAGGGTGGCGATCAGATCCAGCCGCTGCGCCAGCAGCTCCGCGCCCACCCGGCCCAGGTGCTGGTCCCAGACGTCCAGGGTGGACAGGTCCATCGACCGGCCGCCGTGCCTGCGGGCCATGGCGGCGGACTTCAGCAGGGTGTTGCGCTGCTTCAGCACCCGCTCGTAGTCGGAGCGGACCCCGGCCATGCGGGGGGACCGCGCCGTGATCAGCTCGTCCAGGAAGCGCCGGCGCTCACCCGGGTCGCCCTTCACCAGGGCCAGGTCCTCCGGGGCGAAGAGCACGGTGCGGACTATCCCCAGGACGTCACGCGGTCTGACCTGCGACGACCTGTTGATGCGGGCCCGGTTGGCGCGGCCGGGGTTGAGCTCAAGCTCGATCAGCTGCGAGCGCTCCCCCTGGGTGACCGCGGCCCGCACGACGGCGCGCTCCGCGCCCATGCGCACCAGCGGGGCGTCGGACGAGACCCGGTGGCTGCCGAGCGTCGCGAGATAGCCGACCGCCTCCACCAGATTGGTCTTGCCCTGGCCGTTCGCCCCCACGAACGCGGTGACGCCCGGCTCGAGAGGGACCTCGACCCGGGCGTACGAGCGGAAGTCGGCCAGCGAGAGATGCGTGACGTGCATGGTCGCCGACCCTTCCGACTGCGTGTTCCGTGCTGTGTGCCGCGGTGCCGCGGGCTGTCCGCCCGCGGCTCGCGGACTACTTCTTGTTCTCGACCGCGTGGCCGCCGAACTGGTTGCGCAGCGCGGCGATCATCTTCATCTGCGGCGAGTCGTCCTGGCGCGAGGCGAAACGCGCGAACAGGGACGCGGTGATCGCGGGCAGCGGCACCGCGTTGTCGATGGCGGCCTCGACCGTCCACCGGCCCTCGCCGGAGTCCGCGGCGAAGCCACGGAGCTGGTCGAGGTGCTCGTCGTCGTCCAGGGCGTTGACCGCAAGGTCGAGCAGCCAGGAACGGATGACCGTGCCCTCCTGCCAGGAGCGGAAGACCTCGCGCACGTCGGTGACGGAGTCGACCTTCTCCAGGAGCTCCCAGCCCTCGGCGTAGGCCTGCATCATGGCGTACTCGATGCCGTTGTGGACCATCTTGGCGAAGTGGCCGGCGCCGACCTTGCCCGCGTGGACGGAGCCGAAGTCACCCTCGGGCTTGAGGGCGTCGAAGACCGGCTGGACCTTGGCGACGTTCTCCTCGGTGCCGCCGTACATCAGGGCGTAGCCGTTCTCCAGGCCCCAGACGCCACCGGAGACGCCGCAGTCGACGAAGCCGATGTCCTTGATGCCCAGCTCGACGGCGTGCTTCTCGTCGTCGGTCCAGCGCGAGTTGCCGCCGTCCACCACGACGTCGCCCGGCGACAGCAGATCGGCCAGCTCGTCGATGGTCGACTGGGTCGCGGCACCGGCCGGGACCATCACCCACACGACGCGCGGGCCCTTGAGCTTGCCCACAAGCTCTTCGAGGCTGTGGACATCGGCGACGTCCGGGTTGCGGTCGTAACCGATGACCGTGTGCCCTGCGCGGCGGATGCGCTCGCGCATGTTGCCGCCCATCTTGCCGAGGCCGACGAGACCGAGCTCCATCAGAGATTCCTTTAGCGTTGTGCCGATTCGTACCCAGGACCGAGCCTACGCCCGGCCGGGACAGCACGGCGGGGTGCAGCACGGTGGGCCCGCTCTGCGCTGAGCTGCCCGCCGGAAGCTGCCATGACAGGGACGACCGCGCCGGATCAGCCGGAGAGGCGGACCGGCATGATCAGGTACTTGTAGGCGTCGTCCGCCTCGGCGTCCACGGCCGGTCGGCCGCTGAGCAGGGCCGGCTTGGTCGACGTCGTGAAGGAGAGCTGCGCGACCGGCGAGTCGATGGCGCTGAGCCCGTCCAGCAGGAAGGTCGGGTTGAAGGCGATCGAGATGTCGTCACCCTCCAGCACGGCGTCGACGCGCTCCACAGCCTGTGCGTCGTCGCTGGAACCCGCCTCCAGGATGAGCACACCCTGCTCGAAGCTGAGGCGCACCGGGGTGTTGCGCTCGGCGACGAGAGCCACACGCTTGACGGCCTCGACGAACGGGGCGGTCTCGATGACCGCGACCGAGTTGAACTCGGTGGGGAAGAGCGTCCGGTACTTCGGGAGATCGCCTTCGAGCAGGCGCGTGGTCGTACGGCGGCCGGCGCCCTCGAAACCGATGAGTCCTTCGCCGGCACCCGAGCCGGACAGCGCCAGCGTCACCGTGTCACCGCTGGTGAGTGCCTTGGCGGTGTCCAGGAGCGTCTTGGCGGGCACCAGGGCCACGGCCGAGGCGTCGGGGTTCTCCGGCTTCCAGAGGAACTCGCGGACCGCGAAGCGGTAGCGGTCGGTCGACGCGAGGGTGACCGTGTCGCCCTCGATCTCGATCCGGACGCCCGTCAGGACGGGCAGGGTGTCGTCGCGCCCTGCCGCGATGGCGACCTGGGCGGCGGCCGAGGCGAAGACCTCACCGGGGACGGTGCCGGTGGCGGTCGGCATCTGCGGCAGTGCCGGGTACTCCTCCACAGGCAGTGTGTGGAGGGTGAACCGCGAGGAGCCGCAGACCACGGTCGCCCGTACACCGTCTGTGGAGATCTCCACCGGCCGGTTGGGCAGGGCGCGGCAGATGTCGGCGAGCAGGCGGCCGGAGACGAGCACCGTGCCGTCCTCCTCGACCTCCGCGTCCACGGAGACCTTGGCCGAGACCTCGTAGTCGAAGCTCGAGAAGCTGAGGGCTCCGTCCTCGGCCTTCAGCAGAAGGCCCGCGAGAACGGGCGCCGGCGGACGGGCCGGGAGGCTGCGGGCCACCCAGGCCACCGCCTCCGCGAGTACATCGCGCTCCACCCGGATCTTCACCGGAACCGCCTCCTGCTGTTGCTCGCTCGCCCTGCTGGCCTTCGTCGTCTGATCGGGGCTCCCCGCCGAGGGGCTGGGGTCACCGCCGGGGTCCAGTCTGACGTACGGCGCCGACACTCGTTGCTGCTCGGGGTCAAGTCGCGCCAAGAGGTTCGCCGAGCTCGCCGCTCGAGTTGTGCACAGGCCCCACTTCGAAGCGGATTCCTGGCTAACTCTGAGTGGTAGTAGTAGTAGGCCCTGTGGAAACCGTGGATAACGTCGTTCCCCCAGGTCAGAAGCCGTTTTTTGTCCACCGACCCTGTGGGTGGCACCGGTGGACAACCTTGCGTTTCTGTGGACACGCGAAAGTTCTGCACACCCGATGCACAGGGCGGGGCGACTTCTCCCCAGGCCTGTCCCCAGCTTTACCCACGTTCCCCACAGCTCAACCAAGGGTCCTCGTGTGACGCCTTTCACTCTGGACGGTGAAAGGCGGCGTCGCGTTGCCGAACAGTGGACAGGGGTGTGGAGAAGCTGGGGACAACCGGGCCCAGCCTGTGGGCCGCCGGTGGACAACGTCATCGTGACCCTGTGGACGAAAAATCTGTCCACAGGCTGTGGATCATCGTTGACCACAAATCCCCAGGCATGTGACCTGGCCTGATGGAGTATCGGCAGCTGGCCCTGTGGACGCAATCTGGACAACTTCGCAGTCCCCAGGCTGTGGACGCCAGATTCCCCGTACTTCTGTGGAGAAGGGCCTGCTCAGGGCCCGTATTCGAACACTCCCGTGGGGCCCGGCCGTCCCGTACGGCGTCGACACGGACCGGAACCGAGGCGCGGAGCGGTCCTGAGGGGCGTCGCGGAGCCTTCTGCGGCCGCCGCTGGAGGAGCTCTGGAGCCTTCTGGGGACACTCCCGGCGGCGCTGTGTGCCTTCCCCGGAGCCACTCCCGCCGGCACTGTCAGAGGTTCCAGGACGACCTGCATGACGCCTTCCAGGACGCCTTCCAGGACGACGAAGGGCGCCCCATGAGGACGGCGTACGGTCCTCGCGGGGCGCCCCGGGCGCGTTGTGCGGCGGGTCGGTGCCCGGCCTCCGTCCTGCTCGTCAGCCGTTCTTGATGCGGTTGGTGAGCTCGGTGACCTGGTTGTAGATGGAGCGCCTCTCCGCCATCAGGGCGCGGATCTTCCGGTCGGCGTGCATGACCGTGGTGTGGTCACGCCCGCCGAACTGGGCGCCGATCTTGGGCAGGGAGAGATCCGTCAGCTCACGGCACAGATACATGGCGATCTGGCGCGCCGTCACCAGGACGCGGCTGCGCGAGGATCCGCAGAGATCCTCCACCGTCAGGCCGAAGTAGTCCGCGGTCGCCGCCATGATGGCCGGCGCGGTGATCTCGGGTGCCGAGTCCTCACCGCCCGGGATCAGGTCCTTGAGCACGATCTCGGTCAGGCCGAGGTCCACCGGCTGCCTGTTGAGGCTCGCGAAGGCGGTCACGCGGATCAGCGCGCCCTCCAGCTCCCGGATGTTGCGCGAGATGCGGGAGGCGATGAACTCGAGAACCTCGGGCGGGGCGTTGAGCTGCTCCTGCACGGCCTTCTTGCGGAGGATCGCGATACGCGTCTCCAGCTCCGGAGGCTGGACATCGGTGGTGAGGCCCCACTCGAACCGGTTGCGCAGCCGGTCCTCGAGCGTCACGAGCTGCTTGGGCGGCCGGTCCGAGGACAGCACGATCTGCTTGTTGGCGTTGTGCAGCGTGTTGAAGGTGTGGAAGAACTCCTCCTGCGTCGACTCCTTGCTCGCCAGGAACTGGATGTCGTCGACCAGGAGGATGTCCACGTCCCGGTAGCGCTTGCGGAAGGTGTCGCCCTTGCCGTCGCGGATCGAGTTGATGAACTCGTTGGTGAACTCCTCGGAGCTCACGTACCGCACCCGGGTGCCCGGGTAGAGGCTGCGCGCGTAGTGCCCGATGGCGTGCAGCAGGTGGGTCTTGCCGAGCCCCGACTCCCCATAGATGAAGAGGGGGTTGTACGCCTTCGCGGGTGCCTCGGCGACGGCGACCGCGGCCGCGTGGGCGAAGCGGTTGGACGCGCCGATCACGAAGGTGTCGAAGAGGTACTTGGGATTCAGCCGGGCGTGCGGTTCGCCGGTCCCGGGCGGCGGTGCGGACTGCGTGCCCATGGGGCCGCCGCCGGCCCTTCCGGTGCCGGGACCGCCCTGGCGGTGCTGGGGCTGCTGCTGGTCCTGCAGATCGTGGCGGTCGCGGCTGTCCCGCTGCTGCTCGTAACCCTGGTGCTCGGGCTGTTGCGGACGGTAGTCGTGCTGCGGCTGCTGCTGGCGCGGGCTCGCGTACGGGTCGCGGTCCTGGTAGCCGCCGTGGCGGGGCTGCCAGGAGAGGTCCTCCTGGGTGCGCGGCCAGGCGCCGGGCTCCGGGCGGTGCTGCTGGTAGTCCGGGTAGGCCGGGCGGGCCGTCGGCATGCCGTCGTCCGTGGACCGGGGACCGTAACCGTCGTACCCGTCGTTGCGCGGCGGCTCGTCGTGCTGCGGCCCCTGGTAGCGGTGGGACTGCTGTCCCTGGTGGGGCTGGTGCATCGGGGGCGCGGGCGGGGCGGGAGGCTCTCCCGCGGAATCGTCGACGGTGATCGCGATCCGGATCGGCCGGCCGCACTCACGGGTGAGCGTCTCGCTGATCAGCGGCGCGAGCCGGCCCTCGAGGACGCGCTTGCCCCACTCGTTGGGGACGGCCAGCAGCGCGGTGTCGGCGACGAGTGCCAGGGGCTGACAGCGCTCGATCCACTGTTTGTCCTTCGGCTCGATGCCTTGCTGGCCCTCCCCGAGGAGTTGTTCCAGCACTCGCGGCCACACTGCGGCAAGATCGGCAGGTACGTCAGCCACAAGGCACGCTCTCTCGCATGTCCCACGAATGTGTGCTTCTCGGGACGGGATGGGTCGGGTCGGGTGAGGCCCGGCAGGCAGGAAGGAAAAGAACCGGAGTTCAGCCACGGTAGTCAGGCCGACCCGCGCGGTTCAAGTTGTTGTCCACAGGCTGTGTACAGCAGGGGGTCGCGCGAAGCTGGTTTGACCGGATGGCGTAGCCGCGCGTACCGTGACCAGGTCGAGTTGTCGATGGCTGCTGCCGCCTGCCTCCGATGGGCAAACATCACGATCTGTGATTGTGAAGCGGTGCACTAAGGCGTTTACGCGAGTTCCTCGTGGGCGCACGGTGACAGCCAGGCGATGTCCCGCCAACACACGAATCATTTCTGGAGCCCCCGAGTGAGCAAGCGCACCTTCCAGCCGAACAATCGTCGTCGCGCCAAGACCCATGGCTTCCGCCTGCGCATGCGTACCCGTGCCGGCCGCGCGATTCTCGCGAACCGCCGTGGCAAGGGTCGCGCCAACCTGTCCGCCTGATCGCGGCCAGGTCATGACGTGCTGCCTACCGAGAATCGGCTGAGGCGGCGCGAGGACTTCGCGGCCGCTGTACGCCGGGGACGTCGGGCCGGACGCCCGCTACTCGTCGTACATCTACGCAGCGGTGTTACGGACCCGCACGTGACAGGGGAGAGTGCTCCCCCGCCGCGTGCGGGTTTCGTTGTCAGCAAAGCAGTGGGTGGAGCAGTCGTTCGCACCGCGGTGAAGCGCAAGCTTCGCCATCTGGTCCGCGATCGGCTTGCTCAGCTGCCCCCCGGTAGCCTTGTTGTCGTACGAGCGCTGCCCGGATCGGGCGACGCCGACCATGCACAGCTGGCCCGAGACCTGGACGCCGCCCTTCAGCGGCTGCTGGGAGGGGGCGCGCGATGAAGTACCCGCTGCTGGCTCTTATCAAGCTGTACCAGTGGACGATCAGCCCGCTTCTCGGGCCCGTCTGCCGCTACTACCCGTCGTGTTCCCACTATGGATATACGGCGATCGACCGGCACGGTGCGATCAAGGGAACGGCGCTGACCGCCTGGCGCATCCTTCGTTGCAATCCGTGGTCACCCGGCGGCGTGGACTACGTACCGCCACGCAAACGTCCGCGTTGGCACGAAATGCTGCGCAACTGTGTGCGTGGCGGCAAGGGCGGGGACTCCGCCGCCGATGTGCCTTCCGGGGGGTCGGTCTCCGAACCCCTGAGCCCGGCCACAGAGACCTCGCCCAAAGCTCAAGGAGCCTGATTAGTGGACACGATTGCCAGTCTGTTCAGCTTTATCACCACACCCGTCTCATGGGTCATCGTCCAGTTCCACAAGCTGTACGGAGCGCTCTTCGGCGATGACACGGGGTGGGCCTGGGGCCTGTCCATCGTGTCCCTGGTGGTCCTGATCCGGATCTGCCTGATCCCGCTTTTCGTCAAGCAGATCAAGTCGACCCGGAACATGCAGGTGCTCCAGCCGAAGATGAAGGCGATCCAGGAGCGCTACAAGAACGACAAGCAGCGTCAGTCCGAAGAGATGATGAAGCTGTACAAGGAGACGGGTACCAACCCGCTCTCCTCGTGCCTTCCCATCCTGGCGCAGTCACCGTTCTTCTTCGCCCTGTATCACGTGCTCTCGGCCATCGCCTCCGGCAAGACGATCGGCGTCATCGACCAGCCCCTGCTGGACAGCGCCCGTCAGGCACACATCTTCGGCGCCCCGCTGGCCGCGAAGTTCATGGACAGCGAGGAGAAGGTGCAGGCGCTCGGCGCCTCCCTGACCGATGTCCGTGTCGTGACCGCGATCATGATCGTGATGATGTCCGCGTCGCAGTTCTTCACCCAGCGCCAGCTGATGACGAAGAACGTCGACCTGACGGTCAAGACCCCGTACATGCAGCAGCAGAAGATGCTGATGTACATCTTCCCCGTGATCTTCGCCGTCATGGGCATCAACTTCCCCGTCGGTGTCCTCGTGTACTGGCTGACCACGAACGTCTGGACCATGGGTCAGCAGATGTACGTGATCAACCAGAACCCCACGCCGGGCAGCAAGGCGCAGGACCAGTACCTGAACCGCCTGCTGAAGAGCGTGACCGCCCATGGCGAGGTGCGCGGCAGGACACGGCGCAACACCGTCAAGCGGATCGTCGCCAAGGGCCCCGACCGCAACGACATCGAGCGCAAGTTCATCACCGGTCTGGGCAAGCTGGGCCTCGCCGCCCAGGAGGACGGCACGGTGGAGAAGAGCGACGCCGCCGTGATCGAGGCGGAGGGCGGTGCTGCGGCCAAGCGGCAGCAGCCCAAGCGCCAGACCAAGGCGAAGCGTCACAGCGCGGCCACCGGGTCCACCACGGCGAAGTCCGGCTCCACCGATGCGGAGCCCAAGACGTCGCTGGAGAAGCAGGACGCATCGCAGGACGACAAGCCGAAGCCGGCGGGTAAGCCCGCCGCGTCCGGCTCCTCACGCCAAGCCAAGTCCGGACAGCAGCGCAAGGGCCCGCAGCGGCCCAAGCACCCGTCCAAGAAGTAAGAAGGAGTCCATCCGTGACGGACACCACCACCACGGCCGCTGAGGGCAGCGACACTCTGACCCGCCTCGAGCAGGAGGGGGAGATCGCGGCTGACTACCTCGAAGGCCTGCTCGACATCGCCGACCTCGACGGTGACATCGACATGGACGTGGAGGCGGACCGGGCCGCGGTCTCGATCATCAGCGACTCGGCGCGTGACCTGCAGAAGCTCGTGGGCCGCGATGGTGAGGTGCTGGAGGCGCTCCAGGAGCTGACGCGCCTGGCCGTCCACCGTGAGACCGGTGACCGCAGCCGCCTGATGCTGGACATCGCGGGCTTCCGTGCCAAGAAGCGTGAGGTTCTCGCGGCGCTCGGTGCGAAGGCCGCGGATGAGGCCAAGAGCTCGGGTGAGCCGGTGAAGCTGGAGCCGATGACGCCGTTCGAGCGCAAGGTCGTGCACGACGCCGTAGCGGCAGCAGGTCTGCGCAGTGAGTCCGAGGGCGAGGAGCCGCAGCGCTTCGTCGTCGTTCTCCCGGCCTGACCGGATCCTTGTACTGTCGGCCCCGTCTGTTCGCAGGCGGGGCCGATCTTTGTCAGCCTGATAGTCAGCGTGCTAGTGCGGTACGGAAGGACGGTCCCCGTGACGGAGGAAGCAGAGCTCCCTCAGGCGCCCAAGGAGGCGCAGGCGGTATTCGGTGAGTTCTTTCCAGAGGCTGTCAGGTACGCGGAGCTGCTCGCGGACGCGGGCGTCAAGCGAGGACTGATCGGTCCGCGCGAGGTGCCGCGCCTGTGGGAGCGCCACCTGCTGAACTGTGCGGTGCTCTCCGAGGTGGTTCCCGAGGGCGTCACGGTGTGCGATGTGGGCTCGGGCGCCGGCCTCCCCGGTATCCCGCTGGCACTGGTGCGCCCCGATCTGAAGATCACCCTCCTTGAGCCGCTGCTGCGCCGCACGAACTTCCTCCAGGAGGTCGTCGAGCTGCTGGGGCTGGACCACGTGACCGTCGTCCGCGGCCGGGCCGAAGAGGTGCTCGGGACGCTGCAGCCCGTCCATGTGGTGACGGCTCGCGCGGTGGCCCCGCTCGACCGGCTCGCCGGCTGGGGAGTCCCTCTGCTCCGTCCGTACGGGGAGATGCTCGCGCTCAAGGGAGGCACGGCCGAGGAGGAGATCCAAGGGGCTCGTGCCGCCCTGAGCAAGCTCGGAGTCGTGGAGACCGAGGTGCTGCACGTCGGTGAGGGCCTGGTCGATCCGACGTCCACGGTGGTGCGTGTGGTGGTCGGGGAGAGCCCGGGCGGTGTGAGGTTCGCCGCAAAGCGGGCCAAGGCCGCACGGGTGGGCCGGACGCGACGCCGTCGATGAATGCCGGCCGGGCGGAGGCTCGGCCGGTCCCCTTTGTATCTTCTGATGCGCTTCTGGCTTTTTTGTACGGATGCTCCATGCAAGCAGCGATATGTCTTGCCTGCGGAGTGTCGGGAGCCCCCCGCTGTACTGCGGGGGCATCGTGTTTCACGTGAAACGTCGCTCTCTGCTGCAGGGAATCATCGGTCGCGGTCGTGTGGCCGCCGCGCCGCGCGACCGCAAGCCCGTAAGGGCTACCGAGTTGTCCACAGAACCGGATTCATCCACAGAAGAGTCGGCCTCGCTGGTTCACGACCCCGAAAGCATGGCAGGCTCTGTTCATTGCGAGCCTGAAGTCGAGGAGAGTGAATCCTTGCGGTCCGACGCCAACATCGCGGGACCGATGACCGATCCGGTCCCCGGTCCCCGTACCGAGTCCCTGGGGGACGGTGTTTCACGTGAAACACCGCCGCCGATGGACGACACACCTATTGGTCGTGCGGCTCAGCTCGCGGTCGAGGCTCTCGGCCGCGCCGGCGAGGGGCTGCCGCGACCAGACCGGACACGCGTCATGGTCGTGGCCAACCAGAAGGGTGGAGTGGGTAAGACGACCTCGACGGTCAATCTTGCCGCCTCGCTCGCTCTGCACGGCGCTCGCGTCCTGGTTGTGGACCTCGATCCGCAGGGGAATGCCTCCACGGCTCTCGGGATCGACCATCACGCGGAAGTCCCCTCCATCTACGACGTCCTGGTGGAGAGCATGCCGCTCTCCGAGGTCGTTCAGCCGGTACCGGACGTCGAAGGTCTCTTCTGCGCCCCGGCGACCATCGATCTCGCCGGTGCGGAGATCGAGCTGGTCTCGCTGGTGGCGCGGGAGAGCCGGCTGCAGAGGGCGATCCAGGCGTATGACCAGCCGCTGGATTACATCCTCATCGACTGCCCGCCCTCGCTCGGCCTGCTGACGGTCAACGCACTGGTGGCAGGAGCAGAGGTGCTCATCCCGATTCAGTGCGAGTACTACGCACTGGAGGGCCTCGGCCAGCTGCTCCGCAACGTGGACCTGGTCCGGGGGCACCTGAACCCCGATCTCCATGTCTCTACGATCCTGCTCACCATGTACGACGGCAGGACCCGGCTTGCTTCGCAGGTTGCGGAGGAGGTGCGCAGTCACTTCGGTAAGGAGGTGCTGCGGACCAGCATCCCGCGTTCCGTGCGAATCTCGGAGGCGCCCAGCTATGGGCAGACCGTTTTGACGTACGATCCGGGCTCCAGCGGGTCCCTCTCCTACCTCGAGGCGGCCCGTGAGATCGCGCTGAGAGGCGTCGGAGTGCACTACGAGGCCCAGCACGCCCCGGCGGGCGAGCCTGCCCACCCGGGCATCCAGAACAGTCAGCAGAGTCATTCGGAGGGCATGCAGTGAGCGAGCGTCGTAGAGGGCTGGGGCGTGGACTCGGTGCACTGATCCCCGCGGCTCCGCAGGAGAAGCAGGTCGCGAATCCCGCATCCGGTACGAACGCCGGAGCCTCGTCACCCGTCATGACTGCCGAGCGCGGTGTGGCCGCTGCGAAGCTGGCCGCGCTGCCCTCCGGCAATCTGGTCCCGGAGCCGAGCTCCCCGGTCGGTGAGTCGGAGCCGGCCACGGGTCAGACCGACTCCGCCGGGGCGTACTTCGCCGAGATTCCGCTCCCTTCGATCACGCCCAACCCCCGGCAGCCCCGCGAGGTCTTCGACGAGGACGCTCTGGCCGAGCTGGTCACCTCCATCAAGGAGGTCGGTCTCCTCCAGCCCGTCGTCGTACGCAAGGTCGACGAGGACCGCTACGAGCTCATCATGGGTGAGCGCCGTTGGAGGGCGTGCGGCGAGGCCGGTCTGGAGCGCATCCCGGCCATCGTCCGGGCGACCGATGACGAGAAGCTGCTCCTGGACGCACTGCTGGAGAACCTGCACCGGGCTCAGCTGAACCCTCTGGAAGAGGCGGCGGCGTACGACCAGCTGCTGAAGGACTTCAAGTGCACGCATGACCAGCTGGCGGACCGGATCGGCCGGTCCCGTCCGCAGGTCTCCAACACGCTCCGTCTGCTGCGGCTCTCCCCGCCGGTGCAGCGCAGGGTCGCCGCCGGCGTCCTCTCCGCCGGCCATGCGCGGGCCTTGCTGTCGGTGGACGACTCCGAGGAGCAGGACCGGCTGGCCCACCGCATCGTGGCCGAAGGGCTCTCGGTGCGAGCGGTCGAGGAGATCGTCAACCTCCTCGGATCCGAGCCCACCAGCTCGGCGAAGCCCCGGGGGCCGAGGGCCGGCGGCAGGGTCTCGCCGGCTCTGACCGATCTTGCTTCGCGCCTCTCCGACCGGTTCGAGACGCGGGTGAAGGTCGATCTCGGGCAGAAGAAGGGCAAGATCGTCGTCGAGTTCGCCTCGATGGAGGATCTGGACCGCATTCTCGGCAGCCTTGCTCCGGGCGAGGGACGCGTGCTGGAGCACAGCGTGGAAGAGCAGGCGGAGGCTGACGAGGCCTGATCCCCGCAGCAGCAAAGGGCGGGCCGAGTTCCGGGAAGTTATCCGGAACTCGGCCCGCCCTTTGCCGTCTCTCGGTATCCCCATCACCTCTGGGTGGATACGATGCGTTCTGGTATGGCGTATCCACCACCGTGATCCACCTCAGAGGAGGCGGGGGCCGTGCGATCAGTGAATCGCAGCCACCTGGTGACAGTAGGTTTGGGGCTTGGCGCTGTCGGGGGGTTCGTCGGCAGCCTGTTCCGAGAACGGAGTGCGCTGGCGGCCGCACGTGATGCGGCGGGCGAAGGAAGTGAGGAACCGCCTTCATGGGGCGACGGCTCGTACCGCTCACACTGGACAACCTTCCGGATCTCCCCAGGCGCTGCCGCTCATGTGTCTTCTGGGAACTTGATCCGGTCAGCGGGGAAGCTGCGGTAAAGGCCGGCAGGCCCGAGCTCGAGAAGGAAGCCTGGATCTCCGCCGTTCTGCTGGAGTGGGGCTCCTGCGGGCGGGTCGTCTATGTGGACGACGTCGCGGCCGGGTTTGTTCTCTACGCACCTCCCGCCTACGTCCCCCGTTCCACGGCGTTCCCCACCAGCCCTGTCTCCCCCGATGCCGTCCAGCTGATGACCGGGTTGATCGTCCCCGGTTTCCAGGGGCAGGGGCTCGGACGTGTGATGGTGCAGACGGTCGCCAAGGACTTGCTGCGACGTGGCTTCAAGGCGATCGAGGCGTTTGGTGACGCCCGGTGGAAGGAACCGGCGTGTGTGCTGCCGGCGGATCATCTGCTCGCGGTCGGCTTCAAGACGGTGCGTCCGCACCCCGCTTATCCGCGGCTGAGGCTGGAGCTGCGTACGACGCTCTCCTGGAAGGAAGACGTCGAGCTGGCACTGGACAGGCTTCTGGGCGCTGTACAGAAGGAGCCGGTGCTGCGGCCGCTCTGACGGCCGCGAGCTACGGCACGCCGACACTCGCGATCTCTACGGCGAGCAAGCGAAACGGGCCCACCCTTCGAAGGGTGGGCCCGTTTCACGTGAAACAGTCAGCTGCTACTTCTGGGCGATGAAGCCCTCGAGGTCGCGGAGGATCGCGGCCTTCGGCTTGGCTCCGACGATGGTCTTGGCGACCTCGCCACCCTGGTACACGTTGAGCGTGGGGATCGACATCACGCCGTACTTCGCCGCGGTGGCCGGGTTCTCGTCGATGTTGAGCTTGACGATCTCGATCTCGTCGCCGTGCTCAGCCGCGATGGCCTCCAGCGAAGGCGCGATCTGGCGGCACGGTCCGCACCAAGCGGCCCAGAAGTCCACCAGCACGGGCTTGTCGTTCTTCAGGACGTCCTCATCGAATGAGTCGTCGGTTACGTTCTTCAGGGCGCCGGCCACGGCGGCCTCCTTAACTTCGCGGGGTGTGGGTTCGGGGAGTGCGGTCAGACTGCCGGGGTCTTCTCCGGCTCGGCGAGGTGCTCGTCGGAGAGCGCTGCCAGGAACCGCTCTGCGTCGAGAGCGGCCGAGCAGCCGGTACCGGCGGCGGTGATGGCCTGCCGGTAGGTGTGGTCGACGACGTCGCCGGCGCCGAAGACACCCTTGAGGTTGGTGCGCGTCGAGGGGGCCTCGACCTTGAGGTAGCCCTCGTCGTCGAGGTCGAGCTGGCCCTTGAAGAGCTCCGTGCGGGGGTCGTGGCCGACAGCGATGAACAGCCCCGTCACCGGGAGCTCGGAGGTCTCGCCGGTCTTGGTGTTGCGGAGGGTCAGGCTGGAGAGCTTCTGGTCCCCGTGGACCGTGGCCACCTCGCTGTCCCAGGCGAACTTGATCTTCGGGTCGGCGAAGGCGCGGTCCTGCATGGCCTTGGAGGCTCGCAGGGAGTCGCGGCGGTGCACGATCGTGACGGACTTGGCGAACCGGGAGAGGAAGGTCGCCTCCTCCATCGCGGTGTCGCCGCCACCGACCACGGCGATGTCCTGGTCCTTGAAGAAGAAGCCGTCGCAGGTCGCACACCAGGAGACACCGCGTCCGGAGAGGGCGTCCTCATTGGGCAGGCCGAGCTTGCGGTGCTGGGAGCCCGTGGTGACGATGACGGCCTTGGCGCGGTGCACCGTGCCTGCGGTGTCCGTGACGGTCTTGACGTCTCCGGAGAGATCCACGGAGACGACGTCGTCGGGGATGAGCTCGGCACCGAAGCGCTCGGCCTGGGCGCGCATGTTGTCCATGAGCTCGGGGCCCATGATTCCGTCCTGGAAGCCCGGGAAGTTCTCCACGTCGGTGGTGTTCATCAGTGCACCGCCGGCGGTGACAGCGCCCTCGAACACCAGCGGCTTCAGCGACGCGCGAGCGGTGTACAGGGCGGCGGTGTAACCAGCCGGCCCGGAGCCGATGATGATCACATTACGGACGTCGCTCACGGGTTCTTCCTCGTCTCTGCGGACTGCCTGCTTGCCTGCTGGGGTCGGTTCCTCGACTCTCACCCCACCCAACGGATCCTACGGGGCATGCATTCCCGAATGGCCGGTCCGGCTCCCGGGAACGGCTTCAGGGGCGTGTGTAGGAGTGCGTGAGCAGCAGCTGGCCCTTTGCGGCGGGCGCGGAATCCACGCAGGCCGCATCGACGACATAGGCCTGGACGCGAGTGCTGTCCGTCGCATGGGGCAGCACGACGAGAAAGGCGGCGGTCCCTTCGTAGCTGCCCTCCTCGGCCGCCAGCGCCGGGGCGTTCCGCCCGATGCCCTGCTGGACGCAGGGCGGGACGTCGACGATCGGTGCGCGCAGGGGCGTACGGGGGGATGCCTCCCCGGGAGCCAGGTCCCCGGGGGATGACTTGGTGTCCAGGGACGGCTTGCCCGGGTCGTAGCCCGGAGTCTCGGAGGTCTTGCTGAGGAGCGTATGGACGCGGCCCTCCAGCGTGGCATCCGAGAAGTCCCCCTGGCTCTTCTCCGCGGCGCTGACGCCACGGTCGGCCATCGCGCCGGACGAGTCCTGGGAGCCCTGGACGGACTGGAGCAGGAAGACGCTCATGCCGACCGCTGCCGCACCGAAGGCAGTGCCGAGAATCACCGTCCGGCGCCGCCGTCGGGAGGAGCTCCGGCCGGGGCCGGTGGCGCCACGAGGGCGACCTGCGGGCCGAGGAGCAGCTGTGCTCTCTGCCGCTGTTTCACGTGAAACAGCGGCTGGTGCGTCGGAGGGCGTAGGGGTAGCCGATGCTTCCGCTGCCAGCGCCGCGTCGATCCGGGCGACCACGTCCGCGGGCATGCTCTCGTCGGGAGTCTGCGCGGACCCCAGCAGTGCGCGGATCTCCTCCAGGGATGAGTGGATGTCGGCACACTCGTCACAGGTATCGAGGTGCCGACGGAGCTCCGCCTCGCGGGACGGTGGGAGAAGGCCTTCGGTGAAGTCGGAGATCTCCGGGACGTCCGGGTGCTGAGCCGTGTCTGCTGTGGATGTCATGCGAGCCCACCTCCACCCTTCACGCCGGCAGGATCACCGTCACCTGCGTCTCTCGGTCCTGACGCCGGTGGGACGGATGGCCCCTGCGTCCGGTTCCTTTCCATGGGGACGTCCTTGCCGCCCTCTCTGGTGCTGCGCAGATGGGCCAGCAAGGGAAGCAGTCTGGCCCGGCCTCTCGCACAACGGCTCTTCACGGTGCCGGTGGGTACGTCGAGGATGCGGGCGGCTTCGGCGACGGGGTAGGCCTGCATGTCCACGAGGACGAGCGCGGCGCGCTGCTCGGCGGGCAGGGTGGCCAGGGCGGCCAGAAGCTCACGGTGCAGATCCTGCCGTTCGGCGGGAGCCTCGGCGGACTCGTGGGGCTCCATGAGCTGATCGAGCCGTTCGGCGTCGTCGACCGGCGCGGTCTTGCGGGAGGCGGCCTTACGGGCGCGGTCCAGGCAGGCGTTGACCGTGATCCTGTGCAGCCATGTGGTGACGGCTGACTGGCCGCGGAAGGTATGCGCCGCACGGAACGCGGAGACCAAGGCGTCCTGCACGGCGTCGGCGGCCTCCTCGCGGTCGCCGAGCGTGCGCAGGGCCACGGCCCAGAGCCGGTCACGGTGCCGTCGCACGAGCTCACCGAAGGCGTCCGGTTCGCCTGCCACGTGCTGCGTCAGGAGATCCTGATCGCTGATGTCGGCGAATCTGGCGTCGTTCAACGGTGAGCCCCCTCCCCTGGTGCCGTCCGGTGCCGTCAGCTTGTGATCTTGATGTCCGAGACCTTGCCCCTGTAGTTACCGTCGTCGCTCATGGGCAGTTTGGTCAGCCAGACCAGAACGTACCGTGCCTGCACCGGCTTGTCGGGCTTGAGGGAGACCTTTGTTCCGGATCCCTTCACGACCTTCGTGAAGCCGTCCGGCATCTGAGGAACGGACGAGCTCTCGGTCGTCCTCAGCTCGACGGAGGTATTGCCGCCGAGGAAGGACACCTCGACGTTGCCCACCTGCTGGACCTTGCCGAGGTCGAGCACGACTCCGACGCCCTCCTTCAGCCGCCCGAAGTCGGCGCTGAAGTAGCCGTCCGTGTTCCAGTAGGAGCTCGTGTCCCCGTCGTAGACGTTCTTTATCGAGGCGGGCTTCTCGGCGCCGTCCGAGCCGAGCGGGTCGTAGTCCTTGGCCCCCACGATGGTGACGGGCTTGCTGGGCTCGGCGGCGTTGTTGTCGTCCGCCCCGTCGTCCGCTGTCTGTGTCGGGGCCGGCTCCCCGGAGTCGCTGTCCCGGTTCAGCACGGTCTCGGCCAGCTGCCAGCTGCCGAGGCCCAGAGCGGCGATGAGCAGCGCGGACACGGCCCACTTGAGCGCCTTGCCCGTGCGGCTCTGAAGAGGGGGCGGGGGAGCCGTGATGACCGGCTGGGTGGCCGACGTGGGACGTACCGAGGGGCGTCCGTAGGTGCCCTGCTGGTACGTCGTGCGCTGGTATTCGGGCGGCGCGGTGAAGGCGGGTTCCGGAGGCAGGATGCGCGGCATGGCCGCGACGGCCTTCGCGAGCTCGTCCGGGGTGGTGCACGGCTGTTCCTGGCGTGACGCGGTGGCGCCGTCGTTGGCCAGTGCGCGCATGGCGAGCTCGGACAGGCCCCGGTGGACGCCGGCCCGCACCTGGTCCGGGGGGATCAGGCCCAGGTCCTTGGGGAGCCCGGAGAGACCGTACGCGTCGCTCTCGTAGGGCCAGCGCCGGGTCAGGGCGGCGTAGAGGAGAGCGCCGATGGCCTCGGTGTCCGTGCGCAGCGGCTGGTCGGCGGTGATGCCGCGCAGAGCGGCGTTCACGGCCAGGCCACGGATCCGGTACTGACCGGTCGAGCTGCGCAGTACGGCCCCGGGCGTCAGGCGCAGATGGGCCAGGCCTTCGCGGTGCGCGGCGGCCATGGCCTGGGAGATCTGGCTCACGAGCTGATAGGCGTCGTGGGCCTCGAAGGGGCCGGCGGCCAGCAATGCCGTGAGCTCGGTGGCGTCGGGGAGCCATTCGTGGACGACGTAGACGAGGTCGTCCTCCTCCACGGCGTCCAGGACCTGGACGAAGCGCGGGTCACCGAGCAGCGCGGAGGAGCGGGCCGCGGCCAGCACCGAGCGGGCCCGGGGGTGGTCGGCGGGCAGCAGATGGACGCCCACCGCGCGCCGGAGCTTTTCGTCGACAGCCCGCCAGCTGCTGAATCCGTCCAGTCGGGTGACGCACTCCTCGAGGCGGTAGCGTCTGGCCAGCTTGTGACCGCTGTGCAGATCGGGCGACGCCGGTACGGATTCCGCGCTGTCGCGCCCGCTGTCCGCGTCGTTCGAGCTCGCGTCCTCGGGGCCCTCTGTGTCCTGGGTTGCCGTCCCGTCGGTCGTGGCCGCGCCCGCCTTGGCGGTCAGCGGCTCGTCGCCGCTGTTGTCGGCCACGTCGACAGCAGCCGTGCTACGTTCCGCCACCGTCGTTCCTGCCTCCCCATCCGTTGCGCGATGCCAGCCAGCTCTGCACAGTCACGCCAATTGTGCCCACACTCCGGCGCTATGCACGACACGCGGTGTCCAGCGATGGTTGTGCGACACAGCGCATTCAGCGTCCGAGTCGTCCCCGGACCATGCCGACCATGCCGTTGAGCTCCTCGATACGCATCTTCTTCGCGGCGGCGAAGAAGATGCCCAGCAGGATGACGCTGCCGCAGACCAAGGCCACCACGGAGCCGCCGGCTCCTTCGCCGAGGGTCTTCAGCAGAGCGAAGCCCACGCCGCCGCCGACCACCGCCGCGGGGATCGCGGCCAGGCAGAGACGGGCGTAGGTCCGCACCACACGGGCTCCGTCGAGGTCTCCGCCGAGCCGGTTGCTGAGGCGCCGCCAGGCGATGCCCACACCGACCGCGTACGCCAGCCCGTAGGAGGCCGCCATTCCGACGACTGCCCACTGAGCCGGAAGAATCACGTAGCAGAGGGCGGAGGCCGCGGCATTGACCGCCGCGACGATGACCGTGTTGTAGAAGGGGGTCCGGGTGTCCTCGTACGCGTAGAAGCCGCGCAGCACGACGTACTGCACGGAGTACGGGATGAGGCCGAGGCCGAACGCCATCAGGATGAAGCCCATGGACCGTGCGGCCTCGGTGCCGCTGGAGGCGTAGAGCAGGGTGCACATCGGCAGGCCGAGCGCCAGGAACGTGAAGGCGACCGGCACGATCGCCACCGCCGAGTTCCGCAGACCCTGCGAGATGTCGTCGCGGACGGCACCGGGGTCGTTGTCGTGGGCGGCGCGGGAGATGCGGGGCAGCAGGGCCGCCATGACCGAGACGGTGATGATGGCCTGAGGCATGCCCCAGATCAGCTGGGCGTTGGAGTACGCGAGGAAGCCCGAGCCGTCCTTGCCCGCGAGCTTGCCCGCGGAGGTCGCCAGCTGGGTCACGACCAGCACGCCCGCCTGGTTGGCCAGGACGAACAGGACCGTCCACTTGGCGAGCCTTATGGTCTTCCCGAGCCCGTGGCCCCTCCAGTCGAAGCGGGGACGGAAACGGAACCCGGCCTCGCGGAGGTACGGGATCATCGCCAGCGCCTGGACCACCAGGCCGAGCAGCGTTCCGATGCCCAGGAGCCTGACACCCTCCGGCGGGATCGTCTCCACGCCCATCCGGGATTCGGCCGAGGTCCCGTAGACCCAGATGAACAGGCCGAAGGTGAAGATCATGACGATGTTGTTGAGGACCGGGGTCCACATCATCGCTCCGAACTTCCCACGGGCGTTGAGGATCTGGCCCATCACCACGTGGACGCCCATGAAGAAGATCGTCGGCAGGCAGTAGCGGGCGAAGGTGACGGCCACCGAGTCGGCCGCCGGATCGTTCGCGATCGTGCGCGACATCAGGTGCACCAGCTGAGGTGCGGCGAAGACCGCGGCAGCGACGATCACACCGAGCGCGACCATGACGAGGGTCAGCAGCCGGTTGGCGTACGCCTCGCCCCCGTCCTCGTCGTCCTTCATGGAGCGGACGAGCTGAGGAACGAAGACCGAGTTCAGTCCACCGCCCACGGTGAGGATGTAGATCATCGTCGGCAGGGTGTACGCGATGGTGAAGCTGTCACCGAGCAGCGCCGCACCCAGCGCCGCGGTGATCACGAGGCTGCGGACGAAGCCGGTGAGCCGTGACACCAGGGTGCCCGCCGCCATCAGCGCACTGGACTTCAGTATCCCGGCGGCACGGCCCCCGGACTTCGGGGGCACGGGTGCCGGAGCGGGCTCAGGCTCGGCGGGAGGGCCGGGAGGCCGGCCCGACCCCTCCTGGTCGCGGAAGAGGTGCGCGAAGGCGTCCTGCTCGTCCCGGTCGCCGGAAGCCTGGGTGACCAGGTCGTCCACTCCCACGTACTGGGTGGTGGCGGCGTGGTCGCCGTAGGGAAGGTGCCGGGAAGGGCCTGCGGGCTCCGGTGGCGGCGTCTGGGCCCAGATCCGGGGGTCGGGGGCGTGCTGGGCGGCGGGAGGCTGCTGGTAGAGGTCCTGCGGCTCCTGGTAGGTGCCCGGAGGCGGCGGCGGGTGCGAGGCGCGGTCGTAGAGCGCCTCGGCCACCGGGTCCTGGGCGGCGAGGTCCTGGGCACGGTACGGGTCGTGGTCGTACGCGTGCTGCAGGTAGGGGTCGGGTGCCTCCCCGTCATGGCCGGCGCCCGGTGGCACCGGCGGACCGCTGGAAGACCCAGCCCCGCCCGCGCCCTGGCCGCGGTCACCGTCGTACGGCGCGTTCATCGAAACCCCACCTCATTGTCCCCGGCCGACAGGCCCCGACAGACATCGCTCAACGGTCCACTTTCTCACCCGGGCCCGACGGGTCACCGCTTTCCGGACCGGTGTCCGGCGTCGGGTCACTCGGCTGCTCGGGTTCGCCGCCGTTGTTCTCCGCCGCGCCGCTCGCGACGGTGCGCTTGCGGTGGGTGTACATCCTGATGCCTGCCAGGACCAGGAGGAGCAGTCCGCCCGCGATCACCAGGAGCACGGTCGGTGTGACTTCCGAGACCTTCACCGTGAAGGTCATCTCGTCGCCGTAAGGCACGCCGTCCGTGGTGAAGAGGCGCGCCGTGACCTGTGCCTGTCCGTTGGCGTTGGCCGAGGCGTCGAATTTCACGGACTGGCTGTGCCCGCCCGCGATCTCGACGGGCTGTTCGGCGACCGCTCCGCCGTCGTTGAGCTTGAGCCGCGTGGCGTTGCCCGAGGTCAGGCGGAGCACGAGGTGATCGACGCCTTGGACGAGCTTGTTCTGCACGGTCACGGGAATCGTCGCGCTGCGCCCGGAGAGAGTGACGTCCGACTTCGTGATCAGCTGGACCTCGTTGGTGAGGCCCTGGAGGTAGGTGCGGACCGCGTCCCGGTACCGCTGGGCCTCCAGGGCCCTGCCGCGCCACGACGTCGACACGGCGCGGTTGATCGCGTTCCCGAAGGGGGTCACCACCCGGTCGGGCTGCGTGAGGATGATCTGGAAGCTGTTGAGCGAGTCCTGAGTCGTCCTGATGTCCTGGAACGCCTGGGTGGGCAGCTCCTGGTTGCGCAGCTTCTTCGGGTACTGGGAGGCCCTGGGCACCCTGGTGGTGGCCTGTGCGTCGGGCTTCTCCTCGGCCGCGTCCGTCAGGTCGAGAGGCTGTGTCCAGCGGTCGGCCGTGAGGGCCTGCAGGGCACGCGCCATGCTCTGGGCCTGCGCGGCTGTGGGGGTCCGCTGGGGGGCGACGACGATGCTGCGCTCGTTGTCGGGGGCCTGCTCCGTCACCGCGAGCGTCTGGGCCAGGAACTTCTGGACCGCGAGGGTCGAGGTGCCGGCCTTGGACAGATCGCCGGTGAACGCGGTGGAGAGCCGGTAGTCGGACACGACGGCTGTCGTACCGCCACCGATCGGCCTCGCCGATGTCGGCGTGTAGGGCAGCCCGCTGGTCTCGTCGAGGCTGTCGCTGCGGGCGATCACCTTGTGCGCGCCGGCGGAGGTGGCGACGTCGACGACCGAGGGGTCGATCGCCCCGTCCACCGGCCAGGCGAAGTCGGTGGACGGCTGCACGTGGAGAACCGTCTCCACCGTTGTGCCGGCGACCTCGGTGGCCGTCTGCAGATGGCTGAGGACGCCGGAGACGTTCTTGCCGCGGTGGGCGATCGACGCGAGATCGGGGTCGGCGAACGGCAGGGCCACCACCGTCCCGTCCTTCACGGCCGCCTGCAGATCCGTGAGCCACTTCTTGGCGATGGCCTGGTTCGTCCCCGCGACCGTGGTGTCACCGACCTTGACGCGATAGTTCTTCGTCATCGCGTCGACGGAGGCCAGCAGGTCCGGGTCGATCACCCAGGTGACAGGGAGCTGTCGCCCCAGCGAGACGAGTTGTTCCAGGCGGCCGCCCGGAGCGAGCTCCTGAGCCAGATCGTCGTTGGCGAACACGGGGGTCTGCTGTTCGTCGGAGCCCGTCTCGGCGGTGACGTGGGCCGATGCGATCAGCGGCCAGAGGAACGTGAGCTTGGTCCTGCTCTCGGTGTCCTCCGGCTGCCACGGCAGGAAGGTCCGCTGGATGCCCAGCACCTGGTCGTAGGCGTAGTCCGTGGTCCGGCCCGTGAGGGACACCCCGAGCTGGTAGACGCCGTCGGCCCCCAGGTCCAGTTTGTCCACCGGGACGGAGAGGCTGAAGTCCTGGCTGACCCCGGACGCGAGCTTGGGGACCTTCAGCGTGTACGAGCCACCGAGCTTGGCCGGGTCGCTGCCGGGCAGATACCCGGTGCGCTTGGCTGCCTCGTCGATCGCACCTCTGCCGGACAGCCTCGGCCCGACGCGCAGGTCGACCTCCGCGTCCGTGACCGTCTTCTTGCCCTTGTTGGTCAGCGTGCCGGAGACGGTGAGCGTATCCCCCTCGACCGGTGCGCTGGGGGCGAGGGTGTCCAGGGACACATCGACGGTGCGCGAGCCGGTGGGGGCCTTCGTGACCCCCTCGGCCTGAGCCGAGGGCGCCGCGGGACCGGCCAGGAGGCCGGCGATCAGTGGTGCCCCGACGATCAAGGAGGCCGTGCGCCGGAGCCACCGGCGGGCAGGGGAGGGATTCATCCCCTGAAAGTCTGCCGCCTCGGCCACGCGTATCCGTCCCTCGTCGTCGTCAGCTGGTGCCGGCCTTGCCGGTCTCTGCGTCCCCGCATGGTAACGATGCGCCCGACACCTGAGTGCCGGGGACCGTGTCACATGATCGGGAGAGTCTCGCAGGGCCTCGGGAAACGATGACGCCCGGGCCGGTCGGGGCACGTACCCTTTTCTGTTGTGCCGAACGCCAACGAAGACAGCCCCCGTGCACTGAGTCAGGTGCAGCACCGCGCAGTCAGCGAACTGCTGCGGGTGTCCCCCGTCGCCGACGACCTCGCCCTCCGGTTTCAGGAGGCCGGGTACAGCCTCGCCCTGGTCGGCGGGTCGGTCCGCGACGCGTTGCTCGGCAGGCTCGGAAACGACCTGGACTTCACGACCGACGCGCGGCCGGAGGACGTTCTCAAGATCGTCCGGCCTTGGGCAGATTCGGTCTGGGAGGTCGGAATCGCCTTCGGAACCGTCGGCTCGCAGAAGGACGGCTATCAGATCGAGGTGACGACCTACCGGTCGGAGGCGTACGACAGGACCTCACGCAAGCCCGAGGTCTCCTACGGCGACTCGATCGAGGAAGACCTCGTACGCCGTGACTTCACGGTCAACGCCATGGCCGTCGCCCTGCCGCAGAAGGAGTTCGTCGACCCGCACGGCGGCCTCGACGACCTGGCTCAGCGTGTGCTGCGCACTCCCGGTACGCCCGAGGCGTCCTTCTCCGACGACCCGCTGCGCATGCTGCGCGCCGCGCGCTTCGCCGCGCAGCTCGACTTCGAGGTGGCCCCCGAGGTCGTCAAGGCCATGACGGACATGGCAGGACGTATCGAGATCGTCTCGGCGGAGCGGGTCCGCGAGGAGCTCAACAAGCTGCTTCTCTCCGGCCACCCCCGCAAGGGGCTGGGGCTTCTCGTGGATACGGGGCTGGCGGACCGGGTGCTGCCCGAACTTCCCGCGCTGCGTCTGGAAAGTGACGAGCATCACCGTCACAAGGACGTCTATGAGCACTCCTTGACCGTCCTGGAACAGGCCATCGACCTGGAGGAGGACGGCCCGGACCTCGTGCTGCGCCTCGCGGCCCTGCTCCACGACATCGGGAAGCCGAGGACGCGCCGCTTCGAGAAGGACGGCCGCGTCTCGTTCCACCACCACGAGGTGGTGGGGGCCAAGATGACCAAGAAGCGCATGACCGAGCTCAAGTACTCCAACGACATGGTCAAGGACGTCTCCACGTTGGTGGAGCTGCATCTGCGCTTCCACGGCTACGGCGACGGGGAGTGGACCGACTCCGCGGTGCGCAGGTATGTGCGGGACGCCGGGCCCCTGCTGGACCGGTTGCACAAGCTGACGCGCTCCGACTGCACGACGCGGAACAAGCGCAAGGCGAACGCTCTGTCGCGTACGTACGACGGGCTTGAGGAGCGCATCGCGCAGTTGCAGGAACGGGAGGAGCTGGAGGCGATCCGGCCCGACCTGGACGGCAACGAGATCATGCAGATCCTGGGTGTGGGCCCCGGACCGGTGATCGGCAAGGCCTACTCGTTCCTGCTGGAGCTGCGGCTGGAGAACGGCCCCATGGAGCGCGACGCCGCAGTCGCCGCCCTCAAGGACTGGTGGGCCACGCAGGATTGAGTCCGGCTGGATCTCCAAGGGGACTGGAGCGGGAGCTGGACAGGCTGTCGTGTTTCACGTGAAACATGACGGGACCCTGGGGGCAGTCCGAGGCAGTCGGTGGGGGGCGTTGTTTCACGTGAAACAACGCCCCTCACTCCTTGAGGCGGGCGCGCTGGAGCGCGATGCTCACGTGCCGCCGACGGAACATGGCCACCGAGACGATGGCGTAGAGCGCGGCCACCGTGAGCACCACGACGACGGACCGCCCGTCAGGGGGAAGCGCGAGGGCGGCTACCCCCGCGGCGGCGACAAAGGCGACGTTGAACAGCACGTCGTAGAGCGAGAAGACCCGTCCGCGGTAGGCGTCGTCCACCGAGGTCTGCACCTCGGTATCCGTCGCGATCTTCGCCCCCTGCGTCACGAGCCCGAGAACGAAGGCCGCCACCAGCATCGGCCCAGGGGTGAACGGAAGCCCCAGCGCCGGTTCCAGGAAGGCGGCCGCTCCGGCGCAGCCCGCCACCCAGCCGTACCGCCCGAAGCGGCCGACCGCCCACGGGGACGTGACGGCGGCGACGAAGTACCCCGCGGCGGAAGCGCCGAGCGCGAGGCCGAGGAGTGCCAGGCCGTCGGCCTCGCTGTCGGACCAGGCGTAGCGGCACAGCATGAGCACCATCACGGTGAGCGCGCCGTAGCAGAAGCGGAGCACGGTCATGGCGGCAAGAGCGTGCGCCGCGTCCCTCCGCTCGGCCAGATGGCGCAACCCTGCGACGAGCCCCCGTGCGGTCGTGCCGACCGCCTCGCGCAAGGGCACATGGTGCAGCCCTCGGTCCGGCCCGAGGAGCGTGCGGGGCAAGGTCAGGGAGGCGAGCGCCGAGAGAAGGTACAGGATCGCGCCCAGCAGGACCACGGCCGCGTCGGATCCGTCCGTCAGCAGCCGGATGCCCAGGGCCAGTCCGCCGCCCGCGGTCGCGGCCAGCGTGCCGGCCGTCGGGGAGAGGGAGTTGGCGAGGACGAGCTGCTCGGTCTCGACGACGCGAGGGAGGGCTGCTGAGAGCCCGGCCAGGACGAACCGGTTGACGGCGGTGACACAGAGCGCGGAGACGTAGAAGAGCCAGTCCGGAACGGAGCTCAGGAGCAGCAGGGCCGTGCAGCAGGCCAGCGCGGCCCGCAGCAGATTCCCGTACAGGAAGACCTGGCGGCGGGGCCAGCGGTCGAGCAGGACTCCCGCGAAGGGGCCGATCAGCGAGTACGGGAGCAGTAGCACGGCCATGGCCGAAGCGATGGCACCTGCCGTGGTCTGGTTCTCCGGGGAGAAGACGACGTACGTGGCGAGCGCGACCTGATAGACACCGTCGGCCGACTGGGAGAGCAGTCGTACGGCAAGCAGGCGACGGAAGTTCCGAAGGCGCAGGAGTACGCCCAGATCACGCACGACAGGCATGTGTGCAAGGGTCACACAAGTGGGGGGCCTCCGGGCGGATTGCCCGGGGACCCCCCACATGAACAAGCGTCAGCAGCGACCGCTGAGTCAGCGCTCGACGTCGCCGGCGATGAACTTCTCGACGTTCTCGCGGGCCTCGTCGTCGAAGTACTGGACCGGCGGGGACTTCATGAAGTACGAGGAGGCCGAGAGGATCGGGCCGCCGATGCCGCGGTCCTTGGCGATCTTCGCGGCGCGCACGGCGTCGATGATGACACCGGCGGAGTTCGGGGAGTCCCAGACCTCGAGCTTGTACTCCAGGTTCAGCGGAACGTCACCGAAGGCACGGCCCTCGAGGCGCACGTACGCCCACTTGCGGTCGTCCAGCCAGGCCACGTAGTCCGAGGGGCCGATGTGGACGTTGTCCGCACCGAGCTCACGGTCGCGGATCTGCGAGGTGACGGCCTGCGTCTTCGAGATCTTCTTGGACTCCAGGCGCTCACGCTCGAGCATGTTCTTGAAGTCCATGTTGCCGCCGACGTTCAGCTGCATGGTGCGGTCCAGGATGACACCCCGGTCCTCGAAGAGCTTCGCCATCACGCGGTGCGTGATGGTGGCGCCCACCTGGGACTTGATGTCGTCGCCGACGATCGGGACACCGGCCTCGGTGAACTTGTCGGCCCACTCCTTGGTGCCGGCGATGAAGACCGGGAGGGCGTTGACGAACGCGACCTTGGCGTCGATGGCGCACTGCGCGTAGAACTTCGCAGCCACCTCGGAACCCACGGGGAGGTAGCAGACGAGAACGTCGACCTGCTTGTCCTTGAGGACCTGGACGATGTCGACCGGGGCGTCGGCGGACTCCTCGATCGTCTCGCGGTAGTACTTGCCCAGGCCGTCGTGGGTGTGACCGCGCTGAACGGTCACGCCCGTGTTCGGCACGTCGGCGATCTTGATGGTGTTGTTCTCGCTGGCGCCGATGGCGTCCGCGAGGTCGAGGCCGACCTTCTTCGCGTCGACGTCGAAGGCCGCGACGAACTCGACGTCGCTCACGTGGTACTCGCCGAACTGGACGTGCATCAGACCGGGCACCTTGCCGGCCGGATCTGCGTCCTTGTAGTACTCGACGCCCTGCACCAGCGAGGCGGCGCAGTTGCCCACGCCGACGATGGCTACGCGAACCGAACCCATGCCGATTGCTCCCTGTGTGTTCTCGGTGTTCCCCGATGACGCCTTGCGGATCTGCGGGGATATCACTTGGTGTCGTCGGACGGATCCGGCCGGGTGTCGTCCCGGTGCCGGGGCAGGCCGCCCGTCTCTCCTGATGTGTCGTGCTGAGTGGAGCTCTCGGGCGAGGATCGTCGCTGATCCCGTCCCGACCGCTCGCTCTCGATGAGCTCGTTCAGCCAGCGCACTTCGCGCTCCACGGACTCCATGCCGTGTCGCTGCAGCTCAAGCGTGTAGTCGTCGAGTCGTTCACGGGTGCGGGCGAGAGAGGCGCGCATCTTTTCGAGGCGCTCCTCCAGCCTGCTGCGGCGGCCTTCGAGGACGCGCATCCGCACCTCGCGCTCCGTCTGCCCGAAGAAGGCGAAACGAGCGGCGAAATGCTCGTCCTCCCAGGAGTCCGGACCGGTGTGCGAGAGCAGCTCCTCGAAGTGCTCCTTACCTTCTGCCGTCAACCTGTAGACGATCTTGGCGCGGCGGCCGGCCAGGGAGGACGCGGGAGCGACCCCACGTCCCGTGGCAGGGGGCAGCGCCGGAACGCTTCCCGGTTCCTCGATCAACCAGCCGTTCGCGACCAGCGTCTTGAGGCAGGGGTAGAGGGTGCCGTAGCTGAAGGCGCGGAAGATCCCCAGCGAGGTGTTGAGGCGCTTGCGCAGCTCGTACCCGTGCATGGGGGACTCGCGGAGCAGTCCGAGGACGGCGAATTCGAGGATGCCGGAGCGTCTGCTCACCTTCGCCTCCTCTTCCGTCCGGTGCTTCCGTGGGCCGTTGGACCCACCTTATGCCGTGCTGATGTATCGACTCGATACATCAGCACGATAGATCGGCTCGCGATGTACGACAAGGGGAGGCTTAGTGAGCGGCGTCACATCCCGGATTCATAGGGAGTGACTTGCGTAATTTGGGGTGAAGTTCGGTCCCCGGAGGTTTTTGACCGTGCGTAGTCTGTGCGGCATGCAGACCACCGGGAACCGTGAGACGACGCCGAGCGTCCGTTATCGCGGACTGCCGGATGTACTGCGGGTGAGCCTTCCGCAGGGCTTGTCCGTAATTCGGGGGGACCGGATCTCAACTGCCGCTTCCAGGCGCTCTCGCCTGCCCGAGGAGTAGTCGTTCGATGAGCGAGCACCGTCGCAAAGCGCCGCAACCGCAAGGTGGCGGGCGCGCAGCGGCCAGACGAGCCGCCCAGCAGCCTTCTGGACGCCGCACCGATGCGTCACGCAGAGCAACGCAAGGATCACCTTCCGGAGCGCACGGCGAGGAGCCGTCGTACGGCGGCCGCGCCGAGGCCCGTCGAGCCGCCCAGCGGGGCGGCGGGGGCCGACGGCGGGGCGCCGGCGACGGCCCCGGTCACGAGGGCCGCGGCCGCGGCCGCGGCGACGCCGGCAAGAAGCGCTTCATCGACTACCCGCGGGCCGGTAAGTACGGCTTCCGCCGCTGGGTGCCGTCGTGGAAGCTGGTCTCCGGTCTGTGCCTGGGCTTCCTGGGTCTGATGATGGGTGCGGCCGGCATCGCGTACGCGCTGGTCGTGCCGCCCGAGGTCAACAAACTCGCCACCGCGCAGAACAACGTCTACTACTGGGCCGACAACACTCAGATGGTCGCCACGGGCGGTTCCGTCAACCGTCAGTCGATCGAGTACGCCCAGATCCCCGAAGCGATGCGGAACGCAGTCATCTCGGCCGAGAACAAGTCGTTCGAGCACGACCGGGGCATCGACCCCATGGGCATCGCCCGAGCCTTCTACAACATGGCCCGGGGCGGTGAGACCCAGGGCGGCTCCACGATCACCCAGCAGTACGTGAAGAACTCCATGCTGTCCCAGGACCAGACCCTGAGCCGTAAGTTCAAGGAACTCTTCATCACGCTCAAGGTCGGCGAGACGGTGGGCAAGAAGAAGGTCATGGAGGGGTACCTCAACGTCTCCTACTACGGCCGGGGGGCGTCGGGCCTCCAGGCTGCGGCGCGTGCCTACTACAACAAGGACGCCACCGACCTGGACGAGAGCGAGTGCGCCTTCCTGGCCACGCTGCTCAAGGGGGCGAGCTACTACGACCCCGCAGGAGCTCCCGACATCGACCCGGTGAAGGCCTCCGCCAAGGAGAACACCAGGCGGGCCAAGGAACGCTGGGCCTGGATCCTCGACGAGGAGGTCAAGGACGGGCGGCTGAGCGCGGCCAAGCGTGCCACGTTCACCGAGTTCCCCATGCCTCAGAAGCCGAAGAAGGACGCCAAGCTGGGGGGCCAGACCGGGTACCTGGTCGACCTCGCGACGAAGTACTTCCTGGCGCACAACGACCAAGGCGTCACCGAGAAGGAGCTCTCCCGGGGCGGCTACGAGATCCACACGACCTTCGACAAGAACAAGGTCACCCAGCTCGAGTACTCGATCAAGAAGGTCTACAAGGCCAAGATCGACGAGAAGAAGCGCCCCGACAAGGACACGCACGTCCAGTTCGGCGGCGCGTCGGTGGACACCAAGACGGGTGCCATCCTCGCCACGTACGGCGGTCAGGACGCGACCAAGCACTACACCAACAACGCCGACGCTACCGGTGCGCAGGTCGGTTCGACGTTCAAGCCGTTCGTGCTGGCGGCCGCCATGCAGTACGGGAAGCGTGACCCCGAAGGCGGCCCCGACCAGAGCGAGTCGGAGCGTACGCCGGTCTCCCCGAAGAGCATCTACAACGGCGACAACGAGCTGAAGATCAACCAGTACAACGGCGACGTCTGGATGAACGACGACGGCAAGGAGTGGCTCCAGACCAATGACGGAGACCACAGCTACGGAGACATCACCCTCCGGTACGCCATGCAGGAGTCGGCGAACTCCCCGTACGTCCAGCTCGGCATGGACGTCGGCACCGACAAGGTGAAGCAGGCCGCCATGGACGCGGGACTGCGCGACGACGACTACATGGCGAACGCGAAGGTCCCCTCGTTCTCCATCGGTACGTCCTCTCCGAGCGCCATCCGTATGGCCGGCGCGTACTCCACCTTCGCCACCAGCGGCAAGCAGCGGGAGCCCTTCTCGGTCACCGAGGTCAAGCACAAGGGCGACGTCATCTACCGGCACAAGACGGAGACCAAGTCCGCCTTCCCCAGTGTCGTCGCCGACAACGTCACCGACGTGCTGAAGAACGTCGTCGAGCACGGCACGGGTACGCCCGCACAGCTGCCGGGCCGCGATGCTGCCGGTAAGACGGGTACCACGGACGGCAACAAGTCGGCGTGGTTCGTCGGGTACACCCCGCAGATCTCGACCGCCGTCAGCATGTTCCGGATGGACGACGACGAGACGCAGAAGAACCGCAAGTTCCTGGAGATGTACGGCACGGGCGGGGAGAAGTCGATCCACGGTGCCTCGTTCCCGGCGCAGATCTGGCACGACTACATGTCCGATGCGATGAAGGGCATGAAGGTCGTCAACTTCCCGAAGCCGGAGCCGTACGGCGACACCGTCTTCGGCGGCGGCGCGGTCAGCCCCAGCCCGACGCCGAGCCCGACGCCTTCGCCCTCGGAGTCCAGCGAGGAGCCGACGCCGTCCGCCACCCCGTCGTCCCCGTCCCCCTCGCCGAGCGACACGTGTGCGCCGCTCGACTGGGAGTGCAAGAACAACCAGAACGGCGGGAACACCAGCGGTAACGACAACGGGGGGACAACGGACGGGACCACCGACGGTGGTGGCGGGACGGACGCCGGCGCCACGAACGGCGGTGCGGACACCGGGACGACCGACGGGACGACCGACGGAACGACCGAGGGCGAGGAGAACGGCCGCGGCGGGATCTTCGGCGGCGGCGGATAGCACCACCCGGGGCGCGTGAGTCGCACCACGCGCACCACGCGCACCACGCGCCCTCCGGACGCCCCCGAGGGGCCCGCCGGGCACGCGTACGAGGGCCGTCGGCACCTGACAGGTGCCGACGGCCCTTTCGTGTGTCCCGGACGCGGCCCACGCCCGCACACAGCGCCGTACGGCAGGATGTGCGGCATGCCAAGCGCAGAAGACACGAGCGTGCACCAGGAGCCGTCCGTCGTACCGCCCACGCGACAGGACGAGATCGCCGCGGCCGGCAGCGAACTGATCGGCGGGCCCGCGGGCCGTTGGGCGCGTTTCGGGACGGGGCCCCTCACGCCGGTGCGCGTCATCGCGCTGGTGGCCATCGGGATGTTCGCGCTCGGCATGGTGCAGAAGATCCCCTGCTACGACTGGGCCTGGTTCCGCGGAACGAGTTCGCAGTACACGCACGCGTGCTACTCCGACATCCCGCACCTCTACGTCGGGCGCGGCTTCGCCGACGGCCTCGTGCCGTACGTCGACCGGCTCACCGGGGACATGGCGTACCTGGAGTACCCCGTCCTGACCGGACTCTTCATGCAGATCGCGTCCTGGCTGACGCTGACCCCGTCCTCGGACCCGGCCCAGCAGCGCGAGCAGATGTACTGGATGGTCAACGCGGGCATGCTGATGATCTGCGCCGTGATCCTCGCGGTGTGTGTCGCCCGTACGCACCGGCGCCGCCCCTGGGACGGCCTGCTGGTGGCGCTCGCCCCCGCCCTCGCGCTCACCGCGACGATCAACTGGGATCTGCTCGCCGTCGCGCTGACGGCCGCGGCGATGCTCATGTGGTCGCGCGGCAGGAACCTCGCCTTCGGCATCCTCATCGGCCTCGCGACCGCCGCCAAGCTCTACCCCGTACTGCTCCTCGGGCCCCTGCTGGTGCTGTGCTGGCGGGCCGGGAAGTGGCGGGAGTACGGATCGGCGGTCCTCGGAGCGGCGGCGGCCTGGCTGGTGGTGAACCTGCCGGTGATGCTGTACGCCCCCGAGGGGTGGAAGAAGTTCTACACGTTCAGCCAGGAACGGCAGATCGACTACGGCTCGTTCTGGCTGATCATCACGCAGCGCACCGGCCGGCCCATCGACGTCTCCACGGTGAACACGGCCTCGGTGCTGCTGATGGTCGTGCTGTGCGCCGGGATCGCCGGGCTGGCCCTCACCGCCAGGCACCGGCCGCGCTTCGCCCAGCTGGCGTTCCTCGTGGTGGCCGCGTTCATCCTGACGAACAAGGTCTACTCACCGCAGTACGTGCTCTGGCTGATCCCTCTGGCCGCGCTGGCCAGGCCCCGGTGGCGGGACTTCCTCGTCTGGCAGGCCTGCGAGGTCATGTACTTCCTGGGGATCTGGTTCTACCTCGCGTACACGACGAGCGGCGACAAGCACCAGGGGCTGCCGCAGGAGGGCTACCAGGTCGCGATCGCCCTGCACCTCGCTGGAACGCTCTACCTGTGCGCCCTGATCGTCAGGGACATCCTGCGGCCGGACCGGGATCCCGTGCGGCAGGAAGGGTCGGACGATCCTTCGGGCGGAGTCCTGGACGGGGCGCCGGACCGTACGGCGCTCCTGCAGGTGCATCCCCATCCGGCCGGGCACGCGGCACCCGCGGTCGAAGGACCGCGGGTGGAGTGGGGAACCGCCGGACGAGCCGCCTCCGACTGAGGGGGACGGCGGCGCCCACCGGCCCGCGCCCACCGGCCCGTGAGGGCCCGCGAAGGCCCTCTGAAGGCCGGTCCTACCGGTCCACGAGGCGGTCGAACTGGGTGGTGGTGTGGCGCAGGTGGGCCACCAGTTCGTCGCCGACCCTCGGCTCCTGGGAGTCCGAGGGCACGAACAGGATCGACACCTGCATGTGCGGCGGCTCCGCGAACCAGCGCTGCTTCCCCGCCCAGACGAACGGCGACAGATTGCGGTTGACCGTGGCCAGCCCGGCGCGCGCGACGCCCTTGGCCCGCGGCATCACCCCGTGCAGGGCCTTCGGCGCCTCCAGCCCGACACCGTGGGAGGTCCCGCCGGCGACGACCACCAGCCATCCGTCCGACGCGGCCTTCTGCTGGCGGTAGCCGAACCGGTCGCCCTTGACCACGCGCGTGACGTCGAGCACCGCACCGCGGTACTCCGTCGCCTCGTGGTCGCCGAGCCAGAGCCGTGTGCCTATCCGCGCGCGGAACCGGGTCTGCGGGAACTGCTGCCGCAGTCGCGCCAGCTCCTCGGCCCGCAGATGGCTGACGAACATGGTGTGCAGCGGCAGCCGGGCGGCGCGCAGACGGTCCATCCAGGCGATGACCTCCTCCACAGCGTCCGACCCGTCCGTGCGGTCGAGCGGCAGGTGCAGTGCAAAACCTTCGAGGCGTACGTCCTCGATGGCGGCGTGCAGCTGGCCGAGCTCCTCCTCCTTCACGCCGTGGCGCTTCATCGAGCTCATGCACTCGATGACCACGCGCGCGCCCACCAGGGCGTGCACGCCGTCCACGGAGGACACGGAGCGGATGACGCGGTCGGGCAGCGGCACGGGCTCCTCGCCCCTGCGGAAGGGCGTGAGCACCAGCAGGTCGCCGCTGAACCAGTCCTTGATGCGGGCGGCCTCGTACGTGGTCCCGACGGCCAGGGTGTCGGACCCGAAACGGATCGCCTCGTCGGCCAGGCGCTCGTGTCCGAAGCCGTAGCCGTTGCCCTTGCAGACGGGGACAAGACCAGGGAACTGGTCCAGGACGGACTTCTGGTGCGCCCGCCAGCGCGCGGTGTCGACGTAGAGGGAGAGCGCCATGGCCGGCCCGGAACCTTTCTGGTGGCTGCGGTGTAAACGAGGGTGGAGAGCTGTCGGTCGGTGGTCGGGATGCGGTCAGCGGCGCGACATGTACATATCGAGCGCCTTGTGCAGCAGCTTGTTGAGGGGGAAGTCCCACTCGCCGACGTACTCGACGGCCTCGCCGCCGGTGCCGACCTTGAACTGGATCAGACCGAAGAGGTGGTCGGTCTCGTCCAGCGAGTCACTGATGCCGCGCAGGTCGTAGACGGTCGCGCCCATCGCGTACGAGTCGCGGAGCATCCGCCACTGCATGGCGTTGGAGGGGCGGACCTCGCGCCCGATGTTGTCCGAGGCGCCGTAGGAGTACCAGACGTGCCCGCCGACGACGAGCATCGTGGCGGCCGAGAGGTTCACCCCGTTGTGCCGCGCGAAGTACAACCGCATGCGGTTGGGGTCCTCGGAGTTGAGCACCGACCACATGCGCTGGAAGTACGAGAGGGGGCGCGGGCGGAAGTGGTCGCGCACGGCGGTGATCTCGTACAGACGCTGCCATTCGGCGAGGTCCTCGTAGCCGCCCTGGACGACCTCGACGCCGGCCTTGTCGGCCTTCTTGATGTTGCGGCGCCAGAGCTGGTTGAAGCCCTTGAGGACGTCTTCGAGGGAGCGGTTGGCCAGCGGGACCTGGAAGACGTAGCGCGGCTGGACGTCACCGAAGCCGGCGCCGCCGTCCTCGCCCTGCTGCCAGCCCATCTTCCGCAGCCGGTCCGAGACCTCGAAGGCACGCGGCTCGATGTGGCTGGCCTCGACGTCACGCAGCCGCTTCACGTCGGGGTCCTGGATCCCCGACTTGATGGCGGCCGAGTCCCAGCGGCGGATGACCACGGGAGGGCCCATCTTCACCGAGAAGGCGCCCTGCTGCTTCAGGTGGGCGAGCATCGGCTGGAGCCACTCGTCGAGATTCGGGGCGTACCAGTTGATGACCGGGCCCTCGGGGAGGTAGGCGAGGTAGCGCTTGATCTTGGGCAGCTGGCGGTAGAGCACCAGCCCGGCGCCGACCATCTCGCCGTTCTTGTCGAACCATCCCAGGTTCTCCGAGCGCCATTCGGTTTTCACATCAGCCCACGCCGGGACCTGGCAGTGACTGGCCGAGGGCAGACTCTGGATGTACGCCAGATGCTGTTCTCGGCTGATGGTCCTCAGGGTCAGGCTCATGCGGGGCGCTCCTCGGCAGGTGTGTCCCCATCGGTCAGGGGCTCCGGCTCTCGCGCCGAAGCCTACTGTGACCGAGGGGCGCCCGGTCCGGCCCGTCAGGACCGGACCGGGCGCCACCCGCGCGGGATTGCCCGGCCGTACGCCGTGCGGGCCGGCCGGCCGCGGCTCTGCCGGTCAGGTGATGACGCCGCCGAAGAGGCCGCCGTGCGCCATGCCGAGGTAGAAGCCGACGGCGGAGGCGCCGATCCCCATGATCAGGCCGAAACGCTCCCAGGTGGTCCTGGAGATGTACTGCCCGTACAGGCCGGTCAGGATCCCTGCCAGCCCGGCCCACGAGCTGATCAGATGCAGGCTGTGGAACATCGCCGTGACGAACGCGAGGACGCCGAGGACCCCCGTCACCACCATCAGCGCTTCCTGCAGCGGATGGGGCCTGCCGTCCGTGGCGAAGAGAGAACCGGTGGCCGGGCGGGGATGGGCCACGCGGCTGGGGGCGGGACGGCTTCCGGCAGATCGGACTGTCTGTGCCATGAAGTACCTCCTGGCGGGAAGGGCGGTGCGATGTAGCGCCTCTCACACCGCATCTGTCTTGATTGTGCGCCCTGAACACCGGATTTCAACCGGGAGCCCGTCTGCGGGTAGTCTGTACGGTCTGCACCGGTGTCTGCCTTGAGCCAGCACTGCAGCTCCCCTCGACTCTCGAAGACGGGCGTTGTCAGTGGCGGCTGTTTTACTCGGAGACACTGATGCTTACGCATCACGACCCTCCTGCCACGGAACGACCGTGGCCGCTGAGTCCAAAGGAGGTGGGTTCCACATGCGTCACTACGAGGTGATGGTCATCCTCGACCCCGATCTCGAGGAGCGAGCAGTCTCCCCGTTGATCGAGAACTTCCTTTCCGTCGTCCGTGAGGGCAACGGAAAGGTCGAGAAGGTCGACACCTGGGGCCGTCGTCGTCTCTCTTACGAGATCAAGAAGAAGCCTGAGGGCATCTACTCGGTCATCGACCTGCAGGCCGAGCCTGCAGTCGTCAAGGAGCTCGACCGACAGATGAACCTGAACGAGTCGGTCCTCCGGACCAAGGTCCTCCGTCCCGAGACCCACTGAGCATCTAGCTCAGCGGTCATCGGGTTCGAGTAGCAAGCAGCCAGAAGCAATCCCCGCCGAGAGGTTCACCCATGGCAGGCGAGACCGTCATCACGGTCGTCGGCAATCTCGTCGACGACCCCGAGCTGCGCTTCACCCCGTCCGGTGCGGCGGTCGCGAAGTTCCGTGTCGCGTCCACTCCCCGCATCTTCGACCGGCAGACCAATGAGTGGAAGGACGGCGAAGGCCTGTTCCTCACCTGCTCGGTCTGGCGTCAGGCGGCGGAGAACGTCGCGGAGTCGCTTCAGCGAGGCATGCGCGTCGTCGTGCAGGGCCGGCTGAAGCAGCGGTCCTACGAGGACCGTGAGGGCGTCAAGCGCACGGTCTACGAGCTGGACGTCGAGGAAGTCGGCCCCAGCCTGAAGAACGCCACGGCCAAGGTCACCAAGACCACGGGTCGCGGTGGCCAGGGCGGTGGCCAGGGTGGATACGGCGGCGGCCAGCAGGGCGGCGGCAACTGGGGCGGCGGTCCCGGTGCCGGTGGCCAGCAGGGCGGCGGCGGTGCTCCCGCCGACGACCCGTGGGCGACCAACGCTCCGGCCGGCGGCCAGCAGGGCGGGGGCCAGCAGGGCGGCGGGGGCGGCTGGGGCGGAAGCTCCGGTGGCTCCGGCGGTTCCGGCGGCGGCTACTCGGACGAGCCTCCCTTCTAGGGCTGCTCGTACCCCACTTCTTGATCACACAGGAGAAACACCATGGCGAAGCCGCCTGTGCGCAAGCCTAAGAAGAAGGTCTGCGCGTTCTGCAAGGACAAGACCCAGTACGTGGACTACAAGGACACGAACATGCTGCGGAAGTTCATTTCCGACCGTGGCAAGATCCGTGCCCGCCGCGTCACCGGCAACTGCACGCAGCACCAGCGTGACGTCGCCACGGCAGTCAAGAACAGCCGTGAGATGGCGCTGCTGCCCTACACGTCCACCGCGCGATAAGGGAAGGGTGACCGAATCATGAAGATCATCCTCACCCACGAGGTCACTGGCCTCGGTGCCGCCGGCGACGTCGTGGACGTCAAGGACGGGTACGCCCGTAACTACCTGGTTCCGCGTGGCTTCGCCATTCGCTGGACCAAGGGCGGCGAGAAGGACGTGGCGCAGATCCGCCGCGCCCGCAAGATCCACGAGATCGCGACGATCGAGCAGGCCAACGAGATCAAGGCCAAGCTCGAGGCCGTCAAGGTCCGTCTGGCTGTTCGCTCCGGCGACGCCGGCCGCCTTTTCGGTTCCGTCACCCCGGCTGACATCGCCTCGGCGATCAAGTCTGCCGGTGGTCCGGACGTCGACAAGCGTCGCGTCGAGCTCGGCTCGCCGATCAAGACGCTCGGCGGACACCAGGTGTCCGTCCGTCTGCACCCCGAGGTTGCCGCGAAGCTCGGTATCGAGGTCGTTGCTGCCTAAGGGCGCAGCTCAGCAGAGCTAGGTGAAGGGCCGCACCCCCTGGGTGCGGCCCTTCGTCGTTTCACGTGAAACCGAGCAGCGACCGGTCCTCGGACGGGTGGGCTTGCGCGTGCCTCAGCGCGTCGCTCCGGTCACGACCCATCGGCCGGACCGTGCGCGCAGCCACAGCGTCACCAGCCTGACGGTCATCATCAGCGTCATCGCTCCCCAGAGCGCAGTGAGCCCTCCGCCGAAGCTGGGGACGAGGAGCGCGACCGGGGCGAACACGGCGAGGGTCACGACCATCGCCCAGGCGAGATAGCGACCGTCCCCTGCTCCCATGAGTACGCCGTCGAGGACGAAGACCACTCCTGAGATCGGCTGGGAGAGCGCGACGACCAGAAGCGCCGGCAGCAGGGTGTCCTTGACGGATGCGTCGCTCGTGAACAGCGGGACGAACAGGGGCCTGGCGAGCAGGATGACCGCTCCGAGAACGACTCCCGACGCGATCCCCCACTGGACCATCCGACGGCATGCCTCGCGGGCCCCCTTGGCGTCGTTCGCCCCCAGGTAGCGGCCGATGATCGCCTGACCGGCGATGGCGATGGCGTCGAGTGCGAAGGCCGTAAGACTCCAGAGGGACAGGATGATCTGGTGCGCGGCGACATCCGTGTCGCCGAGCCTGGCGGCCACGGCGGTCGCGATCATCAGGACCGCCCTCAGTGAAAGCGTCCGGATCAGCAGAGGTACGCCCGCCTGCGCGCTGGCCCGGATACCGGCGGCGTCAGGCCGTAGGGAGGCCCCGTGCCGGCGGGCCCCGCGGACCACGACGATCAGGTAGACGAGAGCCATCCCCACCTGGGCGATGACGGTTCCCCAGGCGGATCCGGCGATGCCGAGCCCGGCGCCGTAGACCAGTCCGGCGTTGAGTGCGCCGTTGGCAGCGAATCCGCCGATGGCGACGTAGAGCGGAGTCCGGGTGTCCTGCAGTCCGCGCAGGACGCCCGTTGCCGCGAGCACCACGAGCATGGCGGGGATGCCGAGGCTGGAGATCCGCAGATACGTGGTGGCGTACGGCGCCGCGGTGTCGGAGGCCCCGAAGACGTCCACCAGCCACGGCGCCAAGGGGAGCGTGGCAGCGACGACGGCGGCACCGATCAGGAGGGCGAGCCAGATGCCGTCCATTCCCTGGCGGATGGCGGCGGCCAGGTCCCCCGCGCCGACCTGTCGGGCGACCGCGGCCGTGGTGGCGTAGGCGAGGAAGACGAAGACGCTCACCGCGGTCGTCAGCAAGGCGGCGGCGACCGCCAGGCCGGCCAGTTGCGGAGTGCCGAGATGGCCGACGATGGCACTGTCGACCATGACGAAGAGGGGCTCGGCAACGAGCGCGCCGAAGGCCGGGACGGCGAGCGCGATGATCTCGCGGTCGTGCCGGCGGCGGGAGGGCGGCTGTGCTGTGTGCGCCTGGGTCATGGGGGTCAATCTAATCTTCCACAGGTAAGAGATGCAATGCGCCTAGGGTCCTTACCTGGCGCGGGTTTCCCGCTCCACCGGAAGACCGTTTCCGGTGATCTTGGGCTGAGGGCAAAAGTTTTTCTCCCCCACAGCCGGTGGATTGAGAAGTGGCAGGTCAGAGGCCTCTTCGTAGGGGGCGTATGAGTTTGTCCACAGTGCTGTCCCCCGGTCCGTGCACAGGATCGGACGGGTTCTCCACAGCATCTGGTCCGTCGTCCACATGCCCTGTGGATAACCAGATTGGCTGACGGTGCGGACCGGCCTACCGTGGTGCGGCGCCCGCACTCCGTTCCGGCATGGAAGTCCGCAGAACTTGACGCGCCGGAAACGGAGTCGGGCGTCTTGTTTGTCGGTGCCGTGCCGTAAGAAAGAGTGGCACGGCTAGGTCCGCGAAGCGGACGGGAGGAGGTGGCCCGGTGAGCATTCCCGAGCCTTTGGACGATCCCTGGGCCGATGTCGGTCCCAGTGACCGTCTGCCCGTTTCCCGTCAGCGTCGCGGAGAGGGCAAGGGGCGCGAGGAACAGCACGAGAGGGGCAGGGAGAGCGGCTGGGACGGCGGCTCGTCCGGCTTCGAGCGGGTGCCTCCGCAGGACCTCGACGCCGAGCAGTCCGTCCTCGGCGGCATGCTGCTCTCCAAGGACGCCATCGCGGACGTCGTGGAGATCATCAAGGGCCACGACTTCTACCGCCCGGCCCACGAGACCGTCTATACGGCGATCCTCGACCTCTACGCCAAGGGGGAGCCGGCCGACCCGATCACGGTGGCGGCCGAGCTGGTCAAGCGCGGCGAGATCACCAAGGTCGGCGGAGCCCCGTATCTGCACACGCTGGTGCAGTCCGTGCCGACCGCGGCCAACGCCTCGTACTACGCGGAGATCGTCCACGAGCGGGCCGTGCTCCGGCGCCTCGTCGAGGCCGGCACGAAGATCACGCAGATGGGATACGCGGCCGACGGCGACGTCGACGAGATCGTCAACTCGGCGCAGGCCGAGATCTACGCCGTCACGGAGCAGCGCACCAGCGAGGACTACCTGCCGCTGGGCGACATCATGGAGGGCGCTCTCGACGAGATCGAGGCCATCGGGTCCCGCAGCGGCGAGATGACCGGTGTGCCGACCGGGTTCACCGACCTCGACGCGCTGACCAACGGGCTGCACCCCGGCCAGATGATCGTCATCGCGGCCCGCCCCGCCATGGGTAAGTCCACCCTCGCCCTGGACTTCGCCCGGGCCTGCTCGATCAAGAGCAATCTGCCGAGCGTGATCTTCTCCCTGGAGATGGGGCGCAACGAGATCGCGATGCGTCTGCTGTCCGCCGAGGCCCGGGTGGCCCTCCACCACATGCGCTCCGGCACCATGACCGACGAGGACTGGACGCGGCTCGCCCGCCGGATGCCCGACGTGTCGGCCGCGCCGCTCTACATCGACGATTCGCCGAACCTCTCGATGATGGAGATCCGGGCGAAGTGCCGGCGCCTCAAGCAGCGCAACGACCTGAAGCTCGTGGTCATCGACTATCTGCAGCTGATGCAGTCCGGTGGTGCCAAACGGGCCGAGAGCCGCCAGCAGGAGGTCTCGGACATGTCCCGAAACCTCAAGCTGCTCGCGAAGGAGCTGGAGCTCCCGGTCATCGCGCTGTCCCAGCTGAACCGTGGACCCGAACAGCGCACGGACAAGAAGCCGATGGTCTCCGACCTGCGTGAGTCCGGCTCCATCGAGCAGGACGCCGACATGGTGATCCTGCTGCACCGTGAGGACGCGTACGAGAAGGAGTCACCGCGCGCGGGCGAGGCGGACCTGATCGTGGCGAAGCACCGTAACGGTCCGACGGCGACGATCACCGTGGCGTTCCAGGGCCACTACTCCCGCTTCGTGGACATGGCTCAGACCTGACGTTCTGAGCTGCGGGGCCAACTGCGGGGGAGAGCCGCAGGAAACTTCGGCTCGCCGGGCCGTGCGGCCGTGCCGGGAGCGGGTCAGATCACCAGGACCCGGCGTCCCCGCGTGTGGCCTGCGTGGCTGTCGATGTGGGCCGCCGCGGCCTCGGCGAGCGTGTACGACTTCTCCACCGGGATGTGGAGCTCGCCCCGCGCGATGAGGCCGGCGGCTTCGGCGAGCGCGTCCGGCATGCTCCCGGCCACGCCGGAGAACCGGACGCCGAACTCCGGCGCGCCGAGATCGGCGATGGAGAGCACCTTCCGGGGGTCCCCGGTCAGTTCGACGAGTTCGCGGATCACGCCGGAGCCGGCCAGGTCGAGGGCCGCATCGACACGGCCGAGCTGCCGCACCCGCTCCGTCCAGCCCTCGCCGTAGGTCGTGGCGGTGGCGCCCAGGCCGCGCAGGTAGTCCTGGTTCGCGGCTCCGGCGGTACCGATCACCGCGATGCCCTGGTGGCGGGCGATCTGCAGCACCGCTGATCCGACCCCGCCGGACGCGCCGCTGACCAGGAGCGTCTGCCCGGGCCGCACCCCGACCTCGCGGATGACGCGCAGCGCCGTCTCCACCACCGAGGGGTACCCGGCCGCCTCTTCGAACGTCAGCCCCTCGGGCATGCGGGCCCAGGCCGACAGCACGGCGAACTCGGCGTACGTGGCCGCCCCTTCGCCGAAGACACGGTCGCCGGTCGCGACGCCTTCGACGTCTTCGCCGACCTCGTCCACCACCCCGGCCGCGTCCTGCCCGACGCCGGAAGGAAGGACGGTCGGATGGGCGCCGAGGATCTGGCCTTCGCGGATCCTCCAGTCGACAGGGTTCACGCCCGCTGCCCGCACCGTGATGCGTATCCGGCCGCGGCCCGCGTGGGGCTCCTCGGCGTCGACGAGGCGCAGGACGTCCGGACCGCCGAACTCGGCGAAGCTCACTTTTCTCATGCGGCGACGTTAACACTAGCGGTTAGTGTTTTGAAACGGTTGTGTTTTTGTATTTGATAGTCTCAGTGCATGACCGTGCCGACGACCGGGCGCCGTGAGCGCAAGAAGGCTGCGACCCGCCAGAAGATCGCTGACACCGCGCTGCGGCTCTTCCTGGAACACGGGTACGACGCGGTGGGCATCCGGGACGTGGCCGCCGAGGCCGACGTGGCCGTCACCACGCTCTTCTCCCACTTCGCCTCGAAAGAGGCCCTGGTCTTCGAGCGCGACGACGACTTCGAGCAGCGCCTCACCCGTGCGGTCACCGACCGGGCACCGGACGAGCCGCTCATCCCCGCCCTGCGCCGCGAGATCCACGCCCTGGTGCGCCATTGTGTGGCCGACGACGCCGCCCCGATCTGGGGGATGATCGTCGCGTCCCCCGCTCTGCGGGAGTACGAGGAGTCGATGCGGCTGCGCCACGCGCAGTCGTTGGCCGAGGCTCTCATCGCCGCCCCCGGCCTGTCCCGGAGCGCGACGGCCTGCCGCACGATCGCGAGGTTCGTGATCGACGCGTACGCACTGGCACGCGAGGCGGGCGACCCGCAGGCCGCGGTGGACGAGATCTTCGAGATGATCGAGGCGGCCTGGAAGGCCGCAGGCCAGGCCCCGAACGGTCCTCGGAACGGCCGGAGCGGGGCGGGCGGCTGAGCCGGCGCGGGGATCAGGGAGGGCCGTGCCGCCCACCTGCCTCGTGCGGCCGGGCGGACCCGGGGGTCAGCCCAGGTCCGCGGCCTTGTCCGCGCGTCGGGCGAAGACGTCTTCACGACGGGCTTCCATCTGCCGCAGCGCTTCCTTGCGGTCCCGCCCGGAGAGACGGTCCAGGTACGTGTGCCCCGCGAGGTGATCGGTTTCGTGCTGGAGGCACCGGGCGAAGTAGCCCTGTCCCTCGACGACGAGCGGCCGGCCGTCCTTGTCGAACCCGCGGACGACGGCGCGATCGGTACGGGGGACCGCCATCATGGCGCCGGGCACGGACAGGCAGCCCTCGGCGTCGTCGACGAGCCGGCGGCTGCCCGGGTCGGGCAGGTCCAGCACCGGATTGATGATGTGGCCCACGTGCCGGACCCCGTCGTCGTCCGGACAGTCGTACACGAACAGCCTCAGGCCGACGCCGACCTGATTGGCGGCCAGGCCGGCCCCGTCGGCCACGTACATCGTCAGGAACATGTCGTCGATCAGCGTGGACAGCTCGGCGGAGTCGAATGCGGTGACCTCCCGGCACGGGCGGCGCAGGACTTCCTCTCCCACGACCGTGACCCGGCGCACCGACCCCCGCCGGGCTTCGGGCGACAGATCCGGATACGAGTCGACGGGCCGGCCCTGCACATGGACCCGCCGGTCGACGGGACGGGACCGCTCGTGGCGCACGGACATGGCCATCTCCTCTTCTGCGTATGCCAGGGAGTGCTGCTTGCCGAGAAAGGGTGCGTGTCGAGAACTTCTGCTTGCCCAGAGCTTTGCAAAGTAGCAGACTTTGCAAAGTGACTGAAGATGACCTCACCACCCCGCACGGCCGGGCAGACCGCAGCGGCTCCGGTGCAGAGCTGCGCGAGCACGAGGTCCGTACGGCCCTCCTGGACCTGCTCGCCGAAGTCGGGACGCTCACGGCGACGGAAGCCGCTGCCCGCCTGGGCTACAGCTCCGGGCTCTGCTCCTTTCATCTGCGGCAGCTCGCGCGCCATGGACACATCGAGGAGGCGCCCCACAGCGGGGGCCGCGCCCGCCCCTGGCGTCTGAGCCGGCGTGACCCGGCTGCCGGTGAACCGGCCGCCGCTGGGGCTACGGAGGAGCAGTTCGGCGACCTGGCCCGAGGCCTGGAGGACGAGAGCTGGCAGCGATGGCTGGGGCAGCGGGACGAGGCGCCGCCGGAGTGGCGCCATGACGAAGCGTTCAGCGCTGTCGCCTACCTGACGCCCGAGGAGATGGGCCAGGTCGCGGAGGTGGTGCGACGGGCGCTCGCTCCCTACCAGGACCGCGAGCAGCGCCCCCTGGCCCGGCCCGACGGGGCCCGGCCGGTGGCTCTCATCACCCGGCTGTTCCCCCTGCTGCCCCATACGGCTGACGAGGCGGAACGCGACTGAGCAGCTTCGGCAGGCCTCCTGTGCGGCCAAATGGGTTCGTCAGGCCCCCGATACGGGAGTCATGCTGGGGCATGACTTCTTCCGACATCCTGCTCCCCGGTACCCGGCGCGCTCTGCTGCACCGTGTCGCCACCGCGCAGTCCGAAGGCCGGACCCCTTCCCTCGTCGCCTCGGTGCGGCGGGACGGGCAGATCGCCTGGAGCGGTGCCCGTAGCTGTGTGGACGGCCATGAGCCCGACGGTGATACGCAGTACAGGATCGGCTCCCTCACCAAGACGTTCACCGCCGTGCTGGTGATGCGCCTGCGTGACGAGGGCCTGCTGGATCTGGACGACCCTCTGGAGAAGCATCTTCCGGGGACCGACGCCGGGCAGGTGACCGTCTTCCAACTGTTGGGCCACAGCGGCGGCCTGGGGGCCGAGACCCCTGGTCCCTGGTGGGAGAGGACGCCCGGCACCACGCGCCCCGAGCTGTCGGATGTGCTCGGCGAGCGGCCCGCGATCCATCCGTCCGGCCACCGGCACCACTACTCGAACCCCGGTTACACACTGCTCGGTTCGCTCGTGGAGAAGCTGCGCGGCGACTCCTGGGCCGAGGTGCTGCGCCGGGAGATCCTCGAACCGCTGGGGATGGACCGTACGACTCCGCAGGCGAGCGCGCCACATGCGGGCGGCTGGGCCGTTCATCCGTGGGCGGACGTCATGCTGCCCGAGCCGGCCGAGGACCTCGGACTGATGGCACCGGCCGGTCAGCTCTGGTCGACGACCACCGACCTGCTCCGCTTCGCGGCCTTTCTGGCGCAGGGCGACGAGCGGGTGCTCCGCGCTTCCTCGGTCGAGGAGATGCGCGTTCCCGCTGCTCCGGCCGAAGCGGGTGACTGGGCCGGGACGTACGGCCTCGGCCTTCAGGCTGTCCGGCGCGGAAACCGTACGCTCCTCGGGCACACGGGATCGCTCCCCGGCTTCCTGGCCACGCTGTGGTTCAGCGTCGAGGACGATGTCGCGGCCGTGGTGCTCTCCAATGCCACCTCGGGCCCCCTGGTCGGTGCGGTCGCCGCCGATCTCCTCCAGATCGTCGCCGACGCCGAGCCGAGGATCCCGGAGCCCTGGCGCCCGCTGCCCGAGGTCGACGAGGAGCTGCTGGCGCTGACCGGGCCCTGGTACTGGGGCACGCAGGTCCACGCCCTGAAGCTGCTCGCGGGCGGGGGGCTGGAGCTCCAGCCGCTGCGGGGCGCCGGCCGCGCCGCACGGTTCCAGGCGCGCCCCGACGGAACCTGGACCGGCCTCAACGGCTACTACGCGGGGGAGACGCTCCGGGTCGTACGCGCCGATGACGGCACGGTGGACCATCTCGACCTGGGCTCGTTCGTCTTCACACGGGAGCCGTACGACCGGAGTGCGGCCATTCCGGGTGGCGTGGACGAGGACGGCTGGCGAGGACTCGCCCTTTGATGAGGGAGGGCCGGCGTTTCACGTGAAACACGCTCACGCCGTCAGCTCGCGCTCCAGAGGCGTACGGAAGCGTGGAGTGATCCGGGCGTCGCCCACCCAGGCCGACAGCCGGGCAGCCTCCGCCTCGATGAGCTGTGAGGCCTCCCTGCCCACATCGGACAGCAGCCGCCACACCGGCTCGCCGTCCGCGCGCTGAGCCCAGCCCCCGACGACCGTGCCGTTCCACCACACCGTCGGCCCGATGTTGCCGGCCCGGTCGAAAAGGGCGGCACGGTGATCGACGGGCAGGTGGAAGCCGCGGTCGGCCCAGCCCATGGCGCTCGGATCGAGACCGGGCAGCAGGGCCGCCCAGGGCTCCGGAGCGGGTTCGTCGGCGAGGTCGCCCGGGGCGACCCAGCCGACGGCCCCGCTGTCGAGGAGGACCTCCTCGGCACCGGCGGCGGCCAGGGCCGTACGCGTCTCCCGGACGCCCCAGCCCGTCCACCACTTCAGATCGCCCTCGGTGCCAGGGCCGTAGGACCGGAGCCAGCGTCCGGCCAGCTCCGCCCGCGCCTGGGCAGGGTCCGACGGGGGCCATGGCTCGGCTGCCGTCCAGCGGAACTGGCTGGAGGTCCATGAACCGCGCGGCCGGTCCCGCCGGATGCGCCCGTCGGCGGCCAGTACCCGGATCACCCGGGAGGCGATCCCCTGCACCGTCTCCTGCCTCGTCCCGGGGAAGACGGTGATCTTCGTGCGCAGCGCGGGTACGGCGGCCGACAGCTCGCTCCCCGTGGCCCGGCCCCGAGCGGTCAGAGCGGCGAGCGTCTGTGTCTCGGTATCGGCGAGCCAGTGCTCGTCCAGCCCCTGGCCGTCCTCCTTCAGATGCTTGAGGAGCTTCCTGCGCTCCTTGGCCGCCACGGCCCGCGCGCTCGACGCGTCGACGGCGGGTGCGACCTCCGTGGACACGGTGAACAGGGTGTTCCGCATGGAGAGCAGCCGCACCAGCGACACGTCCTCGTAGAGCGCCCGCTCCACCGCTCCGGCTCCGGGTTCGGTCAGCCGCGCGCAGACGGAGAGGAAGACCGTGGCGGCATCGGTCGCGTGCAGGGCGACGAGGGCGTCGGCCACCGTGACGGCGGACGCGGCCCGTGCGGACGGGGCCAGCAGATGGCGCCGGCCGAGTCTGACCCGGCGCTGCTCATCGTGGACGCGGTGCACGTGATGCCTCCCGGAGTGCGGAGTACGGGGCTGGGCGGAACGCGCGCGTTCAGAGAGCGAGCTTGAAGCCCACGTGGCTCGCGGTGAAGCCGAGGCGCTCGTAGAAGCGGTGGGCGTCCGTACGGGTGGCGTCCGACGTCAGCTGCACCAACTGGCAGCCCTGGCGCCGGGATTCGTCGACCGCCCACTGGATCAGCTGGGTCCCGAGGCCGCTGCCGCGCTCATCCGCGTGGACGCGGACGCCCTCGACGATGGAACGGGTCGCACCACGCCGGGACAGCCCCGGCACGATCGTCAGCTGGAGGGTGCCCACGACCTTGCCCTGGCGCACCGCCACGGTCAGATGCTGATTCGGGTCGTCGACGAGCCGCCGGAACGCGGCGAGGTACGGGTCGAGATCGTCCGGGGACTCACGCTGCGCGCCCAGCGGGTCGTCGGCGAGCATGGCCACGATGGCGGGGATGTCCGCGGAAACGGCGGGACGTATGTCGAGATCGCTCATGATCGGCAGACTACGCAACCCACCGGCTCAGGCGGGGACCTTCAGTGCCTCGACCGTCCGGACCAGCGGGGCGAGCTCCGGGTTCTCGGCGGCCTCGTCGAGAGCGGCGCGGAGCGCGGTGTCGTTGGTCGGCCTGGCCTCGCTCAGCAGCGTGAGACCCGCTTCGGTGACGTCCGTGTAGATGCCCCGCCGGTCCGTGTCACAGAGGTACCGGGTGAGCAGCCCGCGGTCCTCGAGCCGGGTGACCAGCCGGGTGGTGGCGCTCTGGCTCAGCACCACGGCGTCCGCCACCTGCTTCATCTGCAGGTGGCCGCCCGTGCCGCTGTGCTGGCGGCTGAGGACATCGAGCAGGGAGAACTCGCGCGCGCTGAGACTGTGGTGGGACTGCAGGGCCCGTTCGATGCGGGCCTCGATCTTCCCGTGGAGCAGGGAGAGGGCACACCAGCTCTGGGCGAGGGCCGTCAGTGCGGGGTCTGTCGCTGTCATGTTCTCTCCTCCGTACGGGAGCTGCTTCCCTCCAGGATAGGGCACGTGCGCAATAGCCCGCGCTTGCAATTAACAGGCGTCTGCAATTATTGTGGACGCTCGTAAGACGCAGGCGCACACTTCAGGGAAGGTGGCATCCATGCCGCTCGCGCTCCTCGCCCTCGCCATCGGGGCATTCGGTATCGGCACCACCGAGTTCGTGATCATGGGATTGCTTCCCGATGTCGCGGCTGACTTCCAGGTCTCGATCCCGACCGCAGGCTTTCTGGTCACGGGCTACGCCTTGGGCGTGGTTCTCGGTGCCCCGCTCATGACGATCCTCGGCACCCGCGTGACCAGGAAGCGGATGCTGATGCTCCTCATGGGGCTGTTCATCGTGGGGAACGTTGTCTCCGCGCTCGCCCCCGTCTTCGGCGTGATGCTGGCCGGACGGGTGATCGCCTCGCTCGCCCATGGCGCCTTCTTCGGCATCGGGTCGGTCGTGGCGGCGGACCTGGTCGCTCCGGAGAAGAAGGCCGGTGCCATCGCCATGATGTTCACCGGGCTCACCGTCGCCAACGTCGTGGGCGTTCCTCTGGGCACCTTCATCGGTCAGAGCCTCGGCTGGCGCGTGACGTTCTTCGTCGTCGCGGGGCTCGGCGTCCTGGGGCTCCTCGGCGTGGCGAAGCTCGTTCCTGAGCAGCCGAAGCCCCAGGGTGTGCGGATCCGCCACGAACTGGCCGCGTTCCGCAATGTCCAGGTGCTGCTCGCCATGGCCATGACGGTGCTGGGCTTTGGCGGCGTGTTCGCGGCGATCACCTACATCACCCCGATGATGACGGAGACGGCCGGCTTCGCGGCATCGTCCGTCACCTGGCTGCTGGTCCTCTTCGGACTCGGCATGGTCGGAGGGAATCTGCTCGGGGGGAAGTTCGCCGACCGTCATCTCATGCCGATGCTGTACGTGGCGCTCGGCGCCCTCGCCGTGGTCCTGGCCCTGTTCACGCTGACCGCGCACAACAAGATCGCCGCCGCTGTGACCATCGTCCTCATCGGGGCCCTCGGCTTCGCGACCGTACCGCCGCTCCAGAAGCGTGTGCTCGACCAGGCGGCGGGTGCGCCCACCCTGGCCTCGGCCGTCAACATCGGGGCTTTCAACCTCGGCAACGCGCTCTCGGCGTGGCTGGGCGGCCTCGTCATCGCGGCGGGCTTCGGCTACACCGCACCCAACTGGGTCGGCGCCGTACTCGCGGCCTCGGCGCTGGTGCTGGCGGTGCTCTCCGGCGCGATCGAGCGCCGGGCGGTCACGGCTGGGCGGCCGACTGCCGCACAGGCCGCTGAGCCTGCCGCAGCCGTCGGCCCCGGCGAGTCGGTCCCCACGGCTTCAGCACCGATATCGCGGTGATGAAGAGGTACGTGGCCGTGGCCACCGAGGGTGCGATCACCAGATCGATGTCGGTCGCACCCCGGGCCGCAGCTTCGTCGACGCCGGGGCGGAGCGAGAAGACCGACAGCCCTGTGGTGATCAGGGTCAGCCAGAACTTCGTCCAGACCCAGCGGTGCCGGGCCAGGCCCCATGAGGTGCCGAGCGCCAGCATCAGACCGCTGAGCAGCGAGAGCAGGGCGACCGGTACGACGAGCCAGTCCCCGAAGACCTTCATGGAGCGGGTGGCCGCCTGAGCCATCGAGGCGTCGTGGGTGAGGAACGCGGTGAGGCCGAGAGCCAGCAGCCCTACGGTGAGGCCCAGCCAGCTCACGGACACCGCCACATGGACGACGAGGATGCTGCGGCGCACAGGACGCTTGAGTGGTTTCACGTGAAACACGGTGCCAAGCGCGAGGCGGGCGGTCATCTGACAGCGGGAGTATCCCCGGCTACGCGCCTCGGCGTATCTCCCGCTCTCATGTCCGTGCGTTCTCCGGGCCCGGCTCCCCGGGGCTCAGCCCAGATCGGAGGCGTGCAGCGCGCGTACGCCCTCGATATTGGCGTCCAGATAGTGCCGCAGTGACAGGGGCACGAGATGCACGGCCGCGATTCCGACGCGGCTGAAGGGCACCCGGACGATCTCGTACTCCCCGCAGGGTTCGTCGATCTCGGGGCCGTGCCGGCGCGACGGGTCCATCGATGCCAGGTGGCAGACGAAGAAGTGCTGCACCTTCACGCCTTTGACGCCGCCGCCCGCGATGTGTTCGACGGTGTCGACGAAGCAGGGCACGATATCGACGATCTTGGCGCCGAGCTCCTCGTCGATCTCGCGGTGCAGCGCGTCGACGACGGTGGCGTCCTCCGGCTCGACGCCCCCACCGGGCGTGAGCCAGTACGGGTCGACACCGGGCTTGGTGCGCTTGATCAGGATGAGGTCGTCGCCGTCGAGCAGGACGGCGCGTGCTGTGCGCTTGACCACCGGGCGTTCGGTCATGGCAAGAGAGTGGCCCAGGAAAGCCGGTCTGAAACTCCTGTCGGCCGACCGGTCACCAGTCCACGGCAGCGCGCACCAGCCACTCGTGCGCCCGCGCGATGTGCGGAAGGCCGAGTGTGCCGGTCCTCGCGACCAGGAAATACGTGCGCAGCGGTGGGATCGGAGGGTCCAGGAGAGCCACGACCTCGCCCCGCTCCAGCGCGCCCTCGCAGAGATAGCGCGGCAGCACGGCCAGGCCGGCACCCGCTGCCGCGCACTCCAGAACCGCGCGGAGGTCCGGTGCGATCACGGCGGCGGACGCGGCGGGGCGGCTGTCGAAGACCGTCGCCCAGTAGCGGGCGACCAGCGGAAGGCTCTCGTGCACCTCGACCACCGGCAGCTGTTCCAGGAGGACCGAACCCTTGTGCCGCAGCGCCCCGGGGCCCAGTCGCCCCGCCCAGCGAGGTGCGGCGATCAGGACGTGCTCCTCGTCGCAGAGGGTGGTCGACGTCAGCAGCCCGCCCCGCGGGCGGGCGGTGGTGATGGCCAGATCATGATGTCCGGCGGACAGCCCGTCGAGGGCGTCCTCGGTCTTCGCGAGGAAGCTGCTGCGCAGCGCGAGCCCCTGGGAGATCAATGGGGTCAGTGCGGGCAACGCGCGCAGCGAGGTGAACTCCGGGGGACCGGCCAGGTGCAGTGTCCTCGTCCCCGACTCCTCGTCGAGCCCCACCTCGACGATGTCGACCAGTGCGTCCAGGTGGGGGGCGGCCCGGTGGGCGAGCTCGTCGCCGACGGTGGTCGGGGTCACCCCGCGGGCCCTGCGCAGGAAGAGCGGCCGGCCCAGTTGCCGCTCCAGGGTCCGTATCTGCGAGGTGACGGCGGGCTGGGACAGGCCGAGCAGGGCGGCGGCCCGGGTGAACGATCCGGCCCGGTGCACCGTGACGAACGTGCGCAGCAGGGCCAGGTCCATGGTTCGCCCCCTCCCCCTCGCGGACGCCGCGCCGTCCCGCACCGCCCCTCGCAACCGCCCCAACTATAAATATGTCGATAGGTCGCTGTCGCTACTGTGATTGGACACTGACGCACAGTCAACTAGCCTTGTCCAGGCGGTTCTCGGCGCAGGAACCGGGGCGGTCCGAGTCACGAGGGGGGAGGCTCGGGCCGCTCGTCCCGGGCGGGACCGGTCCGGTGGACGGGGACGCCCGTCCCGGACCGGTCCTGCCAGGACCGAAGGGGAGGGCTCAGCGGGCGGCGGCCGCGTCCAGTGCGCGTTCCACGTCCGCCAGCAGGTCCTCGGGGTCTTCGGCGCCGACGGAGAAGCGGACGAAGCCCTCCGGCACCGCGTCCCCGCCCCAGCGCGCCCGGCGCTCAGCGGTGGACCGCACGCCGCCGAAGCTCGTCGCGTCGTCGACCAGGCGCAGCCCGCCCAGGAAGCGCTCGGCGGTGTCCTTGTCCGCCAGCACGAACGACACCACGGAGCCGAAGCGCCGCATCTGCCGGACGGCCGTCGGGTACGAGGGGTCGCCGGGCAGCCCCGGGTACCGGAGCCCCGCCACGTCCGCCCGCTTGGACAGGGCCTCGGCCAGCGCCAGCGCGGTCGTGCACTGGCGGTCGATCCGGAGCTGCAGGGTCGCCAGCGAGCGGTGCGCGAGCCAGGCCTCCATGGGGCCGGGAATGGCACCGACCACCTTGCGCCAGCGGCGCACACCGGCGCCGAGCTCAGGATCCAGGCAGCTGACGTGGCCGAGCAGGATGTCCCCGTGCCCGGTCATGCCCTTGGTGTCGCTGGCCACCGAGAAGTCCGCTCCCAGTTCGAGGGGGCGCTGGCCGATCGGGGTGGCCAGGGTGTTGTCGACCGCGACCAGGACGCCCTTGGCGTGCGCCGCCTCCACGAGCCTGCGGATGTCACAGACGTCGAGGCCGGGGTTGGAGGGGGTCTCGATCCACAGCAGCTTCGCCCCGTCGAGCAGGGCGAGCTGGGCGTCCCCGCCGGTCGGGGCGGTCCGGACCTCGACGCCGTACGCCTCCAGCTGCTCCCGCACCAGAGGGAGGGCCTGGTAGCCGTCGTCGGGCAGGACCACGGCGTCGCCGGTGCGCGCCTGGGAGAGGAGTACGGCCGAGATGGCGGCCATCCCCGAGGCGAAGACCGTGGTCTCCACCTGCTCCCCCGGCGCCTCCAGCTCGCCGATGGCGCGCTCCAGGTGGGTCCAGGTCGGGTTGGTCTCCCGCCCGTACGTATAGGGGCCGACCGGCTCGCCGGACAGATGGAAGTGCGCGGCGAAGACCGGTCCGGGAAGGGTGGGCTCGTACTGCTCGGGTTCGGGCAGTCCCGCCCGTACGGCCCGTGTCCCGTCGCCCATGGTGCTCATGTCGTCTCCTCGTCTCTCCCCGGTGTGTACCGGTCCGCTCCGCACTGTGTCATCGAGGGACGGATCAGTCCTCGTCGGGGAGCACCACATTGAGCGCCCAGGACACGACGGAGATGATGAGGCCGCCCAGGACCGCCGTCCAGAAGCCCTCGACGTGGAAGCTCACATCGATGACGCCTGCCAGCCAGGAGGTCAGCATCAGCATCAGGGCGTTCACCACCAGGGTGATCAGCCCGAGCGTGAGGATGAACAGGGGGAGGGTGAGCAGCTTCACCACCGGCTTGACGATGAAGTTCACCAGACCGAACAGCAGCGCCACCACGATCAGCGTGAGCACCTTGCGCCCGGTGCTGTCACCGGTGAGCGTGATGTCCTGGAGCAACCAGATGGCCACCGCCAGCGCACCCGCGTTGGCGATCGTCTTGACTACGAAATTCTTCATGTGTCTGATCGTGGCAGACATGATCGGTGGGGAACACCGGCGGTACGGACGAGCACGGGTGCGAGGGGCGGACGGGCGATGAAGGCATTCAGACTGGACGAGCTGGAGGCGGAACGTGCCGCCAACGACGGTGCGTATCTGCAGTTCGTCCGGGAACGCAACATGTCCGTCGGCCTCTACGCCCTGGACGCCGGCGCTCTCGATCCCCAGCAGCCGCACCAGCAGGACGAGGTGTACTTCGTCGTGAGCGGCCGTGCCTCGATCACGGTCGGCACGGAGACCACCCAGGTCGGGCGGGGGAGCGTCGTCTACGTGCCGGCGGGGGCCGCCCACAAGTTCCACCACATCACCGAGGACCTCAGGGTGATGGTGGTCTTCTCCCCGCCGGAGGGCTGACCGGTCCCCGGGCAGGGTTTCCACCGGTATCGGGCTCCCTCGGGTCCCGGGGTTCCCTAGGGGATCGCTCAGGGGACTTCAAGGGCTCCCGGGCCCCCGTCGGCCTTCCCGCGCCTCTAGCATCGAAGCAGGTACTCACAGAGACGAGGTAACGGCGATGGCGGTGCGGGAGATTTTCGCGGGGATGCCCTGGTGGGTGAAGTGGGTCGCGGTGCCGCTCATCGCGATCGTCGTGTTCGGCGGCCTGATCGCGAGCGTGGTCGGGTTCGTCATCGGACTGCTGTTCAAGGCGCTGGTGTTCGTCGTCCTCGTGGGTGGCCTGATCTTCGTCGTACGGAAGTTCATGTCGTCGTCCGAGCGCAGCGACTGGTAGCGCAACCGGGCGGACGCCAGGGCCCGTGGTGCCCGGAGTCCGCTCGACGGGCCGCCGATCCGGCGGTTAGCCCAGCTGAGCTAAGTCGCGGTCGAAACCTCACTCGTGACAGAACGTGCCGATACAGTGGCGTACCGCTGCCGCCAGCTGGGAAATGACGGTCCGTCACCATCCTGCCCAGTGGTTTGTGCGACCGTCCGGTCTCCGGACCCCAGGCTCGCGGCGGGCCCGTGGGGGCGGCCCCCGCGGGAGGGCTGAAAGCCCGTCACCATGCCTGGGGGTGACCTGTGACCACGGCATCGAGTACCGCTGTCCCGACGTTGATCGGTTCGGTTCAGCGGGCGTTGAGACTTATGGAGGCTGTGGGCACCCATCGGGACGGGGCGCCGGCCAAGCAGCTCGCCCGGGAGGCCGGACTTCCCCTTCCCACCGCCTATCACCTGTTGCGGACCCTGACCCATGAGGGATATCTCCGCAGGGAGAACGGCGTCTTCCTCTTCGGGGCCGCGGCCGAGCGCCTGGGCGGAGGCCCCGCGACGCCGCGTCCCGGTGTGATCGTCGAATCGCTCGCCCACTGGGCCGACGTCATCGGCGCCCCCGTGTACTGCGCCCTGTACAAGGACGGCGAGATCGAGATGGTCGCCGTCGCCGACACCCCCGCCATTCCCGCGGTCCGCGAGTGGGCCTCCTTCCGTGAGACGGGCCATGCCCACGCGCTCGGACAGTGCCTCCTCGGGCAGCTCGATGAGCGTGCCCGCGAGGATCACCTGGACCGGCATCCCGTCCGTCCGCTGACGCGTTACTCCGTGAGGGACCGTCAGGCACTGCTCAACCGGCTGAGAGCGATGAAGCGTACGGAACCCGTCGTCGAACGGCAGGAGTACGCCCTGGGGACGGTCTGCGCGGCCATTCCGATCACTGTCGGTTCCGCCGTCGCGGCGATGGCCGTATCCCTCCCCCTGCACCAAGAAGAACGGTTGCTCCCCGCAGTCGAACAACTACGCTGTGAAGTGACCGCTCTCTTGCGCTCGTTCGTGTTCTCTATCAGTATCTGAAAAATCACTCCTTGTGATCTGCTATCGCGTGCATCACGATGGCGTCAATAGGGCCATGGGGGATCATTCCTGGCCAGTTTCATCTACTGCGGGGTTGAACGATGCGCGAGTCGGTTCAAGCAGAGGTCATGATGAGCTTCCTCGTCTCCGAGGAGCTCTCCTTCCGTATTCCGGTGGAGCTCCGGTACGAGGTCAGTGATCCGTATGCGATCCGGATGACCTTCCACCTGCCGGGTGACGCCCCCGTCACCTGGGCATTCGGCCGTGAGCTGCTGCTCGACGGCCTCAACAGCCCCAGCGGTGACGGCGATGTGCACATCGGCCCGATCGAGCCCGAGGGGCTGTCGGACGTGCACATCCGGCTCCAGGTCGGCGCGGACCGTGCGCTCTTCAGGGCCGGCACCGCGCCTCTTGTGGCCTTTCTCGACCGGACGGACAAGCTGGTTCCGCTGGGGCAGGAGCACACGCTGGGTGACTTCGACGGCAATCTGGAAGAGGCGCTGGGCCGCATCCTCGCCAAGGAACAGAACGCCGGCTGAAGAGGAAGCTCCGGCTGAACACCGATCACCGGGAGCCCGGGTCCATGTGTCCGGTGCCCCGGTTCACGCCTTGCGGCGGCGTCCCCTCCCGGTCCGTGCGGGTGCAGGAGCTCCGGCTTCCGCGCCGAGCCCCGTGCGGTCCGCGGAGACCACCAGGGCCGCGAGCGCCGTCGTCACCGGCACCGAGGCGACCAGCCCGATCGATCCGACCAGCGTGCGGACGATCTCCTCGGCCACCAGCTCGCTGTTGGCCACCGTGCCCACGCTGCTCTGTGCGATCGAGAACAGCAGCAGCAGGGGAAGCGCCGCGCCCGCGTAGGCGAGGACGAGGGTGTTGACGACCGAGGCGATGTGGTCGCGCCCGATGCGGATACCCGCCCGGTAGAGCTGTCGTGCGCTCATCGTCGGGTCGGCCTGGTGCAGCTCCCAGACCGCTGACGTCTGGGTCACGGTCACATCGTCGAGCACACCCAGCGAACCGATGATCACACCGGCCAGCAACAGGCCGCTCATGTCGATGTCCGGGTACAGCCCATGGATCAGGCCGGTGTTGTCGTCCGTGTTCCCCGACAGGCTGGCCCAGCCGATGAAGAGCGAGCCCAGCAGCCCGATCAGCAGGAGCGAGATCAGTGTGCCGATGACGGCCACGGAGGTGCGGGCCGTCAGCCCGTGGCAGGTGTAGAGAGCGATCAGCATGATGGCGCTTGCCCCGATCACCGCCACGACCAGGGGATTCGATCCCTGAAGGATCGCCGGCAGGATGAACAACGTCAGTACGGCGAAGGAGACGGCGAGAGCGATCAGCGCCATCAGCCCGCGCAGCCTTCCCACCACGACGACCGCGAGGGCGAAGATCCCGGCGAGCAGTGCCATCGGGAACGAGCGGTCCACGTCGGTCACCGAATACTGCAGGTCCCGGGGTGCGTCGGGGGCGTACGCCACGACCACGCCCTGCCCCTCGCGCAGTTGCCGCGGGGCGTCCGGCTGGACGACCTCGACGAACGTACGGCCCTTGTCGTCGCCCGTGGTCACCTCGACCGTGGCCTTCTTGCACTGCCCCGTCTGCTCGTTGACGGCCTCCCGACCCGACGGCGTCGAGGTGTCACCGGTCGGCGGCACCTGCGAGGCGTTGACATCCGCGCAGTCGACCGACACGACCTTCGTGACCCGTCCGTCCTGGGTCTGCCGGTCGAAGCCGACACCGGTCCGCTCGTGGGCGGGGGCGCCGCCGGGCCAGAACGCCACGAGGCCCACCAGGACCGCGGTGGCGAAGGGGATCAGGACGGCCGCGATGACCTTGCGGAGATGCTTCGACACGGGCGCGGCCGGCCCGTGGCTGTGGGTGTGGCCGTGCGCATGGCTCTGCGTGCTGCCTGATGCGGGGCCGTGGGGTTCGGGGGCGCTTCCGGGGGACGTCACCCGCCGATCATCCCAAGAACGGGGGAGGCCCTCTGGCCAGCACGCCAGAACGGGGGTTAGCGTGGAGCCACATCTGTACACGCGGGAGCTCGGAGCACCGGGCTGAGAGGGCGCTGACCTCCGTACATCCGTACGGGAAACGCTGCGCCGACCGCCGAACCTGTTACCGGGTAATGCCGGCGTAGGGAGTAGGTCTCATGACCACAGCGGACGCACGCACGCCTGCCTCGAAGCGGAATGCGCGGAATGCGCACCTCGCGACGGACGCCTCGGACACCGCCGCCACCGGCGGCGCGGGGAACGACGAGGCCGGGAAGTCCATCGGCTGGCACAAGGGGTACGTCCAGGGCTCGCGCCCGGATCTCCGGGTGCCGGTCCGTCAGGTGCACCTCACCAACGGCAAGGACGTGACGCTGTACGACACGTCCGGGCCGTACACCGACCCCACCACCGACACCGACGTACGCCGGGGGCTCGCCCCGCTCCGCGAGAACTGGATCATCGCCCGCGGGGACACCGAGGAGTACGCGGGCCGTCCCGCGCGCCCCGAGGACGACGGGCTCAAGCACACCTCGCCCCGGGGCGGTCTGCGCAATCTGGACGCGGTCTTCCCGGGGCGCCCGCGGCAGCCCCGCCGCAGCCGCGACGGCCGGCCCGTCACCCAGCTCGCGTACGCCCGCCGCGGCGAGATCACCCCGGAGATGGAGTACGTCGCGATCCGGGAGAACGTCGCACCCGAGGTCGTGCGCGAGGAGATCGCCGCGGGCAGGGCCGTCCTGCCGGCCAACGTCAACCACCCGGAGATCGAGCCGATGATCATCGGCAAGCGTTTCCTGGTGAAGGTCAACGCCAACATCGGCAACTCCGCGGTCACCTCCTCCATCGAGGAGGAGGTGGACAAGATGACCTGGGCCACCAAGTGGGGCGCCGACACGGTCATGGACCTCTCCACCGGCCGCAACATCCACACCACCCGCGAGTGGGTCCTGCGCAACTCCCCCGTGCCGATCGGCACCGTCCCGCTCTACCAGGCCCTGGAGAAGGTCGACGGCCGGGCTGAGGAGCTGACCTGGGAGATCTACAAGGACACGGTCGTCGAGCAGGCCGAGCAGGGCGTCGACTACATGACGGTGCACGCCGGGGTCAGGCTGCCGTACGTCCCGCTGACGGCCCGTCGCAAGACCGGGATCGTCTCGCGGGGCGGTTCCATCATGGCGGCCTGGTGCCTGGCCCACCACAAGGAGTCGTTCCTGTACGAGCACTTCGAGGAGCTCTGCGAGATCCTCGCGGCGTACGACGTGACGTACTCGCTCGGTGACGGGCTGCGCCCCGGATCCATCGCCGACGCCAACGACGAGGCGCAGTTCGCCGAGCTCAGGACGCTCGGCGAGCTCAACACCGTCGCCAAGCGGTTCGGTGTGCAGACGATGATCGAGGGCCCGGGGCATGTCCCGATGCACAAGATCAAGGAGAACATCGACCTCCAGCAGGAGATCTGCGAGGAGGCGCCGTTCTACACGCTGGGCCCCCTGACCACGGACGTCGCGCCCGCGTACGACCACATCACCTCGGGCATCGGCGCGGCGATGATCGCCTGGTGGGGGACGGCGATGCTCTGCTACGTCACGCCCAAGGAGCACCTGGGGCTGCCCAACCGCGACGACGTGAAGACCGGGGTCATCACGTACAAGATCGCGGCGCACGCGGCGGACCTCGCCAAGGGACACCCCGGGGCGCAGGAGTGGGACGACGCCCTGTCGGACGCCCGGTTCGAGTTCCGCTGGGAGGACCAGTTCAACCTGGCGCTCGACCCCGACACCGCGCGGGAGTTCCATGACGAGACGCTGCCGGCCGAGCCGGCGAAGACGGCGCACTTCTGCTCGATGTGCGGGCCCAAGTTCTGCTCGATGAAGATCAGCCACGACATCCGGCGTGAGCACGGGGCCGAACAGGCCGAGATCGAGGCGGGGATGGCCGAGAAGTCCAGGGAGTTCGCGGCGAGCGGCAACCGCGTGTATCTGCCTCTGGCGGACTGACGGGGCGGCCGTGGCGGGGGCCCCAGGAGTCTCCCGCCACGGCCGGGTCCTCGCCACGGGGCCGGTGTGGTCCTCGACCCGGCGTCGTCCGGTCAGGTCTGTCCGGTCGCCATATCGTGCTGATGAAGCATGAGGAGTACCGCCCCGATCACTCCGGCTGATGCTCCGGGCCGCCGAAGTCCGGACTGGTGAAGTCGGGGCTGGTGAAAGTCGGGCGGGGACCGGCCGAGGGGCCGTCCTCCGGGCCGGAGAAGTCCGGCCTGCTGTAGCCGATCTTCGGGATGCGGTTGGCCGACCGGTGCGGCGTGCGTGAGGCGGGGCCCGCGGTCGGGTCGGCCAGCGCGTCGCGGAGGAAGGGCAGGATGCCGCGCTCCAGCAGGGCGTGGCGCCAGGCCTCCCGGGCGCGTGCCACGTCCTCCGGCAGCTCCTCCTCCTCGTCCACGGCCGGGAGCGCGGTGGCTCCGTTGCGCAGGGCGGTGACGAGGAGTCCCACCGCGGCGACGAGGATGGCCGCGGCCGCGACGGCCGCGAAGAACCACCCGGCGGCGACCATGGTCCCGGCGAAGGCCGGGGCGGGGCTGAGCGCCTTCAGGGGGTAGCCGACCACCAGGAATATCAGCGCGGCCGTGCCCGCCAGGACGGGTGCCAGCACGGCGATCACCGCGAGGGTGCCCGCGCCCGTGGGATCGGCCTCGTCCGTGGTGGACCCGAGGACGGATGTCTCGGCGTCCGGTTCCCCCGGTCCGCGCAGCTCGCCGCGGACCTTGACGTAGTGGTCGTACTCGGTGGCCGCCGCGGCGGTGATCAGGGGCGTGGCGTTGAGGGCCATCGTCCGCAGCTGTTCCGCGTTGAGACGGTCGCCGACCCCGTCCAGATCCGGTCGTTCGTGAGCATGACGCAGCGCGTCGGCAAGGATCCGCTCGTACTCGGGGCGGTCCTCGGCCAGCAGGTGCGGAGCGCTTTTCATGTGCATCCCCCGATGCTCCGTAGGGCCTGACCGACCGTACGGGCCGGGCGATCGGGCGGAAACGGAGGAGAGCCTGCGACTGGTACGCCGATGGTAGAGCGCCTACGGCACGGGGTGACAGGGTGTTTCCGGAAATAGGCCCAGCCGCTGACGGTGTCGGGTCGTGATGCGTCTTCCCCGTCGACCGTCAGTCATGCAGGGGGAGTTGCACCACCAACAGCTTTCCGGCCATGGTCACCCCGCCGTCCATGGCGATGGCGAGCCCCTCGGCGTAGACGTGCGGACCGTCCACCACGGGCCGTGCCACGTCCTCACCCTCCTCGGAGCCGACCTCGCCGAGCAGGTACGGAATGGGGCTGTGACCGTGGACGACGCGCTGTCCGCCGTACGTCGCCATCAGGTCCCGGACGGCCTGGGCGCCGCCCTCGTCACGGAAGGCGAACCGCTTGGTGAGCTTGCGGAAGAGGTCCCAGCACTCGTCGGCGTCGTTCCGCGTCAGAATGGCGTGCACCGTGTCGTTGACGTCCTCGATGGTCGAGCCGTAGTCGAGGTAGGCGGTCGTGTCGGAGTGCATCAGCAGATGCCCGTCCTCCTCGACGACCGCGTCGAGCCGGGCCATCCACTGGAGATGGACGTCCTGGAGCCGCTCCATGTCCGTCTTCTGGCCGCCGTTGAGCAGCCAGGCGGCCTGGAAGGTCGCGGTTCCCGCACCGGAGTTCACCGGGGTGTCGCCGAACCTCTTGGCACCGAGCAGCAGCAGCTCGTGGTTGCCCATGAGCGCCTTGCAGTACCCGCCGGCGGCCGCGGCCTCGGCGGAGAGGCGCATGACGAGGTCGATGACGCCGATGCCGTCAGGACCGCGGTCGGTGAAGTCGCCGAGGAACCAGAGCCTGGCGTTGCCGGCCGCCCACCGGCCGTCGGCGTCGACGAGGCCCTGCTCGCGCAGGGCGGCCAGGAGCTCGTCCAGGTAGCCGTGGACGTCGCCGACGACGTACAGCGGGCCGCGGCCCGTCCCGGCGGCGGGCCGGGGCTCCGGTACGGCCTCCACCTGGACGGTGTCGCCGCGGTTGATCACGGGAAGATCGCGCTCGGTGGGGGTGTACCCCTCCGGCGGTTCGCCGCCCGGTGCGACGTTGCCGGGGTGCGGCAAGGGCGCGGGCATCGGCACCTGCGCATACGGCGGTACGCGGAAGTCACGCAACGTCGCTGTCCGCACCACGGGTTCCTGACCGGCCCCCTGAGTCATCGACCCCTCCACCACCGTCGCGCCTCCGTACACCTGACGGGCCCTGCCTGGTAGAGGTGGTCCGCGGTGTCGTGCGCCCATCATAGGAATGCGGATCGTGCTGTGTGACGCACCAGGGGTGGTGAATCCGTGCGAGCATCCGGTTCATCGGCCGTTTGGTCCGGATTAATCCGATCAGTCCCCGGCCGGTGATCGCGGAGCGCTGACCGTGGTGCGTGGCGGACGCCGTTGCGAGGACGTCCGGACGATGAGCTCCGTCGGTATCACCTGCTCCACCGGGCCGTCGTGTTCGACCCCTTCGATGGCGTCGATGAGGAGCTGGACGACCGCCGTGCCGATTCTGCGCGGCTTCAGCGAGAGCGTGGTGATGGGCGGCTCGGTGGACGCGTACACCGTGGACTCGCTGCAGCAGACCAGCAGGAGGTCCTCGGGGACCCGCAGGCCGTAGCGCCGGGCGGCGGCGAGCAGATCCGTGCCGTTGGGGTCGAAGAGCCCGTAGACGGCGTCGGGGCGGTCGGGACGGGCCAGGAGGCGGTCGGCCGCGACCGCGCCCGCACAGGGATCGTGGGCCGGGTAGGACTCGTAGACCGGATCCTGGCCGACCCGCTCGCACCAGTGGAGGTAGGCGGTGGTCGAGAGCCGTGTGTACGTGTCGGTGGTGGTGCCGGTGAGCAGCCCGATCCGGCGTGCTCCGGCGGCCGCGAGGTGGTCCAGGAGGTCGAGGACGGCCGCCCGGTGATCGTTGTCGACCCAGGCCGTGACCGGGAGCGTGCCGGCCGGGCGCCCGTCGGAGACGACGGGCAGACCCTGGCGCACGAGTTCGGTGACCACCGGGTCCTGGTCGGAGGGGTCGATGACGACCGTTCCGTCCAGCGCGACGTTGGACCACACGTCGTGCCGGGAGGTGGCCGGGAGGATCACGAGGGCGTAGCCACGGGCGAGCGCGGCCGAGGTGGCGGCTCTCGCCATCTCCGCGAAGTACGCGAACTCGGTGAAGGTGAAAGGTTCATCCCCGTACGTGGTCACGGTCAGGCCGATGAGCCCCGACTTGCCGGTACGGAGGGTTCGGGCCGCCGCGGACGGGCGGTAACCCAGCCGTTCGGCGACCTCGCGGACATGGCGGCGGGTGGCATCCGGGAGCCTGCCCTTGCCGTTGAGGGCGTCGGACACGGTCGTGATGGAGACCCCGGCCGCCGCGGCGACGTCCCGGATCCCCGCCCGTCCTGGCCGGCCCTTGCGGCGGGGCGTCTCTGTCCGGCTTACCTGGTGCTTCCCTGCTGCTGTCATGGCGAGCCGATAGTAGGGCTCTGACGCATGGTCAGGCCGGTCGCATATGCCTACGTTGACAGGCACGTTTCTGCATGATCATAAACTGTTAAATGCCTTGTGATGCAAGGGCGTTGAGCCTTCTGAGGATGATGTGTCATGCATGGGCGCGCAGGAACCTGCTGAATGGTCCATGTCTCGAAGAGGTCTCAACTCACCTGTTCGAGGGATGCGCGCCACGGAGTGAGCGACCGGCGCGCGGCGGAATGCGCGGCGCTCCCCCTCTCGGAGCCTCCCGGAGCCGTGCGCGGCGGGCGTTTCCCGTCGGGGCGGGCGATTTCGGGGGCCTGGCCGTTCGCACAGGTGCCCAATCCTCATAAGGTGAGCAGTATTGAACTGTACGGACGGTCGAGGAGGACCTGCGGTGAGCGAGACGAGCCCCAAGCTGCGCGCCGAGCTGGACGGCGTCCCTGCGTATGTGCCGGGCAAGCCGGCGTCCGCGGACGGACCGGTGGCCTTCAAGCTGTCCTCCAACGAGAACCCGTATCCCCCGCTGCCCGGTGTCATGGAGTCCGCGCTGGCCGCGGCCGCGAGCTTCAACAGGTACCCGGACATGGCCTGCACCGGCCTGATGAACGAGCTGGCGGAGCGGTTCGCCGTGCCGGTCTCCCACCTGGCCACCGGTACGGGCTCGGTCGGTGTCGCCCAGCAGCTGCTCCAGGCCACCTCGGGCCCGGGTGACGAGGTCATCTACGCCTGGCGCTCGTTCGAGGCGTACCCGATCATCACGCAGGTCAGCGGCGCCACGTCGGTCAAGGTCCCGCTGACCGCCGGCGAGGTGCACGACCTCGACGCCATGGCCGGGGCGGTGACCGACCGGACGCGGATGATCTTCGTCTGCAATCCCAACAACCCGACCGGCACGGTGGTGCGCCGGGCCGAGCTCGAGCGGTTCCTCGACCGCGTCCCGAGCGATGTCCTGGTCGTGCTCGACGAGGCGTACAAGGAGTTCATCCGGGACGCCGACGTGCCGGACGGCATCGAGATCTACCGTGAGCGGCCCAATGTCGCGGTGCTGCGGACCTTCTCCAAGGCGTACGGCCTCGCGGGTCTGCGGGTCGGTTTCGCGGTGGCGCACGAGCCCGTGGCGGCGGCGCTGCGCAAGACGGCCGTGCCGTTCGGGGTCAGCCAGGTCGCACAGGACGCCGCGGTCGCCTCGCTGCGCGCCGAGGACGAGCTGCTGGGCCGGGTCGGATCGCTGGTCGGCGAGCGGTCCCGGGTGTACGACGGGCTCGTGCGGCAGGGCTGGACCGTTCCGGAGTCCCAGGCGAACTTCGTCTGGCTGCGGCTCGGGGACCGTACGCTCGAATTCGCCGGGGTCTGCGAGCGGGCGGGTGTGGTCGTCCGGCCGTTCGCCGGCGAGGGGGTGCGGGTCACGATCGGGGAGTCCGAGGCCAATGATGTGTTCCTGAAGGTGGCGGAGTCCTTCCGCCAGGAGCTGTAGCGGCGCGGCTGCTCCCGGACCTCCGGCGGCCCCGGACCTCGACGACCGAGGTCCGGGGCCGCCGTGTGTCCCGCGCGGCGGGCTCGCCGCCCGGGGCCGCTGTGTGTTCCGCGCGGCGGGCTCGCCGCGACCTGCTCGGCCACCGCGTTTTCCGTGCTCCGTGGGCTGCCGGCCGTGCCCGGTGACCTGTCCGTTTTCGGGTGGCTCCGGCCGGGTCGGCCGGAAAGCACCCCCCACTCGATGGCCTCGAAGACATGTGCGCCATAATTGCTTGTGAATGTGAACGCGTTCACAAGCGCATCCCGTTTCCTCCCGTGATCGGGTGGTTCGACGGGCGGCCCGTGGGTGTGATCGCGGCGACGTAAGGAGAAGAGTCGTGGACCTGGCTCTGGCACCAGAGACCCTGGCGCGCTGGCAGTTCGGCATCACCACCGTCTACCACTTCCTGTTCGTCCCCCTGACGATCTCGCTTGCCGCGCTCACCGCCGGCCTGCAGACCGCCTGGGTGCGCACGGACAACGAGAAGTACCTCAGGGCCACCAAGTTCTGGGGCAAGCTTTTCCTGATCAACATCGCCATGGGTGTGGTCACCGGCATCGTCCAGGAGTTCCAGTTCGGCATGAACTGGTCCGACTACTCGCGGTTCGTCGGTGACGTCTTCGGCGCCCCGCTCGCCTTCGAGGCGCTGATCGCGTTCTTCTTCGAGTCCACCTTCATCGGCCTGTGGATCTTCGGCTGGGACAAGCTGCCGAAGAAGATCCACCTCGCCTGCATCTGGATGGTGTCCATCGGCACCATCCTCTCGACGTTCTTCATCCTGGCCGCCAACTCCTGGATGCAGCACCCGGTCGGCTACCGGATCAACGAGGAACGCGGCCGTGCCGAGCTGACCGACTTCTGGCACGTGCTCACGCAGAACACCGCGCTCGCCCAGTTCTTTCACACGATCACCGCGGCCTTCCTCGTGGGCGGCGCCTTCATGGTCGGTATCGCCGCCTTCCACCTGGCGCGCAAGAAGCACATCCGGGTGATGCGGACCTCACTGCGGCTCGGACTGGTCACCGTGGTGATCGCCGGTCTGCTGACCGCCGTCAGCGGTGACGTCCTCGGCAAGGTGATGTTCAAGCAGCAGCCCATGAAGATGGCGGCGGCCGAGGCCCTGTGGGAGGGCGAGGACGGAGCGCCCTTCTCGCTCTTCGCGGTCGGCGACGTCGCCAAGGGGCACAACACCGTGGAGATCTCGATCCCCGGCGTGCTGTCCTTCCTCGCGGACGACACCTTCACCTCGTACATCCCCGGCATCAACGACATCAACAAGGCGGAGCAGGAGAAGTACGGCCCGGGCGACTACCGGCCCAACATCCCGGTCGCGTTCTGGAGCTTCCGCTGGATGATCGGCTTCGGCATGGCCTCCTTCGGCCTCGGCATCCTGGGGCTCTGGCTGACCCGGAGAAAGTTCATGCTCCCGGAGTCGATGCGCACCGGCGAGGACGACGTACCGAACCTGGTGCTCTTCAAGAACAAGGCCCTGAGCCCGAAGCTGGCCAAGCTCTACTGGATCACCGCGCTCTGGACCATGCTCTTCCCCCTGATCGCCAACTCCTGGGGCTGGATCTTCACCGAGATGGGGCGACAGCCCTGGGTGGTGTACGGCGTCTTCCAGACCCGCGACGCGGTATCCCCGGGGGTCTCGCAGGGGGAGGTCCTCACCTCCATGATCGGCTTCACGGCGCTCTACGCGGTGCTCGCCGTCATCGAGGTCAAGCTCCTCCTGAAGTACGTCAAGGCCGGGCCGCCCGAGCTCACCGAGGCCGACCTCAACCCGCCCACCCGGATCGGCGGTCACGACCAGGACGCCGACCGGCCGATGGCCTTCTCCTACTGAGATCAAGCGGAGCTGAGAGATGGAACTCCACGACGTCTGGTTCGTGCTCATCGCCGTCCTGTGGACCGGCTACTTCTTCCTGGAGGGATTCGACTTCGGTATCGGGGTCCTCACCAAGCTGCTGGCCCGCGACCGCAAGGAGCGCCGGGTCCTGATCAACACGATCGGGCCGGTCTGGGACGGGAACGAGGTGTGGCTGCTCAGTGCGGGCGGCGCGACCTTCGCGGCCTTCCCGGAGTGGTACGCCACCTTGTTCTCCGGGTTCTACCTGCCCCTGCTGCTCATCCTGATCTGCCTGATCGTGCGCGGGGTGGCCTTCGAGTACCGGGCGAAGCGGCCCGAGGAGCGGTGGCAGACCAACTGGGAGCACGCGATCTTCTGGACCTCGCTGATCCCGGCCGTCCTCTGGGGCGTGGCCTTCGGGAACATCGTCCGCGGCGTGAAGATCGACGCCGACATGGAGTACGTCGGCAACCTCTGGGACCTGCTGAACCCGTACGCCATTCTGGGCGGGCTGGTCACGCTGTTCCTCTTCACCTTCCACGGCTCGGTGTTCGCCGCGCTGAAGACCGTCGGGGACATCAGGGCGCGTGCCCGGTGGCTGGCCCTCAAGCTCGGTCTGGCCACCGCCGTGCTCGCACTGGGCTTCCTGGCCTGGACCCAGGCGGACAACGGCAACGGCTGGAGCCTGGCGGCGATGATCACGGCCGTGGTGTCGCTGGTCGTGGCCATCGGTGCCATCGCCGCCGGACGCGAGGGCTGGTCGTTCGCGTTCTCCGGGGTGACCATCACGGCGGCCGTCGCCATGCTCTTCCTGACGCTCTTCCCGAACGTGATGCCGTCCTCGCTGAACGACGCCTGGAACCTGACGGTCTCCAACGCCTCGTCCAGCCCGTACACCCTCAAGATCATGACCTGGTGCGCCGGGATCGTGACCCCCGTGGTGCTGCTCTACCAGGGCTGGACGTACTGGGTGTTCCGTAAGCGCATCGGTACGCACCACATCGCCGACGCGCACTGAACGAGCGAATGACATGAGTTCACTGGGGAGCTGTTTCACGTGAAACCGATCGACCCGCGCCTGCTCCGGTACGCCAGGGCCACCCGGTTCTTCCTTGCGGCCGTGGTGGCGCTGGGCCTGGTCGGGGCGGGCCTGGTCATCGCCCAGGCCATGCTCGTCGCCGAAGTGGTGGTGGGCGGGTTCGAGGACGGCCTGACCGTTTCCGGGCTCCGCACACCGCTGCTCCTGCTCGCCGCTGTCGCGCTGGGACGGGCGCTCGTGGCGTGGCTGACCGAACTGGCCGCGTACCGGGCGAGTTCCGCGGTCAAGTCCGAGCTGCGTGGCCAGCTCATGGAACGGGCCTCGGACCTGGGGCCGGACTGGCTGAGCGGGCAGCGCACCGGTTCGCTGATCGCTCTGGCCACCCGGGGCGTCGACGCCCTCGACGACTACTTCTCGCGCTATCTCCCGCAGCTCGGCCTCGCGGTCGTCGTACCGGTGGCGGTGCTGGCCCGGATCGTCACCGAGGACTGGGTCTCGGCGGCGATCATCGTGGTGACGCTGCCGCTGATCCCGCTCTTCATGATCCTGATCGGCTGGGCCACCCAGTCCCGGATGGACCGTCAGTGGAAGCTGCTGTCCCGCCTCTCCGGGCACTTCCTGGACGTGGTCGCCGGACTGCCGACGCTGAAGGTCTTCGGGCGGGCCAAGGCGCAGGCGGAGTCGATCCGCGCCATCACCTCGCAGTACCGCCGGGCCACGCTGAAGACGCTCCGGATCGCCTTCCTCTCCTCCTTCGCCCTGGAACTGCTGGCGACCCTCTCGGTGGCCCTGGTCGCGGTGACGATCGGGATGCGGCTCGTCCACGGCGAGCTCGATCTCTACACCGGCCTGGTGGTTCTCATCCTGGCGCCGGAGGCCTATCTGCCGATCCGCCAGGTCGGCGCGCAGTACCACGCGGCCGCGGAAGGACTCTCGGCCGCGGAGGAGATCTTCGCGGTGCTGGAGACCGAGCCTCCGGCCGGCGGATCCCAGGACGTACCGCCGTCCCTCCGGCTGGAGCTGGACGGGGTGACGGTCCGGCACGAGGGCAGGACCGAGCCTTCGCTGGACGCTGCCTCGCTCGTGGTCGAGCAGGGGGAGACCGTCGCCCTGGTCGGCCCCAGCGGGATCGGCAAGTCCACGCTCCTCGGTGTGGTGCTGGGGTTCACCGCGCCCGACGAGGGGCGGGTCAGGGTCGGCGGGGCGGATCTGTCCTCCCTCTCCCCCGAACGCTGGCGTGAGCAGATCGCCTGGGTGCCCCAGCGCCCCCATCTCTTCGCCGGGACGATCGCGGAGAACGTGCGCCTGGCCCGCCCGGACGCGGACGACGCGGCGGTCATGGCAGCGCTGCGCGAGGCAGGCGCGTACGACTTCGTGGCCGCGCTGCCGGACGGCACGGGTACGGAGCTGGGTGAGGACGGCGCCGGACTCTCCGCCGGGCAGCGTCAGCGGCTGGCGCTGGCGCGTGCCTTCCTCGCCGACCGGCCTCTGCTGCTGCTCGACGAGCCGACGGCGAGCCTGGACGGCGAGACGGAGGCGGGCATCGTCGACGCGGTCCGGAGGCTGGCGGCGGGGCGCACGGTGCTGCTGGTCGTGCACCGGCCGGCGCTGCTCACGGTCGCCGACCGGGTGGTGACGCTGGAACCCGCACCGACCGGGCGGCAGGGTGCGGACGACGGGGCGGCCCAGGGCACGCCGGTGGGGACCGAGTCCGGTGCTCGGGACGATGACGGGCGTCCGCCCGTGGGGGAGCCCGTGCTGTCCCCCGTGCTCTTCAGGGACACGGCCCCCAGGGCCGGGGGCCGGGTGCTGGCCCGGGTGCGGGAGGCCGCGGGGTCCCAGCACGGGAAGCTCGGCCTGGCACTGCTGCTGGGCAGCCTCGCCGTGGGGTCGTCGGTCGGCCTGATGGCCGTCTCCGGCTGGCTGATCTCGCGCGCCTCCGAGCAGCCCCCGATCCTGTATCTGATGGTCGCGGTCACCGCGACCCGGGCCTTCGGCATGGGCCGGGCCGTCTTCCGCTACGCCGAGCGGCTGGTGTCCCACGACGCCGTGCTCAGGATGCTCGCCGATCTCAGGGTGGCGGTCTACCGCGGCCTGGAGCGGATCGCGCCCGCCGGTCTCCGGAACGCACGGCGCGGCGACCTGCTGTCCCGGCTGGTCTCCGACGTGGACGCCTTGCAGGACTACTGGCTGCGCTGGCTGCTGCCTGCCGCGACCGCGCTCCTGGTCGGGACCGGGGCTGCCGCCTTCACCGGCTGGTTGCTGCCGGAGGCGGGCGCGGTCCTGGCCGCGGGGCTGCTCCTCGCGGGGGTGGGCGTGCCGTGGCTGAGCGGGGTCTGCGCACGTCGGGCCGAGCGCCGGCTGGCACCCGCCCGGGCCGCCCTGGCCGTACGTGTCGCCGATCTGCTCGGCGGGACCGCCGAGCTGGCCGTCGCGGGTGCACTGCCGGCCCGCAAGGAGGAGGTGCGTGCGGCGGACGGCGTCCTGACGCGGATCGCCTCGCGCGCGGCGACCGCGACCGCGCTGGGCGGCGGGCTGACCGCCCTGGTCTGCGGGCTGACCGTCGTGGGCGCTGCGATCGTGGCACTGCCCGCCGTGGCGGACGGGAGGCTGGCCGGGGTCGAACTCGCCGTGGTCGTCCTCACGCCCCTGGCGGCGTTCGAGGCCGTGACGGGACTCCCGCTCGCGGTGCAGTACCGCCAACGGGTCCGGCGGAGCGCGGAGCGGGTCTACGAGGTGCTGGACGCCCCGGTACCGGTCGTGGAGCCGGTGGAGCCCGCCGAGGCGCCCGCGTCGCCCTTCCCGCTCGACGTACGAGGGCTGTCGGCCCGGTACGAGGGCGCGGACCGCGATGCTCTGCACTCCGTCGACCTGACGCTCCACCCCGGGAAGCGGGTCGCCGTCGTCGGCCCGTCCGGTTCGGGAAAGACCACGCTCGCCCAGGTCCTGCTCTGCTTCCTGGACGCCCGGGAGGGGACGTACGGTCTCGGCGGTGTCGAAGCGGCGTCGCTGGACGGCGACACGGTCCGGACCTTCGTGGGACTGTGCGCCCAGGACGCCCACGTCTTCGACAGCTCCATCCGCGAGAACCTGCGGCTCGCCCGCACGGACGCGACGGACGGACAGCTGCGGGACGCCCTGGCCGCCGCCCGGCTGCTGGACTGGGCCGAGGCGCTGCCCGACGGTCTCGACACGCTGGTGGGTGAACACGGGGCGCGGCTGTCGGGCGGCCAGCGACAGCGGCTGGCGCTGGCCCGCGCGCTGCTCGCCGACTTCCCCGTACTCGTGCTCGACGAGCCCGCGGAACACCTGGACCTGGCGACGGCGGACGCGCTGACCGAGGATCTGCTGGCCGCCACCCAGGGACGTACGACCGTGCTGATCACCCATCGGCTGGCGGGGATCGAGGCGGTCGACGAGGTCCTGGTACTGGACGGGGGCCGGGTGGTGCAGCAGGGGCCGTACGCCGCCCTGGCCACGGAGGACGGGCCGCTGCGCAGGATGCTCGCACGCGAACAGGAGCCGGTGGGCTCGGAGCCGGAGCGGATGCGGCGGGTGGAGGCGGTGGCGGCAGGGGCCTGAGCGCGGCGAGGCGGCACCGATCCCGACTTTCCGGACCATTCCGTACTTACTACGCTCAGGTCATGGCAGAGCAGGAGCCGAAGGACCCGGAAAGCTCTCCCGGCGACGCGCAGCAGCGCAACGGGCCCCTGCGGGGGCTCTCGGCGGAGCTGACCGCACGGGTTCCGCAGCTGCTGGAGGCGACCAGGTCCGTCGGCACGGGGCTCGGACTGCACTCCACCCTGGAGCGCATCTGCGAGACCGCGGCCGAACTCGCCCACGCCCGCTACGCGGCCATCGGCGTCGTCGAGCGGCCCGGTGAGAGCCTCTGCGACTTCATCACCCATGGAGTGCCCGACGACGTCGCCCGGGCCATCGGCCGGCCGCCCGACGGGCACACGGGTCTGCTGGGCGCGCTGATCGAGGACGGTGTGCCCATCAGCCTGGAGGATCTGGCGGCGGATCCCCGCTTCGCCGGATTCCCGGCCGCCCACCCGAAGATGCGCACGTTCCTGGGGGTCCCGATCCGGGTCCAGGGCAAGATCTTCGGCAACCTCTATGTGGCGGAGAAGCGCGGCGGGGATGCGTTCGGCGACGACGAACTGCACATGCTGCGCGTGCTGGCCACGGAGGCGGGGATCGCCATCGGTCACGCGCGGACGTACGACGCCGCGCGACAGCGCGAACAGTGGATCGACGGATCGGTGGCCGTCACCACCGCCCTGCTCTCCGCCGGGGACGCCGACGAGGCGCTCGGCGTCGTCGCCGAGCAGGCGCGCCGCCTCGCCGACGCGGCCGCCGGGATCGTGCTGCTGCCGGCCGCCGAGGGAGGTCTGGAGATCGTCGCCATCGCAGGGGACAAGCCGTCCGCGTCGCTCGGGGTGATCATCCCGCCGCAGAGCCCCGTGGTGGCGGCGCTCCTGAGGGGTGAGGAGGTCTTTCTGGAGGACTCCGCGACCGACCCCCGCATGCTGACCAGGCTGGCCGACCGGTTCGGCCCGCACATGCTGCTCCCCCTGCGCAGCGGCGGCCGGGTGCTCGGGGCGCTGTCCATCCCGCGGGTCCGGGGCGGCCGGCCGTTCACACGGGCGGAGCGGACGCTGGCCACCCACTTCGCCGCGCAGGCCGCCCTGGCGCTGAAGCTGGCCGAGGCCCAGCGCGACCGGGAGAGGCTCGCCGTCTACGAGGACCGCGACCGTATCGCCCGGGACCTCCACGACCTCGTCATCCAGCGGCTCTTCGCCACGGGGATCATGCTGGAGGGCGCTCAGCGGCGCTCCCCGGTCCCTGCCGTCCAGGCCGGGATCGGGCGGGCCGTGGACGAACTGGACGTGACCATCCAGGAGATCCGTACGGCCATCTTCGCGCTCCAGCAGGAACCGGCCGAGGCGCCGTCGGGCCTGCGGACCCGGGTGATGCGGGAGATCAACATGGCCGCGGTGCCCCTGGGGTTCATGCCCTCGCACCGGTTCCTGGGCCCCGTCGACTCGCTGGTGGGGGAGCTCGCGGGCAAGAACCTCATCGCGGCCCTGCGTGAGGCCCTGTCCAACACGTTCCGTCACGCGAGGGCCTCGCGCGTCGAGGTGACGGTGGACGCGACCGCCGTGCTGCCGGACGGGCGTGACGCGGTACGGCTGACGGTCGCGGACGACGGGGTGGGGATCCCGGACGGCGGCAGGCGCAGCGGCCTGCGCAACCTGGCGCGGCGCGCGGAGTCGCTGGGCGGTGCGAGCTGGTTCGGGCCGGGGGCCGGTGAGGGGGACAGCGGCACGACGGTGACCTGGCAGGTCCCGCTCTGACGTACGTTCCGGCGAGGATCCGGCTCTCGGTCCGGCTCAGCGTGCTGCGAGGATCCGCTCTCGGTCCGGCTCAGCGTGCTGCGAGGATCCGCTCGATGACGACCGCGACGCCGTCCTCGTCGTTGGTGAGGGTCACACCGGACGCGGCGGCGACGGCGGCCGGGTGGGCGTTGCCCATGGCGAACGAGGCGCCGGCCCAGCTCAGCATCTCCACATCGTTGGGCATGTCCCCGAACGCGACCACCTCGCCCGCGGCGATGCCGCGTTCCGCACAGCAGGCGGCGAGCGTACGGGCCTTGGAGACGCCGAGCCCGCTGATCTCCAGCAGCGCGGTGGGGCTGGACCGGGTGAACGACGCCCGGTCCCCCGCCAGCTCGCGCGCCAGTGTGAGGAAGGCGTCCGGGGCCAGTTCGGGGTGGTGGGCGAGGACCTTCAGGACCGGCGTGCCGGTGCCCGGGACCTCCTCGTGGAGCAGCTTCTCCGCGATGGCGACCGTGGCGCCCGGGTCCATGTGGAACGGGGGGTAGGCCGGTTCGTAGTGGATGCCGGTGGCGAGCTCGACGGCGAACGACACCCCTGGGGCGGACTCACGCAGGATGTCGACCACGGCCAGGGCGATCCCCCGGTCCAGCGGGTGGACGTCGATCAGCGTCCCGTCGTGGAGATCGACGACCGCGGCCCCGTTCGCGCAGATCGCCATGCCGTGGCCCTGCACATGGGGGCTGACGACCTCCATCCAGCGGGCGGGCCTCCCGGTGACGAAGAAGACCTCGATCCCCGCCTCCTCGGCGGCTGCCAGGGCGGCGGTCGTACGGTCGGACAGGGTCTTGTCGTCCCGTAGGAGGGTGCCGTCCAGATCGGTGGCGATCAGCCGGGTCACGGCAGGCAGAGGCGAGTCGGTAGCTGAGGTCACCCGCCCATTCTCCCGTACGGAGTCGCACGGGCGTGCAGAGGGGCGCACATCTGAGAGCGCGAGTCCGTGAGCTGCGGAACATGACTCCGGCATATGCCATCGGCTCGCAAAGGGTGATCTCCCAGGCCGGAGGGCCGGAGCCCCCTTCCCTCCGGCTCTGCGGCGGGGCCGAGCGGTCAGCCGAGCTGTGCCAGAGCCTCGGTGGCGATCCGCTCGAACAGCTCGGTCTCCATGGCGAAGTCGGAGTCCGGCACCGGCCAGTGGACGACGATCTCGGTGAATCCGAGGTCGAAGTGCGTGCCCGCGAAGTCCACGAACGCGTCGAGGGACCTCAGCGGCCGGCCCGGGGTGAAGCCGGTCAGCAGGATCTTGTCCAGCTCCGAGACGTCCCGGCCGGTCTCCCCGCAGGCCGCACCGAGCCGGCTGATCTGCCCGCGCACGGCTGCGACGGACTGCTCGGGGGTGCCGGTCTCGTACAGCTTCGGATCACCGGTGGTCACCCACGCCTGGCCGTACCGTGCCGCGAGCCTCAGCCCGCGCGGGCCGGTGGCGGCGACCGCGAAGGGCAGCCGGGGGCGCTGCACGCAGCCGGGAATGTTCCGGGCCTCGTTCGCGGCGTAGAAACGGCCCTCCTGCGTGACGGAGGGCTCCCGGAGCAGCCGGTCGAGCAGGGGGACGAACTCGTCGAAGTGGTCGGCGCGTTCACGCGGTGTCCACGGCTCCTCGTCGCTCCCGCGCAGCGTGGTCGCGTCGAAGCCGTTGCCACCGGCGCCGATGCCGAGGGTGATCCGGCCGTCGGAGACGTCGTCGAGGGTGATGAGGTCCTTGGCGAGGGTCACCGGATGCCGGAAGTTGGGGGAGGTGACGAGCGTGCCCAGGCGCAGCCGCTCGGTGGCCGCGGCGGCCGCCGTCAGGGTCGGGACGGCGCCGAACCACGGGCCGTCGCGGAAGGTCCGCCAGGACAGGTGGTCGTAGGTGTACGCCGCGTGGAATCCCAGCTCCTCGGCGCGTACCCAGAGGGAGCGCCCGCCGTCGTTCCAGCGGCGGATGGGCAGGATCACGGTGCTCAGTCGACGGGAGGAGGTCATGGCCACGACTCTACGGCGATGGCTACGGGGCTCCGTAGGACGCCGTTGGCGGGGCGACCGCGGAGGAGCTTCAGGGGGCGGGGCCGCCGTGCGTGGCGCCTCACTCCCGCAGGCGCAGGAAGGCCGGCGGTACGGCGTCCGTGAGCCACACCCCGTTCGCGCTGACGTGGAAGAGGTGGCCGGCCCGGTGCATCGCTCCCGCGTCCACGGCGAGGACGACCGGGGTGCCGCGCCGCGCGCCGACACGGACCGCGGTCTCACGGTCGGGCGAGAGGTGGACATGGTGGCGGTCCATGGGCCGGAGCCCTTCGGCGCGGATGGCGTCGAGCACCCGCGCAACCGTGCCGTGGTAGAGGTACGCCGGTGGCTCGGCCGGTGGCAGGCCGAGATCGACGGTGACGGAGTGGCCCTGATTCGCGCGGATGCGATCGCCGTCCAGAGTGAACCGCTGCTTGTCGTTGACCGTGACGACGTGGTCGAGGTCGTCGCGGGTGAGGGTGAAACCGTGCCGGGTGCAGGCCCGCAGCAGTTCGTCGACGGCCACCCAGCCGTGCTCGTCGAGGCTGATTCCGATCCGGTCCGGCTCATGCCGCAGATGCTTCGACAGGTACTTGGACACCGTGACGGTGCGTCGTTCGTCCATCCCGTCAGAGTGCCTTCGCCCTTCCACCCGACGCACCTCGATTTCACCCGGCGTTCGCTGCGTCCATTGGTGTGAACAGGTTTGATCCACAGCCAACTCGGGTTATCCACAGGCAGTTTGGCGTTTCTGTGGACAAGTGCTGTCCCTTATAAGGCATTTGCTCAACTTGTCTGAGTTTGCTTGGGTTTTACATCCACAGGGCATGTCAAGGCTTGTCAATCGAGCGCGAATCCAACAGACATGGGCAACTGCCCTGTCACTTAGCGCATGTTGGGGTAACCAGCTGCCACACCAACGGCGTTGCAACTCCGGCGGTCCGAACTCGCCCCACCCGTCACAGCGGTGGCTTCACCCGCGCGAGACCCCTAAGGAGCCGAGGACTGACCAATGACAGCAGCCGGGCCCCACGTGCTTCCGGTGTCACCGGCACCACGGCCTTGTTGTGCACCACCGCGCCGAGAATCGCCCGAGCCACCTTCTCCGCAGGGTAGTTGCGCAGGGAGTAGAGCCGCGCCGTCCGCTTCCGGAGGCGGGATTCCTCCGCCTCGTCGACCCCGGCGAAGTGCGCGGAGCCGGTGATGCCGGTGTTGACGACTCCCGGGCAGATGGCGCTGACCCCGATCGACTTCTCGGCCAGTTCGGCGCGGAGGCATTCGCTGAGCATCAGCACCGCCGCCTTGGAGGTGCTGTACGCGGGCAGCACACGTGAGGGCTGATAAGCCGCCGCCGAGGCGACGTTGACGATGTGGCCGCCCTGCCCGCGCTCGGCCATCTGCCTGCCGAAGATCCGGCAGCCGTGGATGACACCCCAGAGATTCACGTCGAGGACCTTCTTCCAGTCCTCGCTCGTGGTGTCGAGAAAAGCACCGGAGAGTCCGATGCCCGCATTGTTCACCAGGACGTCCACGACGCCGTGTTCGGCTGCGACCTTCTCCCCGAGCTTCTCCATCGCCTGCTCGTCCCCGACATCCACCACCTCTCCCCACGCGGCCGGCGCTCCGGCGCGCAGGGCGGCCTCCGCCGTCCGGGCAACGCCCTCGGCGTCCCGGTCCACGGCGATCACCCGTGCTCCGGCCTCGGCGAAGGCGAGCGCTGTCGCGCGCCCGATGCCCGAGGCGGCGCCTGTCACCAGGACCAACTGCCCTCCGAAACGGTCCGCATGGGCGCCCGACGCCGCCGACGGCACTGCGGAGCCGAGCGCACCAGCCGAGCCGACGGACCCGTTCGCGCCGCCGGACTCCAAGCCGCCGGGCTCCACGCTTCCGGACTGCACCCTGTCGGCGAACTCGCCGATCCAGGAGGCCAGCTGGTCCGGCCTGGTGCGCGGGACCCAGTGCTTCGCGGGCAGCGTGCGACGCACCAACCGGGGTGCCCAGGTGTCCAGTTCGTCGTAGAGGGACGGCGAGAGGAAGGCGTCACCGGTCGGCGTGATCAGCTGCACCGGCACATGCGCGTACGCATCCGGACGCGGCCGGCGCAGGCGGGAGCGGATGTTGTCGCGGTAGAGCCAGGCCCCGTGGGACGCGTCCCGGGGGAGCGACGCCGTCGGATAGCCGTCCGCGGGAACCTTCTCCATCCGCTGCAGAATCCGCGGCCACTGCCTGCCGAGCGCCCCGCGCCAGGCCATCTCGGGCAGGGCCGGAGTGTGGAGCGCGTACACGTACCAGGACTTGGCGCCCTGGCCGAGCAACTGCCCCACCCCACGCGGGTCCGGGTGGGACATCCGCCGCTTGATCCAGTGCCCGAAGTGGTCGAGGGAAGGGCCGGACATCGACGTGAACGAGGCGATACGGCCCTGGGTCCGCTCCACCGTCGCGAACTCCCAGGACTGGACCGAACCCCAGTCGTGGCCGACCACATGGACGGGCCGGTCCGGGCTCACGGCATCCGCGACGGCCAGGAAGTCATCGGTCAGCTTCTCCAGCGTGAAGCCTCCGCGCAGCGGCTTGGGCGCCGTCGACCTGCCGTGGCCCCGGACGTCGTAGAGGACCACGTGCCACCGCTCGGCCAGCCGCCCCGCGACCTCGGACCAGACCTCCTTGCTGTCCGGATAGCCGTGCACCAGCACGATCGTCGGCTGTGCTGGATCGCCCAGCTCGGCGACACACAGCTCGATACCGCCCGTACGAACCCAGCGCTCACGCGCGTCTCGCAGCTCCACGCCGCCTCCTCGTCCAGTGCCGGCGTTGCGGTACGCGTCCGTAACGTGACACCGCTGAATGTGGCAACCGACGTACGACCGCGTCAAGGGGTGCCCCGGACCTGTGGACAACTGCGTGTGGACAAACCTGGTGCACAAACCTGTGCGGACAAACCTGCGGGAGAACCGTGTGCGGACAAACGTGTGCGGACAACCGTGTGTGGACGACCCCCTTCGGGAGGGGCCCCTACGGGTCCGTACGCCTGGAGGCTGACGCGGATACAGCCGTCAGGTCTGACGACTCCTGTGGCGCGCGCCACTACCGTCGATGACGTGACTGTGATCGCAACCGAAAGCCTGAGCAAGCGGTTCCCGAGGGTGACCGCGCTTGACCGGCTCTCCTTGGACATCGGACCGGGCGTGACCGGTCTGGTGGGTTCCAACGGAGCCGGCAAGTCCACACTGATCAAGATCCTGCTGGGTCTGTCCCCCGCCACCGAAGGCCGGGCCGCGGTGCTCGGGCTCGACGTGGCGACCGAGGGCGCCGCCATCCGGGAGCGGGTCGGGTACATGCCCGAGCACGACTGCCTGCCCCCGGACGTCTCGGCGACCGAGTTCGTGGTCCACATGGCGCGGATGTCCGGGCTGCCGCCCACCGCGGCGCGCGAGCGCACCGCGGACACCCTGCGCCACGTCGGGCTGTACGAGGAGCGCTACCGCCCCATCGGCGGCTACTCGACCGGTATGAAGCAGCGGGTGAAGCTGGCCCAGGCCCTGGTCCACGACCCGAAACTGGTCCTTCTCGACGAGCCGACCAACGGCCTGGACCCCGTCGGCCGGGACGAGATGCTCGGCCTGATCCGCCGTGTCCACACCGACTTCGGCATCTCGGTGCTGGTCACCTCGCACCTCCTCGGAGAGCTGGAGCGGACCTGTGACCACGTCGTCGTCATCGACGGCGGCGCGCTGCTGCGGTCCAGCTCCACCAGCGACTTCACGCAGATCACCACGACGCTGGCCGTCGAGGTGACCGACAGCGACACCCACCCCGACGGCACGGACGCCCTGCGCCGCGCCCTCACCGGAGCCGGGGTCAAGCTCGTCGGGCACGACGGCCTCGACGCCGCGGGGCTGCCGGGCGCCGGCCACATCCTTCTGGTGGAGGCGACGGGCGAGGAGACGTACGACGTCGTCCGTGACAGCGTCGCCGGCCTCGGGCTGGGGCTCATCCGGATGGAACAGCGGCGCCACCACATCGCCGAGGTCTTCCGTACCGAAGAGGCACCCCGGGCGGCCGTCGCCGCGACCGCGGGCGCCGGACAGCAGAAGGGGAGCGGTCGCGATGAGCACTGAGACCGGGACCGTGGCCGGGAACGACACCTCCCGGATCCACAACATCGGATACCGCTCCTACGACGGCGTCCGGCTGGGCCGGGCCTACGCCCGCAGGTCGCTGTACTCGCAGACCCTGCGGGGCTCGTTCGGACTCGGCAGGTCCGCCAAGTCCAAGGTGCTGCCGATGCTGCTCTGCGGGGTGATGTGCCTGGTGTCGCTCATCCTCGTCGCGGTCGCCATCGCCACACCCGGCATGACGAAACTCCCCATCAAGTACACGGACTTCGCGATCTACCTGCAGGCCGTGATCGGGCTCTTCATCGCCTCCCAGGCGCCGCAGGCCGTGTCGAGGGACCTCCGCTTCAAGAGCGTGCCGCTGTACTTCTCGCGGCCGATCGAACGCGTCGACTACGTCCTCGCCAAGTTCGCGGCGATGACGTCGGCCCTGCTGATCCTGACCGGGCTTCCCCTGGTCATCCTCTTCGTGGGTGCGCTGCTGGCCAAGTTCGACTTCGCCGATCAGGCCAAGGGCTTCGGACAGGGGATGGTCTCGGTGGCGCTGCTCTCCGTGCTGTTCGCCGGGCTCGGACTGGTGGTCGCCGCGCTGACACCGCGCAGGGGCTTCGGTGTCGCCGCCGTGATCGCCGTGCTGACCATCACCTACGGCGCGGTCTCCACGGTCCAGGCCATCGCCTGGCAGACGGATTCGGCCGGTGCCATCACCTGGCTGGGACTGTTCTCGCCGATCACGCTGATCGACGGGGTGCAGACCGCGTTCCTCGGCGCCACCTCCGCCTTCCCCGGCGGTGACGGGCCCGGAGCCGCCGCCGGCGTGGTCTATCTGCTCGTTGTTCTCGCGCTCGTCGCCGGCTCGTACGCCGTACTGATGCGCCGCTACCGGAGGGTCGGGCTGTGACCACCATCGAGATCGACCACACCTCCCGCTGGTTCGGCAATGTGGTCGCCGTCAACGACGTCAGCATGACCGTGGGCCCCGGAGTCACCGGACTGCTCGGGCCCAACGGTGCCGGGAAGTCCACGCTGATCAACATGATGGCCGGGTTCCTCGCGCCGTCGACCGGCACGGTGACGCTCGACGGCACACAGATCTGGCGCAACGAGTCGGTCTACAAGGCGATCGGGATCGTGCCGGAGCGGGAGGGGATGTACGACTTCCTGACCGGCCGCGAGTTCGTCGTCGCCAACGCCGAGCTGCACGGACTGGGCGACGCGGCCGCGCACAAGGCGCTGGCCACGGTCGAGATGGAGTACGCGCAGGACCGCAAGATCTCGACGTACAGCAAGGGCATGCGCCAGCGCGTGAAGATGGCGTCCGCGCTGGTCCACGACCCGTCGGTGCTGCTCCTGGACGAGCCCTTCAACGGCATGGACCCGCGCCAGCGGATGCAGCTCATGGAGCTGCTGCGCCGGATGGGGGCGGAGGGCCGTACCGTGCTCTTCTCCTCCCACATCCTCGAAGAGGTCGAGCAGCTGGCCTCGCACATCGAGGTCATCGTGGCCGGCCGTCACGCCGCGTCGGGCGACTTCCGGAAGATCCGCCGACTGATGACGGACCGGCCGCACCGCTATCTCGTCCGGTCCAGCGACGACCGCGCGCTCGCCGCCGCGCTCATCGCCGATCCGTCGACGGCGGGGATCGAGGTCGACACCACCGAGGGAGCCCTGCTGATCCAGGCCGTCGACTTCGGACGGTTCACCGTGCTGCTGCCGAAGGTCGCGCGCGAACACGGCATCCGGCTGCTCACCGTCTCCCCGTCCGACGAGTCCCTCGAATCGGTCTTTTCCTATCTCGTAGCGGCCTGAGTAGTGGCCTGAAAGGAGCTGTGAAGCGTCATGTACGACCCCACAGTCGCCCGGCTCACCTACCGGGCCCTGCTCGGCCGGCGCCGGGCCGCCATCCTGTTCGTCCTGCCGGTCTTCCTGGTGGCCATCGCCGTGGCGGTACGGGCGTTCGCCGGAGCCGATGACGGTGTCGCCTCCGGCGTGCTGGGCGGTTTCGCCATCGCCACGATGGTCCCGCTCATCGGTGTCATCGCGGGCACCGGCGCCATCGGCCCGGAGATCGACGACGGCTCGATCGTCTACCTGCTCGCCAAGCCGGTGAAGCGGCCCACGATCATCTTCACCAAGCTCATCGTCGCCGTCGCCGTGACGATGCTGTTCTCGGCGCTGCCCACGTTCGTCGCGGGTCTGATCCTCAACGGCAACGGCGGACAGATCGCCGTGGCCTACACGATCGCCGCACTGGTCGCCTCGATCGCGTACAGCGCGCTCTTCCTGCTGCTCGGCACGGTCAGCCGGCACGCGGTCGTCTTCGGCCTGGTGTACGCGCTGGTGTGGGAGGCGCTCTTCGGCAGCCTGGTGCCGGGGGCCAGGACGCTCAGCGTGCAGCAGTGGTCCCTCTCGGTCGCCGAGAAGGTCGCCGGGGAGGGCGCGGTCACCTCGGACGTCGGCCTGCCCCTCGCGACCGTCCTGCTGATCGGCGTGACGGTCGTGGCCACCTGGTACGCGGGCCAGAAGCTGCGGGCGCTGAAGCTCGCCGGCGAGGAGTGAGACCGGCCCCGCCGCACCCCCCCCCGCAACCCCCGCCCCTCGGGCGGGGGTTGTTCCGTGCTCAGGGTGGGCGGGTCGCGTGACTGTACGTTTTTCGGCTCGTTGTACAGGGTGCGTGGAGGCAACTGGAATCTGTGGCGTCGAGCTTTCGTGAATTCGGGGAATGCCGGCAGGGGTGAGGCGAGCGCCCGCCCGACCGGTCATCGAGTGAGTGGCAACCGTGAGCGACCTCCGCCCTCGCAGCCCGGGGACAGGGCTGTCCTTGCCATTCCCACGCACGAGAGGCACACCCATGCCCACGGAAGTCGCCCTGCTCGAATCCCAAGCCCTCCGGGTCGAGCAGATGGGGCGCGTCGAAGTCCTCGACAAGGTCAAGAGCCTTGTCATGCTCCCGGACGGAATTCACCTTCGCACAGAGGAGGTGGCCCGGTACTTCGAAGTATCCACAGAGGTCATCAAGAAGCTGACCCAGCGCCATCGCGCCGAGGTGGAGGAGAACGGTCTCAGGCTGGTGCGCGGCGCTGAGCTGCGCGCCTTCCATAGGGACATGATGTCCCTATGGAAGGGTGAGGGGCCGGAAAGTTATCCACAGGCGCCCACTCAGCTCACGCTCTACACCCGTAGGACCGTGCTCAACGTCGCCATGCTTCTTCGCGACAGCGACATCGCGCGCAGCGTCCGCACGCACCTGCTCGACGCGGAGGAGGAGCTCAGGGCCTCCTATGTCTCGCTCGACCGGCGCGTCACCCGCATCGAGGGCTGCCTCGCCGATGTGGGAAGCGCGCTCCAGGAGCTCGGCCCCGTGCTCGGCCGGATGTCGCAGCGGCTCGACTCCCTCGACCGGAAGCTCGATGTGACGTACCAGGTCGTCGGTGCGATCAGCCTCCGGCTCACCGATGTCTCGCAGGACGTCATCCGGCTCGATGCCCGCATGGATGACCTCGCGCACCGGCTGAGGGATCTGGGCCGCCGCAGGAGCGGCTGACGTACGGCCGGGGGCAACCGGATAAATGGGTGGTCCCCGGACGGCGGTCTCGGGCACAGTGAGGGGGACGCCGCCGGAAGGGCGCCGTTCGTACAGACCGGGAGAGGAGCGCGGCGATGACCAGGAGTCCGAGTCCGTCGTGTTCCCGACAGGGTGGTCCGCAGCCGGCACCGCGGTAGCTTCATCAGCTGCCCGCGCAGTCGCCGCGGCAGGACCCCCGGGTGGCCCTCCGCGCGTCCCGCGCGCCGGCCACCTCCCGGAGGATTGGCCGAGTGGTAAGGCAGCGGCTTGCTAAGCCGTCGTCGGGGCGCGAGCCCCGCGCGCGTTCGATCCGCGCATCCTCCGCCGAAGCCGAAGCCGAAGCCGAAGCCGAAGCCGAAGCCG
>NZ_JAERUC010000026.1 GCF_016745505.1 Streptomyces silvae | reverse complement strand
CGAGCGCGGCGACTGTTGTCAGCGGCCGAGCGCGGCGACTCCCGCCGCGGCGAACTTCTCGTCCAGGTCGCCGCTCGGGGCCCCCGCGACGCCGACGCCCGCCACCGGGGCGCCCTTGACCTGTACGGGCGCGCCGCCCGCCAGGAACAGGGTGCCGGGGATGTCCTTGAGGTTCGGGGTCTGCTCCAGGCGCTTGGCCAGCTCGGAGGTGGGCGCGTTCCAGGAGACGGCGGTGTACGCCTTCTTCACGGCGGACTCGGGGGACTGCGGGCCCGCGCCGTCGCCGCGCAGGGTGACCACGGTGTTGCCGTCACGGTCGACGACGGCCACCGAGACGCGCTGGTTCTCCTTCTTCGCGGCGTCCAGGGCGGCCTGCGCGGCCTTGGTCGCGGCGGCGACGGTCAGGTGGGTGGACTGCTGGAGGTTCCGGTCTGCGGTGTCGGCCTTCACCGCTGCGGCGGGCGCGGTGGCCGGGGTGGACGCGTTGGCGGACATCGCGCCGAAGGTTCCGGCGCCCAGGGCGCCTACGGCGACGGCACCGGTCAGGACACGGGTGCGCAGCGACATCTTCTTCATGGTGATCTCCTCGGACGGTGTGCGGCTCGGCTCCGAGCCGGCCGGCTTCCTGCTATCGATCCTCCGGCCGGATCCGGGCCCGTACGGTCGGCGTACCGGCTGGAAGCCGCACCCCTGCCGGCCGACCGCCCCGTCAGCCGATCGGTTGATGCGGAGGGGGCGCCGGGGGGTGACCATGGGGTGCGTACGAGGTCCGTACGAGGTGTCCGGGCAGGTCAGCAGCGCGGGCCGAGGGCAGGTGCGGGTCAGGCAGCCCGGGTCACGGTCGAGGGAGCACGGGGTACGAGGTGCGGCGGAACGGGACCGGACCGGACAGGGACCAGCCGGGCGCAGAGGGCTCAGCAGGCCGGCCGAGCGCAGAGGGCTCAGCGGGCTCACCGGAGGGGGCCGGCTCGGCAGGGCGGGCGCCCGCGGCCGGTGACCCGGATGCCCGGTGGCTGGCCCTCCTCATGCACGCCGCGTTCTTCCTCCTGCTCGGCGCCTCGCTCGCGCGCTTCCTCATGCGCCACCCCGGCGAGACCCGCACCCCCTGGATCATCGCCCTTTCGGCCGTACTCGCCGTGCTGTACCTCCTCGGCCCTGTGCTCGGCTCCCGGCCCACCCCCCGCCGTCTGACCTGGCTCGGCGCCCTCGTCGTGGTGTGGATGGTCCTGGTCGTCCTCGCGCCGAGCTTCGCGTGGTGCGCCGTACCGCTCTTCTACACGGGGCTGCGGATCCTGCCGCCGCGCGCCGCCCTGGCGCTCGTCGCCCTGCTCACCGTGTTCGTCGTCGCCGCACAGCTGCGGCTCGCCACGGGCTTCGACCCGAATCTCGTCCTGGCCCCGCCCGCCGTCGCCGCCGTCGCGACGGCCGTCTTCGTCCATATGCGGCGCCAGGCCGTACGCCAGCGGGAGCTGTCCGTACGCCAACGCGAGCTGATCGACGACCTGCTGCGCACCCGGCGGGAACTGGCCGCCACCGAGCGCCGCGAAGGCACCCTCGCCGAGCGCCAGCGGCTGTCCATGGAGATCCACGACACCCTGGCCCAGGGCCTCTCCAGCCAGCAGATGCTGCTCCAGGCCGCCGACCGCTCCTGGGACGCCGACCCGGCCACCGCCCGCCGCCACGTCCTGACCGCGACCGGGATCGCCGAGCGCAATCTCGCCGAGGCCCGCCGCTTCGTGCACGACCTCGCGCCCGCCGACCTGGCGGAGGGCGGCGGGCTGGAGGCGGCGCTGCACGCGCTTGCCGCCCGGGAGACCGAGCGGTCCGGCGGCGGTCTCACCGTCCGCTGCCATGTGGAGGGCGTCCCGGCCTCCCCGCTCCCCGACCGGGTGCAGTCGGCGCTGCTGCGGATCGCGCAGGGCGCCCTCGCGAACGTCACGGAGCACGCCGAGGCCACCGTCGCCGCGCTCACCCTGACCCACCTCGGCGACCGGGTCGTCCTCGACATCGCCGACGACGGCCGGGGCTTCGGCCCGGACCGGCCGGCTCCGCGCCCGCCCGAGGACGTACGCGGCCACGGGCTGCCGGCGATGCGGGCCCGGGTGCGGCAGCTCGGCGGCACCCTGACCGTCGAGTCGGCGCCCGGCGAAGGCACGGTCCTCTCCGCCGCCGTACCCCTGCCGCACACCGGCACCTCGTCGGCCCCGTCAGACCCACCCGCCCCGTCAGCCCCACCCGCCCCGTCAGCCCCGCCGGACCTGTCAGCCCCGTCGACCCCGGAGGGGCCCGCATGACCCCGGAGGGACCCGTATGACCCCGCCCGTACGCATCCTGCTCTGCGACGACCACGCCGTCGTACGGGCCGGACTGCTCGCCCTCCTCGGCGGCGAACCCGACATCGAGGTCGTGGGCGAGGCGGGCAGCGGCGAGGAGGCCGTCGCCCTGGCCGCCCGGCTCGGACCCGACGTCGTCCTCATGGACCTCCAGCTGGGCCCCGGGATCGACGGCGTCGAGGCGACCCGCCGCATCGCCGCCGCCGGGACCGCCCATGTCCTCGTCCTCACCACCTACGACACCGACGCCGACATCACCCGTGCCATCGAGGCCGGGGCCACCGGCTATCTGCTCAAGGCCGAGCGCCCCGAGGAACTCTTCGCCGCGATCCGCGCCGCCGCGCAGGGCCGCACCACGCTCTCCGCTCCGGTCGCCGGCCGGGTCATGGCCCGGATGCGCAACCCCCGGCCCACCCTCACCGCACGCGAACTCGACATCCTGGGCCAGCTCTCCCAGGGCCTCGGCAACCGTGAGATCGCGCGGGCCCTCTTCATCAGCGAGGCCACCGTCAAGACCCACCTGGGCCGGATCTACGAGAAGCTCGGCGTGGACACCCGGGCGGGAGCGGTCTCCGTCGCCAAGGAGCAACGCCTGCTCCCCTGAGGCCCCGGGGCCGGGCGGCGCGGCAGGCCCGCGCGGCATGACACCATCGAACCGTGCTCGACATCGGCTACTCCCTCTCCCGGCGCTTCCCGGACCCCCCGCAGACCGACTACCGCCGCGCGGACGTCCACGCCCTGCGGCACGACCTCTTCTCCGGGGACGTCTACCTCGCCGACACCAAGGCCGACCGCGAAGTGTCCACAGCCTGGGGATGGGTTCCCGTACTCGACTTCGCCTGGGCGCTCTGCGACATCGTCGAGCAGATCGACCGCGACCCCCGGGGCAACCGCTCGCACCGCCAGCAGTACGCCGAGCTCGACTTCACCGAGTCGTCCGACCGCATGTTCTTCGAGCGCCGCTTCGGCTGGGTCGACGTCGAGGCCGACTGGATGCCCGGCGACGAACCCCCGCTGACCTTCAGCCACTCCCTGCTGCGCCGCGAGGCCCGCGACTTCCTGCACGACCTCATCGCCGACCTGGCCGACATGCACGAGGGCCTCGCCGACAACCCCGTCGTCTGGGACCTCCAGGCCCGCTTCCCCCGCCTCTGAGCTCCCCCTCCTCCGAGCGGGGCCGCACTCAAGCCTCCACCCGCACCCCGATCTGCGCCGCGAAGGCCGGAGCCAGCTCCATCAGCTGGGACGGGCTGATCACCGCCCCCGCCAGCCGCTCCACACCCCGCGCGATGTCCAGCTCGGCGACCGTCCGCAGATCGACGGACTCCATCCGTACGGAACTGAAGTCGGCCCGCCTCAGCACACAGTCCCGGAACTCCACCCGGACCAGCTGCGCCTCCCCGAAGTCCGGCTCCGAGAGCACGCACCCCTCGAACACGACGTCCTTCAGCCGCGCCTTGCGCAGATTCAGGTAATCGATCTTCCCGCCCCGCACGAGGACCCGCTCCAGCACCGCGCCGTGCAGTTGCACCCCGCCCAGCCGCGCGTCCAGCACCTCCACATCGCGCAGCGACGCCCCCGCGAGATCGGTGCCCACACCCCGCACCCCCGTCAGCACCGAGTCGATGAACCTGGCCCGCCCCAGCTCCGCCCGGTCCAGGGCGCAGCCCCGCAGCTCGCAGTCCATGAACCGCGCCCCGGGGCCCGAGGCGTCCGCCAGGTCCGTCTCCTCGAACCGCACCCCGTCGTAGTCCCCGTCGGGCTCCAGCCCCTCCCCGTCGTACGCCATGAGGGACGGCAGCCGGACCTCCGGCCGCCGGGCCCCCGCCACCCCGCCCTTCGCCGCGCCCGCGCTCCCGCTGCCCCTGTTGCCTGTACGTGCCATGTCCCCCATCGTGACGCACACCACTGACAACGCCTCCGGCCCGGTGTCACAGAACCGGCCGGCCGATCCGTCCTCCCTGCAGAAGCGCCCACCGCAAGGAGACCCAGCCATGCAGCGCATCCACATCGTCGGCGGCGGCCTCGCCGGACTGACCGCCGCCATCACCGCCGCCGAGTCCGGGGTCCAGGTCACCCTCCACGAGGCCCATCACACCCTCGGCGGACGGGCCAGGACCTCCGACGGCCCCTACCTGACCAACGAGGGCCCGCACGCCCTCTACCGGCGCGGACCGCACTGGACCTGGCTCGAACAGCGGGGGCTCCTGGGCCGGATGGCCTCCGTACCGCCGCTCGAAGCCACCCGTTTCCTCTTCCGCCGCGACGGCGCCCTGCGCCGGACGCCTCCCCTCGCCATGCTGCGCCTCAGCCGCCGCAACCCCCGCACGGCGCCCGTCGACGCCGACTTCCTCAGCTGGGCCACCGCACAGGTGGGCGAGGAGGGCGCCCGGGCGGCCGCGCACTACGTGGGCGTGGCCCTCTTCCACCACGACCCCGGTTCGCTCTCCGCCGCCTTCGTCCAGGAACGCCTGCGCCGCGCCACCGCGCTGCCGCCCGAGGCCCACTACCCCGTCGGCGGCTGGGCGCAGCTCGTCGACCGGATGGCCTCCCGGGCCTGGAATCTCGGCGTACGGATCGAGACCGCGACCCGCGTCGGCCCCCGCGAGCTGGACGAGCTCCACCGCGGCGGACCGGTGATCGTCGCCACCCAGCTGGACTCCGCCCGCACCCTGCTGGACGACCCCTCGCTGACCTGGGACAGCGGCCGGACCGCCCTGCTCGACCTGGCGCTGCGGACCCGGCGCGGCGACGCGTTCATCGTCTCGGACCTCGACGGGCCCGGCTGGGTCGAGCGGTTCACCGCCCAGGACCCCACCCTCGCCCCGGCGGGCGAGCAGCTCATCCAGGCGCAGATCCCCCTCGCCCCCGGCACCCCGCGCGCCGACGCCGTCCGCCGCGCCGAGGACCTGCTCGACCTCGGCTTCCCCGGCTGGCGCGACCGCACCACCTGGCGCCGCGAGGCGCTGGCGTCCGGCCGTACCGGCGCCCTCGACAGGCCCGGCACCACCTGGCGCGACCGGCCCGCCGTCGACCGCGGCGACGGGATCCTCCTCGCGGGCGACCAGGTGGCCGCCCCGGGGCTCCTCAGCGAGGTCGCGTTCAACAGCGGCATCGAAGCGGCGGTGCTGGCCGTGAAACTCCTCGGCAGGACGGCGGAGGACGTGCCCCGTACGGCAGGAACTCCTTGACCTCAAGTGCACCTGAGGTCCGAGGGTGGTGGTGTGCCGCAGCCGGCCGGCGGCACCGGCGCCGGTGACCGGCTCCGTTCGTCGGCACCGGTGACCGGCCGTCCCGCGCCACCACGCCACCACCCCGGGGAGTCCCGCCATGCACGCCATCCGCCTCCACGCCTTCGGCCCCGCGGAGAACCTCGTCCACGAACGGACCGAGGACCCCGTCCCCGCCCCCGGCCAGGTCCGTGTCGCCGTCGCCGCGGCCGGGGTGCACCTCCTCGACACCCATCTGCGCGAAGGCAGGCCGGGCCCCTACCAGCTCACCGCCGGCCAGCTGCCGACCATCCCCGGCCGCGAGATCGCCGGGACCGTCGAATCACTCGGCGAGGGCACCGACCCCACCTGGCTCGGCCGTGATGTTGTCGCCCACATCGGCGGAGCACCCGGCGGCTACGCCGAGCTGACCGTCGTCGACGCCGCGAAGCTCCACCCGCTGCCGGCCGGCCTGAGCCCGGCCGATGCCGTGGCCATGATCGGGACGGGCCGCACCACCCTGGGGATCCTCGGGTTCACCGACCTCGGCCCCGGATCCGTCGCCGTCGTCACCGCCGCGGCCGGAGGCGTCGGCACCCTGCTCGTCCAGTACGCCAAGAACGCCGGGGCCACCGTCATCGGCCTGGCCGGCGGACCCGCCAAGACCGCCCACGCGACGGCGAACGGCGCCGACTTCGCCGTCGACTACACCCTGCCCGACTGGCCGCGCCGCGCCCGCGCCCACCTCGAAACCCTCGGCCGCCGGGCCACCGTCCTCTTCGACTCGGTCGGCGGGATCACCGCACGCGCCGCCCTCGACCTGCTCGGCCCGGGCGGCGAACACCTCGTCTACGGCGGCTCCGGCGGCCAGGTGCTCACCCTCGGCGAGGAGGAGAGCGCCGCGCGCGGCATCACGTCCCGCACCGCCCTCGGCCCCGCCATGATCGAGAAGGGAGGCGGCCTGCGGGCCCTGGAGACCCGCGCCCTCGCCGAAGCCGCCGCGGGCCGCCTCCGCCCCGCCGTCCAGCGCTTCCCGCTCGCCGAGGCGGCCGCCGCCCACCGCGCGCTCGAAACGCGCGGCACGGTGGGCAAGGTCGTCCTCGTACCGTAGAAGACGTACGCCTCAGGCCGCCTCAGGCCCCGCCGAGCTCCGCCAGCGCCCCGTCCGTCAGCCGGTACACCGTCCACTCGTCCTGGGGGCGCGCGCCCAGCGACTCGTAGAAGGCGATGGACGGGGCGTTCCAGTTCAGCACGGACCACTCCAGGCGCCCGTAGCCGCGCTCCACGCAGATCCGCGCCAGCTCCCTCAGCAGCGCCTTCCCGTAACCGCCGCCGCGCCGCTCAGGACGTACGTACAGGTCCTCCAGGTACACCCCGTGCACGCCGCGCCACGTCGAGAAGTTGAGGAACCACAGCGCGAACCCGACCACCGCACCGTCGTCGTCCGACACCGCGACATGCGCATACGCGGCAGGCCGCTCCCCGAACAGCGCCTCGCGCAACTGCTCCTCGGTGGCCTTCGCCTCGTCGAGCGCCTTCTCGTACTCGGCGAGCTCACGGACCATCGCATGGATGGCGGGGACGTCTTCGGCTGTGGCTGTACGAATCATGAGGGCAGCCTAAACAGGCCACCCGCCCCCGTGGCCCCTCAGTCCCGCCCCAGCAACTGCCGGGCGATCTCCGCATGGTCCGCGAACATCCGCGGCCTCCCGCGCCGGATCCCCCACAGCGCGTTCTGCAGCACCCGGCCCAGCGTCCACGCCCGCGCACGATCCCGGTCCAGCTCCAGCACCCCGCACAGCAGATCGAACCGCCACCGCACCTCCGAGGCGTCGAACCTCTGGTCCAGCGCGGGGAACAGCTCGAACCCCGGATCGCCCGCGAGAGGCTTCGGGTCCAGGGCCACCCACTCGTCCGCCCGGCCCTCCTCCGCGCGCCCGGCCAGGATGTTGGCGTAATGCAGATCCCAGTGCAGCAACCGGTCCCCCGGCTCCCCGGCCACCTCACGCACCGCCGCCGCGCAGTCCAGCAACAGCCGACGCTCGTCCGCGTCCTCCAGCGCCGCGGCCGCCCCGGGCGTCTCCGCGAGCATCCGCGCGGCCTCGTCCGCCAGCCGCCGCATCCCCGGCGGAGCCGGTACGCGCACCAGCCGGGCCAACGACTCGGCGAGCACCCGCACCGCCTCCCGCGCATCGGCCAGCCCGGTCAACGGGCGCTGCTCGTCGAGCCGTTCCAGCAGCATCGTGCCCGTGGCCGCGTCATGCTCCAGCAGGCCCACCACCCCCGCGTCCGCCGCACCCCAGACCCGTAGCGCGACCGGCTCGTCCACCGTCTCCGCGTCCACCATCTGGAGCTTCAGCGCGGCCCCGAGGCCGTCCGCCTCCCGCACCACCGGGACCACGAGCGCGCACATCCCGCACATCACGTCCCCGTCGGGCCGCAGCCCCCACTCCTCCAGGAACCTCCCCGCCAGCCCCGGCAGCGCGACGGCGAACTCCCGCCCCGCAGCCCCCTTGTGGTCACGCAGATTCACGGCCAGGTCATCCGGAACGTCGATCACACCGCAAGCCTAGGGGGTGTTTTGAAAGTCCCGCCTGCCCGGCGGGCGGACGACGCTACTTTCAAAACACCCCCTAGAGGTAACGTCCCTCCAGCGACTGGGCTGCACACGGACAAGCAGGGGACACATGAGCACCGTCAGTACCGTCAACGGCGGCATTTCCTTCTGGTACGCGCACGAAGGCACCCCCGCCCCACGCGAGCCCCTGCCCGGCGACACCACCGCCGACGTCTGCATCGTCGGCGGTGGCTACACCGGGCTCTGGACGGCGTACTACCTCAAGAAGGCCGTCCCCTTCCTCAACATCACCGTCCTGGAAGCCAAGTTCTGCGGATACGGCGCCTCCGGCCGCAACGGCGGCTGGCTCTACAACGGCATCGCGGGCCGCGACCGCTACGCCAAGCTCCACGGCCACGACGCCGCCGTCCGCCTCCAGAAGGCCATGAACGACACCGTCGGCGAGGTCATCCGCACCGCCGGCGAGGAGAACATCGACGCCGACATCCACCACGGCGGCGTCCTCGAAGTCGCCCACACCCCCTCCCAGCTCGCCCGCCTCAAGGACTTCCACTCCGTCGAGATCGCCTTCGGCGAGACCGACCGCGTCCTGCGCGGCGCCCGCGAGACCGCCGAACGTATCCGCGTCTCCGGCGCCGTCGGCTCCAGCTGGACCCCGCACGGCGCACGCCTGCACCCCGCCAAGCTGGTCAAGGGCCTCGCCGACACGGTGGAGGCGCTCGGCGTCACGATCCACGAGTCGACACCCGTCACCGAGATCAAGCCCAAGCACGCCGTCACCCCGTACGGCACGGTCCGCGCCCCCTATGTGCTGCGCTGCACCGAGGGCTTCACCGCAGGGCTCAAGGGCCAGAAGCGCACCTGGCTCCCCATGAACTCCTCCATGATCGTCACCGAGCCCCTGCCGAAGTCCCTCTGGGACACCATCGGCTGGGACGGCCGCGAGACCCTCGGCGACATGGCGCACGCCTACATGTACGCCCAGCGCACCGCCGACGACCGCATCGCCCTCGGCGGCCGCGGCGTCCCCTACCGCTACGGCTCGGCGACGGACAACGACGGCCGGACCCAGCCCGCGACCGTCGAGGCCCTGCGCGACCTGCTCGTCCGCTTCTTCCCCACCACCGCGGGCACCCGCATCGACCACGCCTGGTCCGGCGTGCTCGGCGTCCCCCGCGACTGGTGCGCCACCGTCACCCTGGACCGCTCCACCGGCCTCGGCTGGGCCGGAGGGTACGTCGGCTCGGGCGTCGCCACCGCCAACCTCGCGGCCCGCACCCTCCGCGACCTCATCCAGCAGGACTCCGGCCAGGCCGGCCCCACCGACCTGACGAACCTCCCCTGGGTCAACCACAAGGTCCGCCGCTGGGAACCCGAACCCTTCCGCTGGCTCGGCGTCCACGCCCTGTACGCCGCCTACCGCACCGCCGACCGCCGCGAGTCCACCTCACCGCGGCTCGGCACCGACCGCCTCGCGAAGGCGGCGGACCGCATCGCCGGCCGCCACTGACCGCACCGCGCCGGGCCACTGCCCGCACCGCGCGTGCGCCACTGACACGCGAGTGCGCCACTGACCGCATCACCGGCCACCACCGGCCGCATCGCGGGCCGGTACTCGCCGCATCTCCGGCCGCCGC
>NZ_JAERUC010000025.1 GCF_016745505.1 Streptomyces silvae | reverse complement strand
GCATACCGCCGGAGAACTGGTGGGGGAAGTCGCCCACCCGTTGCCGGGCCGCCGGGATGCGCACCCGGTCCATCAGCTCGATCGCCTTGGCCTTGGCGTCGCCCCGTGACATCCCCCGGTGCACGACGAACATCTCGCCGAGCTGCGCGCCCACGCTGAGGACGGGGTTCAGCGAGGACAGCGCGTCCTGGAAGATCATGGCCATCTCCTGGCCGCGGATCCGCCGGCGCTCCTCGTTCTTGAGCTTCAGCAGGTCGCGGTCCTTGAAGAGGATCTCGCCCCCGCTGATCCGCCCGGGCGGCATGTCGAGGATGCCCATGATCGCCTGGGCGGTGACGGACTTGCCCGAGCCGGACTCGCCGAGCACGGCGAGGGTCTCCCCCTCGGACACCGAGTAGTTGACCCCGTTGACGGCCTTGGCCACTCCGTCCCGGGTGTGGAACTCCACGTGCAGATCGCGCACTTCGAGCAACATGGCAGCGGGCTCCTCAGCGCAGCTTGGGGTCGAGGGCGTCGCGCACCGCGTCGCCGAGCATGATGAAGGCGAGCACCGTGACGGCCAGCGCTCCGGCCGGCCAGAGCAGCATGTGCGGCGCGTTGCGGATGTACTGGGAGGCGGCGGAGATGTCGATGCCCCAGGAGACCGCCGGCGGCTTCAGACCCACCCCGAGGAACGACAGGGTCGCCTCCAGCGAGATGTACGTACCGAGGGCGATGGTGGCGACGACGATCACCGGGGCGATCGCGTTGGGCGTGATGTGCCGCAGCATCATCCGGCTGTTGGAGGCCCCCAGCGCCCGGGCCGCCTGGACGTAGTCGTTCTGCTTGGCGGTGATGACCGAGCCCCGGGCGATACGGGCGATCTGGGGCCAGCCCAGCAGCACGATGAAGCCGATCACGGGCCAGACGGTCGAGCTGGTGACGACGGACAGGAAGACCAGCCCGCCGAGGACCACCGGGATGCCGAAGAAGACGTCCGTGATGCGGGAGAGCACGGCGTCCCACGCCCCGCCGAAGAAGCCCGCGAGACCGCCCAGCACGCCCCCGAGGAGCGAGACGCCGAGGGTGGACAGGACACCGACGGCCACCGAGGTCCGCGCGCCGTAGACGGTGCGGGTGTAGACGTCGCAGCCCTGCCCGTCGAAGCCGAAGGGGTGTCCGGGCTGGGAGCCCTCCTGGGCCTTGGCGAGGTCGCAGTTGAGGGGGTCCTGGTCCGCGATCAGCGACGGCCAGATCGAGATGATCACCAGGAACAGGATGACCAGGGCGGAGATGATGAAGACCGGGTTGCGGCGCAGGTCGCGCCAGGCGTCGGACCAGAGGCTGCGAGGCTTGCCGGCGGGTCCGGTGCCCTCCGGGCCGCCGGGCGTCTTCTCCAGGGTGACGCCCTCGTCCATCGCGAGGTCCATCGCCCCGCCCGCACCGGCGCCCGAGATCGCGCCGCTGCCGGTCGTCTCGTCCCACGGCTGCTGCTCAGGCATAGCGGATCCTCGGGTCGAGTACGGCGTACAGGAGGTCGACGATCAGGTTGGCCGCCAGGAAGACGAGGACCAGGACGGTGACGAACCCGACGACGGTCTGGGAGTTCTGCCGCAGGATGCCCTGGTAGAGCTGGTAGCCGACCCCGTGGATGTTGAAGATGCGCTCGGTGACGATCGCCCCGCCCATCAGGGCGCCCACGTCCGTACCGATGAAGGTGACGACGGGGATGAGGGAGTTGCGCAGCAGGTGCCGCACGACCACCCGGCGTCTGGGGAGCCCCTTGGCCACGGCGGTACGGACGTAGTCGGCGCGGGCGTTCTCGGCGATGGAGGTCCGGGTGAGCCGGGTGACGTAGGCCAGGGAGACGGAGGCCAGGACGAGCCCGGGCACGATGAGCTCGTCGACGGGGGCCTCCGAGGAGACGGACGGCTTGATCACGCCCCACTCCACGCCGAGGAGCAGCTGGAGCAGCAGACCGGTGACGAACGTCGGTACGGAGATGACGACCAGGGTCAGGATCAGCACCCCGGTGTCCACGGGCCGGCCGCGGCGCAGGCCGGTGACGACGCCGAGGCTGATGCCGATGACGATCTCGAACACGATCGCGACGATGGTGAGCCGGATGGTGATCGGGAAGGCGGTGCCCATCAGCTCGGTGACCTTCTGGCCGTTGAACGCGGTGCCGAAGTCGCCGGTGAAGACGTTGCCCATGTAGGTCAGGTATTGCTGCCAGACCGGCTTGTCGAGGCCGAACTCGGTGCGCAGCTGGGCTGCGGTCGCGGGGTCGCACTGGCGGTCGCCGCAGAGGCCGGCGATGGGGTCGCCCATCACGTTCACCATGAGGAAGATCAGCAGCGTGGTGCCGAAGAAGACCGGGATCATCTGCAGCAGCCGCCGGATCACATAACGTCCCATGAGGGGCTCCGGGGGTCGGGGCGTACGGAGGGCCGGGAAAGCCGGGTGGCCGGTGCGGTCCGCCGCACCGGCCACCCGGCTTCAGCGGGTCACTTGACCTTGATCTGGTCGTACACCGGGACGCTGAAGGGGTTCAGCGAGACGTTCTCGACCCTGTCCGAGTAGCCGGCGCTGCCGTTCTGGTACCAGAGCGGGATGACGGGCATCTGCTCGACGAGGACCTTCTCCGCGTCCTGGAAGGTGGTCACGGCCTTGGCCTTGTCGCTCTCCGCGTTGGCCTTGTCGACCAGGTCGTCGAACTTCTGGTTGCTCCACTTGCCGTCGTTGGACGGGGCGTTGGTGTAGTAGAGCGGCTGGAGGAAGTTCTGGATCAGCGGGTAGTCCATCTGCCAGCCCGCGCGCCAGGCCCCGGTCAGCTTCTGCGTGGAGACCTGGCTGCGGAAGTCGGCGAAGGTGCCGACGGGCGCTCCGACGCACGCCTTGTTGTTGCCCATGACGTTGTTGATGCTGTTGCAGACCGCGTCGACCCACTCCTTGTGGGAGCCGGTGTCGGCGTTGTACGAGATCTTGAGCTGGCCGCCGGGGATGCCGCCGCCCTCCTGAATCAGCTTCTTGGCCTCCGCCTTGTCGTACTCGCAGGCGGGGCCGCAGAGGCCCTTCTTGAAGCCGCCCTCCTCGCCGAGGACCGGGGACGTCCAGTCGCTGGCCGGGGTGCGGGTCTGCTGGAAGATCTGCTGGGTGATCTGGTCGCGGTTGATCGCCATCGACAGGCCCTGGCGGACCTTGATCGCGCCCGGGGTGTCCCAGGCCTTCTCGTAGAACGGGAAGGCGAGCGTCTGGATGATGCCGGCGGGTGTGTTGATGTACCGGTCGCCCAGGTCCGCCTTGACGTTCTTGAGCTGCGAGGCGGGCACGTCGTCGACCAGGTCGAGGTTGCCCGCGGTCAGGTCGGTGTAGGCGGTGTTGTTGTCGGTGTAGACCTTGAGGTCGATGCCGCCGTTCTGCGCCTTGTCCGCGCCGGGGTAGTCGTCCCACCGGCGCAGGTTCATCGACGAGCCCTTGGCGTACTGGTCGATGGTGTACGGGCCGTTCCCGACGGGCTTGGAGAGCCAGGCGTCGTGGTCGGTGTAGAAGACCTTGGGCAGCGGCACGAAGGCGGCGTAGCCGAGGGTGTCGGGCCAGAGCGAGAACTTCTGCGACAGCTTGGCCGTGAAGGTCGTGTCGTTGACCACCTTGAGCCCGGAGAGGGTGGTGGCGGACGCCGAGCCCGATTCGGGGTGGACCTTGTCGTAACCGTCGATGTACTGGAAGAAGTAGGCGTTCTTCTGGTTGTTCTTCAGCGCGGCACCGTAGTTCCAGGCGTCCACGAAGGACTTCGCGGTGATCTTCTCGCCGTTGCTGAAGGTCCAGTTGTCCTTGATCGTGATGGTGAAGTTCTGCGAGTCCTTCGAGTCGATCTTCTGGGCGATCTCGTTCTTGGCCTCGCCGGTCTTCGGGTCGTACCGCACGAGTCCGCGGAAGACCATGTCGAGGACCTTGCCGCCCTGCACCTCGTTGGTGTTCGCCGGCTCCAGCGGGTTCTGGGGGTCGCCCCAGGACGAGCTCACGATCCCGTCGGCACCACCGCCGCCACCGCTGTCCCCGCCGCCGCAGGCCGTGGCCGCGAGGGCGACGGCGACGGCGCATGCGGCCCACCTGGCCTGTGTGGCTCCGCGCATCGAGTGCCTCCTAGGGTTCCCTTGAGTGGCTTAATGCCTCATATCACCTCATATGACACTGCGTCGCATGTCGGCCTACGCCGTACGCCGTACGGGTCCGCCGGGACGCCGGAACGCCCGGCCCCCCTCGCGGGGGCCGGGCGTCCTGGTGGTGCTGACCGGGTGTTACGCCGCGTGGACGACGTCCTTCTCCTCGGCGAAGTGGCACGCCGACTCGTGCGCAGCCGGGGTCTCCGAGGCCTTGAAGCGCTCGGGGATCGCCAGCAGCGGCACCTCGGTGGCGCACTTGTCCTGGGCCTTCCAGCACCGCGTACGGAACCGGCAGCCCGACGGCGGGTTCGCCGGCGACGGGACGTCACCGGAGAGGATGATCCGCTCACGGCCGTCACGGGCCTCGGGGTCCGGGACCGGGACCGCCGACAGCAGCGCCTGGGTGTAGGGGTGCGTCGGGTGGTCGTAGATCTGCGTGTCCGTACCGATCTCGGCCATCTTGCCGAGGTACATGACGCCGACCCGGTCCGAGATGTGCCGGACGATCGACAGGT
>NZ_JAERUC010000024.1 GCF_016745505.1 Streptomyces silvae | reverse complement strand
GCAGGACCTCCGCCGCGCCCGCCACCGGCGCGGCCCGGCCCACCTCGGCCGTCGCCGCGCCCGCAACCGCGCCTCAGGCCGACGCCACCCGGCACTCGGGGTGACCCCAGCCGTTCGGGTTCTTGGCGATCATGTCCTTGGCCGCGTACGGCTTCCCGCAGTGGCAGCGGCCCGCGAATTTCGCGCGGATCGTGCCACCGGAGCGCGCCCGGCCCGTCGAGCCGGCCGTGGAGCCGCCCGTGGACCCGCCCTTGGCTGCCGTCCGGCTCTTCGTCGAGCGGGCGGGGGCAGGCACCGGCATGTCCGCCGTGCCGTACGCGGTCCCGGCGGCCTGCTGCGAGACCGCCACCTCACTCGCGGCCTGGTCGGCCAGAGCGTTCAGCGGGTCGCCGTCCACCTGGTGCGCGGGCACGTAGCGGAAGGTCACCGTCCGGCCGCTCAGCAGCTCGTCGATTCCGACCACCAGCTCACGGTTGGCGACCGGCTTGCCCGCCGACGTCTTCCAGCCGTTGCGCTTCCACCCCGGCAGCCACTTGGTCACCGCGTTCATCGCGTACTGCGAGTCCATGCGCACCTCGACGGGCACGGCGGGATCGGTCGACCTCAGCAGCTCCAGCAGGGCCGTCAGCTCGGCGACGTTGTTCGTGGCGGTGCCCAGCGGGCCCGCCTCCCACCGCAGGGGGTTCCCCTGGTCATCGGCCACGACCCACGCCCAGGCGGCAGGTCCCGGATTGCCCTTCGATGCCCCGTCACACGCGGCGATGATGCGCTGTTCCATGCCCCTGATCATGCCAGCCCGGAAGGTCAGGGCACGATCGAGTCGACGTAGCCGCCGTCCACCCGCACGGCCGCGCCCGTGGTGGCGGACGCCTGAGGGGAGCTGAGGTAGACGACGAGGTTCGCGATCTCCTCGGGTTCGATCAGACGCTGGATCAGGGACTGCGGACGGTGCAGCCGCATGAACTCGCGCTGGGCCTCGTCCCACGGGAGGTCGCCCACCAGCTCGCGGACGAAGTCCTCGACACCACCGGTGTGCGTGGGCCCGGCGATCACGGAGTTCACGGTCACCCCGGTGCCCGCAGCCTCCTTGGCGAAGCCGCGCGAGACGGCGAGCAGGGCGGTCTTCGACATGCCGTAGTGGATCATCTCGGCGGGGATGACGATCGCGGAGTCGCTCGCGATGTTCTGCACCCGGCCCCACCCGCGCTCGGTCATGCCGGGCAGATAGCGGCGGATCAGGCGCACCGCGCTGAGGACGTTGGTGTCGAAGTAGGTGCGCCACTCCTCGTCGGTGATCTCCAGCGGCGGCCGGGAGCCGAAGATGCCGAGGTTGTTGACGAGGATGTCGGCGGCGGGCACGGCCTCGCCGAGCTCGGCCGCCCCCTGCTCCGTGGTGAGGTCGCAGGCGACCGTGAGGACATCGGCGTCCGGGTGGCTGCCGCGCAGCTCGCCGGCCGCGCCGTCGAGCCGCTCCTGGCCCCGCCCGGTCAGTACGACGCGCGCTCCGGCACCGGCCAGCCCGGTGGCGACGGCGAGCCCGATGCCCTGCGAGGAGCCGGTCACGACTGCGGTCCTGCCGGCGAGATCGATACGCACCCTGCGGTCCTTCCGTCCCTTGCCCGCGGTGTGCGGGGTCTCCACCCTGGCACTCCGCGGCCCGGAACGCCCACCCGCCGCACGGGGACTCCGCCACCGCGCTCCGGCCGGATCACGCCATGGCACGGCTCGGGGCCCCCGGCCGGACGAACCGGCCGGGGGCCCCGCGGAGTGGATCAGAGAACGCCGGACTCGGAGACGGCGATCTTCGACTTCGTCTTGCCGGTCGAGGAACCGTACGACTCGATCTTGCGGACGAGCTCCATGCTCGCCTCGTCGGCGACCTCGCCGAAGACGACGTGCTTGCCGTCCAGCCACGGGGTGACGACGGTGGTGATGAAGAACTGCGAACCGTTGGTGTTCGGGCCCGCGTTGGCCATCGAGAGCAGGCCCGGCTTGTTGTGCTTCAGCGTGAAGTTCTCGTCGGCGAACTTCTCGCCGTAGATGCTCTTGCCGCCGGTGCCGTTGCCGTTGGTGAAGTCACCGCCCTGGAGCATGAAGTCCGGGATGACGCGGTGGAACGGCGAGCCCGCGTAACCGAAGCCCTTCTCACCGGTGGCCAGCGCGCGGAAGTTCTCAGCGGTCTTGGGGGCCACGTCGTCGAAGAGGTTGAACACGATCCGCCCGGCGGGCTGGTCGTCGATGGTGATGTCGAAATACGCCTTGATGGTCATGAACCCCATCCTGACATCACCCGCCGGCTCCCGATGCACAGGCCCCGCCCCTCGGCGGGTGCGCGCCGCACGCGTACGGCGTACCACGGGGGTCACCCGTGGTACGCCGTTTCAGTCGGTCACCCGGTCAGGGAGAACGCCGCTTCCCCCCAGCCGGTGCGGTTCAGCGGTGGCCGCGGTGGCCGCCGCCGTGGTGGTGCCGGCCCCACGACTCGGAGTCGATCTTGCGTCCGCGGTTGTCGCGGAGCGTGGCGGTGTCCTTGTTGTCCCAGACGTAGTTGCGCCGGTCCTGGTACACGTCGTGCCGGGTGTCACGGCCGACACCGGTGTGGACGCGGACGGAGGAACGGCCGGCCAGCCGCAGGTCGAAGGTGTACGAGCGGCCGCTCTCGTCGGAGAGCGTCCAGCCACGGAGGTTGACGGCGTGACGGCCGGTGTTGGTGACGGTGACCCACTCGGCGTTCAGGCTGCGGTTGGAGCCGTTGTCGCGGCCGGGGCTGTCGTACTGGATCTTGCCCAGTACGACGGTGGAGCGCTGTGCCGGCCGGTTCTGGCCGTGGTCCCGGCCATCGGCCGATGCCGGAAGGGTAGCTGCGGCGAGCAGCGCACCCGAGGCGAGAACCGTGGCGGTGATCCGTCGTGCGGAACGGGACATGGAAACCCCTCATCATGCAGGCCCGGAATGGGGTTCCGGGCGTTTTCCGATCCCGGCGACGTGCCGGGAACGCAAACTTTGTCCCGCTTTCGAGGTGGCCGAAAGGTGCCCTGGTTCGTGTGACGAAGTACGGACATTTCTGTCACACACGACTGCACCCGGCATGGATCCGGGCGGTCGTATACCTGTCAACCGTTGATCGTTGCACCGACCCTTTCGGGGGACCGTTCGCCTGGTCGTGGCGCCCCGTTCACCCCCGTCCCGCTCCCCCGCGCACCCCCGCACGGACCGGCCGGATCCGTGTAACAGAAGCGACAGCGCTTACCTGGACAATCGTTCCATTACCGGCGGGAAAGAAGCTCGCGCGTTCGAGCCTTCAGCATCCATCGCGAGGGGGCGAGACGGGCCCGCTGGCCGCCGCTGGTGACCAACGCGTTCACCGGTGCCATCGGATCGAGCGCCATCGTCCTGGCCAGCAGCACGCCGGCGGCCAGCGGGAGCAGGGTCACCGCCAGCGCGGTGCCGGCGGTGGTCAGGCTCTGGATACGGGGGCGCGTCGGCGCGGCGGGGACCATGGCCCCATTCCACCGGCACCGGCCCGGGCCGGGATCGGGCCACGTACTCAGACGTTCCGCTCCCCCGTACTCACTCCCGCTCGCCCCGGCCCGGGAACGTACCTACGGGCGTGCCCTCTCAGCCGGTGTGCAGGACCCGGAAGCGGCCGGGATCCGCCGGATCCCGGTCGACGACCTGGACCGGCGGCCAGACCCATTGCCGGATGCCGGTGCCGGGGGTGCGGGAGAAGCGGATCTCCCCGCGGGTGCCCTCGACCGCGACGTCCGGCCAGGACCGGGCGACCGCTGCCCGGTCCGCTCCGTGGGAGCGGAGCACGTCGGCGAGCACGGCGACCGTGTCGTACCCCTCGAAGGCGACGAAGGAGGGTGCTTCGGCCAGGCGCTCACGGAGGGCGGCCCCGACCCGCGTACCGAGCGGGCCGAGACGTTCGGGCAGGTAGCGCAGGAACGGGACCGCGGCACCGTCCTCGCCCAGGGACGCCGCCCACGCGGGGAACTCCGGCTGCCCGGCCGGAGCGCCGATCGTGATTCCGGCCAGGCGCGGGTCCCGGCGGACGGCCGCGACGATCGGCACCGCCGGCTCCGGGTGGCCGGTCAGGAGAAGGACGGCGCTCGCGCCGCTCCGGGCGAGTGCGTCGCACACCGCCGTGGGGTCCGGCGCGCTCATGTCCAGCTCGACGACGGTGCCGCCGCGTGGAGCGAGGTGGTCCCGCAGTACGCGGACCCCGGACGCCCAGTAGACGCTCGGCTCGGCCGCCACGGCGATCCGGCTGTGCCCCGCGCCGAGGAGGAAGTCCGCGTAGATCCGCCAGCCGTGGGACTGCGTCGGGGCGAGGCGCGCGACCCATTCCGTGGGCTGTTCCGTGAGGGCGTCGAGAACCGCCGACGAGCAGAGGAACGGCAGTCCGAGGGCGTCGGCCCTGGCGGCGGCGGCACGGGCGACGACGCTGTGGTACTCCCCCGCCAGGGCGGCCACGCCCAGACCGGCCAGCTCGTCCACCGCCGCCGCGGCCCTGCGGGGATCGGCGGCGGTGTCCCGGACCACGAGTTCGAGCGGTCTGCCGGCGATGCCGCCGGCCGCGTTGACCTCTTCGGCGGCCAGTTCGAATCCGGCGAGCAGGTGCCGGCCGGCCTCGGCCCAGCCGGGCCGCGTCAGCGGGGCGAGGACGCCGATCAGGACGGGCGGTCCGTCGGTCCGCTCGGCTCCGGTGGGCGATGGTGGCGTGTTCATACGTCGACGTCTCCCCTGTGACGAATCGGTCGCGGTCCGCCGGACCGCAGCGTGGACGTCAGTGTGGCCGAGCCGGTCCGGGACGGCGTCGGCGCCCCCGCCCCCAGGTGACCTGCCGTGTGCCCGTACGTGCCGGGCGTCGGCCGGGGCCACAACCGGCACCCGGCGGGCCACAACCACCGGTTGTGCACGCCTAGGGTGACCCGGTGGACACCGAAGCACTGCGATCGTTCGTCCGGGCAGCCGAGCTCGGACGGCTCAGCCATGCGGCCGATGAGCTGGGGGTGACGCAGCAGGCGGTCTCCAAGCGGATCGCCGCCCTCGAGCGAGAGCTGGGGGTCCGCCTGTTCACCCGCACCGCCCGGGGAGTCGAGCTGTCGCTCGACGGCCGGGCGTTCCTCCCGCACGCCCGCGGCGTCGTCGCGGGGGTCGAGCGCGCGGTCCGCGCGGTCGGGCGGGGCACGCGGGCCCTGCGGATCGACGTGCTCGGCCTGCGCAGCGCGCAGTCCGTCGTGCTGCACGCGTACTGGCGGTCGCGCCCGGGAACCGACCTGGACGTGGTGACCCTCCGGGTCGACGACCCGCGTGTGGCGGCCGCCGCCGTCGCGGCGGGCGAGGTCGACGCCTCGTTCCGTACGGTCACCGGGCCGGACGCACTGCCGCAGGGCGTACGGATGATCCACGCGTTCGACTCCCCGCTGGAGTTCCTCGTCGGCCCGGGACATCCCCTGGCCTCCGCACCGAGGCTCACGCCGGCACAGCTGCGCGGGCACCGGATCTGGGTGCCGGGCATCGCGCCCCGCAGCGAATGGTCGGTCTTCTACGATCAGCTCGCCGCCGAGTTCGACCTACGGGTCGACGCGGCCGGCCCGCACTTCGGGGACGAGGTCCTTCTGGACACCCTCGCGGGCTCCCCGGACGTGGCCACCCTGGTCGGGGCGCGTGACCGGTACCTCTGGCCGGCCGGTCACGGCCTGCGCCGCATCCCGGTCGTGGATCCGGTCCTCGCGTACCCGCTCTCCCTCCTCGTTCCCGGGACGAACCCCCATCCGGGGCTGCGTGGGGTCATCGCCCACCTCGACGGCCTGCCGAAGCTCCCCGGGGCGGTCTGGCGCCCGTCCTGGGCCGTACCTGCACCCCCCGACGGCGCCACCCCCGGCCGCTGACCACGGCACGGCGGGCCCCATCCGGTCACCGGTTCACCAGAAAGGATCGCGGCATGCCCAGCGACCACCTCATGCGCATCCACAGCCCCGAGTTCAAGGCCATGGCGGAGAGGGTCCTGCGGGTCACCGAGCTCACCTCCCGCCTGAACGTCCTGCCCTTCGACGACGAGGCGGGCAAGGCGGAGCTGCTGGAACGGATCCTCGGCAGGCCGCTGCCGTCGAAGGTCACGCTCTACCCGCCGTTCTACACGGACCACGGTCTTCGGCTGGACCTCGCGGAGCGGGTGTTCATCAACCAGAACTGCACATTCCTCGACTACGCCGGTATCCGGCTCGGCGAGCGCGTGATGGTGGGACCGAAGGTCACCTTCATCACCGTCGGCCACCCGGTCGATCCCGGGGAGCGGCGGGAGTGGCTGAGCGGCGGTCCCATCGACGTGGCGAAGAACGTGTGGATCGGCGCCGGTGCCACGATCCTTCCCGGCGTCAGCATCGGCCGTGACGCCGTGGTGGCCGCCGGTGCGGTGGTGGCCGACGACGTACCGCCGGCCACGCTGGTCACCGGCGGCAAGGCGACCGTGAACCGGCAGTGGTGACGGGCCTCGCCCCCGCAGGGTGCGGCTCAGGCGTCCCGTCCCCGCAGGGT
>NZ_JAERUC010000023.1 GCF_016745505.1 Streptomyces silvae | reverse complement strand
GGGGGCCGGGCACCGGCCCCCGCACCACCCGGGATCAGAGCTTGGACAACTCGTCCACCAGGTCGTCCAGGCCGAGCGACCCCTGCGACAGGGCAGCCATGTGCCAGGCCTTGAGGTCGAACGCGTCGCCGTGGGCCTTCCGCGCGTTCTCCCGGCCGAGCAGCCAGGCACGCTCGCCCAGCTTGTAGCCGATGGCCTGCCCGGGCATCGACAGATAGCGGGTCAGCTCGCTCTCCACGAAGTCGGCGGGCCGCCCGCTGTGGCTGCCGAAGAACTCCTCGGCCAGGGCGGGCGTCCACCGCTCACCCGGGTGGAACGGGGAGTCACCGGGGATCTCCAGCTCCAGGTGCATGCCGATGTCGACGATCACCCGGCAGGCACGCATCATCTGCGCGTCCAGGTAGCCCAAGCGGCGCTCGGCGTCCGGCAGGAAGCCCAGCTCGTCCATGAGCCGCTCGGCGTACAGCGCCCAGCCCTCCGCGTTGGCGCTGACCTGGCCGACCGACGCCTGGTAGCGGGAGAGGTTCTCGGCGACGTGCGTCCACTGCGCGATCTGCAGGTGGTGGCCCGGCACACCCTCGTGGTACCAGGTGGACACCAGGTCGTAGACGGGGAAGCGGGTCTCGCCCATGGTGGGCAGCCAGGTGCGGCCCGGCCGTGAGAAGTCCTCCGAGGGCCCGGTGTAGTACGGAGCGGCGGCACCGCCCGCGGGCGCGATCCTGGACTCCACCTTCCGTACCCGCTCGGCGAGTTCGAAGTGGGTGCCGTCGAGCGCCTCGATGGCCTCGTCCATCAGGCTCTGCAGCCAGACCCGGACCTCGTCCACGCCCTCGATGTGCTTCCCGTGCACATCCAGGTGGGCGAGCGCCTCCCACGGGCCCGCGCCCGGAAGGATCTTGTCCGCCTCGGTCTTCATCTCGGCCAGCAGCCGGTGGTATTCGGACCAGCCGTACGCGTACGCCTCGTCCAGATCCAGGTCCGTGCCGTTGAACTGGCGTGCCCAGCGGGCGTAACGCTCCCGGCCCACCGTGTCGGGGGCTCCCTCGACGGCGGGGGCGTACACGTCCCTCATCCAGTCCCGCAGCGTGACCAGAGCGGCGGCGGCCTGGCCGGCCGCCTCGTCCAGCTCAGGGCGCAGCGAGGCGGGTCCCTCGGTCACGAAGTCCTGGAAGAAGCCGGGGCCGTCGCCCTCCCCGGCCCAGGTGCCCAGCTGGCCGATGAACGTCGCCGTCGGGCGGGGGCCGCCGTACAGCTTGCGCTCCAGACCGAGGGCGAGCGAGGCGCGGTAGCCCTCCAGAGCCGCGGGAACCGCCCGCAGCCGGTCCGCGACCGCGGCCCAGTCCTCGTCCGTGGCCGTCGGCGTCGCCGAGAAGACGTCGCGGAGGCTGTGCGCCGGGGAGTGGATGTTGGATACGGCCCGCAGCCCCTCCTCGGCCTCGTGGACGGCGAGTTCGGCGGTCAGGCGTTCCCTCAGGAGACGGGCGCAGCGCCGCTCCTCGTCGGCGTCCGCCCCGGGCACCTGCTCGGCGGCGTCGAGTTCCACGAGGGTGCTGCGGATGAGCCCGGCCATGGCGTCCTGGCCGGCGGGCGAGAAATCGGGCAGCCGGCGGGAGCTTTCCGCGACACCGAGATAAGTGCCTGTGATCGGGTCGAGTTCGATGTACGCGTCGACGTAGGCGTCGGCGACCTGGCGCGGCAGTGCGCTGCTCGATGTGTCTGACATGTGGGACATCCTCGTACGGCGAAGGGCTCCCCGTCACGGGGGAACAGGACTTCGGCCGGAGGAAGATCCTTCATGGCGCGGACGTGCCGGGGCGCTCCGAGGTGACGGCAGGACCGCCCCCGCCCGCCCCGGGCGGCATCAGCGGGCCGCATTCCCACTGCTGGAAGATGAGCCGGGTCTCCACCCGGGCCACCTCGCGGCGTGAGGTGAACTCGTCCAGCACCAGGCGCTGGAGGTCCGTCGGGTCGGCCACGGCCACATGCACCAGATAGTCGTCGGGCCCGGTGAGGTGGAAGAACGCCCGGGACTCCGGCAGGGCCCTGATCCGCTCGACGAACGGGCCGATCAGCTCCCTGCGGTGCGGGCGGACCTGGACCAGCAGCAGCGCCTCCAGGCCACGGCCGAGCCGGGCGGGATCGAGCCGCAGCCGGTGCCCGAGGATCACACCGGACCGGCGCAGCCGCGCCACCCGGTCCAGACAGGTGGACGGGGCCACTCCGACCTCTGCGGCGAGCTCCCGGTACGTCGTCCGCGCATCGTTCTGCAGGAGACGCAGAATGTGCAGATCAACCGGATCGAGAACGACGGATTCAGACATCCGGCGAACGTAGCACGGCCGATCGGCACCCTGGGCCGGTTCCTGTTCAGGCTGGTGACATGGACACCGAAGCCTCCTCGCTGACACCCCAGCCCTCCTTCCGGTCCAGGGCACTCGCCACCGAAGCCGTGCACGCCGGACGCGACGATCTCGCCTCCCTCGGCCTGCACGCCGCGCCCATCGATCTCTCCACCACCTATCCCTCGTACGACTCCCGGGGCGAGGCCGCGCGCATCGACGCCTTCGCCGCCACCGGGGCCCGGCCCGACGGCCCGCCCGTGTACGCACGGCTCGACAACCCGACGACGGGCCGCTTCGAGACGGCACTGGCCCGGCTTGAGGGTGCCGACGACGCGGTCGCCTTCGCCAGCGGGATGGCGGCGCTGACCGCCGTGCTGCTGGCCCGCGCGAGCCTGGGGCTGCGCCATGTCGTCGCGGTGCGCCCGCTCTACGGCTGCAGCGATCACCTCCTGGGCGCCGGACTGCTGGGCACCGAGGTGACCTGGACGGATCCGGCGGGCATCGCCGACGCGATCCGCCCGGACACCGGTCTGGTCATGGTCGAGACGCCCGCCAACCCCACCCTCGCCGAGATCGACATCCGGGCAGTGGCGCACTCCTGCGGCTCGGTGCCGCTCCTCGTCGACAACACCTTCGCCACCCCCGTGCTGCAGCGGCCGATCGAGGAGGGGGCGCGGATCGTGCTGCACAGCGCCACCAAGTACCTCGGCGGTCACGGCGATGTGATGGGCGGGGTCGTCGCCTGCGACGAGGAGTTCGCCGCGACCCTGCGGCAGGTGCGCTTCGCCACCGGAGGCGTGCTGCACCCCATGGCCGGCTATCTGCTGCTGCGCGGTCTCTCCACCTTGCCCGTACGCGTACGGGCCGCCTCGGCCTCCGCCGCGGAACTGGCCCGCAGGCTCTCGGCCGACCCCCGCGTCGCCCGCGTGCACTACCCGGAGGTGGGCGGCGCGATGGTGTCCTTCGAGGTGTTCGGGGATCCCCACAGGATCATCGCGGGGGTCGGGCTGATCACGCCCGCCGTGAGCCTGGGCAGCGTGGACACCCTCATCCAGCATCCGGCCTCCATCAGCCACCGCATCGTGGGTGAGGGAGACCGGAGGGCCGCCGGCGTCGGTGACCGTCTGCTGCGTATGTCGGTCGGCCTCGAGGACGTCGAGGACCTCTGGGCGGACCTGTGCCAGGCGCTCGGAGACGGAAGCGCAGCCGCGCCACAGGCGCGGGCCGTCGCCGAGCCCGGGACCCGTCCTACTGGTCGGCCCGAGGCGCGAGCTGCTGCGCCGGAGCCGCGGCCAGCCGCGCGGTGATGACCAGGGTGCCTTCCTCGATCTGGTAGTCGAGGGGCAGCGAGAGCGCCCGCATGGCGGCCACCATCCCCGTGTTGTGGGCCTGGGTCACCGCGTAGACGCTCTCGCAGCCCGCCTCGACGGCCAGGGCCACCAGCCGGCCGAGGAGTTCGGAACCGATGCCCCGGCGCTGCCAGTCGTCCTCGACGAGGAGGGCGACCTCGGTCTCGTCCCCGTCCCAGAGCAGATGGCCGAGCGCCACGAGCCGCCCGGAGGCCGTCTGCACGGCGAGCGTACGGCCGAAACGAGGGCTCAGGAGGTGGTCCAGATACCGGTCGGCGTCCCGCACCGGACCGTGGTAGCGCAGGCCGAGGGTCTGCTCGGAGCAGCGGCCGTGCATGGCGAGGGCCGCGTCACGGTCGTCGCCGTCCGCGCGGCGCACGGTGATCTCGTTGCCCTCCGGCAGGGTGAGGACGTCCTCGCTGCGGGGCACACGCGGGCCGAGCCGCGCGTCGAGCTCGACGAGGGCCCGGGCGCGGGCGAACTCCGTCGGGGTGAAGGGGAGGTAGGGGCGCTCGACGGTGATGACACCGCCCGAGGGGTCGCGCAGCCGCATCACGGTGTCCTCCAGGACACCCTCGACCGGTGCGCTCTCCCCGGTGGGGCGGCCCGTGATCGACAGGGCGGGCAGCGAGTGGATGGTGCACCGGCCCAGGAGCTGACGCAGGGCCAGGGGGAGCTCGGCCGCGTCCAGGGCCGTGCGGGTCGCGAGGCCGAGGACCCGGGTGGGCGTGTCCACCAGGTCATGGGCGTCCGCCCGCTCGATCCAGGTGGCCGAACCACCGGCGGCGGAGATCTCCCGGGTGAGCTGCTGGGCCGGCAGCGCCGCCGGCGCCCGCAGCAGGAACTCGTCGACGGTGCCCTCGGCCAGCGGGTGGGTCTGCAGGGTCAGGATGTCGATCCGGTGCCGTGCCAGGGCGATGCAGAGGGCGGCCAGGGTGCCGGGGGCGTCCCGTACGGTCGTCCGCATCCGCCACAGCACGGTGCCGGAGGTTTCCTCGGTGCCGGCCGAGGGCGCCTCCGGACCTGTGCCGGTATCGGTGCCCGGCGGCGGTGCGTGGCTGTGCCGTCGTGCCCACCATGTGTGGAACGCGGCCGTGGCCACCAGGGCCACGGCCGAGGCCATGAGCAGATAAGGGCCGTCGGGCTGGTGCCCGATCAGATTCGCGATCGCGTCGGCCACGGCCACGGCCGTGAACAGGGCGGCCAGCTCGATCAGGTCCCGCCGCCAGTGGTGGGGGCGGCGGGCACTCTTCGCGGATGTCACATCAGTCATGTATTCACTGTGACCGAACGGTGTTGCCTGATCACGAACGCATTGTGACTGATGGGTTACGTGTGGATCTGGTCGCCTTCAGGGCGTTATCTCATGGATCACTGGCCGGTGCGCCCCGGCTGGAGCACCTTGCTGAACAGGACCGTGCCACCCTGCGCCCGGAGCCGTACGGTCAGCTCGCCGCTCTCTCCGTCGATGTCCACCTCTCCGAAGAACTGCGGCTGCTCCATGGGGGACACGTTCTCCCGGTCCGGTGCCCGGACGAAGACCCGGTCGGGGCCGAACGTGCCGTCCAGCGCGTTGGCGGGGAAGCTGCCCGCGGCCAGCGGGCCCGACACGAACTCCCAGAACGGCGCGAAGTCCTTGAAGGCCGCGCGCTCGGGGGCGTAGTGCTGGGCGGAGGTGTAGTGCACGTCCGCCGTCAGCCAGACGGTACCGGTGATCCCCCGGTGTTTGATGTGCCGCAGCAGCTCGGCGATCTGCAGCTCACGGCCCAGCGGTGCGCCCGGGTCGCCCTGGGCCACCGCCTCGAAGTCCGTGGCACCGTCCGGGACCACCAGCCCCAGCGGCATGTCGGCGGCGATCACCTTCCACACGGCGCGCGACCGCGACAGTTCCCGCTTGAGCCAGCTCAGCTGCTCGGCACCGAGGATGCCGGTGGTGTCGTCGGGCTGCCGGCCGGGGGAGTTGGCGTTGCGGAAGGACCGCATGTCCAGCACGAAGAGATCGAGCAGCGGACCGTGACGTACGACGCGGTGCATGCGCCGCTCGGCCGGCGACGCCTGGAGCGTCGGCACGGGGAAGTACTCGCGGAATGCCCGCATCGAACGCGCCGCGAGGAGGTCCACGTTCTTCTCGGTGTAGCGGACGTCGTCGAGGATCTGCCCCGGGTACCAGTTGTTGCGCACCTCGTGGTCGTCCCACTGGATGACGGAGGGGACCTGCGCGTTGAACGCCCGGAGGTTGTCGTCGAGCAGGTTGTACCGGAAGTTCCCCCGGTACTCGTCCAGGGTCTCGGCGACCTTCGACTTCTCCACGGTCGTGATGTTGCGCCAGACCCGTCCGTCGGGCAGCGTCACGCTGGGCTCCAGCACCCCGTCCGCGTAGATGTTGTCGCCGCTGCAGAGGAAGAAGTCGGGGTCCAGGCGGCGCATCTCGTCGTACACCCGGTAGCCGCCGATGTCGGGGTTGATGCCCCAGCCCTGTCCCGCGATGTCCCCGGACCAGAGGAACCGCACGCCGTCACGGCGGCGGGCGGGAGCCGTGCGGAAGGTCCCGTACACGGGCTTGCCGGTGCGGCGGGGGTCGTGCGGGTCCGCGAGCGTGACGCGATAGTGCACCTGCTCGCCGGCCACCAGCCCGTACAGCGGGGTCGTCCCGGTGAAGTCCGTACGGGCGCCGATCAGCGGGCCGTGCCAGGTCCGGGACCGGCGGAAGGACTCCGTGGCGGAGGTCTCCACCACCATCCGGGCGGGGCGGTCCGAACGTACCCACACCAGGGCCGACGACGCCGTGACATCGCCGACCTGCACGCCCCAGGACGCGCTCGGCCGGCCCGACAGGGCGAACGCCGGGGCGGCGGTGACCGCCACGGGCACGGTGACCGCGGCCGACGCCAGGAGCGAGCCGCGCAGGACGGTGCGGCGGCCGGGGGCCGGGACGGACGGGCGGTTCGACATCGATGCGCCTCCAGGGGCGGGAGCGGCTGCCGGGACGGCGGGTACGTACGGCCGGCAGCAGGCGGGCGGGGTCGTACGGGCCGACTGCAGACCCATGCCTAGTCGCCGGCGGCGGCGGGCACGCCAACCGGAGATGAACAGCCGGTGGGCCCGCCCCCTGCGGGCCTCGGCTGCCTGGGCCGCCCTTCAGCCGTCGTACCTGGGGTCTTGCTTCAGGTCGTGCTCCGTGACGCGCTCCGTGACGCGCTGTGTGCTGTGGGCCGTGCCGTGCTTCGGGGCGTCAACGGGTCGCTTCGGCGAGCAGACGGACGCCGTTCCCGATGGCGGCGGGCGCCAGATGCGCGTAACCGAGCACCAGCCGGACCGTCCCGTCCTGCGCCCCGCCCGCCGTGCAGTCGCTCAGCGGGCGCAGGGCGATCCCGGCGGCCGAGGCCCGGCGCAGGAACTCGTCCTGCGGGCCGAACCGTTCGGGCAGCCGGGCGATGATGTGCAGACCCGCGGCGATCCCGCTGACCTCCGTTCCGGGGAAGTGCGCGTCCAGCGCTCCCGTCATCGCGTCGCGGCGCTCCCGGTAGGCACGCTGGCAGCGGCGCAGCTGCCGGTCGTAGCCGCCGCCGGCGACGAAGTCCGCCAGCACCGCCTGGTCCACCGACGGGTTGCCGAGGTCCATCGTGCGTTTGCGGGCGACGATGTCGTCGGTCATCGACGCGGGAGCGATGAGCCAGCCGAGCCGCAGCCCGGGGGCGAGGGACTTGCTGACCGAGCCGGTGTACACGACGTGCTCCGGGTCCAGCCCCTGCAGCGCCCCGACCGGCGCCCTGTCGTAGCGGAAATCGCCGTCGTAGTCGTCCTCCATGATCACTCCGGAGGTGCGCCGGGCCCAGTCGAGCAGCTCCCCGCGCCGCTCGGAGGAGTACGCGATGCCGGTGGGGAACTGGTGGGCCGGGGTCGTGACCACGGCGCGCACGCCGGAGCGCGACAGCGGTCCGACGGCCAGCCCTCCGTCGTCGAGCGGCAGCGGGACCGTCGTCAGACCGGTGGACGCGAACAGCGAGGCGTGCTCCGGGCTTCCGGGGTCCTCGACACCGACCGATACGGCGCCACGCTCGCGCAGCACGAAACCCAGCAGGGTCGTCGCCTGGGCCACCCCCGAACACACCACCAGCCGCTCAGGATCGGCCACGACACCGCGGCGCCTGGTGAGCAGGGACGCCAGCGCCACGCGCAGCTCCGGCAGACCGCGCGGATCCGGGTAACCGAGGGAGCTGTGCGGCAGCCGGTCCAGGACCGTCCGGTGGGTCGCGGCCCAGGCAGCCCGGGGGAAGAGCGCGAGGTCCGGGGTGCCCGGCCGGAAGTCCACCTGCGCGCCCGGCGCACGCGGTGACAGATCCCGCGCCCCCCGGGCGGCGGGGCGCACCGCACCGCTCACCCAGGTGCCCGAGCCCCGTCCGGCGCGGAGGTAACTCTCCGCCGTCAGCTGCTCGTACGCCTCCGTCACCAAGCCCCGTGACACCCCGAGATCGGCGGCGAGTTCCCGGCTGGCGGGCAGGCGGGTCCCGGCCGGGAGCCGTCCCGAACGCACGGCGTCGCGCAGGGCCGACTGGAGCGCGCGTCCTCGCCGGCGGGCGGGGGCGGAGGCAGCCGGAAGCAGGAGTTCCCAGGCGGCGGAAGCGGTCCCGGTGCTGTTGCCGTTCCGGTCAACGCTGTCGTCAGCCCTGTCGTCAGCGCTGCTGCCGTGAGCCCTGCCGTCACGCGAGGCCGGACCGGGCGCTCGGCCGGGTGGCGAGGTGGTCGGCGGCCCGGGTGGCGGGTCGGTCGGATTGGTCCCCGAAGACGTCATGGAAGTGGACCTTAAACGGGACCGGTCACCGGCCTAGCGTCGCCCTCATGAACGCAACTCCCTTGCGCGGAGCCCTTCTCGCGGCCTTCGCCTGCACCCTCGTGGGCGCCTCCTTCACGGCGAACAGTGTCCTCGGCGACTACCCGTACGCGGGCGGCCAGGCCCTGCGGTACGGACTGGCCGCCCTGCTCCTCCTGCCACTCCTGCGCTCCGGTGGCCCCCGGCCCGCCGCCGCTCTGAGGGCCCTCACCCGGCGGCAGTGGGGCCGCCTGGCCGCCCTCTCCGCCATCGGGATGGTCGGCTTCAACCTGGCGGTCCTGGCCGCGGAACGCACGGCGGAACCCGCGGTACCGGGCGTGCTCGTCGGCTGCGCCCCCATCGTCGTCGGCGTCCTCGTGCCCGCGCTGGAAGGGCGCCGCCCCACCCGGGCCGTCCTGTACGCGGCCGGTCTCGTGGCCCTCGGCGCGTTCACCGTGCAGGGCTGGGGCCGTACCGACCTTGCAGGTGTCCTCTACTCGGTGGGCGCGCTGGGCGGGGAGGTCGGCTTCGCGGTCCTCGCCGTGCCGGTGCTGCGCCCGCTCGGCCCGAAACTGCTGTCCGCGACCGTGTGCGCCGTGGCCTCCGCGGAATCCGTGCTGCTCGGCGTCCTGCTCGACGGCGGCGGCTTCCTGCGGGTGCCCACAGCGGAGGAGACCCTCGCGCTGCTCTGGCAGGCGGCCGTGGTCACCGTCATCGGCTTCGTGTGCTGGTACAGCGGGATGCGGCGCATCGGGGCCGAGCGCGCCACCCTCTTCTCCGGGCTGATCCCCGTATCGGCCGCGCTCACCGCACCACTGGCCGGCACGGGGACGTACGGGGTGAGCCAGGGCGTGGGAAGCCTTCTGGTCGGCCTGGGGGTGGCACTGGGCTCAGGCGTACTGCGCCGTAGCCGAGGCAGCGGCGGGGCGGCGGCTCGTGTCCAGGATCACGCGCGCAACGGCGGCGGGGTCGTCGTTCATCGGGACATGGCCGCAGCCGGGAAGGCGGACGAGTCGCGCTCCCGGTATCGCCCGCTTGGCCCTGACGCCCTGCCGGGGCAGGAGCAGGCGGTCCTTGCTGCCCCAGGCGATGCTGACGGGGACGTCCGGTACGTCGTGGGTGAACTCCACCGCTCGGCCCGCGTGGAGAGTCTCCCCGAAGCCGGTGGCCTCGCGCAGGGCGACCGTCTCCGACACGACCGCGCCGGGTGAACGGCGCCCGGGGCGCGCGTAGATGGTGCTGGTCAGCGCCGTCCGCCCCGGTGCGCTCCGTGAGAGCCGTTCGATCACCGGCATCGGCATCGAGAGCGCCGCTCCGCGCATCGCCCGCAGCACCCCGAAGGCGTAGCGGCGTTCGCCCTGTGTCCAGAATCCGGCGGGGGAGAGCGCCGTCACCGAACGTACGAGCCGTTCACGTCCCAACTCCAGTGCCAGCAGGCCTCCCAGGGAGTTGCCCGCCACATGCGGCCGTACGACGCCGAGCGCGTCGAAGAACGAGCCGAGCACCGGAACCATGGTCCCCAGATCATGGGTGAGCCCCTCCGGCAGCGCCGGTGACGCGCCGAAACCGGGCAGGTCCACCGCTATGACGTCCCGTTCGAGCGCCAGAATGCGCAGGACCGGGTCCCAGGCCTGACGGTGGTGGCCTATGCCGTGCAGCAGCAACAGCGGTTCGCCCGAACCGGTCCGCTCGTACGACACATCGACCGTACGAGGTCCGGTGGGAGAGCCGACTGCGAACGAAACCGTGGTGGCCATGCTGCTCCTCGGACGGTCCTGCCGGACGGACGGGCTGCCGGACGGACGGGCTGACGGGCGGACGGGCGGAGGGGCGGACGGGGACGGAACGAGACGCCTCGGCAAGCCCCGTCAGCTCCAGGCACCCATGATTACCGCCGGGTAGCCTCTTGTTCAAGGGGGGTGAGGGGCGAGCGCGATTCCGGCTGGACACCCTCAGGCGCGTCGGCTGGGATGGAAAAGTGACTGCCGACACCGTGACCGATCTCTTCGAAGAACACCGGCCCGTCCTCACCGGGGTCGCCTACCGCATGCTCGGCCGCGTCGCCGACGCCGAGGACGTCGTGCAGGAGGCCTGGCTGCGCTGGTCTTCGGAGGAGCGCGAGGACGTGCGGGAGCCCCGGGCCTTTCTCGTACGGATCACCACCCGTCTGGCCATCGACCGGCTACGCCACCTGAAGTCCCGGCGCGAGGCGTACGTGGGACCGTGGCTGCCCGAACCCGTGGTCACCGAATTCGGCCCGGCCGTCCCCGACTCCGCGGAGCGCGCGGTGCTCGCCGACTCCGTGTCCCTCGCCGTACTGGTCGTCCTGGAAACCCTCTCCCCGCTGGAGCGCGCCGTCTTCGTCCTGCGCGAGGCCTTCGGCTTCCCGTACGCGGAGATCGGCGCCGCCCTGGACCGGTCCGAGGCGGCGGTACGGCAGCTCGCCGGCCGGGCCAAGCGTCATGTGGAGGAGCGCAAGCCTCGGTACGACGTGGATCCGGTGGTGCAGCGCGATCTCACCGAGCGCTTCCTGGTGGCCGCTTCGGGCGGCGACCTGGAGCAACTGCTCGCCCTGCTGGCGCCCGACGTGCGTCTCGTCAGCGACAGCGGGGGCAAGGCGAAGGCGCCGAGGCGGATCATCGAGACCGCCGACAAGGTTGGCCGCTTCCTCCTCGCGGTGAGTGGTGAGCGGTCGCCCGGTATGGAGGTGAGGATCGCGGAGCTCAACGGCGGCTCCGCCCTGGTGTTCAGCGTGGACGGCGTGGTGGACGCGGTCTTCCAGGCGGAGGTCGGCGACGGCGTGATCCGCTGCCTCTACATCCACCGCAACCCGGACAAGCTGGCCGGTCTGCACGTGGGTTAGGGCCTCTCCGCCCGCCCCTGCCTCCCGACTCCCCGCTTCTCCGCTCCTCGAGCCCCACGGTCGGCACCGGCCGTGGGGCTTCGTGTTGCCGTGGCTCACAGCCACGCGAACGTCCCGTGAACGCTCTGCGGCAGGACGTCGTTCCGCTGCGTGACGGACGAGGATTGGTCTTGACCAAGGTGGTTCGCCGCCCTAAGGTCTGAACGATAAGGCAGGAACCTTTAATAAATAACGTCGCGGAAAACAAGCCACCGGCGGATGCGGAGGACAGGGTGGGGACCACGCAGCTGGAATCGGTGCAGGAGCCGAAGTACTGGCACCTCAAGACCGTGCTCAGTGAGGCACTCGACTCGGACTTCGCGGTCGGAGAGGTTCTGCCCAACGAGCGGGACCTCGCTGCGCGCTTCGGTGTCGCCCGGGCCACGCTCCGCCAGGCGCTGGAGCAGCTCGAACTCGAAGGACGGCTCCAGCGACGCCGTGGCGTGGGCACGACCGTCGCCCCGCCCCGGGTGGGCGTGGCCGTCGCCACCGCACAGCACGGCTGGGTGGGAGGCGACACCGACCAGGCATGGCAGCCCGTCGAGTGCACCGTCGACACCGCTCCGGCCGCGGTCACCGCGCTGCTCGGCACGGAGACCGGCGAGTCCGTGCACGTGGTGCGCCGCATCCGTGTTGCCCAGGGCCAGGCTGTCGCGGCTGAACTCCTGTACGTCCCGACGTCGTCCGTGCCCGAACTCTCCGCCATCGAGGCGTCGTCCGGACCCGCGCGGGCGCGCAGTGTCCTGCGGGAACTGCACCGTCTCGACCTGGACGGTCAGGACCGCTCGGTCGAACTCGGCTCGGCCCGCGCGGACGACGCGAAGGAACTCGACCGGCTCCCCGGGGCCCCTGTCCTCGTGGTCACCACCCGGTACCTCGCCACCGCCGGCACCGCGGCGGTCTCCATCGCCACATACAGGGCCGACACCTGCCGGCTCACCTTCGGGGATTCCGGCGCGCTGGAGATCAGCCACGACGATCAGGAGCGCAAGGCCTCCTGAACCCCCGAGGCAGGTCTCCAAGCTCCTGAGACCCCCGTCTCCCGGTCTTTACGGCCGGGGCATTACGGCTTGGTGCATTACCGCCTGGTGTTTCACAGCCTGGTCTTCACGGCCCGTCGCTCTCAGCGGCGGGCCGTCACCGTGCCGTCCACGGCGAAGAGCTGTTCCTCGACGTGGTCCAGCGCCAGCCGCAGCGCGCCGGTGGCGACGGCCGCCTCTCCGAGGAGCGACAGAGCCACCCGGGGCGGCCGCAGACAGTAGCGGGCGAGCTCACTGCGGAGCGGATCGAGGACCCCGTCCAGCCCGGCCGCCCATCCGCCGATCACCACGAGCTCGGGATCGAGCGCCAGCACCAGGGCCGCGACATCGTGCACGAGCCGCTGTATGAACCGGGCGACGGCTGCCTGCGCCCCGGCGTCGCCATGCTTGGCCTTGGCGAAGACCGCGGCGACGGCGTGCTCGTCCAGAGGGTCCAGCGGGGTGTCCGTCGTGGAGAGCAGGTGTTCCGGTGTGACATCGCGGCCGAGGAGATGCAGCGCGCCGATCTCCCCGGCGGCGCCGCCGAACCCGCGGTGCAGACGGCCGCCGATCAGCGACCCGGCACCTGGGCTCAGGCCCGCCAGGACGAAGACGATGTCATCGGAGTCGGTCGCGGCGCCCTTCCAATGTTCCGCGACCGCAGCGGCGTTGGCGTCGTTCTCCACCAGGACGGGGCACCGGAAGGAGCGCCGGAGCCTTTCGCCGAGCGCGAGGCCGGTCCAGTCCGGCAGCGCCGTGCCCAGCCGCACCGTGCCGTCGGCCTCCACGATGCCGGGGCTGCCGACCCCGACCGCCCGCAGGCTGCTCCGCTGCACCCCGGCGCGCCGCAGCACATCGGCGATCATGCCTCTGACCTGGTCGAGCCTGTCATCCGCGCACGCGGTCTCGGAGACATCCCGTGAACCTGCTCCGACGATGCGGCCGTCCAGCCCGGACAGCAGGGCCGAGACCCGGTGCGGTCCGATCTCGATGCCCAGCAGGTACCCGGCCTCCGCGCGGAACCTGAACCTCCGGGCCGGCCGTCCCTGGCGCCGGGCCCCGCTGTCGTCGGGCTGAGCCTCCACCACCAGGCCCGCCCCGATGAGTCCCTCCACGACACCTTCGACCGTGGGACGCGACAGACCGGTGATCCGGGTCAGGTCCGTGAGCGTGGGCAGATCCGCCCCTCGCAGGGCGTGCAGCACCACCGCGGAATTGATCCTCCGCAGCAGAGACGGGTCCCCACCGGTCAGCCGGCCCACCGTGTGTCCTCCCAGGTCGTGCCCATGTCTGCCGGATGGTACTCGCTGGCCCCGACCTCGGCGACCAGCACCCGGAGAGCGGTAACCGGAACCGGTTCCGGAGGGGCGCCGGGCTGCGCTCAGGCCCTGTCTCCGGTCTTGGTCACGACCCTTTCCGGAGTGGAGGGCAGCCTAGGTCAGGAACCGTTTTCGGCGCAGGGGCGGCCTAAGCGCTGTCCCGTAACTGCTGGCATCTCCGACAGCAGTCAGCCCGTGGCGCCCGCGGCGGTGGTCAGCAGAAGACGAGCTCGACATCCTTCTCCAAGCAGTACTTCATGACGGCGACCAGTTGGCGCACATCGTCGACGCGCCGCTCGTGGACGGGGTCTCCCTCCTCGTGGGGCTCGTATGTGATTGCCTCGAGCCTGGGCAACATGGCCGCGCATTGAGCAGGCGTGAGAGCCCCTTCATCGTCTGGATGGTCGAGTAGCGGTGTCAGCGTGGTGGCGACGCTGCCCCACATGCGGCTTCCACCGAATCCGTTCATCTCCGCAAGGGCGAAGCCCTCTGCCTCGGCCAGCCACTCCCTGAACATGTTGAAGCCGGTGTAGGACCAGGAGACATCTGGACTGGTCACGTCGTCGTCTCGAGGGGAGAGCATGAGCCCCATCCTGTTCCTCCTTGCTTGCCCGGTGCCCAGGATCAGTTGCGGGAGACGTGTCGGCAACTGAAATGATCTGTCGCATGGCTGGTGTGCTCACGGCGTCGAAGTCCTCGTGGACAGCCCCGTCCACCGGACTGAATCCGCGGCAGTTCGGGAACCTTGTGACGGTTCTGCGGCGCGAGGGTGCGGAGGCGGCCCGAAGGGGCCGACCGTGGAGCCTGCTGCTGGAGGACCGGGCGCTGTAGGTCGCGGTCTACGGGCGAACTAACCTGACCATGCGCCAACTGGCGCCTGTATGCGGCGTTTCCCAGTCGACGGCGGACCGGATCGTCGATCACCTCGGCCCCATACTCGCTTTCCAGCCTCGCAAGCGGTTCGCGAAGGACACGGTGCTGATCGTGGACGGCGCCCTGGTGCGCACCCGAGACCACGCCGTCTCCGAGCAGTCGAAGAACTACCGGTACTCCACCAACCACCAGGTCGTCATCGTCGCCGACACCCGCCTCGTCGTCGTGGTCGGCCGGCCCCTGCCCGGCAACCGAGACGACTGCAAGGCATGGGAAGAGGATTTGAGCGCGGAGCGAAAGGCAGCTCAGCCAGTTCCGTTTCCGGTGAGCGGTCCCGGTCAGCGGGGAGCGACGAAGCCGGACTCATAGGCCGCGATCACCGCCTGTGTGCGATCCCTGGCCCCCAACTTCGCGAGAACCGCGCTGACATGTGTCTTCACGGTCTCCACCCCCACGACGAGCTCGGCGGCGATCTCCGCGTTGGAACGGCCCCGGGCCATCAGGCGGAGTACCGCCGCTTCGCGGTCGGTGAGCGCCGCCCGCTCCATTGCATCCCGCGCTTTGCTCGTCCCGTAGTTCGCGGCGAGTTGCCGGACCGCGGCGGGGAACAGCAGTGACTCACCCTCCGCCACCAGCCGCACCGCATGGACGATCTCCGCGGGCCGGGCCCGCTTGAGCAGAAAACCGTCCGCCCCGGCCCGCAGCGCCTCGTACACGTACTCGTCGTTCTCGAACGTGGTGACCACCAGGATCTTCGGCGGATCGGCAACGGTGCGCAGCACCACCCTGGTCGCCTCGATGCCGTCCATCAGCGGCATACGCACATCCATGGCCACGACATCGGGCCGGAGGCTGCGGACCAGAGGGATGACTGCCGCACCGTCGGCGGCCTCGCCCACCACCTCGATGTCGTCCTGCGCTTCCAGGACCGCGCGGAGCCCTGCGCGCACCAGAGGTTCGTCGTCGACCAGAAGTACGGTAACCGGCATCCGGTCAGCGTATGTGGTCGAGCGGGAGGGTCGCTGACACGATCCATTCCCCTTCGTGGGGGCCGGTTCTGGCTCTCCCGCCCAGCAGGGCGGCCCGCTCCCGCACACCCCTCAGCCCGCTGCCGCTTCCCGGGCCACGCGAGGACGCCTCAAGGGGGTTGGTCACTTCAAGCTCCAGTCTTTCCTGCGCCACGGCGATCCTCACCCGTACGGGAACGGCGCCGGCGTGACGCAGCACATTGGTGAGCGACTCCTGGAGGATCCGGTAGCCCTCGCGGGAGACCGGGCCGGGGACCAGGTCCAGTGGCCCGGTCATTTCGACCTCTATCTTCACGCCGGAGCCGCGGGCGGAATCCAGCAGCCGGTCGGCTTCCACCAGCGTGGGGCGCGCACCGACGGGAAGGTCGGGCGATTCCCTCAGCACGCTCAGGACACGCTCCAGATCCTCCAGTGCGGTGCGCCCCGTCTCCTCGATGGCGGCCAGGGCGCGGGCCGTGAACTCCGGGTTGCCCGCTGTCCTGGCGGCGCCCGCCTGCATGACCGCGATCGTGAGCGCGTGGCCGATCGAGTCATGGAGCTCGCGCGCTATCCGATTGCGCTCCAGCAGTTGTTCGGTGCGCTCTTCCAGGGTGGTCAACCGCTCGGTGGGTGACGGCCCCAGGAGCCCGCGCGCGGCAGCCGTGGCCACCTCACCGCAGAGGATGACCCATCCGAGCAATATCAGGATCGGTAGAGGCGCGAGCAGCGCGCACAGCCACCGCACACCGACAAAGTCCGTCAGCCAGTTCACGCCCGGATCCGCACCGGCCGCGACGCTGATGAGGTCGAACGTCGTGGTCGGCAGCCACACGGTGGCGAAGCCCGCCGCCGCGGTGAGCAGCAGCCTGACCTCCAACCAGGCCACGGTGCGCCAGCGGTCGGCCCATGTGCCCGCGGGGGCGGCGGAGATCGAGGGGTCCGCCCGGCCGCGCTCCCCGGGGGTCAGGAGAAGCTGCGCCTGCACCCCTTCCATGAGCCGGATCGAGGGCAGCAGCCCGGCCGGCACAGCGAAGACGAAGGGCATCGGTACCCACGGAGTGTCGATGGCGATGAACATCCACACGCTGAAGACCGCCGCCGGGATGAGCAGATGCAGCCAGCGGCTGTATGTGACGGGGGCGGCCAGCGGCCGGAGGAAGTGGCGCATGCCGTCATCGTCTCAGCGTGGGGCGAAGGGCGGCTCCCCCGAGCGAGGGAGACCAACCACTCTGCCGGGGGAGGCCACAGGCAGTTGCCGGGAGCCAGGCTTGGCCCATGACCAGTATCGACGTCCACGGACTCACCAAGGACTACGGGGCCACACGCGCCGTCGACCAGCTCACGTTCAGTGTGAGGCCCGGCCGCGTGACAGGCTTTCTCGGCCCCAACGGCGCGGGCAAGTCCACCACCATGCGGCTCGTGCTCGGCCTGGACCGGCCCACAGCCGGCAGTGCCACCCTCGGCGGAGTGCCGTACGCCTCGCTGGAGAATCCGCTGCGTCGGGTCGGTGCCCTGCTCGACGCCCAGGCAGCTCACGGCGCACGCACCGCGCGTGACCACTTGCTCGCGCTTGCGGTGAGCAACGGTATAGCCGGCACCAGGGCGGACGAGGTCCTGGAGGACACGGGGCTCGCTGCGGTCGCGAGACGGAGGATCAAGACGTTCTCCCTCGGCATGCGGCAACGTCTCGGAATCGCGGCGGCGCTGCTCGGCGAGCCGGATGTGGTGATGCTGGACGAGCCGTCGAACGGGCTGGATCCGGAAGGCATCATCTGGATCCGTGAGCTGATGCGCCGCATGGCACGAGAGGGCCGCACCGTCCTGGTCTCCAGCCACTTGATGAACGAGACCTCCTCGTTCGCCGACCACCTGATCGTCCTCGGCAGGGGACGGCTCCTCGCCGATCTGCCCATGCAGGAATTCCTCGACTCCCGCACCCGGCCCGGCGTCCGGTTCCGTACCACCGAGGCTGCCCGGCTCCGCGAGGCCTTGATCCGCAGGGGGTTCCTGCCGGTGCAGGAGGAGGACGGGCGCTGGACCGTCGACGGGGCCACGGCAGAAGAGGTCGGCGCCGCAGCCGCTGTGTCAGGCATCCCCCTGCTCGAACTCACCGAGCTGCACACCACCTTGGAAGAGGCGTATCTCGCTCTCACCACGGACGAAGCGCAGTTCGCAGCCGCTTCATCGCCCACCGCACACCAGGAGGCCTGACCCTCGTGAACACGTCGACGACGGCGGTACTGCACTCCGAATGGATCAAGATCAGATCAGTACGATCCGTGTCGTTCTCACTGATGGCGATATTCGCCGCCACACTCGCCGTCACGGTGCTCGCCTTCGCCACCGTGGGGCAGGCGGAGGCCGACAGCCCCGGCTACGAGCCCTTGTTCTCCGCCTTCTACGCGCTGAATTTCGGTCAGATCGCGGCCATATGCTTCGGGGCCACAGCGCTGTCCTCGGAGTTCCTGAACGGCGCTCTGCGCATCTCTCTCTCGGCGGTTCCTCGACGCGGCCTCCTCTACGGTGCGAAGGTGTCGGTGGTCGGCGGACTCGCCCTCGTCATGGGGCTGATCACCAGCTTCGCCACCTTCCTGGTGGGGCAGATGTTCATGGGGGAGTACGCGATAGGCCTGGGGGACCCCGGGGCGCTCCGCGCCTCGTTCGGTGGCGGTGTCTACCTCGCGCTCATCGCCTTGTTCGCCGCAGGTCTGACGGCAGTGCTGCGCAGTGCCGTTGCCGTGCTCAGCACACTCATACCCTTCCTGCTGATCGTTTCCTTCGTCGTCGGGGACGTAGCCGGAGACATCGCCAGGTATCTGCCCGACCAGGCAGGCCAAGCGGTGCTCCATCAGAATCCGGCCGGGGGCCTCGGACCGTGGACGGGCCTTGCGGTGACCGCCGCGTGGGCCGGGGCCGCACTGCTCGCCGGCTGGTGGGCCCTCCGGACAAGGGATGCCTGAGTTGAAGGAGGGGTAGACCCGCCGAGACTCCATGTGTCAGTGCGGGGAGGTTTACTGACGGTATGACCACCGCACATCACCTCCGCCTCATCGACGGGATGCGCACCGAGGACTTCCCCTCGGAGCGCGGTCCGTCGGGCTCGGGAATCAGCGGACCTGGCTACCACACGGCACTCCTCCTCGGCGAGGACGACCACGACCACGCGGACGGGGACGAAGCGGATCGCCTCGAACTTCGGGCTCAACGGCTGGCGGAGCACGATGCTCTGCTCACGCTGCTTACCTTGCGCTGGGGAGAACCGCAGCTGGTAAGCCTGTGGAGCGCCCAGGAACGGATGATGGCGGGGGAGGTGATCGACGAACCCTGGGCGGAGCCTGTCGCGAGCTGTGAGCATCTTCAGCTCTGGCGGGCGGACGACCGGTGGATAGCAATAGTGCTCTACCTGGAGGAGGACGGACCGGGCTGCGAATTGGGCGTGGTGGTCACGGTCATCGACCCACCCTGAGAGCCGCTCAGCACGCCGACCGTATGCCGGGCGGAGGCCGGCCGGTCTGGCCCGGCTCGCCCACACCTCGGGCCCGCCCTCCCCGTGCCCGCATGGTCATCTTGCCCGCGGAGGTTCGTACTCCGCCCGCAGGCCGCGGGCCGCGCCGTACTGCGCTTCGCCCGTGCGCCCGTCGGCCGTGGGTCGCCAGTACGTCGCCCCTACACCGTCCGCTCGTCAGTTCGTCTTCGACGTGTCGGACCAGGATCTACGCCTGGGCCTGTCGAGGGGCGCTCCCGTCGACCGCTGCCGAGAGACGGGCGTACTCCTCCGCCATGGTGCTCACGGTCCAGTGTGCGTTCAGGCCGCTCGGGTTGGGCAGCGCCCAGACGCGGGCACCGCCGATCGTCCGCTCCTGCGGTCCGATCTGTGCACGGCGGTCGCCGAAGGCCGTGCGGTAGGCGGTGACTCCGACGACCGCCAGCCAGAGCGGGCCCAGTTGCTCCACCTTGGCCGCCAGCACTCTTCCGCCTTCTCGGAATTCCTCCGCGTCCAGCTCGTCCGCCCGTGCTGTGGCTCTGGCCACCACATTGGTGATGCCCAGGCCGTGTTCCAGGAGCTGATTTTGTTCCGACGGTTTCAGCTGCCGCGAGGTGAAGCCAGATCGGTGCAGCACCGGCCAGAACCGGTTGCCAGGATGGGCGAAATGGTGCCCCGTGGCGGCGGTCATGAGGCTCGGGTTGATTCCGCAGAACAGCACACGCAGACCGCCCGCGACCACGTCGGGTACGACGCGGTCGCGGGCGGCCAGTAGCTCTTCGGGGCTCATCCGACGGGGGAGCCGGCCGTCAGAGGATGGAGCCGGGGGCGTACGCCGCGGCTTCCGGGTGCTGCTTGGCGATCTCTTCGATCCTGGACACCAGTACGGCGATCTGGTCGCCCGCCGCCCCGGTGAACGAGAGCTTGTCCGCCATCAGGGCATCGAGCTCGGCCCGGTCGAGCGGGATGCGCTCGTCGGCGGCCAGCTTGTCCAGCAGCTCGTTGCGCTCGGCGCCCTGCTCCCGCATGGCGAGCGCCGAGGCGACGGCGTTCTCCTTGATGGCCTCGTGCGCGACCTCGCGGCCGACCCCGGCCCGTACCGCGCCCATCAGCACCTTGGTCGTGGCGAGGAAGGGGAGGTAGCGGTCCAGCTCACGCGCCACGACCGCGGGGAACGCGCCGAACTCGTCGAGCACGGTGAGGAAGGTCTCCAGCAGACCGTCGAACGCGAAGAAGGCGTCCGGCAGCGCCACCCGGCGGACCACGGAGCAGGACACGTCGCCCTCGTTCCACTGGTCACCGGCCAGCTCGCCCGTCATCGACGCGTAGCCGCGCAGGATCACCATCAGGCCGTTGACCCGCTCGCAGGAACGCGTGTTCATCTTGTGCGGCATCGCCGACGAGCCGACCTGGCCCGGCTTGAAACCTTCGGTCACCAGCTCGTGCCCGGCCATCAGGCGGATCGTCTTGGCGACCGACGAGGGCGCGGCGGCCAGCTGGACCAGCGCGGTGACGACGTCGTAGTCGAGGGAACGGGGGTAGACCTGGCCGACGGAGGTGAAGGCGTGCGCGAAGCCGAGGTGCGAGGCGACACGCTGCTCCAGGTCGGCGAGCTTGTCCGCGTCGCCGCCGAGCAGGTCCAGCATGTCCTGGGCCGTGCCGACGGGACCCTTGATGCCACGCAGCGGGTAGCGGCCCAGCAGGTCCTCCAGCCGCCCGTACGCCACGAGCAGCTCGTCCGCGGCGGTCGCGAAGCGCTTGCCCAGCGTCGTCGCCTGCGCGGCGACGTTGTGCGAACGGCCCGCCATGACCAGCTCGCCGTACTCCCCGGCCAGCTTGCCGAGCCGCGCCAGAACCGCCACCGTGCGGTCGCGCATCAGCTCCAGCGAGAGCCGGATCTGCAGCTGCTCGACGTTCTCGGTGAGGTCCCGGGAAGTCATGCCCTTGTGGACCTGCTCATGGCCGGCGAGAGCGTTGAACTCCTCGATCCGGGCCTTCACATCGTGCCGGGTGACCTTCTCGCGCTCGGCGATCGAGGCGAGGTCGACCTGGTCGATCACACGCTCGTAGTCGGCCGGCGCAGCGTCGGGCACCTCGATCCCGAGGTCCTTCTGAGCGCGCAGCACCGCCAGCCACAGCTGACGTTCCAGCTTCACCTTCTGCTCGGGGGACCAGAGGACGGCCAGCTCCGTAGAGGCATAGCGGCCGGCCAGGACATTGGGGATGCGAGGCTTCGCAGACACAGCAGTCACGTGGCCCGAGTTTACCGGGCGTCCATACGGGTTCCGAACCGTCCATGGACTGTAGGAACCTCCAGGTCAGGGGAGGATCGGGGGCGGCCCGAAGGATCTTGTGGTGGGCGCGGTCCGGCATGCGCATCAGCACAGGGCGGCGCGGGCCACCCGTATGTGTCGGCTGCCGGTATGAGACCGACCCTGCTGACAGCTATGACTGACCCGGCTGACAGCCTCTAGCCGGACCGGACCGGAAGCCCGCGCAGCAGGGTCTCGAGAAACACCTCGAACGGCGGCTCGTCGGGCCCGTCCCCGGCCGCCCCCAGCCATCGCACCACCCCGAACCCGAACACCTGCCAGCTCAGCTCGGCGTCGGCTTCACCCGCACCGGCCGCCCGGAACGCCGCGACGACCCGCTCCCGCAGTCGCCCGAACGACTCCGGGTGGTGCCGGTGCGGGCGGGCGACATGAGCGGCGTACCCGGGTACGGCCAGAAACTCGTCCCGCATCGAACAGGCGAGCCGCGCCAGCCACTCCCGCCAGTCATCGGGCCCCGGCTCCTCATCGGGCAGCAGCCGCTCGACCATGACCTCACTCACCAGGTCGAGCACGCCGTCCCGATCGGGCACCCACCGGTACAGCGACGAGTGCGACACCCCGAGACGGGACGCCAACTCCCGCATGGTGAGCGTCTCCACGTCAGCCCGCAGCGCGGCCTCGACGATCAGCTCGCGACTGAGGCGCGCGGGCCGTCCGGGCCGGTTTCCGGTCGTGTTCTTCACCTTCGTGGTCATCGCGGCAAGGCTATGCCAGCAGGGGGAGCCGCCGGGTTGGAGTGTCCCGATATTAGTGACCACTGGTCGCTAATAGCCGTACACTCGGCCCATGGACGCACGGGAGTCACGAGAGACGCACGAGACAGAGGTTCACGAGATCGACGTGGCCGGGCTGCCCACACCGGAGGCCCAGGACCTGATCCTGCGTGAACTGCGCGCCCTCACCGAACGGGCCGCGCCCTTCGTCGCCGTCCTCGTGATGCCCGCACCGGAAGAACGCCCCACCGGCGCCCCCGCCACCGACCGCATCCGCGCCCTCAAGGAGCTCCGCCCCGGCCTGACGGCCCACTGCCATGGCCTCGCTTTCGTGGCACCTGCCGACATCCCGGAAGAACGGGCCAAGGCCATCCACAGCAGCGACGCACTCTGGGGCTGTCCGACGACGGCCACCCAGGACGCGGAGGCGGCACACGCCTGGGCGCGGAGCCGGTGACTCAGGCCCAGGCCAGGCCCCGGGGCCCGCGACAAGGCGGGCCCCAGCCGGACTCCAGGGTTCACGAGGGGGCAGGCCCCATTCCTCAGCGCTTCGCGGCCACGAAGCCCCACTGGTCCACGGGCTCGCCCGTCACCGGCTCCTCGGGGCGCCACAGGCTGATCGACCCGAATCCCGGTTCGACGAGATCGAGGCCGTCCGCGAAGGAGCGCACGGTCTGCCGGGGCCGCGAGATGTAGGGCATCGCGCCACCGTCGGCGTACTCGTCGGAAGCCGCCGCGGTCTCCTCGGTCTCGATGGTGTCGCACAGCATGAGGTAGCTCCCGGCGGGGACCGCGTCGAGGTAGCCGCGCAGAAGGGCGGCGGCCTCTCCGTCGTCGGCGACATGGCCCAGGGTGGAGAGCACCATCACCGCCACGGGCTGATCGAGGTCCAGCGTCGAGGCTGCCGCCCGGAGCACGGTTTCCGTGTCCCGCAGATCCGCGTGGACGTAGTCCGTGGCGCCTTCGGGGCTGCTGGTCAGCAGGGCGCGGGCGTGGGCCAGCACGATCGGGTCGTGGTCCACGTAGACGACGCGGGCCGTGGGTGCGGCGGCCTGCGCGACCTCATGCGTCGCGTCCGCGGTCGGCAGGCCGGTGCCGAGATCGAGGAACTGCCGGATCCCGGCCTCCCCGGCCAGGTAGCGCACCGCTCTGGCCTGGAAGCGGCGGGAGGCGCGGGCGATGTCGATGATCTGCGGATAGAGCTCCGCCATCGTCGCGCCCAGCAGGCGGTCCGCCTCGTAGTTGTCCCTGCCGCCCAGCCAGTAGTTCCAGACCCGCGCCGAGTGGGGTGTGCTGGTGTCGAACGTCTCCGCCGATGCGTGGACGTCAGGTGCGCCGCTCATGGGAACTCCCCGTTCCGGTGCCCAGGGTGTCCCTGCGCGAGGACACCCATCCTGTCGCATCGGCCCGCGTCCGAGAGTGCGATTCTGTCAACTCGCGCCAACTCGCAGGCGGTATCGACTGCGGGCACCCGGCCGACGCAGGCCGGTCAGCCGGTCAGCCGGTCAGCTGGTCGGCGGTCAGCCTGACGGCCCGTCCACGGAATACAGGTCCGGCCCGTCAGCCGTCCAGTCGGCGCCACCCGGTCACCGGGCCAGGATCCGCCGCGTCCTCCGGTGTGATCCAGCACGCCTTCCCCAGCCCCGCGTCGAACTGCGCGCCGGCCCGGCCGTCACCGGACGACCGCCCGGTCAGGCGGCGGCCGATCCACGGCAGCAGATGCTGCCGCGCGAACCGGGCGTCGTCGATCCGCCGCTGTGCCCACCGCGCCGGTGCCGACTCCGGCATCGGCTTCTGCCAGTCGCTCTCCGCGGGCAGCCCCAGCGTCTGCCAGACCGCCTCCGCGACCCTGCGATGCCCCTCGGCCGTCAGGTGCAGCCGGTCCACGTCCCACATCCGCGGGTCTCCCAGCGACGCAGCGCCGTACAGGTCGGTCACCACCGCGCCATGGCGCTCGGCCAGCTCGCCGACCAGCGAGAACAGCTCCTCCATGCGCGGACGGAAGCGTTCCATCACCGGGCCGTTCCGGCCGGGGCTGCGCATCAGCACCAGGGTCTTGCAGGACGGCGCGAGGCGCTCCACCGCCTCCTCCAGCCGGCCGCGGACCATGCCCATGTCGCACTTCGGCCGCAGGGTGTCGTTGAGCCCGCCCACGAGCGTGATCACATCCGGCTGCAGTGCGGCCGCGATCGGCACCTGCTCGTCCACGATCTGGCCGATGAGCTTTCCCCGTACGGCGAGATTGGCGTACCGGAAGCCGGGCGCACCGGGCGCACCCTGCGTACGGGCTGCGAGGCGGGCGGCGAGGACGTCGGCCCAGCCGCGGTAGGACCCGTCGGGCAGCAGGTCCGACATGCCCTCGGTGAACGAGTCGCCGACCGCGACGAAACTGGTGTAGGAGGCATTCAATTCCATGACGCTGCTGATCGTACCGCGACACGCCCCGCCCGCAGGGGCCCCGGAGCGCGACGGAGGGGCACGAAGGAGAGGCACGGAGGCGGGGCACGAAGGAGGGGCGCGGCCCCAGGCCGCGCCCCTCCCTTTCGTGCCCGTCCCGTCCCGTCACCGGGAGCGTGCGTCAGCGGGCCTGCGGCCTGCCCACGAGCTCACGCAGGACGTCCTCCATCGTGATCATGCCCGCCAGCCGGCCGTCGTCGTCGAGTACGGCCGCCAGGTGCGTACGGCTGCGCCGCAGCGCCGTCAGCACGTCGTCCAGCGGCGTCGCCGCCCGCACCCGGGCGATCGGCCGCAGGGCCGTCACCGGGAACGGCACATCGCGCGGCATGGCGTCCAGGGCGTCCTTCACATGGAGGTAGCCGATGATGCGCTGCTCGCTGTCCATCACCGGGAACCGCGAGAAGCCGGACTCGTGCGAGAGCCGCTCCAGCTCCTCCGGGGTCGTGCCGACCCGGGTGTACAGCACCCGGTCGACCGGAAGGAGCACGTCCTGGACCGGGCGGCGGCCCAGCTCCAGTGCGTGGCGCAGACGGTCGGCCGAGCGGTCGTCGACGAGCCCCGAGTCCTCGGCGTCCTTGACGAGGCGTGCGAGTTCGTCGTCGGAGAAGGTCGCGGAGACCTCGTCCTTGGTCTCCACCCGCAACAGCTTGAGCAGCGTGTTCGCGAAGGCGTTGATCGCGAAGATCACCGGCTTCAGCGCCCTGGCGAGGGTCACCAGGGGCGGCCCGAGCAGCAGGGCGGTGCGGGCGGGCTCGGCCAGCGCGATGTTCTTCGGCACCATCTCGCCCAGCAGCATGTGCAGGTACGTGGCCACGGTCAGGGCGATGACGAAGGAGATCGGGTGCACCAGTCCGTGCGGCACCCCCACCCCGTCGAAGACGGGCTCCAGCAGATGGGCGATGGCGGGCTCGGCGACGATACCCAGCACCAGCGTGCAGAGCGTGATGCCCAGCTGCGCCGCCGCTAGGAGCGCCGAGACGTGTTCGAGGCCCCAGATGACGCTGCGGGCCCGCCGGTTTCCGGCTTCGGCCTCGGGCTCGATCTGACTGCGGCGTACGGAGATCAGCGCGAACTCCGCGCCGACGAAGAACGCGTTGACGACCAGGGTCAGCAGGCCGATGAAGAGCTGGACGGCGATCATCGTTCGTCCTCCGCCGGCTCGTCGCTGCCGGGAAGCGGCGCGTGCAGCAGGGCACGCGCGGCGCGGTGCCCCGAGGCGTCGACCACGTCGATGCGCCAACCGGTGAGCTCGACGGTGTCGCCGACCACCGGAATGCGGCCGACCTCCGTGGCGATCAGGCCGGCCAGTGTCTCGTACGGCCCGTCAGGCACCCGCAGTCCGATGGTGCGGAGCTGGTCCGTGCGGGCCGCCCCGTCGGCGGACCACAGGGTGCGGCCGTCCGCGTCCTCGCCCGCCGCCGCCAGGTCGGGCGTCTCGTGCGGGTCGTGCTCGTCCCGCACCTCGCCGACGACTTCCTCCACGATGTCCTCCAGCGTCACGACTCCCGCCGTGCCGCCGTACTCGTCGATGACGACGGCCATGGCCAGCTTTCCGGAGAGCCTGTCCAGCAGGCGGTCCACGGTCAGCGTCTCCGGCACGAGCAGCGGCTCGCGCAGCATGTCCGACACCCGCTTACGGGGCCGCTGGTCGGCGGGGATCGCCAGTACGTCCTTGATGTGCGCGACGCCGACGACCGTGTCCAGGCTGCCCCGGTAGACGGGGAACCGGGAGAGTCCGGTGGCCCGGGTGGCGTTCGCGACGTCCTCGGCGGTCGCCTGCACGTCGAGCGCGGTGACCTGGACACGGGGGGTCATCACGTTCTCCGCGGTCAGTTCGGACAGGTTGAGCGTGCGGACGAAGAGCTCGGCGGTGTCCGCCTCGAGCGCCCCCTCCTTGGCGGAGTGGCGCGCCAGGGCGACCAGCTCCTGCGGGCTGCGCGCGGAGGCCAGCTCCTCGGCCGGCTCCAGCCCGAAGCGGCGCACGATCCGGTTGGCGGTGTTGTTGAGGTGGCTGATGAAGGGCCGGAAGACGGCGGTGAACGCGCGCTGCGGCGCGGCGACCGTCCGGGCCACGGCCAGCGGGGAGGAGATCGCCCAGTTCTTGGGGACGAGCTCACCGACGACCATCAGGACCACGGTGGACAGCGCGGTACCGATCACGAGGGCCAGCGAGGAGGACACGCCGGGCGACAGCCCGGTCGCCTCCACCGGGCCCCGGATCAGCTTGGAGATGGACGGCTCGGAGAGCATGCCCACGACCAGGTTGGTGACGGTGATGCCGAGCTGGGCGCCGGAGAGCTGGTAGGTGAGGCTGCGTACGGCCTTGAGGGCGCCCGCCGCGCCACGGTCCCCCCGCTCCACGGCCCGTTCGAGGTCGCCGCGCTCCACGGTGGTCAGAGAGAACTCGGCCGCGACGAATGCACCGCAGGCGAGCGCAAGCAGGAGCGCCACGAGGAGCAGGAGCACTTCGGTCATCGGTTCACCTCCGTCCCATGATCGGGCAGGGGCAGGAGGATCGCGCGATGTCGGCGGTATCGACTACTGGGGGGCTCGCCCATGGGCGGACGCTCACACCTTTCGGAAGGGTCGGACGGTCGAGGATCCATAGTAAAGGATCGGCAAAATGCCCTGTGTGGCGCAGTGTTTGCGGATCGTCACGGTCTCACGGCGGTCCTGGAGGCGGTCACAGGGACTTGACCCAGCGCCGCCAGTGGTCCTCGCGATGGTAGCCAGCCGCGCCCCATGCGTGGTGGGCCCGCTCGTTGGACTCCAGGGCCATGGCGTCGACCCGCCGCCCGCCGAGCGCCAGGAACCGCTGTTCCGCCGCTTCCAGGAGTGCGGTCGCGACGCCCTGCCGCCGGCGGTCGGGGTGCACGGCGAGCCGGTACGCAGAGCACCGCCACCCGTCGAATCCGGCTATGACGGTGCCGGCGATCAGGCCGTCGCGCTCCGCGAGGATCAGGGCCTCGGGGTCCCGCGAGATCAGCCGGGCCACTCCGTCGTGGTCATCGGTGATGCTGGTGCCCTCCGCGGCCTGACGCCAGAAGCGCAGCACGGCGTCGATGTCGGAGAGCGTGGCGTGGCGGATGTCGAGATCGTTCATGTCCCGAGCCAACCAGAGCGCCCCGGGGGACGGCGAACCCCTTTCGCCCCGGTGCTCCCGCACCGTCCCGCTCCCCTTGCGGGTGCTAGCGCACACGCGCTAGCGTGATGACGTGCCCAAGACTCAGCTGAACGTTCGAGTGGACGAGGCCACCGCCGAGGCGGCGCGACAGCGCGCCCTGCAGCGGGGGATGAGCGTGAACCGCTACATAGAGGAGCTCGTCAAACGGGATGCGGGCGAGGTGGGACACACCTTCGTCGAGGCCGCGGCCGACTTCATGAAGCAGTACGAGTCGGTGTTCGCCGAGGAGTTCGGCCCGGAGCGCGAAGGCACCCGTTGAACCTGCAGATCGACCTTTCCTGGCTGCTCATGGTCGCCGAGCACAAGACGCCCGGTGATCCGCAGGTCGTCGACTGGGGCGCGCTCGTCGCCGCCGTCAGCCGGCACGAGGCGGAGATCTTCGGCAGCCCCGTCTACAGCGACCCGCACGCGCGGGCGGCCGCCCTGTTGCAGCTGCTCCTCCATGTGCCCGCGCTGGAACACTCCAACGCGATGTTCGCCTCCGCCGTCGCCTACGGCTACCTCGTCGCCTCCGGGCTGAAGGTGATCACCTCTCCCGAGCAGGTGCGCGACCTCGCCCGGCTCGTGAAGGAGGGCAAGGCCGACGTCCGGGCCATTGCGGACGAGCTGCGCCGATGGAGCCTGTGACCTGACCGGCGTGCCTCAACCGGTCTCCGCCGCGCGGTCCACCACGGCGGACCGGCGGGCCACACCGATCACGCACGGGGAGCTCGGCAGCCGCACACCCCGGTCCGGGATGGAGAACCGGCGGTACACCCCCAGCTCGAAGCCGGCCCCCTCGATCGCCGCGAGCGTGTCCCGCGCGGTGTGACAGCCCCCGAACAGCAGCGGCCACACGGTGCGGTCCACCGCACGCTGCGCCGTCGCCAGCGCCCGGCCCGGAGCCAGGGTGTGCTCGAAGAAGCGCAGCTCACCGCCGGGCCTCAGCACCCGCTTGATCTCCGCCAGCGCCCGCGGCAGGTCCCGCACGGTGCACAGGACCAGCGAGGCCACCGCCGCGTCGAACGCCTCGCTCTTGACCGGCAGCGCCTCGGCCGTGCCCGGCACCACGTCGACCGGCACCTCCGCGCGGAGCCCCGCACCGGCCGCCATCTGCCGCAGGCTGCGTTCCGGCTCGATCGCCACCACCTCCGACACGGCCCCGGGATAGTGCGCGAAGTTGAGACCGTTGCCCGCGCCGACCTCGATGACCCGGCCGGAGAGACCGGAGAGAAGCTCGTCCCGACGGTCCGCCACACCCCCCTTGAGGTCGGCCGCCACGCTCAGCCGGGCGTAGAAGCGGGCGAAGACCGGGTGGTGCACCGCGTCCCGGGGGACGGGTGCGCTGCGCCGAAGCATGATCGGACCTCCTCGGAGGGCACGTGAATACGGCTCTCCTTCAATTCTCCCCCGTACGGGCCCCGCTCAGCCGCTCAACCGGCGGTCCGATTCCCGCCGAGCTCAGGCGCCAGCCAACCCGCGGCCCGGGCCCGGAAGTCGGCCGGCTCCAATGCCCCCGCACCGGCCGGCACGGCGCCGAGCAGCGGGACGCCCGCGGAGACCGGAAGGTCATCGACGTTGCAGCGTGAGGCCAGGTCCGGCTCGGCGGGCATGCTCCCCACCACCACGCCGGGACACGTGAGACCGCGCGCACGCAGCGCCTCGGTCGTCAGCGCCGTGGCGTTGAGCGTGCCCAGGCCGGCCGGAGCCACCACGAGCACGGGCGCCGCCATCAGCCGCGCGGCGTCCGCGAGCGTGGCCCCCTGCCCGTCGTAGCGCACGAGCAGCCCGCCCGCGCCCTCGACCAGCACCAGGTCGTGCTCGGTCGCCAGCTTCTGCGCCGCCTCGGCGATCTCGTACGGGCGTACGGGGGCGAGGCCCGCCCGGCGTGCCGCCGTCTCAGGGGCCAACGGTTCCGGGAAACGGGCCAGTTCGACCGCCGTCACATGGGCGCCGGCCAGCCGCGCCACCTCGGCGGCGTCACCTGGCTCACCCGGTGCGAGGCCGGTCTGGGCGGGTTTCAGGACCGCGACCCTGAGGTCCCGGTGAGCCGCCGCCACCGCCGCGGTCACGATCGTCTTGCCGATCTCGGTGCCCGTACCGGTCACCACGAGGACCGTCATCTCATCCCTCCTTCGCCGCGGCGCACACGGCCCGGCAGATCCGTGCCACATCGTCGTCCCCTGTCACGTACGGCGGCATCGTGTACACGAGATCGCGGAACGGGCGCAGCCACACACCCTCGCGGACCGCGGCCCGGGTCGCGGCCTCCATGTCCACGTCGTGATCGAGCTGTACGACGCCGATCGCACCCAGCACCCGGACATCCCGTACGCCCGGCAGACCGGCCGCCTCCGCCAGGCCCTGGCGCAGGCCCGTGCCGATCCGCTTCACCTCCAGCTCCCAGTCCTGGCCCAGCAGGAGGTCCACCGAGGCGCAGGCCACCGCGGCGGCGAGCGGATTGCCCATGAACGTCGGCCCGTGCGCGAGCACCGGGACGTCCCCGCTGGAGATGCCCTCCGCCACCCGCGAGGTGCACAGGGTGGCCGCCAGCGTCAGATAGCCACCGGTCAGCGCCTTGCCGACACACATGACATCGGGTGACACCCCGGCGTGGCCGGCCGCGAACAACTGCCCGGTGCGGCCGAAACCCGTCGCGATCTCGTCGAACACCAGCAGCACGTCGTGCGCGTCGCACGCCTCGCGGAGCACCCGCAGATACGCGGGGGAGTGGAAGCGCATCCCGCCCGCCCCCTGCACCACGGGCTCCACGATCACGGCCGCCAGCTCATCGGCGTGGGCGGCCACCAGCTCGCGCAGATGGCGTGCGTACGCGTCGTCCGGCTCGGCGTCGAAGCCGTCCGGAGGGGCGTCCGCGAAGACCTGCCGGGGGAGCGAGCCCGACCACAGCTCGTGCATCCCGCCCTCGGGGTCGCACACCGACATCGGCTGCCAGGTGTCCCCGTGGTACCCGCCGCGCCAGGTCAGCAGCCTCTGCTTGGCGGGCCGCCCAGCCGAACGCCAGTACTGCAGGCACATCTTCACCGCGACCTCGACGGAGACGGACCCCGAGTCGGCGAGGAAGACGTGTCGCAGCGGCTCCGGCGTGATCTCCACCAGCCGGGTCGCCAGCCGGACGGCGGGCTCATGGGTGAGCCCGCCGAACATCACATGGCTCATCCGGTCCAGCTGGCCGCGGGCGGCCTCGTTGAGCACCGGATGGTTGTAGCCGTGGACCGCCGACCACCAGGACGACATGCCGTCCACCAACTCGCGCTGTCCATGGGCGGGTTCGGCGAGCCGGAGACGCACCCCGGACGCGGACTCCACGACCAGCGGCTCCTGCCGGCCCGGCATCGGGCCGTAGGGGTGCCAGACGTGGGCCCTGTCCAGGGCGCGGAGTTCGGCGGGGCTGAGCGGATCAGGCATTGGGCGCGAGGTCCGTCCCGGCACCGCGACGGCGGACCGCCACCAGATCCGTACGCGCCGTCAGGGCCTCCGACGGCTCCGCGGCGGCCACCGCAGTGGCCTCGGGCGCCGCCTCGGGGGCTTCGCCGCACGGTCCGCAGGAGCCCTCGTGCGAACCGCAGCCGCCGCCCGCCTGGGCACGGTGCTCGGGGAGCGTCGTGGTGTCCGCCCCCTCCACCTCGAAGCCGGCGTCCTTGATCATGTCGAGGTCGGACTGGCCCGACTGGCCCTCGGTGGTCAGATAGTCGCCCAGGAAGATCGAGTTGGCCAGGTTCAGGGCGAGCGGCTGCATCGAGCGCAGATGGACCTCGCGCCCGCCCGCGAGCCGCACCTCGACGTCCGGGCAGACGAACCGGACCATCGCCAGGATGCGCAGGCACCGCTGGGGGGTGAGATGCCACTCCTTGGCGAGCGGGGTGCCCTCGATCGGGATCAGGAAGTTCACCGGCACCGAGTCGGGGTCCAGCGCGCGCAGCGAGAACACGACGTCCACCAGGTCGGCGTCGGTCTCACCCATCCCCGCGATCAGCCCCGAGCACGCCGAGAGCCCGGCGGCCTGGGCCTGCTGCACGGTGTCCACCCGGTCGGCGTACGTGTGGGTGGTCGTGATCTCCCCGTACGTCCCCTCCGAGGTGTTGAGGTTGTGGTTGTACGCGTCGGCGCCCGCGGACCGCAGCCGGTCGGCCTGGCCCTGCGAGAGCAGCCCGAGGCAGGCGCACACCTCGACGTCCTCGTGCTCCCCCTTGATCGCCTCGATGGTCCGCGACACCCGGTCGACGTCCCGGTCCGTCGGCCCCCGGCCGCTCGCCACCAGACAGACGCGCTTGGCGCCGCCGGCCACCCCGGCGGCGGCGGCCTTCGTCGCCTCGTCCGGCTTCAGCCAGGTGTACTTGAGGATGCCCGCCTCGGAACCGAGCCGCTGCGAACAGTACGAGCAGTCCTCCGGGCAGAGCCCGGACTTCAGGTTCACCAGATAGTTCAGCTTCACGCGTCGCCCGAACCATTGGCGGCGTACCTTTCCGGCAGCCGCCACCACGTCGAGCAGTTCGTCGTCGGAGGTCGCCAGCACGGCGAGCGCTTCGTCACGGGTCGGCAGTTCGCGCCGCAGCCCCTTGTCCACCAGCGTATTCAGCAGGTCCATGGCGTTGATCCTGACGTACGGCACCGCCTTCGGCCAAGGAGGAACCGGACAGTTAAGGCGGCTGATGCTGTGGGTATTGCCACACCCTGGCCTGTTGCGCACCCGGTTAGGGTCTGTGAGCTGCCTACAAAAAGGGACCCGCTCATGCCCTACGCCCCGTTCGACTGGATCGACGACGAGGCCCGGCGCCGCGCCGACGCCGGACTCGTGCGGACGCTGCGTCCCCGGCCCGCCGGGACGGAGCTCCTGGACCTCGCGAGCAACGACTACCTGGGGCTGAGCCGGAACCCCGAGGTCACCGCCGCGGCCGCCGAGGCGGCACGGACCTGGGGCGCCGGGTCCACCGGCTCACGGCTCGTCACCGGCTCCACCGCGCTCCACGCCGAACTGGAGCGGGAACTCGCCGCGTTCTGCGGATTCGAGGCGGCGCTGGTCTTCTCCTCCGGTTACGCGGCCAACCTCGCCGCGCTCACGGCGCTCACCGCACACGACTCGCTGATCGTGTCCGACGCCGGCAACCACGCCTCGATCGTGGACGGCTGCCGGCTCTCCCGGGCCGCCACCGCCGTCGTGCCGCACGCGGACCCCGAGGCCGTGCGCAAGGCGCTCCACACCCACGGCGGACGGGCGCTGGTGGTGACCGACTCCGTCTTCTCGGTGGACGGCGACGCGGCCCCCCTGGCCGCACTCGCCGACGCCTGCCGCGCGGCGGGCGCGGCCCTCCTCGTCGACGACGCCCACGGGCTGGGCGTCCTGGGCGAGGGCGGGCGCGGCGCCCTCGCGGCGGCCGGGCTGGCGGGCGGCGAGGGCGTCGTCGCCACGCTCACCCTCTCCAAGTCCCTCGGCAGCCAGGGCGGAGCGGTGCTCGGCCCTGCCCGGGTCATCCAGCATCTGGTCAACACGGCCCGTACGTTCATCTTCGACACCGGACTCGCGCCCGCCGCCGTCGGCGCGGCGCTGGGCGCGCTGCGTCTGCTGCGCCGTGAACCGGACCGCGCGGCGAGGGCCGGTGCGGTCGCCGCCGAGCTGCACGGCCGGCTCACCGCGGCCGGACTGACAGCGGTACGCCCCGACGCCGCCGTGGTGTCGGTCCGCGCCCCTTCCGCGGAGTCGGCGGTGCGCTGGGCCGCCGACTGCCGCGCCGCGGGTCTCGCGGTGGGATGCTTCCGGCCGCCGTCGGTGCCGGACGGGATCTCCCGGCTGCGGCTGACTGCCCGCGCCGACCTGACGCAGGATCAGATCACGGCCGCCGTGGGCACGGTCGTCGCGACGGCGCCACTGCCCGTCAGCTGACCGGGCCGCCGTGCAGTGCGGCCACGAAGGAGGTCCACGCCGTCGCCGAGAAGCGGAGCTGCGGCAGGCCCGTGTCCTTGGAGTCGCGTACGGCGAGCTGATCGTCGTCGAGCGGCGCGGTTTCCACGCAGTTGTTCATCCCGGTGCTGCGGCTGCTGCGCCGCCAACGGGGTGCGGGCTGTGCGGGACGGTCGGACATCGTGCCCCCCTCGGGCAGTCTGAAGGTTCCGCCTGATCACCGCGGGCCAGCGCGGCGATGAGGTCCAGCGATCGCTCCGGCGACAGCGCGTGGGCCTGCATCGTGCGGAAGGCCGAGCTGTACGCCTCGAGGTCTTCTTTCCGCTCCAGATAGAGGCTACTCGTCAAGTGGTCAAGAACGACCACATCCAGATCAGAAGTGTTCGGAAAAGAGAAGATTACGAAAGGGCCGCTGAGGCCGACATAGCTCCCGGCCTCGAACGGCAGTAACTGGAGTGTCACGTGCGGGAGTTGCGCCACCCGCGCCAGATGGCGCAGCTGTTCCCCCATGACCCGGGGTCCGCCGACCTCCCGCCGGATCACGGCCTCGTCGAGCACGGCGCTGAGCCGCAGCGGCCGGGGCGGGTGCAGGACGCTCTGCCGCGCGAGTCTGACCTCCACCAGGGAGTCGAGCTGCGCGGGCGGCAGTCCGTCCAGCGAGGACCGGGTCACCGCCCGCGCGTAGTCGGCGGTCTGCAGCAGCCCCGGGACCACCGAGGTCTCCAGCGTCCGGGCGGCGTCGGCCTGGGACTCCAGACTGATGAAGTCGCGGTACTGGGGCGGGATGAGCCCGCGATAGGCGTGCCACCACCCGCTCCCGCCCCCGCCGGCCGACCCGGCGAGAGCCTGGAGCAGCGAGCGTAACTGGCGGTCGTCCACGCCGTAGGCGTCCAGCAGCCGGGTCACATCACCGGGCGTCACCCCGCTCGCACCCGTCTCGATCCGGCTCACCTTCGACTGGTGCCAGCCCAGCATCGCGGCGGCTTCCCGGCTGGTGAGTCCCGAGGTGGTGCGCAGACCGCGCAGCTCCTCCCCAAGTTTGCGGCGGCGCACCACTGGGCCGTTTCGCATCGAGGCCTCCTCCCGTTGACGGAGAGCCGCCCCGGGCGGGTCCGGCTCGGAAAGGGGCCAGTGTGACGCCGGTGCACGGCCGAGGGGACGCGGTTCACCGTAATGAGCGACAGATATATGCATATCTTGGTGGATCGCCGTCATCGGGGGCGGCATCGGTGGCAGTCTGGCGCGAAGCACAATCCAGGCCGACCACCGGTCGGTCGGGCCGGGAAAGGGACGGCGTCGCCATGGCAGACCATCAGGAAGCATCCGTCACTCTGCCGAGCGATCCGGCCTCGGTCTCCGCGGCCCGGAGACATGTGGCCCGGGTGCTCACCGAATGGGGCCTCGCCGACGACGACACCGCCGACACCGTCCGGCTGATCGTCTCCGAACTCGCCACCAACGCCGTCCAGCACACCTTCGGCCAGTCACCCACCTTCACGGTGGACCTCCGCCTCGACCGGGACGAGGAGCTCTACCTCGGTGTGACGGACAGCCACCCGCGCTGGCCCCAGCGGCTGCCCGCCGCCGTCCGCCAGGACAACGGGCGCGGCATGGTGATCATCCGGGCCCTGACGAAGGAGCACGGCGGCCGGCTCGGTGTCAGCCCCACCGCCGACGGGGGCAAGACCGTGTCGGTGGCCCTTCCCTGGCCGGTCCCCGCACAGGCCTGACGCGTCCCGGGGTGTGCGGCCCGCACGGGGCACGACGCCCGCAAGGGGCGCGCCGTCTTCAGGCGGCGTGCCGCCCTCGTGGGACCGGCCGGTCCTCAGCCGGCGGAGGCCCGGCCGAAGCCGCTGCGCAGCAGTGCCATCAGCGTCGTCGCCGCCGGGGTGTTCCGGTCCCCCCGGTGCACCACGGAGATCGTCCGCCGGAAAGCGGCGGGTTCCAGGCGCCGGACGGCGAGCGGCGCCGGGGACATCGCGGCCACCATCTCCGGCACCACGGCCACCCCGATCCCCGCACTGACCAGGGCGCACACCAGGGCGTAGCCGGGCGACTCGCACACCACCGCGGGGGTGGCCCCCGCATCGGCCAGCGCCCGTTCCACCCCGCGCCGAGGCGGATGGTCGGGGGCGCTGCTGATCAGCGGGCGGCCCGCGAGTTCGGCCACCGGCAGCGGGCCGCTGCCCTCGGACAGCATCTGCCCGAGCGCGGTGACCAGCACCAGCTCCTCGACGAGCAGCGGCTCGGCGGACAGCCCGGCCGGCAGCGGATGCGGCACAGCGGGTTCGTACGCGTGGGTCAGCGCCAGGTCCACGTCACCCGCCGCCACCGCGGTGACCCCGGCGGGCGGCTCGTAGTCCGTGACGGCCAGCTCCACGTCGGGGTGCGCGCGCCGGAACGCGGTGAGCACGGGCGGCAGCAGATGGATCCCGGCCGTCACGAACGTACCGACCCGCAGCCGGCCGCCCGACAGTCCCGCGAGCCCGGCCAGCTCGTGCCGCGCCTGGTCCATCTCGTCCAGCACCCGTCTGGCCCGACCCGCCAGCAGCTCACCCGCCGCCGTCAGACGGGCCCCGCGGTGATGGCGGACGAGGAGCGCGGCCCCGGCCTCCCGCTCCAGCTTGGCCAGCTGCTGCGAGAGCGCGGGGGCGGTGTACCCCAGCCGCGCAGCCGCGCGCGTGATCGAGCCGGCCTCGGACACCGCCACCAGCGCGGCCAGCCGCGTCGGGTCGTACATTAAGCGTTCCTTTTGGCAGACCCAGAAGATTGCAAGTACATGCTAAAGGGCCTGAGCGGCCAAGGTGGACCCATGGACGCACAACTGCTCGCCTTCGTCGTCGTCGCCGCGGGAATGGTCGCCCTCCCCGGCGCCGACTTCACCGTCGTCGTACGCAACGCCCTCGCATCCCGGCGGTCCGGGCTCGCCACCGCCGTAGGGGTCGCCGGAGGGCTGCTGGTGCACACCGCGCTGGCCGCCGCCGGACTCGCCGCCGTCCTCGTGACGATGCCCGTCCTGTTCCGCACCGTGCAGCTGCTCGGCGGCGCGTACGTGCTCTACCTCGGGCTCAGCGGCCTGTACGCGATGTGGCGACGGGCGGCCACGAGCGGCACAGGCACCCGAGCCGAGGAGGAGGACGCGGCCAGGCCGCGGCCGGGGCTCGCGCGCTCGCTGCGCCAGGGCTTCCTGACCAACGCCCTCAACCCGAAGGCGCCCGTGCTCTTCCTCAGCCTGCTGCCCCAGTTCGTCCCCGAGGGGCGGTCGGCGCTGCCCAGGACCCTGCTGCTGGCCTCGGTGGTCGTCGTGCTCGCGCTCGTCTGGTTCCCGGCGGTGGCCCTGCTGGTGGACCGGCTGGGGCGGTGGCTGCGCCGGCCGCGTGCCTCCCGTGCGATCGAGGGGGGCAGCGGCACGGCGCTCACCGCGTTGGGGCTCGTGCTGGTGACGGGCCCGCTGCTGCGCTGAACCGGACGGGGGAGGGTGTCAGGCGACCCTCCCGTACCAGACGTTGCCGGACCAGATCTTCTCCAGCCGGACCACGGCGCCTGTCTTCGGTGAGTGCCAGATCTTGCCGCTGCCGGCGTAGATGCCGACGTGGTACACACTGCTGCCCGCATGGAAAAAGACCAGGTCGCCGCGTTTCCGCTGCGACCTGGAGATATGGCGGGTCTTGTTGTACTGCTGCTGAGCCGTACGGGGGAGTTTCCTGCCGGCCTTCTTGAACGAGTAGAGCGTGAGGCCGGAGCAGTCGAACCGATGGGGGCCGGTGGCGCCCCATCTGTAGGGCGACCCCTTCTTCGAGGCGGCGATCTTGAGTGCCTTCGTCGAATGGGCGGCGGCCTCGGCGTCGTTCACGAAACCGGGGGCCATCATGGTGGTGCCTACGGCGAACGTCAGAACCGAGGCCGTACCGACCCGGGCGAACAGAGACGGGACATGAACCTGCGCAGTCATGCGCAACCCTTCGTCAGCCGCCTGTGAAGGATGACCTGTCGGGTTCGGGCTGGCGAAGTTGCCCGGCCGCGTGATGCGGCTTCACCCCGAGGGCCGTCCGGTTGCCCGGTCGGCCCGTTGTGCTCGGGTCCTCCACTCCTGCCGATCCACTCCTGTCGACCAGGCATCCGGACGGCGGCAGGACTCGGCGTCCGCCCGGACCGCCCCGCCGCGGTGGCGGGGGCTTGTCGTCCCAGGGATCTTTACGCACGCACTGCCGGATTTCCTCGTTGAAGTAGCGATATGTGAGAGTCGTCACGACTGATCCGATCGGGTGGACGCGGCCGCCCCGGAGCCGCGACGGCTGCGCCGGACCAGCCGCGTACCAGCGGCGGAACAACAGATTCCGCTCAGCGTCCGCGCCCGTTGCGCAAGTTGAGCTGTCCCTCGGGCGGGGGACCTTCTACGCCGATCGAGCGAGCAAAACTCATCGGCCCGCCGGGCGTGTCGAAAACAGACACCGAAAGGCGGGTCCGGCGGCCGGGCGGCGAGGCGTTCAACTCGACGGCGCGGGAGGCACGGCGACCCGTGCGGCACGGCGCTCGCCGTCCAGCAGCCGCAGCGCCCTGGTCAAGGTCTCCGCGTGGATCTGAGATTCACCCCGCTCGTGCATCAACACGAGCGCGTCGCGCAGGGCGGCTGCCCGGGACGCGAGGGCCTGGGCCGCCCGGAGCGCCCCGTACGTGTCGCTGCCGCGGGCGGGGTTGATGCGGCCGAGCTGGTCGAGCGCCTCCAGATAGCGGTCGATGAACTCGGCCTCGGCGCGGGTCAGGGCGGGGAGCGGCGGGAACTGCGGTGGGAGCATCGGGCGTTCATCTCGTGGGGTGCGGCGTGCGGTTCTCCATGACGTGGTCCACCAGCCCGAACGCCTGGGCGGCCGGGGCGTCGAGGATGGTGTCCCGTTCGATGTCGGCGCTGATCTCCTGCGGGGAGCGCCCCGTGTGACGGGCCAGCATGGCCGTGAGCATCTCGCGCTCGCGCATCAACTCGCGGGCCTGGATCTCGAGATCGGAGGGCTGGCCCCGCACCGGCTCCTCCAGGGCGGGTTGCTGGATGACTACCCGGGCGCCTGGCAGGGCATGTCGGTGGCCGGGCGCGCCGGCCGCGAGCAGCACCGCGGCGCTCGAACCCGCCTGGCCGAGGCAGAAGGTCTCCACGTCGCAGGCGAGGAAGTTCATGGTGTCGTAGACCGCGGTCATGGCGTTGAAGGAGCCACCCGGCGAGTTGATGTAGAGGGACACCGGCCGGTCGGGATCCGCGTGCTCCAGGTACATGAACTGGGCGATCAGGTCGCTCGCCGCGGTCTCGTCGACGGGCGTGCCGAGAAAGACGATCCGCTCGGACAGCAGCTTCGAGTACGGGTCCATGCTCCGGGATCCGTTGGCGGTGCGTTCGGTGAACTCGGGCAGGACGTAGCGGGCGGCGGGACGGAACATGACAGTGCCTCTCCTCGGACCACGGCGAATCGGAGTACGTGAAAAATGTACAGGACGTACAGGAGGCTAAGATGGGGGCATGGCCTACGAGATTCCGGTGACGCAAGCCCGGGCGGAGCTCGCCGAACTGATCAACCGTGTCGTCTACGGGGGCGAACGGGTGGTGGTCACGCGCCACGGGAAGCCTCTTGTGGCTCTCGTGTCCGCCGCTGACCTGCAACGACTGGAGGACGGGGAAGCCGCGGCGCAGGAGGTGGCAGCCGAGGAGCAGGTGATCAGCTCGCTGTCCTCGTTCCGTTCCGTGGAGTCCGCTCCGGGCGAACGCCACCGCTTCGGGATTGCCGCCGAGTACCAGGGCCACGAACACCGGGGTCACGAGCCGCGCGGCCATGAGGACCGGGACCGCTGACGCCGCTCGTGCCGCAGCCTCTCCGGTCCTTGGCCGATCAGGAACAGCGAAAAGCCGCGCCCCCGCCTGTCCGGCGGGGGCGCGGCTCGTCCGGGTGGAGTCCCGTCAGCTGGTGAGAGCCGGTTCGCGGTGCTCGGCGGAGGGTGCGGCCGGGGCATTCGGTTCCGGCCGGCGACGGGCGCCGGCCAGCACGGCCGCCAGGCCGACGGCCGACCACACCGCCAGGGTCAGCGCCGCGCCGCCCGCCGCAGCGCCGTCGAAGAACGCGACCGACCGCAGCAGTGAGCCGCCCGCATCCGGCGGGAGCCACTGACCGATCAGGCCGACCGGTTCGGGCAGCAGCTGAGGGGCGCTCGTGACACCCGAGAAGGAGTTGCCGAGCAGCACCATCAGCAGCGCGCCCACACCGATGCCCTTCGGGCCCACCAGGGCGGCGAGCCCTCCGACGGCCGAGGCGATGGCCAGCACGGTGAGCCCGATGGCGCCGGCCTCCGTCCACCAGTCACCCGTCACCACCCCCAGCCAGCTGTGGGCGATCGCGGTGGCCGCGATGCCGACCAGGGCCGACGCCCCGGCGAGGGTCACAGCCGCCCTGGCGCCGCGCAGCCCCATGACGGTCACCAGTGCGCCGGCGGCGACACCGGCCAGGGCCAGCGGGAGGATGCTCGCGCCGAGGGCGGCGCCGCGCGGATCGGCCTCGGGTGCCGCGACGACATCGGTGACCGGTATCGCCGTGCCCGCGGGGGCCGACGCCTTGACGGCCTCGGTCAGCAGCTGGGCGACGACGGGGCTCGCCGCGGAGGCGGTGAGCAGCTGCGGGCCCTTCCCGGTGACGACGACGGCGCCGTATACGACCCGGTCCTCGATCGCGGCGCGGGCCGCAGCCTCGTCGGCGTAACGGTGGATCTCGAAGGCGCCCTCGCGCTGTTCGAACCGGCTCTGCAGCTGGTCGGCCGCCGGGGCGGCGCCCGCGACGCCCACGGGCAGGTCGCGCGGGGCGATCCGGGCCGCGGGCCAGGAGAACGCCCAGAGGCTGAGTGTCACGATCAGCGGGACGAGGAGGATGACCGCGACCGCGCGGCGGTTGGGCGCAGCAGGCATGACGACTGCCTCAATTCAAAGAGAAGGATCGTTCGTTTTAGGATGCGGCCACTGTCTCCCCGGTCCGGACGCTTGTCAAGAAGGAACGTTCGTTTTAGATTGGCTGCCATGGCACGCGTATCCCAGGAGCACCTCGACGCCCGCCGCCGGCAGATCCTCGCCGGTGCCGCGCACTGCTTCGCCCGTAACGGCTTCCACGGCACCTCGATGCAGGACGTGCTGAAGGAGGTCGGTCTGTCCGCAGGGGCCGTCTACCGCTACTTCGCGGGCAAGGAGGACCTGATCGCCGCCATCGCCGACGAGGCGTTCGTCAACATCCGCCGGGCCTTCGAGGAGGCCGGGGAGCTCACCCCGCCGCCCACCCCCGACGTCCTGCTGGGCAGGGTGGTGCGCGGGGTCTTCGAGGACCAGATGTACGTGATGGAGCGCCGCGCGTCTGCCGCGCTCATCGTCCAGGTGTGGGCCGAGACCATGCGCAACGAGCGGCTGGCGAAGACCCTCCACGACGGCTACGCCGGCATGCGCGCGGCGTGGGCGAAGCTGGTGGACGCATACCGGGCGGCCGGGCTGATGCGCGCCGACGTCCCGGCCGACGACGTGGCCCGCACCCTGATCGCCACCGCCCAGGGATTCCTCGCGCAGGAAGCGCTGTTCGGCGGGGTCGAGCCCGACGTCCTGGAGAACGGGCTGCGCGGCCTGATGTCCATGGATCCGTCAAGGATCAGTTAACGCGCCGGAAAAACTTCCGCCCTAACGTGCCATACCTGGTCGCGGAGCCCTCTTCGCCGTTCAACAGAGTGTTGAAGGCGGGATAAGGTCCCGCTGCGCCCGGGGCAGGTACCGGGCGGAAGACGAAGAGGGTGGAAGCGTGCAACTGACTCCGCACGAACAGGAACGCCTGCTCATCCATGTGGCCGCCGACGTCGCGGAGAAGCGCAGGGCGCGCGGGCTGCGGCTGAACCACCCCGAGGCGGTCGCGCTGATCACGTCGCACCTGCTGGAAGGCGCGCGCGACGGCCGGACCGTGGCCGAACTCATGGCCTCCGGCCGGAAGGTCCTCACCCGCGACGACGTCATGGACGGCATCCCGGAGATGATCCACGACGTCCAGGTCGAGGCCACCTTCCCGGACGGCACCAAGCTGGTCACCGTCCACGAACCGATCGTCTGACGGGGGAACGGCCGATGATTCCCGGAGAGATCCTGTTCGCCGAGGGGCGGATCGCGCTCAACGAGGGGCGCCCCGTCACCCGCCTCACCGTCCTCAACGCCGCCGACCGGCCCGTCCAGGTCGGCTCGCACTACCACTTCGCCGAGGCCAACCCCGGCCTGGACTTCGACCGCCGCGCGGCCCACGGGCTGCGGCTGAACATCGCCGCCGGGACCGCTGTGCGCTTCGAGCCCGGCATCCCCGTCGACGTCGAACTCGTCCCGCTCGCAGGTCTGCGTACCGTCCCCGGACTGCGCGGCGCCACCGGAGGTCCCCTCGATGCCTGAGCTCAGCCGTCCCGTGTACGCCGATCTGTTCGGGCCCACCACCGGTGACCGCATCCGGCTCGCCGACACCGACCTCGTCGTGGAGATCGAGGAGGACCGTTCCGGCGGCCCCGGGCGGGCCGGTGACGAAGCCGTGTTCGGCGGCGGCAAGGTGATCCGTGAGTCGATGGGCCAGGCGCGGACCACCCGCGCCGAGGGTGCCCCCGACACCGTCGTCACCGGCGCCGTCATCATCGACCACTGGGGCGTCGTCAAGGCGGACATCGGCATCCGTGAGGGCCAGATCACCGGCATCGGGAAGGCCGGCAACCCCGACACGATGGACGGTGTCCACCCCGAGCTGGTCATCGGGCCCGAGACCGAGATCATCGCGGGCAACGGCAAGTTCATCACCGCCGGAGCCATCGATGCCCACGTCCACTTCATCTCGCCGACCCTCGTCGACCAGGCGCTCTCCTCCGGGATCACCACACTCGTCGGCGGTGGCACGGGGCCGGCGGAAGGGACCAAAGCCACCACGATCACCCCGGGCCCCTGGCACCTCGCCCGGATGTTCGAGGCGCTCGAGGGCTACCCGGTCAACATCGGTCTGCTCGGCAAGGGCAACACCATGTCCCGCGAGGCCATGCACTCCCAACTGCGCGCCGGAGCACTGGGATTCAAGATCCATGAGGACTGGGGTGCCACCCCCGCCGTCATCGACGCCTGCCTGAGCGTGTGCGAGGAGACCGGCGCCCAGCTCGCCATCCACACGGACACGCTCAACGAGGCCGGGTTCGTCGCCGACACCCTGGCCGCCATCGCCGGTCGCTCCATCCACGCCTACCACACGGAGGGCGCGGGCGGCGGGCACGCTCCCGACATCATCAGTGTGGTCTCGGAGCCCTACGTCCTGCCCAGCTCCACCAACCCGACCCGGCCGCACACCGTCAACACCATCGAGGAACACCTCGACATGCTGATGGTCTGCCACCACCTCAACCCCACCGTGCCGGAGGACCTCGCCTTCGCCGAGTCCCGGATCCGGCCGTCCACCATCGCGGCCGAGGACATCCTCCACGACCTCGGAGCCATCTCGATCATCTCCTCGGACTCCCAGGCGATGGGCCGTATCGGCGAGGTGATCCTGCGGACCTGGCAGACCGCCCACGTGATGAAGCGGCGACGCGGCGCGCTGCCGGGCGACGGCCCCGCCGACAACCACCGGGCACGTCGCTATGTCGCCAAATACACCATCAACCCGGCGGTGGCCCAGGGGCTGGACCGGGAGATCGGCTCCGTCGAGACCGGCAAGCTCGCCGACCTCGTGCTGTGGGACCCGGCGTTCTTCGGGGTCAAGCCGCAGACCGTCATCAAGGGCGGCCAGATCGCGTACGCGCAGATGGGCGACGCCAACGCCTCCATCCCCACCCCCCAGCCGGTCATGCCCCGCCCGATGTTCGGAGCCGTGGGCCGTGCCCCCGCGTCCAACTCTCTCAACTTCGTCTCCTCGGCGGCCGTCGAGGCGGGGCTCCCGGAGCGCCTGGGGCTCGGCAAGGCGTTCGTGCCGATCACCAGCACCCGGGGCGTCACCAAGGCGGACATGCGGGAGAACGACGCCCTGCCCCGGGTCCAGGTCGACCCCGACAGCTTCGCCGTCACCATCGACGGCGACCCGGTCGAACCCGCACCCGCCGCGGAACTCCCCATGGCCCAGCGCTACTTCCTCTTCTGAGGGCAGGACAGCACCTCATGACCACGCGCGCAGCCCTGCTCGTCCTCGCCGACGGCCGGTTCCCCGCCGGTGGCCACGCCCACTCCGGTGGCGCCGAACCGGCCGTCAAGGCGGGACGCATCCGTGACGCCCGGGACCTGGAGGAGTTCTGCCTGGGCCGGCTCCACACCACGGGCCTCACCTCCGCCGCCCTGGCCGCCGCCGCGGCCCAGGGCCTCGACCCGCTCGCCCTCGACGAGGCGGCCGACGCCCGGACCCCCTCACCCGCCCTCAGGAACGCCGCCCGCAGACTCGGCCGGCAGCTGATGAGAGCGGCCCGGGCCACCTGGCCGAGCCCCGAACTGGCCGCGCTCGCCGAAGCCCGGCCGCGCGGCGCCCACCAGCCCGTCGTCCTCGGGCTCACGGCACGCTCCGCCGGCCTGGAACCCGCCGACGCCGCACACTGCGTCGTCTACGAAACGGTCAGCGGCCCCGCCACCGCGGTGGTCCGCCTGCTGTCCCTCGACCCGTTCGAGGCCAGCGCCGTCCTCGCCCGGCTCGCCCCCGCCCTCGACCGGGTCGCCGGGCAGGCCGCCGAAGCCGCACGCCACGGCATCGACGCGCTGCCCGCCGCCTCCGCCCCGCTGCTCGACATCTCGGCCGAGGCCCACGCGGCCTGGCCGGTCCGCCTGTTCGCGTCCTGAAGCCGCGTACCCAGCCCATCGTTCTCACCAGGAGCCGCCCCATGCACCTCGACCACACGCACACCGGACCGGCCGCCGTCAGCGCCGACTCCGCACGCCCCGACGGGACCCGCCGCGCGCTGCGGATCGGCCTGGGAGGACCGGTCGGATCGGGCAAGACGGCCACCGTCGCCGCCCTCTGCCGCGCCCTGCGCGACCGGATCGCCATCGCCGTCGTCACCAACGACATCTACACCCGCGAGGACGCCGCCTTCCTGCTCCGCAACGCCGTCCTGCCGCCCGAGCGCATCCAGGCCGTCGAGACCGGCGCCTGCCCCCACACCGCGATCCGCGACGACATCTCCGCCAACCTCGAAGCGGTCGAGGACCTGGAGGACTCCGTGGGGCCCCTCGACCTCATCCTCGTCGAGTCGGGCGGTGACAACCTCACAGCGACCTTCTCCAAGGGGCTCGTCGACGCGCAGGTCTTCGTGATCGACGTCGCCGGCGGCGACGACATCCCCCGCAAGGGCGGCCCCGGTGTCACCACCGCAGACCTGCTCGTCGTCAACAAGACCGACCTCGCCCCCTACGTCGGCTCCGACCTGGGCCGGATGGCACGCGACGCCGCCGCACAGCGCGGTGACCTCCCCGTGGTGTTCACCTCCCTGACCGGTGCCGACGGTGTCGCACCGGTCGCCGACTGGGTGCGGGAACGGCTCGCGGACTGGACCGCATGAGCGTCACGGCCACCGCCCGGATCACGGCCGTGGCCGACGGACGGGGATCCACCGCCCTCCCGGTCCTGGAGAGCGAGGGCCCGCTCGCGCTGCGCCGGACCAGGTCACCGGACCCCGCGTACACACGCGTCACCGTGGTCGGCGCGATGAGCGCGCCCCTGGGCGGCGACCGGCTCGCCGTCGAGGTCCTGGCCGGGGACGGCGCACGCCTGACGGTGGACTCCGCGGCCGCCACCGTGGCGCTGCCGGGAGCCGGCCCGGACGCCGTACCCGCCTCCTACGACGTACGGCTCCGGGTGGGGGAGGGGGCCGAACTCCACTGGCTCCCCGAACAGATCGTCTCCGCGTACGGCAGCGAACTCGACCTGACCACCCGGGCCGACCTCGCCGCCACCGCACGGCTGGTGCTGCGCGAGGAACAGGTCCTGGGCCGGCACGGCGAACGCACCGGCCGGCTCTCCACCCGCCTGACCGTCCGCAGGGCCGGACGGCCGCTGCTCGACCAGCAGCTGGCGTACGGGCCGGGAGCACCCGGGGGCTGGGACGGTGCGGCCGTCCTGGGCGGTCACCGTGCCGTCGGGCAACTGCTCGTCGTCGACCCCGCCTTCGAGGACGCCCTCCCCCCACCGAGGCTGCTCGGCCCCTGCGCGGCGCTCACCCCGCTGGCCGGGCCCGCCGTCCTGGTGACCGCGCTCGCCGCCGACGCACGGCTGCTGCGCGCGGTGCTCGACGAGGCGCTGGAGGGCCTGCTGAAGGAGACAACGGCCCTCCAGGAAGCGTGAGTCCGCTCAGCGGGACAGAGGGCACCGGTTATTGGTTCGGTAAAGAAACACGTGTACGCCCTGTTCTCAGCAACCTCACAGACGAAAGGATCCCCCTGACTCATGAACCAACGCGCCGCCACGGGCGGCGCATCACGCAGGGGGAGGTTCCACTTGAGACGCACAGCGGTGCTCGGTTCGGCCGGCACTCTGATAGCGGGCACGCTCATAGCAGGGGCGATAGCCGCACCGGCCGCCGGTGCCGACAGCAGGCACCACGGCGACCAGGAGGCGCGTGGGGTCCAGATCGCCGCCGCCCGGGCCGCGAAGACCGGGATCGACTGGGCGGACTGCCCGGCGGACTGGGCGATCGCCGCACCCATCCAGTGCGGATGGGTGAGCGTTCCGCTCGACTACGCCAAGCCGAACGGCAAGCAGGTCAAGCTCGCGGTCGACCGGCACGTCAGCACGGGCACGAAGAGTGAGCGCCAGGGCGCGCTCGTCTACAACCCCGGCGGCCCCGGCGGCTCGGGGATGGCGTTCCCCAAGCGCATCGTCACCAAGAACCCGCTCTGGACGAAGGCCGCGAAGGCGTACGACTTCGTGGGCTTCGACCCGCGCGGTGTCGGCCACTCCGCGCCGATCTCCTGCATCGACCCCCAGGAGTTCGTGAAGGCTCCGAAGGCCGATCCGGTGCCGGACAGCGAGGCCGACAAGCGGGCCCAGCGCAAGCTCGCGGCGGAGTACGCCGACGGGTGCGCCGAACGCAGCGGCGACATGCTGCCGCACATGACCACGCCCAACACCGCACGCGACCTGGACGTCATCCGCGCCGCGCTCGGTGAGAAGAAGCTCAACTTCCTGGGCGTCTCCTACGGCACGTACCTGGGCGCGGTCTACGGCACGCTCTTCCCGACGCACGTACGCCGCATGATCGTCGACAGCGTGGTCAACCCGGCGAAGAGCAACATCTGGTACGAGGCCAACCTCAACCAGGACATCGCCTTCCAGACCCGCTGGAACGACTGGAAGGCATGGGTCGCCAAGAACGACGCTGCCTACCACATCGGCGACACGCCCGAGAAGGTCGAGCAGGCGTGGCTGACGCTGCGTGCCGCGGCCAAGAAGAAGCCGATCGGCGGGGTCCTCGGCCCGGCCGAGCTCATCGGCTTCTTCCAGAGCGCGCCGTACTACGACTCCGCCTGGGCGCCCACCGCCCAGACCTGGAGCGACTACCTGGGCGGCGACACCCAGGCGCTGATCGACGCCGCGGCACCCGACCTGTCGGACACCGCGGGCAACATCAGCGCGGAGAACGGCAACGCCGTCTACACGGCCGTCGAGTGCACGGACGCCAAGTGGCCCACCAGCTGGAAGAAGTGGGACCGCGACAACACACGGCTGCACCGGGACAACCCGTTCATGACGTGGGCCAACGCCTGGATGAACCTGCCGTGTGCGACCTGGCCGGCCAAGCAGCAGACCCCGCTGGACGTCCGTACCGGCAAGGGCCTGCCGCCGGTGCTGATCGTGCAGTCCACGCGCGACGCCGCCACCCCGTACGAGGGCGCCGTCGAGCTGCACAAGCGGTTCAAGGGCTCCCGTCTCATCACCGAGAAGGGCGCCGGATCGCACGGTGTCACCGGCCTGGTCAACCCCTGCATCAACGAGCGGGTGGACACCTACCTGCTCACCGGGAAGACCGACCGGCGCGATGTGACGTGCACCCCGCACGCCACGCCGACGCCGTGATCACCACCTGACGTGAGCGGGCGGCCGATGAAGTCCGGCGGCCGCCCGTTCACCCCCGCTCAGCCCCGTTCACCCCGGGCCGGGCCCGTGCGACGAAGCGCTCAGGCCTTCCTGTCGTACCGCTCCAGCCAGGCGTCCTCCGCCGCGTAGTCGAAGAGGCCCTCGCCGTAGCTCCGCAGCATCTTGGGGAAGGCCTCCCGCCAGTCGCGCCCTTCGAGCCGCGCGGCGAGCCACTCGACCGTCGACGGCAGCGACTCGGCGTACCCCGTCACCGGGCGGTAGCCCAACTCCCGTTCGGCGGCCGACATGTCTTGGACGACGGGGTGCGCGCCGCCCCACGGCGTCTCCCCGATGCCTCCCTCGGGCGGGGGCCCCTCCACCAGCACCGTGCCGGTCTCCACGCCCAGCACGGCGTCCACAGCGGCGCCGATCTCGGCGACGGTCGGCACCTGCGGATCCCCCGCGTTGAGCACGCGGGAGGCCGGCCGCAGGGCGGCGAGGCGGATCAGCTCGGCCATGTTGGACACATGGACCGGGTGGAAGCGGCTCTCCCCGCCGTACGCCAGGACCCTCCTGCGGCGGCCGTCCAGCAGGCGCTTGACGAAGTACAGCTCGCGCGGGGTCCGGCAGTGCGGTCCGTGCACCGCCCCCGCCCGGAGCAGCGTCACCGGCAGTGCGTCGCCCGCCGCGAGCAACTCCTGCTCCAGCGCGACCTTCCGCGTCCCGTACGTCGCGTCCCCGGGGGCGACCGTGCGCTGGGACTCCCGTATCGGCACCGGGTACTCCGGGAAGCCGTCCGGCTCGTCCTGGGTGTCGAAACTCCGGCCCCGCCCGTCCTCGTACACCGCGCCGCTGGAGATGACCACGGCGGAACCGACCCGGCCCGCGAGCCCGGTGAGCTGCGCGGCGTGGTCCCGGCCGAAGGCGACCATGTCGACGAGGACGTCACAGCCGTCGCCCAGCGCCTCCTCCAACGCCCCCTTCTCCTCGCGGTCGACCGCGAGGGAGCGGACCCCCGCGTCCCAGCCGGCGTCCCGGCCACCGCCGCGCGAGGCCGCGGTCACCTCCCAGCCGTCCTCGGCCAGGGCCCGCACGGCGGGCCGGCCCATCTGTCCCGTGGCGCCCAGTACGAAAGCTCGTCCTCTGCTCATACGGAAGACGCTACGGCGGCCTCACCGGCCGGACCAGGGTGATCGGCCCTCAGCAGATTCCCCGCTCAGCGTGGCCGCCGCGGGAACTTCCTGGACTCCTCGGCCTGTGCGGCCTTCGCCTTGGCCGCGTACTCGTCGACGTACTCCTGCCCGGAGAGATTGAGGATGGCGTACATGATCTCGTCCGTGACCGCCCGGATCGCCGCCTTCTGGTTCTCCAGGCCGGCGTAACGGGAGAAGTCCAGCGGCTCCCCGAACCTGATCGTGACCCGCTTGATCTTCGGCACCTTCTGGCCGGGCGGCTGGATCTCGAACGTGCCGACCATCGCGCAGGGGATGACCGGGACGCCCGCCCTGATCGCCATCACGGCGACCCCCACCTTGCCCTTGTACAGCCGCCCGTCGTGCGAACGGGTGCCCTCCGGATAGATGCCCAGCAGCTCGCCCTTGTCCAGCACGCCCAGGCCCTCGCGGATGGCCGCCTGCCCGGCCTCCTTGCCCGACCGGTCCACGGGGATCTGCCCGATGCTGTGGAAGAACGCCGCGGTCAGCTTCCCCTTGATCCCGGGGCCGGTGAAGTACTCGGCCTTCGCGAGGAACGTGATGCGGCGCTTGAGGATCGCCGGCATCAGGAAGTGGTCGGAGAAGGAGAGATGGTTGCCGGCGACGATGGCGGCGCCGTCGTCGGGGATGTGTTCCAGTCCTTCGATACGGGGGCGGAACAGCAGCCGGAGCAGAGGACCCAGCACGGCGTACTTCAGGACGTAATAGAACACAGCTTCTCTCCTAGCCTTCCGGACCGGGCTGTTGGCCGCGTTCTGCCAGGTCGCACACAGCGTGATGAACTCGTCGGCTCTCTCAGGTGATCGATCGTAGCCGTGTTACGGGTGTCTCCGGGAGGCCGTGGGCGTGGGGAGCCGGGCCCGTCGGCCGGTGGAGTTCCTCCTCGGACCACGGGCAGGTCGCGTGATGTACGCCGATCCATAACATCAGACGTCTGATCTTAGGTAGGGTCACCCCCAGGACCGTGAACCCAGGGGGCGGAATGGCCGCAGAGATACGGAGCAGTTACGGGGCGCCCACGCCCGAGGTGCCGCGCGGGGCGGGCGCCTCGCGGCGGGCCACCACGACCGGCCAGATCAAGGACTTCATCCTGGCCGAGGGCCTGCGCCCCGGCGACCTGCTGCCCACCGAGACCGAGCTCTGCGAACGTCTCGGGGTCTCCCGCTCCAGCGTGCGGGAGGCCGTCCGCACCCTGTCGACGCTCGGCATCGTCGACGTACGCCACGGCCACGGCACGTATGTGGGCGCCATGTCGCTCGACGCGCTCGTCGAGATGCTCGTCTTCCGCGGGGTGCTGAGCCCCGGCGACGACCTGCGCGCACTGCGTGACGTGGTCGAGATCCGTCAGGTGCTCGACCACGGCATGGCCGAGCGCATCGTGGCGAGCCTTGCGGGCACCTCCAACCCCGGTCTGCACGCGCTGGTGGACGAGATGGTCGCCGAGGCCGCCGAGGGCCGGGCCTTCCCGCAGCAGGACCGCGCGTTCCACACCGGGCTGCTGGCGCGGCTGGACAACGCCCTGGTCGGGCAGCTCGTCAGTGCGTTCTGGGAGGTGCACACCGTGGTGGTGCCCACCCTGGGGCTCTCCGTCGCGGCCGACATGGACCAGACGGCTCGCGCGCACGGGCTGATGCTCGACGCGGCCGAGGCGGGCGACGCCCGCGCCTTCCACGCGGCGGTCACGTCGCACTACGACCCCATCGGCAAAGCGCTCGGCGTGACGACGCCATGAACCGGAGAACCGGCACCATGAACACAGCACAGCCCGTCGCCCTCGTGGGTGCCTACGCGGCGCTGCCTTCGCAGCGCGCCGACCAGGAGCACTTCTACGAGGGGCTCGCCGACCGGGGGATGGCCGACGGACTGGAACTCCCGTTCCGCGACGGCCTCGGTGAGGACGTACGGTGGCTGGCCGCCCGGATGCGCGGCCGGTTCACCCGCTCGGTGATCACCCTGATCCCCGGCACGATGATGCGCGTCGGAGCCTCGGGCACCTTCGGGCTGGCCTCCGGGGACCACGACGGCCGGCAGGCGGCGCTCGCGTTCGTCCGTGAGGCCCGCGTCGCCGCCGAGGAGTTGAACCAGCTCACCGGTGAGCAGTCGGTCTCCGCCCTCCACATCCACACCGCCCCCTCGACGACCGCCGTCGGAGAGATGTTCGCCCGGTCCCTCGAAGAGCTCACGGCGACCGCACCCACCGAGGGCGACTGGTCCACCCGGCTCGTCCTGGAGCACTGCGACGCGTACTCGCCGGCCGTCCCGGGAGAGAAGCGGTTCCTGCCGCTGGAGGAGGAGATCCCCCTCGCGCACGAGGCCGGGATCGGCATCACCGTCAACTGGGGCCGCTCGGCGATCGAGGCGCAGGACCGGTCCCGGCCGCTCGCCCAGATCATCCGGCTCGCCTCCGAGGACCTGCTGGAGGGTGTCGTGTTCTCCGGCGCCGGCCCGACGGCGAACCGGTACGGGGGACCCTGGGCGGACGCACACCTGCCCCTCACCGAGGACGAGCCCACCTCCCTCATGGACGCCGAGGAGGTACGCCGCTGTCTCCGTGCGGCCGGGGGCGGGCTCTCCTACGCGGGGGCGAAGATCCAGGTCCCCGGCGACGCCACGGTCGACGAGAGGCTCACGGCGGTGGGTCACGTCATGCGGCTCCTGTCCGAACGTGGGAGCGCCCCGGCGCCCGTACGGGGTTCGTAGCCCCCATTTCGTGCGACCTGTCCCGTTCTTCCGCCACACTGGGCCCAGGATCCGACGCCCCGACGCCGCCGCCGGCCGGATGATCACGATCCAGGACCGGAGCCTCAGGAGACCGATGGCCGCAATGACCGCTCTCACCACGCTCTGCCCGCCCCCGGGCCCGACCTCGCACATCCACTGGGAGACCGTCGAGGCGACCCTCGGCATGCCGCTGCCGCAGGACTACAAGGAGCTCGCCGACCGTTACGGGCCCGGGGTGTTCAACGGCTTCGTCCACGTCTACCACCCGCACGGTGCGACGGAGCACGCCGACCTCACGGGCCCCGTGCCCGGCCGGCTCCGGGCCCGGCTGAGCAAGGACCGTGAACAGGGCACGCACCCCGTTCCGTACGATCCGGAGACGCTCTTCGCCTGCGCCGTGACCGACAACGGCGCGTACCTCTTCTGGATCACGGACCCCGCAGGGGACCCCGACCGCTGGCGCATCGCGGTCAACCAGGCCCGGGGCCCGGACTGGTTCACCTACGACGGAACCCTGACCGCGTTCCTCACCGCCGTCCTCGGCGGGCGGATCGAGGTCCCCCTGTTCCCGGTCTCCCTCGGCGAGGCCCCCGCCGGGTTCGCACCCGCCCGCCCCGTTCCCCGGCAGCCCGGCCCCCTCCCCGGTCACCGGCCCGTCGACACCGGGACGATCCGCTCCTGGGCACGGGCCCGCGGTTACGACGTACCGTCACGGGGGCGGATTCCGCTGGAGGTCCGGGAGGCGTGGGAGCGCAGGACCCCCAAGGGCTGACGCCCGGACGGCATCCGCGCCGTGGCACGCCTGGACCGTGGCGTGCCAGGCCCCGGTGCGGGATCAGTCCCGGTCGGACTCCGGGCGCCGGGCGCGCCACACGAGGAGGCCGCCCGCCGTGCCGTACGCGAGGAGCAGGGCGCCGGTCATCGCGTCCTCGCGCCGCTCCAAGGACTGGACCCGCCGCTGCTGTTCATAGGTACGCGTCCCGACGGAGACGCTCCCGTCGAGCACCGCGCACCCGGTGTCCCCGGGCCGCATGGGGCCCGGGTGCTCCTCCCCGTCCTCCTTCACGTTCTCCCCGGGGCACACGATGTCCGTCGACGCCGTCAGCGCGCTTCCCAGGGTGGCCGCTCCCCAGAGGCCCGGCACGACGAACAGGATCACAAGGACCACGCTGTGCTTCACGGAACTCCCTCGCGCCGGATCCGGAACCGGACGTCCGCGCCCCCGCCGTGACGCGATGCCCCCGACTTACCGTACACACGTCCGAAACTTGACCTTGTCACCGTGGCAAGGTCTTCAGTGGGGCCGAGGAGGTGGTACCGATGACCCTGCCGACGCAGGACACGGATGTGACGCACGCCCTCCGGGCGCTGGAGGCCGACCGCTCGGCGGTACGGCTGCGGGCGGCGATGGCGGCCGGTACGACGCCCGACCCCCGGTTCGTCGGAAAGCTCCTCGAACGCTGCGCGGCCGAACCCGACTTCCAGGTGCGCGAGATGCTCACCTGGGCGCTGACCCGCCACCCGGCCGCCGTGACGGTCCCGGCGCTGATCGGCGAGGTCCGCTCGGAGCGTGACCAGGCGCGGAGCCAGGCCCTGCACACGCTCTCGAAGATCGGGGACCGGCAGGCATGGCCGGTGATCACGCGGGCTCTGCTGTCCGACGCCGAGGACGAGGTGGCGCGGAGCGCCTGGCGGGCGGCCGTCGTCCTGGTGCCGTCCGGCGAGGAGAACGAGCTCGCGGATGCCCTGGCGACACAACTCGGGCGTGGCGGACGGGAGATGCAGCTGAGCCTCAGCCGGGCGCTGATCGCCCTCGGTGAGGTGATCCTGCCCGCCCTGCACGCGGCGGCAGCGGGCCCCGACCCCGGCGTACGCGCGCACGCGCTCGCCACGGAAGCGCTGCTGCGGGACCCGGACGCCGGGTTCGGGTTCGCGATCGAGGAGGCCAAGCGCATGGTGGCCCTCGGTCCGGATGCGGCCCTCGGCACGGGTGGAGAGGAGGGGGACTAGAGCGTGTTGATCGGTGAGGTGGCGCGGCGCTCCGGGGTCAGCGCCCGCATGCTCCGGCACTACGAATCGCTCGGACTGCTGCGGCCGACGGGGCGGACCGGGGGCGGCTATCGCGAGTACACGGACGAGGACATCGCCCGGATCTTCCACATCGAGAGCCTGCGGTCGCTCGGGATGTCCCTGCGGGAGGTCGGCCGCGCGCTGGACGATCCCGGCTTCACGCCGTCCGCGCTCGTCGAGGACCTGATCCGCGGGACCAGGGAGCGCATCGCCCAGGAGACGGAGCTGCTCACACGGCTCGGCAGGATCGGTGCCTCCCGGCCCGCCGGCTGGGAGGACGTCCTGCGGACCGTCGCCCTCCTCCAGGGCCTCACGTCGGAGAGCGCGGGGCGCCGCCAGCGCGCCGCGCTGTCCTCGGTCGACGAGGCGGTGCCGGTGGAAGCGCTGGTCGAGGCGGCGCTGAACGAGGCGGACCCGCATGTGGCCGGCGCGTTCCGGTGGGCCCTGGCCCAAGCGGGAGAGGACGGGCCGCGGTTGCTCGCGGAAGGTCTCGCCTCGCCGGTCGCCGACGTACGAAGGCGCGCCGTGCAGGCCCTCGCCGAGATCCCGGGGCCCGAGGTGACCGTCCTGCTGCGGGGCGCTCTCGCGAGCGAGGACCCCGCCGTCCGCGGGTACGCGGCCCTGGAGCTCGGGGCGCGCGGGGAGGCCGAAGCGGTGCCGGTGCTCCTCGACATGATCGTCGAGGAGATGAGTGACGTCGACGCGGCCGACGCGCTGAGCGCGCTGGCCGGCACGCCGGACCTGGCGGACCGGATCGCGGACGGCCTCGTCCACCGCCTCGCCCGCCCGGCCGCCGGCCCCGCCGTACGCCGACGGCTCACCCAGGCGCTCGCCGACATCCCGGGCGCCACCACGGAACGCGCCCTGGAGGAGCTGGCGCACGACGAGGACCGCGGGGTCGCGGTCACCGCGGCGTACCTGCTCGGCAGGCGCGCCCGCGGAATGGACGGCTGACCGTTCGGGACACGCTCACACCCGCCTCGACCCGGAAGGCCGAGGCGTGCCGCAGCGGCCGCGGTCGAGGCCGGGGGCCGGAGCGTTCCGTGGCGTCTCAGGTGTCGCGGGTGGCGACCATCCCCAGGGTGGCCAGCCCGAGCACCACCCAGCCGAACCAGAGCCAGCCGTTGCTCCCCAGCGCCACCGTGTACATCGTCACCGCGACCAGCGCCCCGACGGTGAGCACTCCCATGGTTTTCGTGGATCCAGGCATGAGCGCACGCTCCTCACCCGGCCGCACGGCCGGTGAAGCCATGGTCACCCCTCGGGCGTGCCCGGCGCTACTGCCCGCGCGCCTGCAATGAGGCGAGATAGGCGTTGTACGCCTTCAGCTCCTGGTCGCCGTCCCGGTCGGCGGCACGGTCCGAGCGCTTGGCCGTGCGCTGGTCGGACCGGTACCACTGGAAGACCAGGGCGATCAGCACCAGCACGGACGGGATCTCGCTGAACGCCCAGGCGATGCCGCCGGCCGCCGACTGGTCGCCCAGGGCATCGATGCCGAGCGAGGCCGGGGGATTCTCGTACGCCTTCACCATGGGCTGGCTCGCCATCATCAGGGCGATCCCGAAGAACGCGTGGAACGGCATGCCCGCGAAGAGCTCCAGCATCCGCATCACGTAACCGGGCCGGTGAGGCCCGGGGTCGACGCCCATGATCGGCCAGAAGAACACCAGGCCGACCGCCAGGAAGTGCACCATCATCGCGATGTGGCCCGTCTTCGACTCCATGAGGAAGTCGAACAGCGGGGTGAAGTAGAGCCCGTACAGGCTCGCGATGAACAGCGGGATCGTGAAGACCGGATGCGTGACGACCTTCATGTAGCGGCTGTGCAGCAGCTTGAGCAGCAGCTCGCGCGGGCCCGTACGGCCCCGCCCCGCCACGGGCAGCGCCCGCAGGGCCAGGGTCACCGGGGCGCCCAGGAGCAGCAGGATCGGCGACACCATGCTGATCACCATGTGCTGCACCATGTGCACGCTGAACATGACCATGCCGTAGTCGTTGAGTCCCGTGCACATCACCAGGGCGATGGACAGCACCCCGATGACGAAGAGCACGATCCGGTTCACCGGCCAGCCGTCGCCCCTCCGGCGCAGCCGCACGACCCCGTACCCGTACAGGGCGAGTGCGACCGCGCAGCCGATCAGGAAGAACGGGTCCGCGGAGAACTCCAGCCCGCGCCCCAGCGTGAACGGCGGCAGATCCATGTTCATGCCGTGCCCGCCGTGATCCATCTCTTCACTCCCGCTGGGGTCGTCCCCGTTTCGTGCCGGTTGTCCGGTCCAGACTAGAACCGCCCCCGGCCGCGGGTGCGGCCGGGGGCGGTCCGGGAATGTCGCGACGGGTCAGAGCACGACCTGCGCCTCGGCGTAGCGCTCGGCAGGGACCGTCTTCAGGGTCTCCACGGCCGCCGCCAGCGGAACCATCGTGATGTCCGTGCCGCGCAGCGCCGTCATCATGCCGAACTCACCGCGGTGGGCGGCCTCCACGGCGTGCCAGCCGAAGCGGGTGGCCAGGACGCGGTCGTACGCGGTCGGGGTGCCGCCGCGCTGCACATGGCCGAGGATCACCGGGCGGGCCTCCTTGCCGAGGCGCTGCTCCAGCTCGCCGGAGAGCTGCGTCGCCACCCCGGCGAAGCGCTCATGGCCGTAGATGTCCTTCGTGCCCTGGTTGAACTCCATGGAGCCCTCGCGGGGCTTGGCGCCCTCCGCCACGACGACGATCGCGAACTTCTTGCCGTCCGAGAAGCGCTTGCCGACCAGCGCGGTCAGCTCGTCGATGTCGAAGGGGCGCTCCGGTACGACGATGGCGTGCGCACCGGCGGCCATGCCCGAGTGCAGCGCGATCCAGCCGGTGTGCCGGCCCATGACCTCGACGATCAGCACCCGCTGGTGGGACTCGGCCGTCGTCTTCAGCCGGTCCAGCGCCTCCGTCGCGACGCCGACGGCCGTGTCGAAGCCGAAGGTCACATCGGTGGAGGCGATGTCGTTGTCGATGGTCTTGGGCACACCGACGATGGGCAGACCCGCCTCGGAGAGCAGATTGGCGGCCTTCAGCGTGCCCTCGCCGCCGATCGGGATGATCGCGTCCAGGCCCAGATCCGCGACATGGCCCCTGGCCCGCTCCACGCCGTCACGCAGATGCGCGGGCTGGACCCGGGAGGAGCCGAGGATGGTGCCGCCACGGGCGAGGATGCCGCCGACCGCGTCGAGATCGAGCTTGCGGTAGTCGCACTCGAGGAGGCCCTTCCAGCCGTCGTGGAAGCCGATGACCTCGTCGCCGTGGTCGACCACCGCGCGGTGCACGACGGAACGGATGACGGCGTTGAGGCCGGGGCAGTCGCCGCCGGAGGTGAGCACACCAATTCGCATTGCCCGGGAAACCTTTGCAACGTGGGCCGACGCCGGACCACGTCGTCCGGTTGGATCCCCGCCACCCTACCGGCGCGGGGTGTCCGGACCGAACCCACTGTCCGACTGCTGGACGTCCACCGGATGTACACCCGCCGCACACGTACGGACCGGCTCCTCGCTGAGGCCGGTCCGTACGGGAGGGATACGTCAGGCGGGCTGGGTCGCCGCGGCGATCCGCTCGGCGCGCAGCGCCTCGTACCACCGGTCGTCGCTCGGCGGCAGCGCGTTGACGTCCAGCGCCAGCTTCAGCAGCAGGTCCGCGATCAGCGGGTTACGTGCCAGGACGGGCCCGTGCATGTACGTGCCGAAGACCGTGTCGTTGTACGCGCCCTCCGTGCCGTCACCCGTGCCGTTGCCCCGGCCGAGACGCACCCGGGCGAACGGGCGGGCCGAGGGCCCGAGATGGGTGACGCCCTGGTGGTTCTCGAACCCGGTCAGCGGCGGCAGCCCCAGGTTCGGGTCGATGTCGCCGAGTACGTCGCCGACGCACCGGGCGCCCTCGCCCCGGGTCGAGACGACGTCGAGCAGCCCGAGGCCGGGCTCGCGCTCGCCGAGGTCGTTGATGAACTCGTGGCCGAGGATCTGGTAGCCCGCGCAGACCGAGAAGATGATCGCGCCGTTCGCCGCGGCCCGGCTCAGCCCGCCGTCACGGCGCAGCCGCTCGGCGGCCAGACGCTGCGGCCGGTCCTCACCGCCGCCGATCAGGTAGATGTCGCCCGACGTCGGGATGGGCTGGTCGCTGCGCACGTCCACGCGCGACACGTCGAGACCGCGCTGGCGGGCCCGGCGCTCCACCACCAGGGCGTTGCCCTGGTCGCCGTAGGTGCTGAGGAGGTCGGGGTAGACCCACACCAGCCGCAGGCTGTTGTTGCTCATGCTTCGTCCTCTCCGGGGGTTGCCCGCGCGGGGGTCAGTTGCCGACACGACGGCGCAGATCCTGGAAGGCGGTGTAGTTGGCGATGACCTCGATGCGGCCGGGCGGGGCCATCTGGACGGCCTCGTCCAGGGTCTCGCAGACACGGAAGTCCAGTCCGGCCACCTCAAGCCGGACCGCGAGGTCCAGCTTGCGGTCACCGAGCACGAAGATCGGGTGACCGTAGAGCTGGGTGTAGTCGACGTCCCACAGCCAGGAGGTGTCGGTGCCGTCGGCGCCGCGGGCGTTCACCGAGAGGATCACCGGGGTGGGCGGCGGATCGATCAGGGAAAACGTTTCGAGCCAGCCCGCCGGGTTCTTCGCCAGCAGGAGCCGGAGCTCACGGCCGAGGAAGGTGACCACGTCGTAGCGGCCCGCCACCGCCTGCACCTGGTACATGCGCTCCAGGGCGACCTGCGGCGGCACGCCGAAGACCGCGGCCACGGCGGCGGAGCTCGTGGCGTTCGCCTTGTTGGCCCGGCCCGGCAGCTGGAGGTGGATCGGCCACGCGGAACCGTGCGGGTCCAGGACGTAGTCGCCGTTCAGCGCCCAGCTGGGTGCGGGCCGGCGGAAGCCGCACTCACCGCAGAACCAGTCGTCACCGGGGCGCTGCATCACACCGCCGCAGGACGGGCAGGACCAGGCGTCGTCCTTCCACGCCTGTCCCGCCGCGACCCACACCACGTTGGGGGAGGAGGAAGCGGCCCACACGATCAGCGGGTCGTCGGCGTTGGCCACGATCACGGCCTTGGAGCCCGACAGGCCCTCACGCCACTTCTCGGCCAGCATCCGGGTCTCCGCCGCGCGGTCCAGCTGGTCGCGGGAGAGGTTGAGCAGCGCGATCACCTTCGGCGTGGTGTCGCGCGCCACACCCGCCAGGTACTTCTCGTCGACCTCGATCACGCCGTACCGTGCGTCCGAGCCGCCCGCCAGCGCGGAGGTGATCCCCGCGGGCATGTTGGCCCCGAGCGCGTTCGACACGACGGGCCCCGCGGCCCTGAGTGCCTCCGCGATCAGCCGGGTCGTGGTCGTCTTGCCGTTCGTCGCGGACACGAGGATCACGTCCAGGTGCTGCGCCAGCCGCCCGAGCAGGTCGGGGTCGAGCTTGAGCGCCACCCGGCCGCCGATCACCGATCCGCTGCCGCGCCCCGCAGCGCGCGACACCGCCGCCGCGGCCTTGCCCGCCGTCACGGCGAGCTTGGCCCGCGGCGACAACGGTTCCGTGTTGCCTGCCATCGTCCTAGATCCTCCTTGCGTAAGTCCGCGCCCAGCCTATCGATGTCCGGCGGGGCGACCGCACCTCGGCACCACGGGGAACGTGGAGGTCACGTGGAACGTACGCTTCTCCCCATGCGAAACCGCCCGATCCCCGGCAGTTCCGGACGCGTTCGTGCCATGAGTCTGCTCGGAGCCCCGGTTCTCCACAGCCCGTGCGACGACGTCACCGACTTCGGCCCGTCGCTCGCCCGCCTCGTGGAGGACATGTTCGCCACGATGTACGCCGCGAACGGTGTGGGGCTCGCCGCGAACCAGATCGGCGTCCCCCTCAGGGTGTTCGTCTTCGACTGTCCGGACGACGACGAGGTCCGGCACCTGGGCCATCTCGTCAACCCGGTCCTCGTCGAGGCCGACGGCATCACCGTACGCGGGGCGGAGGGCTGCCTCTCGCTCCCGGGCCTCGAAGCGGGCACCCCGCGCTTCGACCACGCGGTGGTCGAGGGCCGGACCATGACGGGGGAGCCCCTCCGGATCACCGGCACCGGCTGGTTCGCCCGCTGCCTGCAGCACGAGTGCGACCACCTCGACGGCCTGGTCTACACCGACCGGCTGACGGGACTGCGCCGCGCCAGGGCGCTGCGCGCGGCCCGCAGGGCGCCGTGGGGACGTACGGCAGCGGACGGCTGACCCGGGCCCACGGACCGGCCGGAGGGTGCGGCGGGGTGCTCAGAACCCCTGGCCGCCGGGCAGGTCGCCGGCCTCGGCCAGCCTGCCCCACAGCAGGTCGGCGAGGCTCCGGACGAGCTGCTCGCGCGAGCACGGCCGGTCACCCAGCCACCAGTCGCCCGCCGCGTGCATCATCCCGACGATGCCGTGCCCCCAGATGCGGGCCATCTGCTCGCTGTCCGGCCCCAGATCGACCCGCTCCGCGATGACCTTGCCCAGCTCCTCGCCGAGGCGGCGCAGCAGCGGCGCGGAGTGCCGGCCGACGTCGAAGCCCTGTTCGGGGGCGGGGGCCGCGTCGTCGGAGGGGTGCATCAGGAAGCGGTAGACCTGCGGGCGTGCCTCGATCGCGGCGAGGTAGGTGTCCAGCGTCGCCTCGACCCGTTCGCGCCGCTCGGAGGGGGCGTCGAGCGCGGCCCGCAGGGCGCTCAGCAGGGCGTCGGTGTGGCGTTTGGCGAGCGCCCGGTAGAGGCCGCCCTTGTCGCCGAAGTGCCGGTAGAGGATGGGCTTGGTGATCCCGGCCTCCGCGGCGATCGCGTTCATCGACGCCTTCGGCCCGTCCCTGAGCACCACCCGGTCCGCGGCTTCGAGCAGCTCCCGGCGGCGCCGCTCGGCCGCTGTCCGCTGCCGTTCGGCCCCTCTTGTGGTCTCCATGTCGTTCTCTCCCGCCCCACCCAGCTGTCCTGCGATCTCGTCACGCCCGGGCAACGTAACACCCTGGTCCGTGCGGCGCGGAGAGGCGACCGGGCGGTTGACAGAGGCTACTTGCTGGTAACAGACTGTTGTTACCGCTAGTAACGGGTTTTCCGGAAGTGCATGGAGGGAACATGGCCGAGTTCACGCTCGAGCTCAACGACGACCAGAAGCAGGTCCGTGACTGGCTGCACGGATTCGCCGCCGAGGTGATCAGGCCGGCCGCTTCGGAGTGGGACGAGCGTGAGGAAACGCCCTGGCCCGTCATCCAGGAGGCGGCCAAGGTCGGGATCTACTCCCTCGACTTCTACGCCCAGCAGTTCTTCGACCCCACGGGCCTGGGCATCCCCATGGCCATGGAGGAGCTCTTCTGGGGCGACGCGGGCATCGCCCTGTCGATCGTCGGTACGGGCCTGGCGGCCGTCGGCGTCCTCGCCAACGGCACCGAGGAGCAGATCGGCACCTGGATCCCCCAGATGTACGGGGACGCCGACGACGTGAAGGTCGCCGCCTTCTGCTCCTCCGAGCCGGACGCCGGATCCGACGTCGCCTCGATGCGCACCCGCGCGGTGTACGACGAGGCCAAGGACGAGTGGGTGCTCAACGGCACCAAGACCTGGGCGACCAACGGCGGCATCGCCAACGTCCACGTGGTCGTCGCCGTCGTCGACCCGGAGCTGGGCTCGAAGGGCCACGCCTCCTTCATCGTCCCGCCGGCCACACCCGGCCTCTCGCAGGGGCAGAAGTTCAAGAAGCACGGCATCCGCGCCTCGCACACGGCCGAGGTCGTCCTGGAGGACGTCCGTATCCCCGGCCACTGCCTGCTCGGCGGCAAGGAGAAGCTCGACGAGCGCCTCGCCCGGGCCCGCGAGCGCGCCAGGTCCGGCGGCGAGCGCGTGAAGAACGCGGCCATGGCGACCTTCGAGGCCTCCCGCCCCGCCGTCGGCGCCATGGCGGTCGGCACCGCCCGCGCCGCCTACGAGGTCGCCCTCGACTACGCGAAGACGCGTACCCAGTTCGGCCGCCCGATCATCGACAACCAGGGCATCGCCTTCCAGCTCGCCGACATGCGTACGCAGATCGACGCCGCGCGGCTGCTCGTCTGGCGTGCCTCCTGGATGGCGAGCGCCGGCAAGCCGTTCACCGCGGCCGAGGGCTCGATGTCGAAGCTCTACGCGAGCGAGACGGCCAAGTCGGTCACCGCCCAGGCCGTGCAGATCCTCGGCGGCAACGGCTTCACCCGTGAGTACCCGGTCGAGCGCATGCACCGGGACGCCGCGATCTACACCATCTTCGAGGGCACGAGCGAGATCCAGCGCCTGGTGATCGCCCGCACCCTGTCGGGGATGCCGATCCGCTGACCACGGGCGGCGGGGCCGGACCGT
>NZ_JAERUC010000022.1 GCF_016745505.1 Streptomyces silvae | reverse complement strand
ACGGCGCGGGGCGGGCTCGCGGTGAACATCATCGAGTGCTGAGGTCCTAGGCCCTGACCAGCGCGTTTACGTCTTTCAGCGCTGTCAGGGCCTTCCCTGCTTACGGGGCGGAAAGTCCCTGGAATCTCCCTGCGACAGACGTGGAAGTCCCTGCAAAGTCCCTGAGGATCCCTCGCCGATGTGGCGCTTGACCTGGAAGTTCGCGACACCCGCTCAGCGATGGATGTCCCTCCGACACACCCGCTCGGAGAATCACTCTCCTCCAATAACAAGAGTTTTGTTAAACTCGGCCCCATGGCTACCTCCCAGGCGCCCGGCGAAGGACCCGTCCGGCCCGTATCGGTCTCCCTCCACGAAGGCACCATCGCTGCCCTCAAGGCACGTACGGGCAAACGAGGCATGTCCGCCTACGTCGAGACCCTCATCCAGCGCCAACTGGAACGGGACCGACTGCGCGAGCTCATCGAAGACGCGGAAACCGAACACGGCCCGGTCGATCAGGCGGCGGTCGACGCCAAACGCGCCATTCTCCGCGGCGACGCCGCGGGCTCGGCGGACGCCGCGTGAGCGGCACGCTCGTCCTGGACTGCGAAGGCCTGTCCAAACTGGTGCGACGCACGCCCGAGACCACCGAGTGGCTGGCCGCGGCCGAAGCCGAAGACATCCGCGTCGTCACCAGCTCCGTCACCCTCGTCGAAGCACGCGACCCCAGGGTCAACCAGGCCCGCTTCGACTACGCAGTCTCCCGCGTGAACATCATCCCGCCCACCGAAGCCATCGCCCGTCATGCGAGCAAGCTCCTGGCCGCGGCCGGACTGCACGGCCACAAGTACGCCCTCGACGCCATCGTGGCCTCCACCGCACTCACCTCGCCAGCCCCAGCGACCGTCCTGACATCGGACCCCGAAGACCTCCTGATGCTCTGCGGCCCCAGCATCCGCGTCATCAAGGTCTGACCGCGAGGCCGCGACTCGACCCACCTCTTGTACGAATCAGAGCGCTGCGCGGAAGGCCTCGGGCATTGACATCCTCATCGCCCTGAAGGACAGCGAGGCCCGCCTACCGCGCCGTTGAAGGCTGCGGTGTCGGCCGGGTTCCTGCTTCGCTGCGAGAAGCCGACGCTCGCAGCACAGGGGGAGGATTGGCTTCGCGAGATCCAAGAAGAACTGCTCTGGCACCTGAAGGATGTCCCGGCGCTTGGCAAGGACCGACTACGCAACGACTTCGGCGCGCCTGCGCTCTTCCGCTCCCTGCTGGTCACGCGAATCGCCGTCCAACTCGCCCGGGGCAAGAACACGACGAACATCAGGGACATGCTGGCCTCCAGTCCGGTCTTTGCCGCGTCCGGCCCCAATGTTGACGAGCTCACCGCCTCCCGGGCCGGCCAGGCGCCCTTGGGGCTGGGCGAACAGGCCTGGTTTCAGCTCGGTGAGGTCGCTCCTGAGGAGCCGGCGATTCTGACCGAGGTCCGCATGAACGCCCCCCGGCCGCCGGTCCCCGGCCGCCTGTGGGGCGGCCGGGCCGCAGCGGGTACTGCCCCCTGCCTCAGACGAAGTCGATCAGGTCCCGCAGCGGCGGGGGCACGAGCTCGTGCGGGAGCGCCTCGACCAGCACCGTGCCGTAGTGGATCTTCCGGCCCTTCTTGGTCCCGATGAACCGGCGCAGCTGCTGGTGCGTGCTGCGCTCCCGCTGGGCGGGCTGGGACTGGAAGGTGAGCAGCGGGCGCAGGTCGCCCTGCTGCCGGACGAGCTCCGTCACCTGTTCCACCCCGAGAGCGCGGATGAGCTCGTCCTCCAGGTCCACATCGCACACGAAGAAGTCCGGCTCCAGCCCGGCCCGCGCCCAGGCGCGGGCGAAGTAGCCGCGTTCCCCCTCGTCGCACAGACCCGTCAGCTGCACATTCAGGCCGTTGGGTCCGGCCCGGTCGACGAAGCGGGCCACGTTCATGGCGCCGCCCATCGCCAGGACGCAGATCTCCTCCTCCGCCAGGTCCCGGCCGTAGCCGTGCGCCAGCGCGTCGACCGCGGCGACGTCGCTCGGCCCTTCCACCAGAACGATCCCGCGGACGGGCAGCAGCGTGGCGAGCTCGTACGCCGGGGCGGCGGGACCGCCCCACGCCCACGAGGTGATCGCGTCCCGGAAGGACCTCATATCAGCCAACAGACACATCCATTCGTGCTCTGGCGGTATGCCGCTCGACCAGCTCCGCAAGTCCGGCCACCGTAGCGTCGTCGAAGAACTCCGCTGCCGGCAGGTCCACGTGCAGGAGGGTCCTGATCCGGGCGAGGAGATCCATGCCCGACAGCGAGTTGCCGCCCATCTCGAAGAACTCGTCGTCGATGCCGACCTCCTGGAGGACGAGCGCGTCGGCCACCAGGTCCGCCAGCAACTCCTCGGTGGGAGTACGCGGGGCCGCGAACGGCGTGGGCACGGTCCGCGGCAGGTGGGCGGGGGCCGGCAGCGCCCGCCGGTCCGTCTTCGAGCCCAGCGTGAGCGGGAACTCCTCCATGACCACGATGACGGACGGGTGCATGTACCGGGGCAGTCTGTGGTGCAGGGCCAGCCGCAACCTCGGCACCAGCCCTTCGGCGGAGCCGCTCGGCACGACGTACGCCACCAGGATCTTCCGTCCGGGCACGACGTCCTCCCGGGCCAGCACGACGGCCTCCTTGAGATCCGGCAGCCCGGACAGGGCCGCCGCGACCTCACCGGGTTCGATGCGGTAGCCGTCGACCTTGACCTGATCGTCGATCCGTCCGCGGAACTCCAGGGCACCGCGGGCGTCGAGACGGACCATGTCGCCGATGCTGTACATCCGCTCGCCGGGGACGAACGGGTCGGGCACGAACTTCTCGGCGGTGAGCGCCGGGCGGCCCACATATCCGCGGGCCACACCGCTGCCGCCGGTGTAGAGCAGACCCCACTCGCCCTCGGGGACCCGCTCCAGGTTCTCGTCCAGGACGTACAGGCGGGTGTCGGTGACGGCACGTCCGATCGGGACGCTGTCACCGATGCGGTCGTCGATGACGTGACAGGACGTGAAGCAGGTGTCCTCGGTGGGGCCGTAGCCGTTGACGATCAACAGCTCCGGGTAGGCCTCGCGGAGCGAGTTCATGTGCAGAGGGGACAGCGGTTCTCCGCCGCCGAGCATCTGGCGCAGTCCGGCCATGCTGTCGAGGTGGTCGTCGACCAGCCGGTGGAACAGGCCCGTGGTCAGCCACAGCGTGGTGATCCGCTCCTGTTCCAGGAACGCGGCCAGCTCGTGCATCGCCACCGTGCCCGGCGGATAGACGACCAGCTTGGCGCCGTTGAGCAGGGAGCCCCAGATCTCGAAGGCGGAGGGGTCGAAGCGCAGCGAGCAGAACTGCAGGAACGTCTCGTCCGCCGTCAGCGAGGCGTAGTCGCCGTCCTGCACCAGCCGCACCACCCCACTGTGCCGTACGGCCACGCCCTTCGGCATGCCGGTCGAGCCGGAGGTGTAGCAGATGTAGGCCAGGTTGTCGGGGCCGGTGCCGGGGGTGATCGGTCCCGGGACGGGGTCCGTCTGCCACGGGTGGTCGAGGTTGACCACGGTGCCGTCGATCTCGGGCACGCGGTCGCTCAGCCGGTCGTGGGTGAGCAGGACGCGTGCCTGCGCCTGATCGAGCATGTACCGGAACCGCTCGGGGGGCTCGTTCTGGTGCACGGGCAGATAGACGCCGCCCGCCTTCAGGATGCCGACGAGCGCGACGACCATCTCGAACGAGCGCTCCACGAACAGGCCGACCACGCTCTCCGTGCCGACGCCGAGCCCGCGTAGCTGCCGGGCCAGCAGATCGGCCCGCCGGTCGAGTTCCGCGTAGCTCATGTCGACGCCGTCGAAGCGCAGGGCGATCGCCTCGGGGCGAAGGCGCACCTGTTCGTCGAACAGATCCGTGATGCTCGCGCTCCGCCAGTTGTCGATGGTCATCGGATGCTCCCCTTGTCGAACGCCGCTTCCAGCTGCCGCTCCGGGGAGCCGGCGAGGTCGAAGACCTCTGTTTCCCACGCATACGCTTCCGCGTCCGGTGCAGGAGCCGTCCCACCCGCCTCCCTGAGACCATTCAGAATGGTCTCGGCACGCAGCGACAGCAGACTGAACGAACCCGCGTCACCGATGCCGTGGCTCGATTCGCACAGTCCGTTGAGGAACAGCGGCGGGGTGCTGTCGCTGTGGGACCGCAGCCGGTAGTCCGGCTCGACGACCAGATGGCCGTCGTCGTCGACCTGGAAGCGGTCGATCACGCCGGCCAGCAGCGCCGGATACGGCTCCTGGTGCTCTCCCGGTCCGAGGTCACGGAATCCGGTCGCGAGGATCACCAGGTCCGCGTGGTCCGTCGACACCTCCTTCGTGTGCACCTCCTCCACCTCGAGGCGCACTCCGGTCCCGGCCGGTTCGGCGGTCCTGATCGCGCTGTTGCCGCGGACGAACACCCGCTGGTCGCCGTCCAGGCGCTGCTCGTACATGAGCGCGTACAGATGGTGCAGGACATCGGCGTCGGTCGACGAATAGTTGGTGGGCCGCATGTACGCGTCGAGCTCGCGCTTGCTCGCCCGGTCCGCCCGGTAGTAGTAGTCCGTGAACGAGGGGAAGAAGCCCTCCTCGCTGAACGGGCTGGTGTCCTTGAGCCGCAGCCCGAATTTCCGCACGTAGTTGACGATTTTCGCGTGCGGGAAGCGGTGGGCGAGGTCGAGGACGATCTCGACGGCGCTCTGGCTGCCGCCGATGACGGCGATCGACCGCGGGGGCTCGCCGGTCAGCTCGCGCACGGTGTGCAGGTAGCGGGTGAGGTGGCACACCCGGGGGCTGTCCAGGCCCGCGAACGGCTCGGGGACGAACGGGGTCCGGCCGGTGCCCACCACCAGCGACCGGGCCCGGTGCTCCGATCCGTCCGCGCACGTCACCACGTACTGCGCGGTGCCGCCGGTCCCGGACACGGCGACGTCCGTCGCCCGCGCGCCGAACGCGACCTGTGGCCGGAACTGCCGGGTGACCCAGTCGATGTACTGCGCGTACTCCTTGCGCAGCGGGAACTCCAGGGGCAGGTTCAGGTGCTCGATGAGCCTGCCCTGCTCGAAGAGGTAGTTGAGGAAGCTGTAACGACTGCGCGGGTTGCGCAGGGTGACGAGGTCCCGATTGGGATGGTTCTGCATGTTGGAACCGTCCAGCAGCAACCCTCCCTGCCACACCGGGTGGGCTGCGGCCTCCAGGAAGAAGGCGCGCGTACCCGGCTGCTCCTCCTGGAGCGCGATGGCGAGCGACAGGTTCGCGGGTCCGAACCCGACACCGAGCACATCCACGGGTTCGGAGGTCGGCGCGGTCGCCTGGACGTCGGATCGATCAGTCATGCGCCACCTCGGATTGCGTCATCCCGCGTCAGCATTGTTCTCCCGTTCCGCGGACCGGCCGACGATCAGTGCCGGGTCCGCCCGCATCTCCTCGTACCAGTAACGCCACTTCGCCACGTCGCCCGCGAGGCCGGCGGCGGCGATGATCTCTTCCTCTTGCTCCCAGCGGACCTCGCCCCGGGGCTGAATTCCGCTGCTGCCCAGGACCTTGCGGTAGAAGGGGTCGTCCCCCTTGCGGACGTCGCTCATCAGGGCGCCCACCTCGGGCGAGACCAGTTGCAAGCCGGGGCGGGGCGCCCAGCTCTCGAGACCGACGACCGGGGGCAACCCGAGCGCCGCCATCAGAGCGGCCGTGAGTCCGGCAGGGTCGGCCCGCAGGTCGTCGGAGTCGACGAGGACGTACGGGACGCCCCGTGACCGGCACTGCTCCACCTGCTCGCGCAACGACTGCCAGCCGCTCTCGAAGACCGGGAAGGTCTCCGCGCCGTTGAGCTGGCGCACGATCCGCAGCCGGGAGGTCGTGGACAGGCGGGGGTCGCAGATCACGAAGACCGGCGCGGCCGTGGCGAGCCCGACGAGCTGCCCGAACTGGGCCTCGCTGAGCTGGAAACTCATCTCCTTCATCAACAGGCCGCCGCCGTGCGGCACGTCGGCCAGCGCGACCCGGCGGCCGGACGCCACTTCCATGGGGTTGGCCAGGACGCTTTCGACGGATTCCGGACCCTGGTCGCCCCAGTAGCAGGCCTCGAAGGGTTCGTGGCAATGGTGGGTCACCGCGGGGTGCTGCCACAGCAGCCGCGCCACGGCGGTCGACCCGGTGCGCGGCGGCGATATCAGCGCCAGCCGGGTCCTGTACACGGAGGTCAACGCAGCGTCCAATTCCACTGTCTCCTTACTGCCAGCTCGGCCCGGCAAACGGCCGGAGCCATGGGGTTCGTCAGGGGGTGGTGTCACGAAATCTCACGGCGCTCGGAGCGCTTGGTCGAGATCGGCGACGATGTCGTCCAAGTGCTCCATGCCGATGCTCAGCCTGACCATGTCCGGCGGCACCGGAACCCGGGCCGTGCCGGCGTCCGCGGCCTGCTTGTGTGTGGTGGCGCCGGGGATCGTGGCCGTGCTCCTGACCTGGCCGAGGTTGTTCGCCCGCCAGACGAGCGCGAGCCGGTCCATCACCTCGTGGGCGGCCCGGACGCCGCCGGTCGGGCGGAAACAGAGCAGGAAACCGAACCGGTTCTCCGCCTCTCCCCCGTCCAGTTCGCTGTCGACCAGCCACATGTCGCGCTTGGCGATGTGGTTCGACCGGTGGCTCTCGAGTCCGGGGTGGAAGACCTCGACGACGCCGGCGTGGCCCTCGAGGTGGCGTGCCACCTCGAGCGCGGTGCGGGACATGACGTCCACCCGGCCGCGCAGCTCCCGGATGTCGGCGAGGATCGTCCACGCGTTGAACGGGCTGATGACCGCGCCCATGTCCCGCAGCGGACCGCGGCGCAGGTGTCCCGCGTAGTCCGCCGAGAGCTCTGCGGGCTGGCCGCGCAGCTCCAGACCGTGCCGGGCGATCACCGCTCCGCCCATGCTCCGGCCGCTGGCGCCTGCCGCCTTGGTGAGCGAGTGCACCACGATGTCCGCGCCGAGCGCCAGCGGCCGGAGCAGGGCGGGCGTGGCGAGGGTCGCGTCGACGATGAGCGGGACCCCAGCCGCCCGGGCCAGCTCCGACAGCGCGGGGATGTCCACGAGCTGGACCGTCGGGTTCGACGGCACCTCCGCGTAGAGGAACCGGGTCCGCTCGTCGATGTGCCGGGCCCAGTCCCCGACCGTCAGCGGGTCGTCGACCCAGCGCACATCGACGCCGCGTTCCTGCCCGTACCGCTTGTCGAAGACCATGGTGGTGGAGCCGTAACACTGCGGCGACGCCACGATGTTGGGCCTGTCACCGGCGGCCGCGGACAACAGCGGCATCGTGGCGAGGGTGATCGCGCCCATCCCGGTCGCGGTGAGCGCGGCGCTCACCGAGGCGTCGACCCGGTATCCCTCCAGGGCCGCCACGGTGTGCTCCAGGATGCGGACCGTCGGGTTGCCCCGCCGCGTGTAGACCCACCCGTCGCCGTCCTCCGCGGTGGCGGCGAGCATCGCCTCCATCGACGGGAAACTCTGCGCGGTGGCCAGGTGCGCGGGCTCGCTCAGCGCACCGAGGTGGTGGGCCGACTCCGCATGGTCGTAGGCGCCGCTGACGGCCAGGGTCGTGAATCGGGCGCCCGTCACAACAGCGCCTCGTCTTCCACCCGCGTCGGCCCGTTGCTCACGGTTGCTTCCTTTCCGTCACAGTGTTGCGGTGAACTGGTGGTCTGTGGGGCAGGAGGGTTTTCGCGGGCGCGGCCTAGAGCCGGGCCAGCTCGTCCTGGAGGTCGTCGAGACCGAGCGGGCCGAGCGACAGCGCGGCCGAGTGCCAGGACTTCAGGTCCAGCTTTCCTCCGCGCTCCGCGTGGGCCGCCGCGGCCGCGGTCCGGCCGTCGATCCAGGCCTTCTCCCCGAGCTTGTAGGAGATCGCCTGGCCGGGCAGGCCGAGGTAGCGGTTGACCTCGCTGTCGAGGTATTCGGCGGACTGTCCGCTGTGGGCGGCGAGGAACTCCCGCGCGAGGCCGGGGGTCCAGCTCTGTCCGGCGGAGACCGGCGCGTCCTTCGGGATGTCCAGGGACAGGTGCACCCCGATGTCGACCAGGACCCGCACGGCGCGCAGCATCTGCCAGTCGAGGAAGCCCAGGCGCTCGCCTGGGGTGCGCAGGTGGCCGAGCTCGTCCATCAGTCGTTCCGCGTACATGGCCCAGCCCTCGGTACAGGCGTCGATGCTGGCGAGGGCCGACTGGTACGTCGACAGCTCGTTTCCCAGATGCCGCCACTGGGCGAGTTGCAGATGGTGGCCCGGTACGCCCTCGTGGTACCAGACACTGCGCAGGCTCCACAGGGGGAAGCGCGTACGGCCCTGGGTGGGCAGCCAGGTACGGCCGGGGCGCGTGAAGTCGACGCTCGGCGGGGTGTAGTAGGCGGCCGAGCCGGTGCCCGTCGGCGCGATGGCGGCTTCCACCACGCGCACGGGAGGCGCCAGATCGAAGTAGGTGCCGTCGAGGTCGTCGATCGCCTGGTCCATCCAGTCCTGCAGGCGCTGCCGCACCGCTTCCACCCCGTCCACGGCCTCGCCGTGGAGGTCGAGATGGCGCATCGCCTCGACGGCGGTGGCCCCCGGCAGCACGGACGCGGCCTCGGCCCGCATCTCGGCCCGGATCCTTCGGTACTCCTCCCACGCCCAGGCGTAGGTCTCCCGCAGGTCGAGCGTGGCGCCCGTCCAGAACCGCGCCCAGGTGCGGTACCGGTCGGCGCCCACGCCGTCAGGGCGGCCCTCGGTCGCGGGCAGATGGTCGGCGCGCAGCCAGTCCCGCAGTCCGGCCAGTGCCGCCGCGGCCTTGCGGGCCGCGGTGTCGAGTTCGGCCCGCAAGGCCGGCGGCACGTCGGCGGCCTCGCAGAAGCCCGCGTACCAGCCTCGGCCGTCGCAGTCGCGGCTCCAGGCGTCGAGCTGGTCGGCGATGACCAGGATCTGTCGCGGGGCCGCGACGAAGGTGCGCTTGTCCAGGCCCTGGGCCAGGGACTCGCGGAAGCCGTCGAGCATCCGCGGGACGAGACTCATCCGGCGCGCGACCGCGGTCCAGTCGTCCGCGGTCTTCGTCGGCATCAGCTGGAAGATGTCCTGGACGCGCTGTTGCAGGCCGAAGACATTGACGATCTCCCGCAGGTACTCGTCGTCGACGCTGATGGCCAGGTCGGCCTCCAGGCGCTCGCGTAGCAGGCGCCCGCACCGTCGCTCCTCGGGCGACAGGGCGCCGGCCGCGGCCCGCTCCGCCCGGTCCAGATCGCGCAGGGACGTGCGGAACACATCGTCCATGCGGGCGCGGCCCTGCGGAGAGAGGTCGGGCATCTCGCCCCGGCCCTGCGGAACCCCCAGCCATGTGGCGATGCCCGGCTCCACCCGGGCGAGCTGCGTGACGTAGGCATCCGCCACCTCGCGCACCGCACGGGAGCCGGCGGATATGTCGTCGCCCATGTGTCTCCACCCCACCCTGAATCGTTCGGTCGTCGGCACTTTCCGGGGGCACGGCGATGCGCCGTGGACCACGCAACGGACTTGGAAAACGCGGTGCGCCGCACCGCCGGGAAACAGACTGGCCCGGCCCGATCGGCCGGTCAATGAAGGCCGGATTGAACGCGGCGATCAGCGGGGCAGAAGCATTCCGGCGCCCTTGTCACGGGCGAGGGAGTGGACGCGGGTCGCAAGAGCCACGTCGTGGACGCCCATGCCGAAGGGGTTGATCACCGTCCGGTCGGTGGAGGTGATCGGGCGCTCGTAGGCGCCCGCCAGCAGTGTGGCGAGGTCCGCGTCGACCTGCCGGGCCCCCGGCGCCTCCGTCCCCGGACCGGTGGCCCGCCCGGCTCCGGCGAGGCGGCCCAGGAGGCGGGTGTCGTCCTCGCTGACGAGGTGCCAGTCGTCGACGAACAGGTGCTCCACGCCAAGGAGTACGTCCTCGGCGGCGTCGTCGAGGGACACGTTGACGAAGACGGAACCCTCCGGCAGCCAGGCCAGCGGGACGTAGGGGGTCGTGGTCGTCGTGCAGGCGAGGGTGACCGGGGCCGAACGGACCGCCGATTCGGGGTCGGTCGCGATCTCGAACTCGATCTGGGGCAGCGATGTGCGCAGGTCCTCGGCGAACGCCCGGCTTCTGGCCGGCGACAGGTCGAAGACGCTGACCGACTTCACCGCGCCGTGCGCCGCGAGCAGACCCAGGTGCGTGCGTGCCTGTACGCCGGACCCCAGCAGGGCCACCCGGTCCACGGTGGACAGCGGGCGGACGGCGCGCAGCGCGGCGACGGAGACGGCTGCGGTGCGCAGCGCACTGATGTGCGCGCCCTCCATGACGCAGACCGGTTCGGCCGTTTCGCTGTCGAAGAGCAGGATCAGACCGGCGGCACGCGGCAGGCCCCGGTCCGGATTGCCCAGGCTGGCGTTGATGACCTTGCATCCGTACGCGCCCTCGTGCCAGGCGGGCAGGACCAGGCTGCGGGCCGCGGCTCCGTCGGGGGCCTGCCAGCGCAGCGCCGCCTCGGCCGCCACTCCGGACCGGTGCGCGCGCACTCCGAGGAAGGCCTCGGTGACCGCGGTGAGCGGGTCGATCTCCGCGCACAGCGACCGGACGGTGGCACCGTCGAGGTACCGCAGAGGTCTGGGTTCGGCTCGCATGGACTGCTTCCTCTCGTTTCGGAACATGGGTATCTGCGCCCCTTGAGGGGCTCGGACGGGCTCCCTTACGGTCGCCCGCATGACATCTCCGCGACCTCGTCCCAAGAAGCCTCCGCGCTGGCTCCTGCGCACCCCGGACCCGGACGCAGCGGCCCGGCTCTTCCTGTTTCCCTACTCGGGGTGCGGCGCCTCGATGTACCAGGCGTGGCCGCGGCGCATCGGGGCGATCGACGTCTGTCCGATCCAGCCGCCGGCCCGGCAGAACCGCATCGCCGAGCCGCACTACGGCACGTACGAGAACATGGCGCGGGACCTCGTCGAGTACCTGCGGCCCTACCTGGACCGGCCCTTCGCGTTCTTCGGGCACTGCGGAGGGGCGCTTCCCGGGGTCGAGGCGGCCCGGCAACTCGCCGCGGCCGGGCTCCCGTTGCCCCAGCGGATCTTCGTCTCGGGACAGGTTGCGCCGCACGACGGGCCGTACAGCCGGCTCTTCGCGCTCGGCCGCGACGGGCTCCGTGCCGAACTGGGCCGCATCATCACCGCGCTCGGTGGTGAGCCGAGCGGCCCGCTCGTCGAGATGGGCCTGACGGTCCTCGCCGACGATCTGGAGGCGAACCGGCGGTACTCCCCCGGCCGGATCGTCGCCCCTTCGGGGATCACGGCGATCGGCTGGTCCGAGGACACCGAGATTCCCACGAAGCTCATGGACGGCTGGCCGGACGTGTCGGTCGACTGCCGGTCCGTCGAGCTGAGCGGCGACCACTTCGCGTTCCTCTCCGCGCCAGAGGCCCTGCTCGCCGAGATCCGTCGGGACCTCGGTCCGGTGGCCGGGAGCCCGTCCGAGTAGGAGTGGGTGGCCGGTCGGGCCGCGGGCGGCGGGTGTCCCACGCCGCCCACACGCTCTTTTCCGCCGGCCACCTCAGCGGCTCTCCAGAGGCCGCAGCGCATGGCGGCAGCCGGTCCGGCGGGCCCGGGGCCGAAGCGGCACCGGGCTCGCCCACCCTGCGTGGCGGTCCGCGTAGTGCCGGCTCAGCGGATGCCCCGACTGCCCGGCGGGCAATTCTGCGGTGACGAGGTCGTCCACCGTGACCACGACCCGGCCGGCCGCGCCGAAGCCCGGCACGGCGGTGCGCACGGTGTGCAGCGTTCCGGCCTGTGCGCGGGGGCGGATGCCCAGCAGCCCGTCCGCCCACGGCGCGAGTGCGGTGAGGGGATGCCGGAAGCCGACCCTGTTCAGCCGGCCCCATTTCTGCGGGCGTGCGGGCAGCGCCGCCCGCACGCAGTCGGCGACGAAGCTGTCCACGTCGCTGGTCCCGGCCGGCAGGAGTGCCGGATCACGGGCGCCGAGGATCGCGAGCACGGGACGGTCGTAGTCCCGGAACGGGAAACGGAACGAGGCTTCGTGCTCGCGGCAGACCGCCACGTACGGGGCGAGGACGCGCCGGGCCAGGATGTCGCGCAGGCGCACGAGGACACCGAAGGCACGCGAGCCGGTCGATGCGGTGCCGTCCCACTCCGCGAGCAGGGCCCGGACCGGATCACCGCGCCGGAGCGCGGAGACCGCCAGGTCCCGGTAGGGCAGGTACAGAGCGGCCGTGACGTCGTGCTGCAGCGCGCGCATGCCCGCCGCGTCGTGCCGCTCGGCCGTGCCGAGGACCTCGCGAATGCGGCGCGCACGATGGCCCGGGTCCAGGTCGAGGCTGATCCGGAACTCGTCCTCGGGCAGGGCGCCGTCGTTCGCCGAGACGAGGACACCATCGGCGGGTTCGACGATCCGGGGGCGCTCCTTACCGGTGAGGTGGCCGTCGGCCGGTTCGCCGCGCGGGCTGCCGGCCGGGCGGCGGGGCAGCAGCCCCGTCGCCACGTGCCTCAGCCGGTTCCGGTCCGTGACGAGCACGTTGAGCGCGACCCCGTGGGCGTCGTCCAGGACCGAGACGGCCTCGTCGACGTCACAGGCGTGGGCGAGCCGCTGGAACCGCAGGTCGGCGGCGCGCGGATCGTGCCCCGCCCAGCGGACGGCGACCTTCTCCCCGCTCAGCGCGTCGGGCGCGACCGGCATCGTGCCGACGGTGGTGACGTCCACGGTGACCGGCCTGCGGCCGCGTATGCGGATCTCCTCCGTCCGCGTCCGCAGGTCCTGTTCCTCGGCCGGCACGAGGTCGAGCACGTCGGCAGTGAGGTTGGTGACGCCCCAGGCGATCCGTCCGTTGGTACCCGCCAAGACCACCGGCAGGCCCGGGCTGGCCAGGCCGCGCAGGCGGGTGCCGGGCCACGCGAGGTCGACCTCGTACAGGACATTGGGCACGCCGAGGGCCAAGTGCAGGTCGTTGGCGAGCAGTGGCCCGTCGTCCCCGGGCGCGATCCAGCAGTTGGAGCCTGGAATGGCGCTGTCCAGGGCGAGGAGGTCGTCGGTGACCTGCTCGGCGCGGTGACGTGCCAGGCCGGGGGGCGGGCCCGCGGCGCTCCCGCCAGGCAGCAGGAACTCGGCGACGGGTGCGGGCAGCGCGCGGCGCACGACCGCCTCCGCCCGCTTGGCGTCCTCGTTCCAGGAAAGCGAATGCGACAGCACGAGCGAGGTGAGAACGCTGTCCTCCACCCGCCACGGCTGTGGCCGGTACGACAGGAAGCTGCACTCGAACGGGGTGTCGTGCGCGTAGGCGGCGTTGACCCCGTCGGCGAACGCTGTCAGCAGCTCCCGCTCGGGCTCGGCGAGCTGCTCGGCCGCGACCCGGGCGGCGGTGTCGAGCCCGAGGCGGCGGTACACGGTGTCCACCGGCAGCGCCGTCCTGCCCCACACCTCCGAGAGCCTGCCGCCCCCGGTCCGGCGTACGAGGTCGAGCTGGAATCCGCGGTCACGGCCCATCGCGTAGCCGAGGGCGCGGATCGCGTCGTGGTAGGTCCGGGCGGTGATCCGTGTGACACCGTCGCCACCGCACTCGACCTGCACCGGCGCGGTCAGCGTGGGCACCTCCGTGTCACCGGGGCAGCGCGGGGCCGAGTCCCTCAGGGCGCGCAGCAACCGCCGCTCAACTGCGACCCGGCCCCAGTTGCGATGCAGGTAACCGGCGATGCCGGCCGCGCCCGCGACGAGCACGGCCGCCGACGCCCAGGGCCACGGGAAGAGCACGGCGGCGAGCAGCACGGAGGCCGGGCCCGCCGCGCCCACCACCCGGACTGTCGGCAGCCGCCACAGGCGGCGCAGGCGCGGACGGTGCGCCGGGCAGGTCACGAGGTCTCCAGCAGGGCGGTGGCGGCGTCCCGCACGGCGGTCGTGATCGCGTGGAGCAGTTCGGCGGCCAGCTCCTTCGGCGTGCTCGCGGGCTTGAAGCGTAGTTCGAGCACCAGGGTGTCGCCGGCGGGCACAAGCCCGAGGACGAAGCCGGACTCGGTGGCCACGACCTGGGCGCCCAGCACCTCGCGGCCGGGTGCGTACGGAGTGAAGACGAGGCCGTCGTCGGGCGCGACGGTGGCGACCTCCTCCTGTCCGACGAGCACCGCCTCGAACACCGGCCCCTCGTCGGGGCACCGGTCCCGCAGGTCGGCGAGCACCTCCTCGAACGGAAGTTCCTGGTTGTCGAAGGCGTCGACACAGACCTCTCGGGCCTGCCTCGCGACCGCGACCGGATCAGTGTCGTCCAGCCGCATCCGCAGGACGACGGTGTTGGTGACGAGCCCGACGACCTCGTCCATGCCCGGCTCGACGCGATTGGCGAGCATGGTGGCGATGCGGACGTCCTCCCGGCCGCTCCACTGTCGCAGCGTCGTGGCGTAGGCGCCGAGCACCAGCATGAAGTCGGTCATGCTGTGGGCGCGGGCCGCGGCGCGCACCGTCCGTACGTCATCGGCGGAGAGCGTCGTCCGGGTGACCGCCGACCGCAGCCGCTGCACGAACGAGGCCTGGGTGTTCAGCTCGGCGAAGCGGCTGCCGGGGCCGTCGGCGAACGCGGGGAACGGGGGGGCGAGCCGGTCGCGCCAGAACTGGCGCTGGCGCGCGCCCTCGTCGGTGGTGAGCCAGTGGGCCCGGTCCCTGGCGAGGGCGCCACTGCCGCGGGGTACCGGCCGGGGCGCGGGTGCGCCGTCGGCGGCGATCTCGCGATAGATCCGGGCGGCTTCGGACAGCAGCACCGAGAGCGACCGGCCGTCGCACACGATGTGGTGCACATTCACGAAGACGACGTGCTGGTCCTCGCCGATCCGGTGGACGACCACGCGCAGGAGCGGAGCCCGGTCGAGAGGGAGCGCCGTTCGGGCGGCGGCGGCCATGCGCTGCTCGCACCGACGGGCCGGATGCCCGTCGGCCGTGTGGTCCTCGATGTCGATCCGGATCATGACCTGGGGTTCGACCACCTGGACCGGGCCGTCGCCAGTGTCCTCGAAGCGGGTGCGCAGCGCCTCGTGACGGGCCGCCAGTTCAGCGAAGGTCCGCTCCAGGAGCGCGATGTCGAGGGGCCCCTCGGCGTGCAGCGCACCCGCCATGGCGAACAGTCCGATGCCGGGGAGCCGGCCGGCCACGTCCCACATCTGGCGCTGGGCGCGGGAGAGCGGGTGGCGGGACGCGGGCCCGGCGGCCGCGGGTGCCGTGGCCGGCACCGTGCCGCCCCCCAGGGCTCTCGCCACGCCCGCGATCGTGGGCTCGGCCATGAAGGCGCGCATCGACAGTGCGCCGTGGCGGGCCCGGAGCCGGCTGACCACCTGCATGGCGGTCAGCGAGTCGCCGCCGGCGTCGAAGAACGGCGTCTCCGCGTCGATGTCCGCGATGCCCAGGACCTCGGCCCAGACCGCGCGGACGTCGGCCTCCACCGCAGCGCGGACGGGCTTCGGTGTGCCCGCCGGGGTGGTGACGGGGGCGGTGACGGGGACACCGGGCACGAGCGGGGCGAGCGCCCGCGCGGGGGCCCCGGCCTCGTCGGCGGCGCCACGGGCCAACAGACGTGCCAGGTCGGCGATGCCCGGCAGCGGCGTCGCGCGGAAGGGCTGCCCGGCGTCCTCGACGAGCGCGGCCAGCGACCTGCGGTGCACCTCGGCCGCGAGGACCATCGTGCTCTCCGGGAGCGCCGCCGCGTCGTACTCCATCAGCAGCCGCAACTCCTGGGTGCGGACGTCGACGGTGTAGGCGGAGCTGTACGTGTAATGCGTGGACTCCAGCTCCTGCGAGTCCAGCAGCTCCAGTCCGCCGGCACCGATCATCCGGCGGGTGTCGTGGTAGTCGGTGAAGTTGAAGCTGGAGTCGAACAACGGCTCCGCGCCGTGCGCGGTCTGGATCGCCGCGTTCGGGTACCAGCGGTGCCGCATAATCTCCCGCTCCTCCTCGTGCAGGCCTGCCGCGAGCTGCGCCCACGACCGCTCGCCCAGCGCGACCCGCAGGGGCAGCTGGTTGAGGAAGAGACCGAGCACGCGGTCGGCGTCGGAGATCTCGGGCCGGCAGCCGAACACCATGCTCGTGGTCACCTCGTCGGAGCCGGTCAGCCAGGACACGACCCGCAGGTGCGCGGCGCTCAGCAGGGTCTTCACCGGCACACCGAGCCGGCCGGCGACGGCCCGCAGGTCGTCGAGGCGGCCCGCGAGATCCACGTGGAACTGTCGCATCACGGGCGTGCCCGACCGCTCCGGTGCGATCAGCCGGGCCTGGCCCGCGGTACGTCCGGCCCAGAACCTCTGGTCCTCCTCATCGGCGAGCGCCCGCTGTTCCAGGGCCACGTAGTCGCCGAAGCCGGCGGGCGGAACCGGCCGCGGTGTCACCGTCCCCGCCGCGTCGAGCAGTTCGAGGTACCGGGCGTGCAGGTCCTCGAAGAAGACGTTCACCGACCAGCCGTCGAGGATGACGTGGTTGTGGGTGAAGATCAGCTGGTAGTCGGTCGCGGACGTGGCGATTCCCACGAGCCGGAACAAGCCCGGCCGGGACAGGTCGAAGTCCTCGGCGGTCTCGCGCGCCACGACCTGCCGGATGCGCTCCTCCTGACCCTCGGCATCGAGCCCGGTCAGGTCCTCGAACACGAACGGCACCTCGACACCGGTGTGCACCCGCTGCACCGGTCCCAGCTCGCCGGCCAGGTCGAAGCTGGTGCGCAGCACCGGATGAGCGTCGGTGACGGCCTGCGCGGCCGCCCGGAAGGCCTCCGGGTCCAGTACGCCGCGCACCCGGTAGCTCAGCATGATGTGGTAGACGCGGGCGTCCGGCGTCATTTCCTGGTGGTACACCATCCCCGACTGCAGAGCGGTCATCGGATAGGCGTCGACGACGTCCGGTGGGAAGACGCCACCGGCCGGCAGGCCAGAGAACGGCTGGCGGACGGTCCGTTCCGCTCCCCCGGTTCCGGCGAGCGGCGCGAGGGCGGCGACCGTCGGCGCAGCGTACACGTCCCTCACCGTCAGGTCCAGGCCCCGGTTCTTGGCGAGGCCCACCACGCGGATCGCCCGCATGGAGTCGCCGCCGACGTCGAAGAAGTCGGTACCGGTGGTGACGGACGGATCCATGAGCACATCGCGGAACACGTCGAGCAGCAGCGCCTCGGACGGATCGGCCGGAGCGGTGTCACCCGGCGCCGACGGCACGCACCCGGGCACCGGGGCGGTGGCTGCGGCCGCGACCACGGCCCGCCGGTCGAGCTTGCCGTTGTGGGTGAGGGGCAGGTTGTCGACCACCACGACGGTTCGCGGGACCATGTAGCGGGGCAGCGTCGAGCGCACCGCGGCCAGCAGCTTCGCCGGTTCGGGCGTGGCACCCGCCTCGGGAACCACGACGGCCACAAGGTGCGCACCGCTGTCGTCCGTGCCGACCGCGACGCCGGCCGCGGCGATTCCGGGCCGTGTGCAGAGTGCCGCCTCGATCTCGGCGAGTTCCACCCGGAAGCCGTTGACCTGTACCTGCTGGTCGCGGCGGCCGAGGTAGGCCAGGGTGGTCCCGTTGCGCCGGGCGAGGTCGCCGGAGCGGTACATCCGGGCGCCCGGGACAGGGGTGAACGGGTCGGGCAGGAACCGCAGGGCCGTCTCCCGGGGTCTTCCGAGGTAGCCGTCGCTGACCTGCGGACCGCCGACGTAGATCTCGCCGACACACCGGTCGGCGACCGGTACTCCGTCGTCGTTCAGCACGTGCAGCGCGGTACCGGGCAGCGGCGTGCCGATGTCGGACTCCACCGTCCGGGTGTCCTCGGGACGCAACCTTCGCCACGACGCGTGCACCGTCGTCTCTGTGATCCCGTACATGTTGACCAGTTCGGCGCGGTGCCCGACCTCCTCGTACCAGCGCTCGACCAGCCGCCGGTCCAGCGCCTCGCCGGCGAACAGCACGTACCGCAGATGCTCGGTGGAGTCGGGCCGCGCGGCGAGCGCGGGCAGCATGACGGTCAGCGCGGACGGGGTCTGGCTGAGCACGGTCACCCGCTCGCGCGCGCACAGCTCGGCGAACTCCTCCGGCTCCCACGTCGTCAGGCGCGGCACCACGACGAGCCTGCCGCCGTGCACGAGGCAGCCGAACATCTCGTACATCGACACGTCGAACGAACAGGCGTGGAAGAGGGTCCACACGTCGTCGGGGCCTAGTCCGTAGCCGTCGGCGGTCGCGTCGAGCAGGCTCAGCACGTTCCGGTGGGTGACCCTTACGCCCTTGGGGCGGCCCGTGGAACCGGAGGTGTAGATCACATAGGCCACGGCATGGGCGGGCACGTGGGCGGGCCGCGTCCGGGCCGCCGGGACCACGAGTTCGGCGGGGGCGGCCCGCTCCCCGGGCACCGTCGCGTCATCGGTGATGGTGAGGCGCGCGCCGGAGTCGGTGAGGATGTCGCTCACGCGCGCCGTCGGCCAGGACTCGTGCAGCACGAGGCCGGCACCCCCCGAAGCCATCACGCCGATGATCGCGACGACGAGATCAAGGCCTCGCGGCAGCGAGACGGCCACCACGTCCCCGGCGCCGATCCCGCGCGCCCGCAGGCCCTCCGCGGTCGCTTCGATCCGCGCCCACAGGTGCGCGTACGTCAGCTCGCCCTCGGGTGCGCTCACCGCGATCGCGTCCGGCCGGGAACGGGCCGTCGCGGCGAGGCGGCCGGTCAGTGATTCGCCGGCGTGCGGTTGCCGGCCGGGCGCGGCGAGCGCGCCGGGGGCGGCGGCACCGAAGGTTCCGGCGGCGAGCGCCGTGCCCGGGGCGTCCGGGTCGGCGCCGGCCGCGGCCAGCACCGCGAGGACGGTGCTCGCGATGGCCTCGACGTCCGCGTCGGCCACGGCCCGGCGATCCGCCTCGACGTACAGGGTGAGGGTCTCGCCCTCGTCGCGGACCAGGAAGTTCAGCCCGTACTTGGCGCCGACCTGTGCCACCTCGACATGCTCGATCGCCAGACCGGGGAAGTCGGGCGCGGGCAGCGCGGTGCCGAGGTCGGTGACGATGACGTTGAATGCGGACCGGGCGGCGGGGACGTCCTCGGGTACGGGCGCGTGCCGGACGCCGCCGAGGACGGCCGTTCGGGTCCGCCGCACCAGGTCGGCGAAGGGGGCGTGGCCGGCATCGAGCCGGACCGGGACCATGTCGATCAGCAGGCCCACGACCCGCTCAAGGCCGGTGCGGTCGCGCCGCGAGACGGGCATGCCGACCACCAGGTCCTCGCGCCCGGTGTAGCGGGACAGCGCGACCGCGACGGCGGTGGTGACCACGGTGAAAACGCCGGAGCGGGTCCGTTCGGCAATCCGCCGCACCGCGGCAGTGGTGCCGGCCGGGACGACCACGCGGTGGGCGTGGCCGCGCCCGGCGGCGGCCCCGTCGAGCAGCGGAGGCAGCGGAAGGCCGCTCAGCTCCGCGTCGTCGAACGTCTCCCGCCAGTACCGGCGGGCGGAGGTGAGATCGGCGTGGGCGACCCGCTCGGCCTCCCAGCGGGCGTAGTCGGCCACGGCGACGTCCCCGGCGGGGGCGGGCGGCCGCTGCCGCGCGATCCGGCTGCCGTAGCAGCGGGCGAGATCGTCGAGGAGCGGGCCGAACGACGTGCCGTCGGCGATCACGTGGTGGAGGACGAAGAAGAAGACGTGGTCCTGCGGCGCGAGCCGGAACAGACGCATGAGCACCGGAGGGGCCGTGTCCATGGGCAGGGGCAGGTCGGCGAGGCGCGCGCACTCGGCCAGGCAGGCGTCCAGGTCCGCCGCGCCGGCCACGGTCAGCGGGGGTTCCACCGACGACAGGACCCGCTGCCTGGGCTCGCCGTCCGTCACCGGGAAGACGGTGCGCAGCGACGGGTGCCGCTCGTGCAGGTCACGCAGCGCCGTGACGAACGCCTCCTGGTCGAGCGGGCCGCGCAGGCGCAGCGCCCCGCACAGGTTGTAGGTGCCGTCCTCGGCGAAGTACGCGGTGGCCCACAACGAGCGCTGGGCGGCCGTCAGCGGACCGGTGTCCGCGCCCGAAGCGGGGGGCCAGGTCAGTGCCTCGCGTCGGCCGACGAGACCGATGAGGTCCTCCCGGTGCTGCTTCATCTGCGCCAGCAGCTCGGCGGACAGTTCCTCGCCCCGGCCGCGGTACCGGAGCCGGTCGTCGACGAGGCTCAGGGTCACGCCGAGGTCGTCCAGGCGACTCAGTACGTCCCGCGCGCTCACAGCTCCCCCTCGAAGACCGGCTCGGCGGAGCGACGGTCGGTGCGCAGGCGGTCCAACTCGGCGGCGACCTCCTCGACCGTGCCCAGCTCGAAGAAGTCCTCGAGCGCCAGCTCGACACCGGTCACCTCGGTGAGCCGGTAGAGCACCTGCACCGCCAGCATCGAGTGCCCGCCCAGTTCGAAGAAGTCCTGGTCGACGGCGACCGTCTCCCTCTCGAGCAACTCTCGCCAGACCGCGGCGACCTGATCCTGTGTCGACACCTTCATCACCTTTCGCCGAAAGTCAGTACCGCGTCGGGGTGGGCCGCGCCGGCGCGCAGCACGTCGGCCATCGCCCGCGCCCAGGCCGCGACGGTCGCGGAGTCGACCGTCTCCGGCCAGAACAGGAGTTCCAGCCGCAGCCGGTCGTTCTCGCCGGAGACGTCGATCATCAAGTCGAGGTCCATCACGGGGTCGGCCAGCTCGCGCGGCTCGACCCGCAGGTCCCCGATCCGCATCCCGGTGCGCCACGCGCTCTGGTGCGTGACCTTCACCTGGAACAGCGGGAACCGGCCCGGGCGGCGCGGCGGGTTCACCGCCGCGACCATCGTGTGAAAGGGGAGCCGGTCGTGCTCCTGCGCGCCGAGCACCTGCCGCCGGGCCAGGTCCAGCAGGTCGCCGAAGGACGGTGCCGCGCCGGGCGCGAGCCGTACCGGGAGCTGATTGACAAACGTGCCGACAAGCTCTTCGCTGCCCGGCCACGAGCGGTTCACCGAGTCGATGCCCAGCACCAGGTCGGTGGTCGAGGTCGCCTCGCGCAACACGACGTACGAGGCGGCGAGCACGGCCATGAACGGCGTGGCGCCGTGGGCCCGGGCCGTCTCGGCGAGCGCCTTGGTGTCGTCCGCCGAGAGGAGGGTGACCGTGTGGTCGGTCTCGAAGGTCGGTTTGGCCGGCCGGGGCCGGTCGAGCGGCAGGTCGAGAGCTCCGGGGGCACCCGCCAGCTCCCCGGTCCAGTAGCGCGTGCACTCCTCGGCGTCGGGGCTCTCCAGCCAGGCGCGTTCGGCGGCGACGTAGTGCGAGAACGCGGTGCGGGGCGGGAACACCCTGGTGTCGCCCGCCAGGGCCCGCTCGTAGTACTCGGCGATGTCCCGCTTGAGTACCTCCAGGGACCAGCCGTCGGCGATCAAGTGGTGCAGGGCGATCGCGAGGACGTGGTGGTCGTCGGCGATCCGCTCCAGCCGGGCCTGCGCCAGCGGTGGTTCGGGGGTGCGGGCGGAGATCTGGAACCCGTCCGCGGTGCCCGGCTCCAGGAGGAACGTGGCAGCGGGCCGCAGGACGGCTTTCGGGACGCCGCGCTCCTGGGTGAAGGCGGTGCGCAGCGGCTCGTGCCGGGCGACGACGGCTGCCAGCGCGTGCTGAAGCGCTTGCTCGTCGAGCGGGCCGTACAGGTCGAGGGAGAGGATCAGGAGATTGGGCGCCTTGCGGCGGTGCAACTGCTCGAAGAACCACAGCCGTTCCTGTCCGGAGGACACGGCGCCCACGGCGCGCGCTTCCTCGCCACGGGTCACCGGTTCCGCGGCCTCCACGGCGGCGAGGAGACCTCGTGGGGTCGGCCGGGACAGGAACGCCCGCAGCGATGTGCCCTCCGCGCCGAACCGGGCGCGGGCACCCGCGACCAGGGTCATCGCGAGGAGCGAGTCCCCGCCCGCGGTGAAGAAGTCCTCGTCCGGACCTGTCACGGCCACGCCGAGTGTTTCGGCGACCAGTTCGCGGACCGCGTCGAGGTCGAGCTCCTGGGCGGTGGCCGCGCCGGTGTCCGCGGCGGGATCGTCGGCGCACAGGACCGCAAGTGCCCGGTGGTCGGTCTTCCCCGAGGTGTTCACGGGCAGTCGCTCCAGCACGGTCACCTCGTGCGGGACAAGGTAGTGCGGGGCGGACGCGCGCACGGTAGCGGCCACGTCGGTCGGAGCGTCCATCGTCACGAAGGCGCGCAGCCGCCCTCCGGTGAACACACAGGCGGCCGACCGGACGCCGGGCACCCGCAGCAGCTCGGCCTCGGCATCGCCCAGCTCGACTCGGTGGCCGCGGATTTTGACCTGCCGGTCGCGGCGGCCGTGGAAGTCGATGGTGCCGTCGACGGCACGGCTCACGCGGTCGGCGGTGCGATACAGCCGTGCGCCCGGCGCCCCGGACAGGCCGTCGGGGACGAAGGTCAGCGCGGTGCGTACCGGGTCGCCGATGTAGCCGCGCCCGACCCCGTGGCCACCGACCAGGAGTTCACCCTCGGTGCCGTCCGGCACCTCGTGGCCCTCCGCGTCGACCACGAACAGCCGGGTGTTGAGCACTTCCCGGCCGATCGACGGCCAGGACCGGGCAGCGCTCTCGGCGGCGGTCACCACGTGGTGGGTGACGTCGTCCGAGCACTCGGTGGGGCCGTAGGCGTTGACGATCGGAATGTCCGGGCAGTGCTCGTACCAGCGTTGGGCGACCGCGCCCGGGAGTGCCTCCCCGGTGGCGACGAGGTACCGCAGCGAGGACAGCCCGGCACGCAGATCGTCGTCGAGCTGTGCGGTGAGCACGGCGAGGAAGGACGGCACGATCTCCAGTACGGTCACTCCGTGCCGGCGGACCCACGCCACGAGCTCGGCCGGCTCGGAGATGTCGCGGGGCGCGGCCACCGCGGTCCGTGCGCCGACGGTGAGCGCGACGAGGGTCTGCCACACGGAGATGTCGAAGGACAGCGGCGCGGTGAGTCCGACGACGTCGGCCGGGCCGAGCCCCAGGTCCGCGATCTTGGCCGCCAGGTGGTTGTCCATGCCGCCGTCCGCGACCATCGCGCCCTTGGGCGTACCGGTGGACCCGGACGTGAAGATCACGTACGCGAGGCCGTCGCGCGGCCGCACCGTCTCCCGGGCCGTACGGGGGTCCGGCCCGCCGGGCTCCGTGGCGGCGAGGAGGACACTCGGCCGGGGGTCGAGCCCGGCCACGACCTCGGCGGCGAACGCTTCGTGCCCCGGCTCGACGAGGAGCGCCCGTACCGTGGCGTCGGCGCACATCCGGCGGGCGCGCCGCACCGGCACGCTCGGCTCCACGGGGACGAAGGCCGCGCCGGCGAGCAGGACGCCGAGCATCATCGCGACGTATCCGGGGCCGCGGTCGGCGACCAGCGCCACCACGGTCTCCCGCCCGGCGCCGGCTGCCCGCAGCGCCTCGGCGTGCCGCCGGGCCAGGGCGTCCAGTTCCGCGTACGTGTGGGTGACGCCATCGGCGACCACGGCGGGGGCCCCGGGCCGCTCGTGCCGCGACGAGGCGAACCGGGTGAGCACGGGGCTCGCGATCGGATCGGTCATGATCAGGTCCTCTCCACCAAGTCGCGTACGGGAAGCAGCTCGGCCAGGGACGCCGCGTCGGCACCGGCCAGCGCGCGCACCGTGGCACGCAGCCGGCGGGCCAGGTCCTCGATGCCTGCCGCGTCGAACCGGTCGGTCCGGTAGCGGTAGGTCACCCGGTAGCCGCCGTCCCGCTCCTCGATGTCGATCAGCAGCGGGTACGGGGCCGCGGCGATGTCCAGATCGGTCGCCGTCACGTCCAGACCGGTCAGTTCGAGGGGCCGGGAAGGCGGCTGCATCACGAGCATCACGTCGAACGGCGATCCGTCGCCGCCGGCGGCCGGTGCGAGGAGCGGCGCCAGGTCCTGGAAGGGCACGTGCGCCGATCGGTAGGCCCGCAGGGCGCCCGCTCGGACCGCGGCCAGCGCCCGGTCCGGTGAGTCGGCCGGGGCCAGGTCGACGGCCAGCACCGAGACGTTCAGCAGCGGGCCGACGATCCGGCGCCACTCGGGCCGGTCGCGCTGGGCGATCAGGGTGCCGAGCACGATCTGCTCACGCTCGTCCGTCCCGCTGTGGGTGAGGGCGGCCAGCGCGGTCGCGAACACCATGTACGGGGTGGTGTGGGTACGGACGGCGAGGTCGCGCACCGACGCGCCGAGGTCCGCGTCGAAGGCGTCGCGGTGTCCGGCGGACGCCGCTTCGTCGGGCCCTGCCGGCACGGCCCGGTCAGGCAGTGCGGACCGCCTGGCCGGACGGGCGGCCACGTCCCGCCACAGGGCCGCGGTCTCGCCGCGGTCGCGCCCGTCCCGCCAGGCTCGCTCGTCGAGGCAGTAGTCCGCGAACCCGTAGTCGGCCGCCGCAGGCCGCCGCCCGTCGTAGCGGTCGGCCAGCTCGCGCAGGAACACCTCGACGGACCAGCCGTCGCACACGATGTGGTCGACGTTGACGAACAGGGCCCAGTCCCGTTCCCCGAGCCGTGCGAGCAGCGCACGGAACGGCAGCTCCCTGCGCAGGTCGGCCACGACCGCGGCCTCGTCCTCGACGAGTCGGTCGAAGACCTCGTCACCCAGCTCGGCCACCGGCCCCCGCAGGTCCATGCGGCCGAGCTCGAACTCCTCGAGCGGGCGGGCGGTCCAGGTAAGTTCGCCGTCGGCGGTGGCGAACCCGGCCCGCAGCACCGGGTGCGCGGCCAGGGTCGCGCGCAGCGCCGCCTCCAATGCGTCCGCGTCCAGGTCCCCGCGCATCCGCAGCACGCCCGGCATGTTGTACGTCGGTGCGTCGGGATCGATCTCGCGCAGGAACCAGAAGCGCTGCTGTGCGGCGCTGGCGGGGACCGGTTGCGACGGATCCGCGGGAACCCGGTCCCGCACCCGGTCGGCGGTGGCCGGGTCGGCCGCGCGCACGGCTGCGACGAAGTCCCGCAGCCGCGGGTGGGCGAAGACGACATCGACCACCAGCCGCACGTCGAGCAGGGCGTTGACCCGGTCGATCATGGCGAGCGCGAGCAGTGAATGGCCGCCGAGCTGGAAGAAGCTGTCGTCCCAGCCCATGGCGTCGAGTTCCAGCAGGTCCGCCCACAGGTTCCGGACGGCCGCGGCGAGCGGGTCGTCCGGGCCGGCCGTGGTCGGCGTGGCCGCAGGCGCGGTAAACGACAGCGACCGGTAGTCCACCTTCCCGTTCTTGGACCGGGGCAGTCGGCCGAACTCGGCGATGATCGTGGGGATCATGTGCCGGGGCAGCAGGTCGGCGAGGAGGGCACGGAAGTGTTCGTCCTCGTCCGGGCCGAGCACCGTCGCGGGGCCCTGCGGCCCGCCGGGACGGGACACGTACCCGACGAGCGAGGCGCCCGCGGGCCCATGGTGGACCTTCACCGCGGCCTCGACGACGCCGGGGCACCGGCGCAGCGCGGTCTCGACCTCGCCGACCTCGATCCGCTGGCCGCGGATCTTGATCTGGGTGTCGGCGCGGCCGAGGAACTCCAGATCACCGTCGGCGTTGACGCGGCCGAGGTCGCCGGTGCGGTAGAGGCGACCGCCGGGCGCGGGCGCGTACGGGTCCGGCACGAACATCTCGGCGGTCCGCCTCGGGTTCCCGCGGTAGCCGCGGCCGACCGCGCCGCCGCCGATGTGCAGCAGGCCGACCACACCGGGCGGCACCGGCTGCAGGTGCTCGTCGAGGACGTGCACGGTGGTGTTGGCGAGCGGACGGCCGACCGCGGTGGTCATCGGCGCGCCGGGACCGGCCGCGCACAATCCGGCGGTGACGTCGTCGGTGCACTCGGCGGGACCGTAGGCGTTGGACACCGGGATGCCGGGCAACTCCCGTGTCCAGCGGCGCAGCACGTCGTGGGTGAGGCTCTCGCCCGTGGACAGCATCACCCGCAGGGCGCCGGGCGTCGCGGCGAAGCCCGCGTCGAGCAGCGCCATCATGTTGGACGGCACCAGCTCCAGCATGGTCACACCGCCGTCGACGACGGCCTTCAGCAGGCTCGCGGGGGACTGCGAGTCCGGTTCGGGCACGATCCGTACGCGACCGCCGATCATCAGCGGAGTGAGCAACTGCCATACGGAGATGTCGAAGGAGACCGGAGCGGTCTGCGCCACACAGTCGTGCTCGGTGAGCCCGAACTGCTCGGCCATCTGCCACATGTGGTTGGTGACGCCGTAGTTGGTGGAGACGGCGGCCTTGGGCACACCCGTGGACCCGGAGGTGTGGATGATCGTCGAGGTGGCGTGGTCGTGGCAGAGGCGCGGCGGCCGGACGCCGGTGGCGCCCGACACCAGATCGGTGAGATCGAACACCTCCCGGTCGCCGAACAGATGGCGGCCCGAGGGTCCGGCGACGATGACGGCGGGGCCGACGGAGTCGACCATCGCCTCGGCACGCCGGGGCGCTTCGCGCGGGCTGATCGGCACGTAGGCGCCGTCGGCCTTGTGCAGGGCGACCAGGGCAACCAGGTAGTCGGCGGATCGGTCGGCGCACATCACGACGGTACGGTCGGTGGCCACGCCGGCGGCCCGCAGCCGCTCGGCCGCGCGGTTCGCACGGGCGTCCAGCTCGGCGTAGGTCAGCCGGACCCGTCCGTCGTCGACGGCGATGCTGTGGGGAGCGCGGTCGACCCAGGACTCGAAGGAGTCGAGGTAGTTCCCCGGGCGCGGCACGTCGGGGCCGGTCCCCCGGGCGATCAGCGCGGCGGCCTCGTCCTCGGCGAGCAGGGGCGGCGGGCCCGGTGTCCCCGCGCCGACGCCGGCGAGCAGCACCGGCAGGGTTCTGGCCACCAGCTCGGCCTGGTGCCGGGAGACCGATGCGGGGTCGTACTGCAACTGGAAGTCCAGCACGTCGTCGCGGACGGCCACGTTCAACCCGAGGTCGGACTGCGTGGTGTGGTCGGGGACCGCGTGGCCGTGCAGGACGACGGCGCCCGCCGCCAGCTCCGCGTGCTCGTCTCCCGTCACAATGCCGGCCGCGCCGGGCAGCGAAGCCGTGTAGCAGGTGAACATGGCCTGGAAGACCGTGGCCGTGGCGGTGTCCCGGTCGGGGTTGACCAGCCGCACGATGTCGGACAGCGGCATGTCCGCGTGATCCAGCACGTCGAGGACGTGGCGGTGAGTCGCTGCGGCGAACTCGGCGAACGGCGTCTCCGGACGGTGGGTGGAGCGCACGGGGACCACATTGACCAGGTGGCCGACCCAGCCGGCCAGCGACCGGTCCGTGCGGCCGGCGGTGGGCACTCCGACGATGAGGTCGGGCTGGCCCGACAGCCGGTGCAGCAGGTCCTGGTACGCGGCGAGCAGCAGGTTGTGCAGCGTCAGTCCGTGCTCGCGGGCGTACTGGGTCAGCCGGGTACCGGGTACCTGGAAAGCCAGGGACTCACGGGGCGCTCCGGCCTCGGGACGGCCGAGGTCGGGCAGGGTGAGGGTGGGCAGTTCGCCGTCGAGCTCGGACCGCCAGAAGTCACCGTGCTCGACGGGCGCGACGGGGGCCGGCAGCGGGTGGGGGTCGGCGTGCTCGCCGCGCAGCGCGGCCGCCAGGTCGGCGGCGACGATCGCGAAGGACGACACGTCGCACACGATGTGGTGCAGGGACAGCGCGAACAGCCAGTCGTCCGCCCGCCGCAGCAGCGCTCCGCGCAGCGGGGTGCCGGCGCCGAGGTCGAACGGACGGGTCGCGATGTCGCGGTACCAGGCTGCGGTCCGCTCGTCGGTCCAGCCCCGCCCGTCCGTGACCTCGACCTCCGGAGCGCTGGTGTCGCGCACGTCCGCGTGCGGGGTGCCGTCATGCGTGGTGATGGCCAGACGCAGGCTCGGATGGCGGGTGGCCACGGCGCGCAGTGCCGCGCGGAAGGCCCCGGCGTCGACGGTCCCGGTGACCCGGAAGGCGCGCGTGACGTTGTAGTCGCCGCTGTCCGGCACCGCCCGGTGCAGGAACCACACGGCGCGCTGGGACGGGGTGAGCACATAGCTGTCGCCACCGTCGGGCGCGACGGCGGGGGCCGCCGGCGAGGTCGCGGCGACCGAGGCCGCGGCGGAGAGCCCGGCGATGGACTCCGCGCGCAGCGCGACGGTGGGCGACAGGACGACGCCGAGCGCCTCTTCCAGGTCGTGCCGCAGACGGACCGCGGTCAGCGAGTCGGCGCCGAGGTCGGCGAGGGCGGCGTCGGCCGACGGGGGCTGCGCGAGACCGAGCAGGGATCCGATGTGCAGGCGCAGCGCATCGGTCAGGGAGTGGCCCGTCAGCAGGTTCGTGAGCGAGGAGGCGCGTCCGTCCAGCGTGTCGTCGTGCAGGACCGGCAGTACGGCGTCGAGGTGGCGCCGGCGGGCCGCGTAGCGCTGGACCTTGCCGCTGGAGGTCTTGGTGATGGTGCCGGGTGGCACGATCAGGACTGTGCGGGCGGTGACGCCGTGGACGCGCGACAGGGTGGCGCGGATCCGGGTGGCGATCTCCGCGTACCGCGCGGCCGGGGTGCGGGCGCCGACCTCCTGGCAGACCATGACCGCTTCGTCGCCGTCGTGGTCGACGCCGAAGACGGCGCAGCGCCCGGGCCGGACCTCGGGGTGGCAGGTGCCCGCGTCGGCCTCCAGGTCCTCGGGGTAGATGTTTCGGCCGCGCTGGACGATGAGGTCCTTGGCGCGGCCCACCACGAACAGTTCGTCGTTGTCGCGGAAGCCGAGGTCACCGGTGCGCAGATGAGTCCCGAAGCTCTTCCCGCCCCAGTAGCCGTCGCCGTTGCTGTCGCTCGCGACGGCGATCTCGCCGACCTGGCCGGCGTCGAGCGTGGTGTCGCCGTCCTGGGCGAGGATCCGCACGTCGGCGTGGTCGGGCAGCCGGTAGGCGGTCAGCTCCCGGCCGTCCGCGAAGGTCCGGGAGACGGCCGGGGCCACGGTCGTGACCAGCAGCGTCGATTCGGCCAGGCCGTAGCAGGGCAGATGCGCCGAGGAGCGGAACCCGGTGTCGCGGAACGCTTCGGTGAAGGCGCGCAGGGTCCGGGGGTAGACCTGGGCGGCACCGTTGAACGCGACGCGCCAGCGGGACAGGTCGAGCCCGGCCTTCTCCTCCTCGGTGACCTTGCGCACGCAAAGGTCGTAGGCGAAGTTCGGGCCGCCGCTGATGTCGGCTCCCTCGGCGCTGATGGTCTCCAGCCAGCTCGCGGGGCGTCGGATGAACGACAACGGATCGAGGATGACGCCCTTGGCACCGGTGTGGAGGGGCTGCAGCATCGCGCCAATGAGACCCATGTCATGGTGCAGGGGCAGCCAGCTGACAATCGTGGAGTACGGCGTGACGCCGAACGACCGCTGGATGGCCGCCTCGTTGTGCATCAGTGCGCCGTGGGTCACGACCACACCGCGGGGGGTACTGGTGGAGCCGGACGTGTACTGGAGAAAGGCGACGTCGTCGGCGGCCGCCGTCGGCAGGTCCGCGCCGACGTCGGCGGTGTCGGGCTCGATCAGATCGGCGAGCAGCCACTCCTGAGCCTCGGCGAAAGCGCGCAGTTCCGCGTCCTCCCCGGCCAGAGCAAGATCCCGGACGAACGACAGCGAGACGACGAGCGAGACGTCGCAGTCCCTGGCCACGTTCAGCACCCGGCGCCGGGTGCCGTCGTCGACCGGCAGCGGCACGGGCACGGCGATCACCCCCGCGGCCAGACAGCCGAGGAAGGCAGGGGCGAACTCAGGTGCGGTGGGGAACAGCAGCAGCACGCGCGAGCCGGGCCGTACCCGCTCGGTAAGGGCGCGGGCCACCGCGAGCGAGCGGCCCCACAGCTGTCCGTAGGTCAGATCGACGCGCGGGCCGCCGCCGAGCGACGCGATGGACAGCGCCGGCTTGCCGGTCGACTCCTGCGCGTGTGCGGCGAGCCGTGCGACCAGCCCGCCCGGGACGAACCCCTTCATTGCATTTCCTTCCACGCGAACCGGATGGTCGCCTCACTCGCGCCGAACATGAGACGTGGGTCGAGCAGGCGGGTGCCCGCCGGGTCGACCGTGAAGTCAAGGGTGGAATCGAGCAGTGCACGCAAGGCGATGCGGATCTCCAGGCGCGCCAGCGGTGCGCCCAGGCAGTAGTGGATGCCGTGCCCGAAGGCGATGTGCGGACTGGTCGTGCGCTCGATGTCGAAAATATGGGGGTCGCTGAAGACCCGCGGGTCCCGGTTGGCGGCCGCGATCCAGACCGACACCGATTCGCCGGCCGGGATCACGTGTCCGCCGATCACGGTGTCCCGGACGGTCCTGCGTTCCACTCGGGTGGTCTCCGAGCGGTAGCGCATGACCTCTCCGATGGCCGAGTCGAGCAGGTCCGGCCGGGCCCTCAGCGTGGCGACGGCCTCGGGGTGGCGGCCGAGGACGATCATCGCGTTCACGAGGGTGATGGTCGCGGCCTGGCCGGTGGACATCAGCAGTGCGATCAGCCCGGCGGTCTCGTCGTCGCCGAGACATTCGCCGTCGATCTCCGCCGCGATGAGCTTGCTGGTCAGGTCGTCGGTGGGCGCGGCACGCCGCTTGGCGACGAACTGGTGCAGATACGCCTCGGCGACCTGGGTGAGGGAGAGCACCTTCTGCAGCCCGTTTCCCTCGGCACTCGGGTCGGCGAGCGCTAGCAGACTCCTCGACCACTCCTGGAAGAGCCGCTGTCCCTTCTCGGGTACGCCGAGCATGCGGGCGATGACCGTGGCCACGACCGGTGAGGCGAAGTCCCGTACGAAGGCCACCTCGTCGCGGCCGCGCAGGCCTGCCAGGAAGGTCTCTACGGTCTCGCGGATCATCGGTTCGAGCTCGGCGGCCCACCGGGGCGTGAACGCCTGGCTCACCAGGCCCCGCAGGTTGCGGTGCCGGGGCGGGTCCATCCAGGTCAGGTTGCCGGTGCGGTAGAGGCGCATCGGCGAGTCCTCGGGCACCGACCGCACCACGGCGTTGGAGAACGAGCCGTGGTCGGCGAGCACCTCCTTGACCTCGGGGTAGCCGAAGACGTGCCATCCGCCGGCTCCCGGGGCCCGGGTGACCGGGTCGCGGACACGCAGCCAGTCGGTCAGTGCGGCCTCGTCGGCGGGTGGCGGCGTCCACGTGCTCGTCGTCACGCTCATGCTCCCTCGGTTGCTGCCGGTGTGAGATGGTCGGCGACCCACTGATCCGCGTAGACCGTGTCGGCGTACGGGTTGCCGCTGTCGGCGCACAGGAATGCCACCACCGGCTCCGGGCCTTCGTGTCCGTCGAAGTAGCGCGTGATCGCGGCGTAGACGCAGCCGGTGGAGCCGCCCGCGTAGATCCCGTGATCGCGCAGCAGGTTCCGGCAGCCCGTCACTTCGTCCCGCTCGGACAGCACGACCACCTGCTCGATCCACGCGCCGTCGATCAGCGGGGGCCGGATGCTGGAGCCGATGCCCGGGATGCGCCGACGGGCCGCCGGGGCGCCGAAGATGGCCGAGCCCTCGACGTCGACGGCGACCACGGTGGCGTCCGGGTACTCCTCGCCGAGCCGGCGCGAAAGCCCGCTGATGGTCGCGCCGGTGCCGACACCCACGAAGAGGTAGTCGATCCGGCCGACGTCCTCGAGCAACTCCCGCGCCGTCAGCTCGTAGTGACCGTGCGCGCCGTCCACGTTGGCGTACTGGTTCGGCCAGTACACGTCCGTGAGTTCCGCGCGCAGCCGGCTGACCCGTGCGAGCCGGCTCAGCAGATAGCCGCCGGTGCCGTCGGGCTCGGTGACCTTCTCCACCCGCGCGCACAGCCTCCGCAGCGTCCGCTCGGTGGCCGCGTTCACGTTCGGGTCCAGCACCGGTACGAACGGCACGCCCAGTTCGTTCAGGAACGAGGCCAGGGCGAGGGCGAAGTTACCGGACGACGACTCGACCACGGTCGTGGTGCGGGTGATATCACCGCGCCGCACCGCTTCGCGCAGGATCCAGATCGCGGCCCGGTCCTTCGCACTGCCCGTCCGGTTCTCCAGCTCCATCTTGGCGTAGAGCTGGAGACCCGGGTGCGGCAGCCGCACGACCGGGGTCCTGGGCAGATCGTCCAGGAGCGTTTCCACCCGGGCGAGCAGCTGCCTGTCTGTGCGTCCTTGGTCAACGCGCGCAGACACGGAAGCCCATGTCGTAGCAGCTGTAGTCGGGCAGGTTGTAGATCCGCACCCATGCCAGGCAGCCGCGGGGGTCACAGTTGTTGTAGAACGAACCACCGCGAATCACGCCCAGCTCGACCTCTCCCTCCTTCGTCTTGATGACGCGACCGGGCTTGCTCGCGTCGTACGGGTAGTGGTGGAAGGCGCTGGCGGTGATCTCCCAGACGTTGCCGGTAAGGTCCACGACGCCGTACGGCCCGGCCGACTGCGGGTAGGCGTCGACGGGGGTGGTGTCGGCCACGTTCATGGTGTGGTTGCAGTGCTCGGCGGTGGGCTCCTCGTCGCCCCAGGCGTAACGGCGGCCGTCGGTGCCGCGGGTAGCCTTCTCCCACTCGGCCTCGGTCGGCAGCCGCGTCCCGGACCACGCGCAATAGGCGGCGACGTCGAGGGAGCTGACGTGGGTGACCGGGTGGTCGTCCTTGCCCTCCAGGGTGGACTCCGGGCCGTGCGGGGTGCGCCAGGACGCGCCGTCGATGTTCTTCCACAGGTAGTCCTGGTCGGGGACGACGACGCTGGGGTCGCCGATCCAGACCCAGCTCCTGCCCTTCTTCTCCGCGTCGGTCACATGGCCCGTCGCCTCGACGAAGCGGCGGAACTCGGCCACGGTCACGGGGTACTTGGCCATGCGGAACTCGGCCACGTCGACCTGGTGCTCCGGCGCGGCGGCGCGTGGCTTGCCGTCCTCCCGCAGCTCGTCGGAGCCCATCGTGAAGGGGCCGGCGGGAATGGTGACCCAGTAGTCCGCGGGGAGTGCCTCGGCGAGGGTCGGTTCAGCCGTCAGCTGAGTCACGGATTCTCCTTATGTCGTGGTGGAGGATGCGGCCGGAACGAGCCGGCCGTCGAGGTAATAGCGCCATACGGCGGACAGGGGCGCGCTGCCGCAGCGCAGCAACCGATCGTGGAAGGACTTGAGTTCGGCGTCCGAACCACTCACGCCGGCCCTCTCGCGCCAGCGCCGGATGTGGAGTTTGCCGAGGGTGTACATGGCTCCGGCGGGGTTCGCGACCACGGCCAGCACCTCACGGCCGGCCCGCTCGGGCGACCACGCGCACAGCGTGGCGGCCTCGGCGGCGGCCGCTCCGAACTTCCGGCGTCCGGAGTGGAGGGAGAGGAACACCAGCAGGCGGGTGGCAGCCTCCAGCGCGTGGCGCAGAGCGGCGACCTCGACGAGCGGGCGGCCTTCGGCGAGGCCGCGCTCGATCGCCAACTCCTCCGCATAGTGGGCCCACCCCTCGGTGGTCCCGGGGAACCACGGCACGCACCTGCGGATCACGCCGGCCTGCCGGGGAGTGGCTTCGTGGTGCAGGTAGTGGCCGGGCACGGCCTCGTGCACGGCGATCATCTCGAGCATCGGCTCGTTGAGATAGTCGCGCAGTGCGGCGGGGTCCCGCGGCTCGGGTACGTGCAGCACGTGTGGCTGCGGCACCGGTTCGAGGGCACCGGCGTGGTCGAAGACGACCGCGGCGGAGGTGGCGGCGTCGCGGGCGGGACGGATGTCGAGACCGTACCGGTTGGTGAGCGTCACGACGTCCTGCTCGGCCCAGAACTCCCGCAGCCGCTCGATGATCCCCGACAGCGCGGTGACCACCGGTCCGGCGGGCAGCCGCGCGTTCATGAGTCCGTACGCCTCCTCCCTGCAGCTCACCCCCAGTCGTGCGGCGAGCGCGTCGAGGCGGGCGACCAGGCGGCGCACCTCGGCCTCGGCCTCGGCGAGCAGTTCCTCCACCGGGATGTCGATCCCCTCGGCCGCCTCCAGGTAGGCGGCGAGTCGCTCGGGGCCGTGGACCGCCCGGATCGGCCGGGTGGTCGCGACGGCGTCCGCGAAGCCCAGGAACGCGACGCGGGCCGCGTCGGCCAGCCGCAGCAGTGAGTCGCCGGCTACCTCCGGCCGGACCGCGACGAGTTGGGCGGCGAGGTTCGCCACCGACGCCGCGCGGGACCTGGCGTTCTCGATTCCGCTGATCCGCTCACCCGCGGGCAGTGTGTCGCCGAACGTCCTCCCCGCTGCGGCGAGGAAGTCCGGCAGCCCCGCGAGATGGCGGGACAGCGCCCCGACGCGTTCGTCGAGCGGCGCGTAGTCGCCCCGCAGGTACCCGAGGACGTCGGCTTCGGCCAGCCACAGCTCCGGCCCGCGGTGAGGCCGGCCGAGCTCGGCGATGCGGAACCGCTCGTCGGTGAGTACCCGCATCGCCGTGCCGAGGTCCGCCCGCACCTCCGGATCCGCATTCTCGGGCAGGATGTCGAGCTGCGCACGGACCGCCGTCAGCAGACGGTCCACATCGCAGAGCGCGTCGGGCAGTACGGCCGGCAGCCGGGCGTCGAAATCGTGACGGCCCGCCCGCCGAGCCACCTGCGGATAGCGCTCGAAGACGTGGTCGACCACAGCAGAAACGGAACTCAGGGCAGCAGACGTCATGTCACTTTTCTCGGAGAACAGTGGGCCGGTGACGTGCGGAGGAGGGACGCGTACGTGCGTCACGGAATTCGAGCCGGATATTCCGGCTAAGCCGCCCCGTTACCCGGGTCGGGCTCGATGATGTTCCCGTCGTCGCCGTAGATCACGTCGTCGTCGAGGTTGGCCAGCATATTGCGGAGCTCCTCGGGCGACATAGCCTTCAAATCGTCGGCGTCGACCAGTTGCGAGAGTACCATTCGACTTCCCTGTGCAGTGAGAGATCCGGAGTTTTCGAGGGCCTTGCGCACGCTCTTCGGTCGCATGTCGGTCCACACTCTTTCGATGTGATCGAGACATTCCTGTCGGGGGCGGGGGTCACCCATCGAAGCCCAGCCATTCGGCAGGTCACGAACCGCGGGCCATATCGAGTACTGCTCCTCGCCATTTATCACCACGAGGTACTGGGTGTTCTCGTCGTCAAACATCGGATAGAGGTCCCCTACTGTCGGCCCCGGTGAGGGATTGGCGGGATGTGCTGCCTGCGGGAGATGCTGTCGGACATTCGGCTGACGTCCATTTGATCAGGCGAGAAATTTATTCTCGCAAGTTCCACCGGATGGAAGCTAGGTCAGGCCGATTGACAGTGTCAAGAAACGGAAAATGGCTGGGTGCTCAACCGGTGGGGCGCACCCGGTTTCCCTTGACCATATGACCGGGCGTGGGAATGCTCGCCCCTCGGTACAGGTACTCCGCCAGGCTCGGGAAAAGGAGCTGGAGTAACCGCCACGACCGAACTCGCGCTCCCCGACCCGGAAGGTTACGAGCCGCGCGGAAGCCGTCCAAGCGGTCCGCCCGAACACGGGGCGTCCCCGAGCGGCGGTCCTGCTCTGTTCGACCGATGCCGCGCCTCACTTGGACAGCGGCCGGCGCGGACTCCGGTCGCCACGGCACCCGCACGGGTGCCGGCGGCCCCTGCCAGGACGACGAATAGGAGATGTCAGTGACAACGACGGCCCCACCGGTACCCGTGGATGTGCGGACCGAGCTGAGCCCGGAGGAGTTCCGCTCCACCTACATGGGGCGCAGGCCGGTGGTGATGCGTGGCGCGGCCGCACACATGCCCGCGGTGTCCACTTGGTCGGCTGCCCACCTCGGCACGGTGGCCCCCGAGCAGCGGGTACGCGTCAAGGTGGGCACGGTCTCCACAGGCCGCACCGCCGTCGTCCGGCTCGGCGAGTACGCCCGTCAACTCGCCGAGTGGGAGGCATCGGTCGCCCAGGGGGGCGATGCCGGCGATCCCCCCGGCTATCTGCACGACGTACCGCTGCTCTCCATGCTTCCGGAGCTTCGGCGCGACCTGGAACCGTTCCCCGTCGACTACTTCCCGGCGTTCTTCCGCGACCAGTGGTGGAAGTTCACGCAGTTCTTCGTCGGACCCGCGCGCGCGGTGACTCCGCTGCACTTCGACACCCTGCTCACCCACAACCTGTTCTTCCAGGTCCAGGGATCCAAGCGGTTCGTCATGGTGGCCGATGCCGAGCGCGGCAAGTGCTACACCTACAACTGGCGTTGGGCCGGGGTCGATCCTGAGGACCCCGACCTCGACCGGTACCCGCACTTCCGCGACGCAACGGTGCTGACGTGCGACGTCGAGGCGGGTGACGTCTTCTACATGCCACCCGGGACCCTGCACAAGGTGATCTCCCCGGGAGCGTCGATCTCGTTCAACATCGACTGGCACGACCGGGCCAGCGCCCTGCGCGGCGTCGCCGCGGTGCGCGAAGGCATGCCACTGAGGAACCTGCGGTACAACGCGCTGTTCGCGCTCGGGGTCGTCGCCGGTCTGCCGCGCGGTCTGCTCATGCCGGGCCTGCGCTCGTACTACTCCTACATCTCCTGACAAGGGCCGGCCCTCGGTCGCGCCACTCCTCGTACACAGAAGGGGCTTCCATGAGCATCTTCGACCAGCACGAGTCGAACGTGCGTACCTACAGCAGGCGTTGGCCGGTCGTCTTCTCACGCGCGACCGGCAGCCGCCTGCACACCGATGAAGGACGAAGCTGGCTCGACTTCTTCGCCGGAGCCGGTTCGCTGAACTACGGCCACAACAACCCGGTGCTCAAGCGGGCGCTGCTCGACTACATCGGCAACGACGGCGTCACCCACGCGCTCGACATGTTCACCACCGCACGGCACGACCTGCTCGACACGCTCGTCGAGGTCGTGCTGCGGCCACGGGGCCTGGACCACAAAGTGGTCTTCCCGGGCCCGGGGGGCGCCAACGCCGTCGAGGCGGCTCTGAAACTGGCCCGCACGGTCACCGGCCGCAGCGAGGTCGTGCACTTCACCAACTCGTTCCACGGGGCGACGCTCGGCGCACTCGCGGTCACGGGCAACCCCGCCCACCGCCGGGCCGCCGGGATACCGCTGACCGGCGCCACCCCGGTGCCGTTCGACGGCCAGGACGGCCGGTCCGGGCCGGACTTCCTGGCGCAGCTCCTGGCCAATCCGGGCAGCGGGCTGGACCGGCCGGCCGCGGTGATCGTGGAGACCGTGCAGGCCGAGGGCGGGGTGAACGTGGCGAGCACCGAGTGGCTGCGCGCACTCGCGGACCTGTGCCACCGGCACGAGATCCTGCTCATCGTCGACGACATCCAGGCCGGCTGCGGCCGGACCGGCCCGTTCTTCAGCTTCGAGGACGCGGGCATCGTGCCGGACCTGATCTGCCTCTCGAAGTCGATCGGCGGATACGGGCTGCCGCTCGCGCTCACCCTGGTCCGGCCGGAGCTGGACGTCTGGCGGCCGGGTGCCCACAGCGGCACGTTTCGCGGTGTGAACCCGGCGTTCGTCACCGCCACGGCTGCGCTGTCCGCCTACTGGCGGGACGACGCGCTCGAGAAGTCGACGCGCGCCAGGGGCGAGTGGACGGCGAACGCCCTCCACGACATCGCGCAGGCACACCCCGGTCTCGGCATGTCCACCCGCGGCCGCGGCCTCATCCAGGGTCTGGTGGTCGGGGAGGGGCTGGCCGACGAGGTCGCCGACGAGGCGTTCACACGGGGCCTGCTGGTGGAGACCGCCGGTCCGCGGGACGAGGTGGTCAAGCTGCTGCCGCCGCTCACCGCCTCCGACGCCGAACTCTCCGAGGGGCTCTCCATCCTCGAACAGTCCGTGCGCGCGGTCGCCGGGCGGACTGCTCGAGCACGCTCATGACCGTTCCGGCTGTCGGCACGACAGCGATCTCAGACAGGAATCCGCTTGTGAACCCACCGCGCACCGACCCCGTTCGCTGCCAGCCGCACGTCCCGGCCCGACGGGAGGCATGCTGATGGCACGGAGTGGGAGCGACAGCAAACGTCTCGCCCGGACCCGCGCTCTGGAGCCGCTCCGCATCCGGGAGTTCCGCATCCTGTGGATCGGACAGGCCGTCTCGGCCGCCGGGGGCGGGATGACCAAGGTGGCGCTGATCTTCGCTGTACTGGCGGTGGACGGCTCGGTGACCGACATCGGGCTGGTCATGACCGCGCAGGTCCTTACGCAGGTCGTCTTCTCGCTGATCGGCGGGGTGTGGGCGGACAGACTGCGCCGCCAGGTCCTGATGCTGTCGTCCGACCTGATCCGCGCGGCCGCGCAGCTGGCGCTGGCGGCTCTCCTGGTGACCGACACGGCCAGGGTGTGGCATCTGGCCGTCGGCGCCGCGATCTTCGGTGGCGCCCAGGCGTTCTTCGGCCCGGCGTCCAGAGGGCTGATGGCGGAGATCATGCCCGCGGAACAACTCCAGCGCGGCAACGCGCTGATGTCGTTCTGCATCAGCGCCTCCACGGTTCTGAGCCCGGCGCTGGCCGGCGTGGTGATCGCCTGGTGGGGACCGGGCCTGGTCCTGGCGGCCGACGCCGTCACGTTCATCGTGAGCGCCGTCTCGCTGGGGATGCTGCGGCTGGCACCACGCACGCTTCCCGCGGCCGAGACGTTCTGGCGCGATCTGGGCACCGGGTGGCGCGAGCTGTCCGTCCGGCGGTGGCTGTGGCTCAACATGATCGTCCACATGCTGCAGAACCTCGCGGTCGCGGCCTACTACGTGCTCGGCCCGGCGATCGCGAACGAGTCCCTCGGCGGGCCGTCCGCCTGGGGCATCGTCGTGTCGGGCTTCGCGGCCGGCGCCCTGACGGGCGGGTTCGTCGCACTGAAGCTGGAGCCGCGCCGCCCTCTGGTCGTCGGTAACCTCGCGCTGGTCCTGACCGCGTTGCCCCTGCTGGCGCTGGCCGTGCCGATGCCGCTGTGGTGCGTGGTCGGGTCGGCCTTCGTCAGCGGTGCGTCGACGCTGTTCCTCGACGCCCTGTGGCAGGCGTCGATGCAGCAGCTGATCCCCGTCGAGGTGATGTCGCGGGTCGAGTCCTACGACTGGCTCATCTCCACCGTCGCCGCGCCGCTGGGCCTTGCCCTGGTGGGCCCACTGGCCGCCCAGGCGGGTCAGGCCGAGGCTCTGCTGATCGCCACGGTGATGATCGTCGTCCCGTGCGGCCTCACCCCGCTGGTGCCCGGCATCCGAGCGGTACGGCGTGCTCCCGACGGAAAGATCACCGGACCGGCCGTCCCCCAGCTCACCAGTGCGTGAGCCGACCGAACGAGGAGTCATGGCCAAGGGACAAGGCGAATGGATCCGCCGGTTCAGGGCGGCGCCCGACGCGGCGGTGCGGGTGATATGCCTCCCGCACGCCGGGGGGTCGGCGAACTACTTCAGACCCCTGGCTGCGGCGCTGTCTTCCGCGGCCGAGCTGCTGGCCGTGCAGTATCCCGGGCGGATGGACCGCGTCAACGAACGGTACGTCACCGACTTCACGGAGTTGACCGAGCGCACGCTCGACGCGGTGCGCCGGGTGGCGGACCGGCCGGTGGTGCTGTTCGGACACAGCATGGGCGCGCTGCTGGGCTTCCAAGTGGCCAAGCGCCTGGAGGCCGAGGGAATCGCGCCGCTGACGCTGTTCGCGTCCGGAGCGCGGCCACCGGGCCTGTCGCTTCCCCCGCACACACGGCCGCGGGACGACGAGGAGCTGATGGCGGACCTCGCCCTGCTGAACGGCACCGACATGAGATTGCTGGACAACGCGGAGATGCGTGCTCTGGTGCTGTCGGCGCTGCGCGCGGACTACCGGATGCTGCGGACCCACCGACGCGACGACTCGGTGCTGGCCTGTCCCGTCATGTCGCTGACCGGGGACGACGACCCGGTGGTGTCCATCGACGACGCCCGTGGGTGGGCACGCCACACCGCCGGCCTGTTCGGCCTGCGGGTGTTCACCGGCAAGCACTTCTACCTCGACGGCCGGTGGGGCGAGGTCGGCACGGTCATCACGGATCGTGTCGCGGCGATGGGGCCGCTGCGTGCGGGCTGACACCACGACGAAGCACCCCCTCGTCCGCCGAGCGCGGTGAGGGGGTGCTTCGTCGTGGGCCGGCGTGCCCGGACCGGCCGGCGTCAGCCGTCGGCCTGCCACGCCGGCCGGGCCAGGACCTCCAGAACGGCGCAGCCGAAGCTGAACCCGGTGGAGTCGCCCAGCATGACGACCCGGTCACCCGCCTCGACGGCCGTCGTCTCCAGCAGGTGGGTCAGTCCGACGAACGAGTCGCCGCCGCTGATGAGGTGACCGACGGTGCGCCCCAGCTCCCAGGTCGTGCACTTCTCGTCGATTCCGAACTCGGCGAGGAAGTCTTCCTCGACCAGAAAACGTCCGGTGTAGGGGAGAAGCCAGTGCTTGATGTCGCCGGCCTCGAGACCGGCGTCCGCGAGCGCGCCCCGCACACAGTCACGCTTCGCCTCGGTCATCGTCTGCATCATCGACATGATCCGTGCACGCTGCGCACGGAGGTACGCGCGGCGATCCTCGAACCGGGCGGCGTCGAGTCCGGTGAGCCCGCTGAACCTGCCGTCCCCCACGATCTCGGTGGCGAGCAGCCGTGCAACGCCGCTCCCGCCGCCCACCACCATGGCGGTCGCCCCGTCGGCGGCCACCGCGCCATGGTCGTCGCGGTACCGGTCACCCTCTCTCGCGTACTTGTCAGCCGAGGTCAGTACCGCCGCACGGCCGGCGGAGACGTACATCGCGCCGACCTCCAGCGCCGCGAGCGCCCCGTTGCATCCCTGCCGCAGTCCGAAGGCCCGAGCCCGGCCGTCGTGGGCCATGCCCTGGACGTAGGACGCCGGTTCGGCCACTCCCTCCGGGCCCTGTTCGTCCACGTAGGCGTGGACGAACAGGCCGATCTCGGCCGGGTCGGCGGGGGACCGAGAAAGAGCCTTCCGCGCGGCCTCGACGGCCATGTCCGCGGCGCAACCACCGCTCGCGACCGCTATCGACGCGTAGCCGTGCGCCTCGCGGACGGCGGGGTCGTACCGGCCGGCGGCCACGGCGTCCGCCACCGACTCGCGCTCCCCCAGGACCACAGCACAGGACCGCACATACACATCGTCCCAACGCACGAAACAGCCTCCGGAAGTCATCAGGGTGGTGGTTCTGGGCGTGAACGGCTGCGACCGTAACGGCGCGCGTCCCGCCCCGGCAACGTCCGTCCGGCACTGGCGGAGCGCGCCCGCCCGCACGGTGTTCACGCTCGTCGTGCGCGCCTTCACCGGGCGGTGGGCCTGGGGGTACGATCCCGCGACGAACCACGCCGGGAACGGCAGCCGGTCGCACCGCGCCCCGCGTGCCCCTCCCCCCGTCTCCTCCGGCCGGAGGGCGTGCGGTACAGGCCGCGTGCTGCCCGGGCGGCGGAGCTGAGACGCAGTCAGGCAAGAGGTCCTCGCGATCCGCGAGCGGACCGCCACGAACACGCTCGACGACGGTAACGGCAGCCGTCGCACGTTGGGAGTCCACATGTGCCAAGCAGAACAGGCAGATACAGCACGACCACTGACGCTGTGGGGCGGTGCCGCGGAACCGGGGTGCCTGCTCGACGGACTGGTCCGTGCGGTGGAACGGCGGCCCGGACGGCTCGCCGTGGTCGACGGGGCGACCCGGCTGACGTACGAGGAACTGTGGGCCCGGGTCGGCGCGCTCGCGGCATCCCTCGGCCGCCACGGCATCGGTCCTGGCAGCCGGGTCGCGGTGACCGGCGCGCGCGGCGCACCCACCATCACAGCTCTGCTGGCCACCATCGCCGTCGGCGCCACCTGTGTGCCGCTGGACGCGTCCTACCCGGTGCGCCGCCTCGACTTCATGCTGCGTGACAGCGGCGCGAGCCTGCTGCTGCACGACGGCCCCTCGCCGGTGACGGCGTGCGGGATCACGACCCTCGCCATCGAGGACGCCGCCGGGGCCGGGGGCGACGGCTTCCGGCCGGTGGCCTGCCGGCCGGACCTCCCGGTCTACGTCATCTACACCTCCGGGTCGACCGGCCTGCCCAAGGGCGTTACGATTCAGCACAGTTGCCTCGACCCCCTGGTGGCCTGGCAGCGTGGCGACTCCGTCCGGCCGACACTGCGGACCGCACAGTTCGCTCCCCTGAACTTCGACGTGAGCTTCCAGGAGATCCTGGGCACCTTGTGCGACGGCGGCACCCTCGTCATCGCCCCCGAGTCGCTGCGACGCGATCCGTTCACCCTGCTGAAGTGGCTGGCGGACCACGCCGTGGAGCGGCTCTTCCTTCCCTACGTCGCCCTGCACATGCTGGCCGTGGCGGCCTCGGCGCACGACGGCGACCTCGGGCTCTCGCTGTTGGAGGTGAACACGGCGGGCGAACAGCTGCTGTGCACACCACCGATCAAGGCGCTGTTCACGGCGCTCCCCCGGGCCAGGCTCAACAACCACTACGGTCCGTCCGAAACCCACGTGGTGACAGCCTGGACGCTGCCCCGCGACCCCGCCGACTGGCCGCTTGTGCCGCCCATCGGCCTGCCGCTTCCGGGCTGCGAGCTGCTGGTGGACCCGGGTGAGGCGGAGACCCCGGCCACCGGTGAACTGCTGGTGGCCGGTGCCCCGGTCTCCCTGGGCTACCTCGACCGACCCGAGCTGAACGCCGAGCGCTTCGTCACCGTCGCGCGTACGCCCCAGGGACACACCCGCGCGTTCCGCACCGGCGATCTGGTGCGCGTCGAGGACGGTCTCGTGCACTTCCTCAACCGTCTGGACCACGATGTCAAGATCCGCGGTGTACGCGTCAATCTCCTCGAGATCGAGGCCTGCCTGATGCAGCAGCCCGGCGTCGCCACCGCGGTCTGCACAGCCGTCGAACCGGTCCCCGGCTCACGACAGCTGCGGGCCGCCGTCACCCTGCACCCCGGCGCAACCGGACCCGGCGACCTGCGCGCGGCGCTGGCCGAACTGCTGCCGGAGGCCTCGGTGCCCGCCTCGGTGACCGTGCTCCCCGGACTGCCCCACACTCCGAGCGGCAAGATCGACCGCAGCTCGGTCGCGCGGTCCCTGACGACCGGAGGCGGACGATGACGGCCGAACCGGCCCTGGACGACGCCGCCACGCCCTACCGGCGACGCATCGCCGAGATCTGGTCGGCCGCACTGTGCAGCGAGGTCACCGCGGCGGACCACGACTTCTTCGCCGCGGGCGGCGACTCCTTCCAGGCGGTGCTCGTGACCGCCTCGGTGCGCCGCGAGTGGGACATCGACGTCCCCGCCCAGCTCCTCCTCGATCACCCGGTGCTTGCGGACTTCGCGGGTCACGTGGCCCGGCTGGCGGACGAGCGGGTCCGGTGAGGTCACGCAAGGCGGCGAGGACCGCCGGGGAGCTGGAAGGACACGGACGTTGCTGAGGATCCTGGACTATCCGGGGCGCCGGCCGGAGGCGCCGGTCACCGCGCTGGGCCTTGACGGCATGGTCGGTCTGCTCGACGACCCCCTGCCTGTCGAGGGAACCGGCCCCGCGTACGCGGCCCGGCTCGACGTCGGCCCCGAGCCGATCCTGGCGTACTGCGCCGCCTCGGCGATCGCGGTGCACCTCGCCCACCGGTCCGCACGGCCGAACCCCCTGGTCCTCTTCGACCCGATGCCCGCCACCGACGACGACATCGCGCGCGCCTACGCCGCCGCGGTCGCCCAGGTGCCGGGGGGCTCCGAAAAACCACTGCCGTTCGATGAACTGCCCTCCGAACCGACGCAGTTCCTCGACTCCGTGCGCGCGGACCTCAATCGGCGTGTTGACGCGGCGCTGCGGGCCCAGGGGCTGAGCGGTGACGTGATCGCCGAACCGGCGGCGCACTTCGTCCGGCAGCACCTTTCGTATCTCTCCTACCTGCTCGCGGCACGGGGCGCACTGCCCGACGGGCCGGTCGGGCCCATGCTGCAGGTCCTCTCCCGCGAACATTCCGACCACCGTGGCTGGCTCCCCCCGGGGCAGCTGACCACCCTGCGTATCGACAGTGACCGGGCCGGTCTCACGGCCCACGAAGCGGCGAGGAGCGGCACGGCGTCGTTCCTGGCCACGGTGATGAGGAGGCAACACATATGACCGACGACGACCTGCGGTCCGCGGTGCGGACGGTCTGGGAAGAAGTGCTCGACACCGTCGTCGACGACGACACCGAATTCTTCGATGCGGGCGGTACCTCGTTCGCCGCACTGCGCATCATCGCGACCATCAACGGCCGCCGGGGAACCTCGGTCTCGGTGAAGGTGCTGTTCGACAATTCCCGCTTCGGTGACTTCACCGCCGCCCTGGGCCACGAACCCGGGGTCGTCCAGCACGCCTGACCCGGCGTGAACCGTTCCGCACACCACCACGAGTTTTTCCGGGCCATCGAAAGCAGGGGGCAGCCTTGTCGGTTTCGTTGACGGTCGATCTGTTGGATCCAGCGCTGTACTCGGAGGGAAATCCGCACGAGGTCTGGCGGGCCATGCGCGAGGCCGGTCCCGTACACCACCAGGTGGCGCGGACCGGCGCGGAGCACTGGGCCGTGGTCGGCCACACGGCGGGCAAGCAGGTGCTGCACGACTGGAAGACATTCACCTCCACCCGCGGGGCGCTGCTGCGCGCGGACGACAACGCCGCCCCCTACCCCGGCGCCGGCAGAATGCCGGTCCTCACCGATCCGCCGCGCCACACGGATCTGCGCCGGGCCGTTGCCCGAATGTTCACCCCCCGTGCCGTGGAGGGGCTGAGCGCGCTGGCGCACGAGGTGGCCCGCTCGCTCCTGACGGATCTGTGCTCGCAGGGCGGTGGCGACTTCGCCACCGAGGTGGCCGCGCGGTTCCCGCTCGCGGTGCAGGCCGAGATCCTCGGCATACCGGTGGAGGACATCCCCCTGATCCTCGATGCCACGCGCCGCTCCGTGGACGATGCGGAGCACGATTCCTTCGGTCACCACGATGTGATGACCTACTTCCTGGGGGCGCTCGGCACGACGCGGGGCGCAGCCGGCAGCAACCTGATCGACACTCTGCTCGCAGCGCGGGCGGACGGCCTTCCCCTGTCGGACGAGGAGATCGTCCTGACCTGTGACAACATCGTGGTGGCCGCGAGCCAGACCGTTCAGCACGCGGTGAACGGCGGCCTGTTGGCTCTGATCGAGCACCCGGCGGCGTGGGCGGAACTGCGCGAGGGACGGGTGGACACCGGCTCCGCGGTGGACGAACTGCTGCGCTGGACCGCACCGGCCACACATGTGATGCGCACCGCGGTACACGACACCGAACTGGCGGGAACCACGATCCGGGCCGGGGACGCGGTGGCGGTGTGGATCCCCTCCGCCAACCGGGACGCCACCGTCTTCGACCGTTCCGGGGAGCTGGTCCTGGCACGCAGTCCCAACCCGCACATGTCCCTCGGCGGCGGCATGCACTTCTGCCTAGGCGCCGCCCTGGTACGCGTGCTGATGCGGGCGCTGCTCACGGAACTCACCCGCTCCGGGGTGTCGCTGACGCTCGCGAGCCGGCCTGTGTGGCACTCCACCTGGGCGGTCAACGGCATGCGCTCGCTGCCCGTGGAGATCTCTCCCGTCTGACCCGCGATACGGACAGAGGTGTGGGGCCCGCCGCGTACGCGGCG
>NZ_JAERUC010000002.1 GCF_016745505.1 Streptomyces silvae | reverse complement strand
CGCGTTCGTACCGCGCGTCGCGTTCGTACCGCGCGTCGCGGTCACACCCGCACCCACACCCGCCGTCGCGGTCGCGCCGAGCAGCAGGTCCAGGGTGCGGGCCGAGGCCATCGCCGCCGGCCCCAGCCTCGTGTGCTTGAGCCTCAGGTCGTACGCCCAGACCGTGGCCGCCAGACCGGACGCGACCGCCAGCGCGGGGCGGCCCGCGCGGCCCGCCAGGGCGAGGCCCGCGGCCGTCAGGACGCCTGCCGCGGCCAGGGCGGCCCCGGGTGCGATCCGCCCCGAGGGGATGGGCCGGTGCGGGCGGTCGACGGCGTCCTCCTCCCGGTCGGCCCAGTCGTTGAGCGCCATGCCGGCCTCGTACAGGCAGAGCGAGGCGCCGACCGCGAGGGCGGTGCCCCGGTCAGGGCGCCGGCCCACCGCGGCCGCCCCGGCGAGGGCGTCCCCGGGCACGGTGAAGAGCGCCGACACGCGCAGCAGTTCCGCCCAGGCCCGCAGGCGCTCGCGGGTGGAGGGCCTGTCCGGTGCGGGCGCAGTCCCGCGCGCACCGGACAGGCTGTACGGGGGTGCCGTGGGACGGGCACCGAGCAGCCGCGGGGCGCCGGCCACCGCCGCGAGCAGCCGCAGCGGCCTCACCGGGCGGCCCGCAGGCGCTCGGCGAAGGCCAGCAGCTCGGCGTACTGCTCGGGCAGTGCGGCCGGGCCGCCGTCCGGGTCCTTGAAGTAGAAGCCCAGTTCGGGGCGGGGCCCGGTCAGGCCCGCCTCGTGGGAGCGCGCCAGCAGCCGGGCCAGGTCCAGGACCAGCGGTGCGGCGAGGGCGGAGTCGCAGCCCTGCCAGATGGTCTGGAGGATCATCCGCGAGCCGAGGAAGCCGTCGAAGGCGATGTGGTCCCACGCCGTCTTCCAGTCCCCCATCGCCGGTACGTCGTCGATGTGGACCTCGCCCTCCGGGGCGGACCCGAGCGTGTCGGCGAGCACCCGCTCCTTGCCGGCGTTCTTGGCGGCCGCGGCGGCCGGGTCGGCCAGCGCCGCCCCGTCCCCGCCGCCCAGCAGGTTGGTGCCCGACCACGCCCGCACCGGCAGTGCGCGCTGGACGAACATCGGTGCGAGCACGGAGCGGAGCAGCGTCTGGCCTGTCTTGCCGTCGCGTCCGGCGTGGGGAAGTCCGCTGGAGTCGACGGCGTCCTGGAGGTGCGGGGTGCGCAGCCCGGTGGAGGGGGTGAAGTTGGCGTACGGGCAGCCGGCGCGGAGCGCGGCCGCCGCGTAGAGGGAGCTGGCGGGCAGCCGGGAGTCGTCGTCGCCGGGTGCGGGTTCGGTCGAGGCGACGTTGATGACGACGGTGCGGGCCAGCCCGTGGCGGCGCGTGAAGTCCTGGATGTCGGCGGCGAAGGCGGCGATGAGCTCCTCGTCGCTGCGCGTGTCGCCCGGGAGGGGGCCTCCGGACCGTATCTCCGCGTCGGCGGCGGTCAGTTCGGCCTGGACGGCGGAGGGGAGCCCGTGCGGGAGCACTCCCCCGGCGGCGAGGGCCTCGGCCCGCTTGGGCAGGGGGCAGTCGAGGGTGTCGTGGCCGCCGAAGACGAGGGTGGTGAGCGGAGGCAGTTGGCTGTCGGTGAAGGGTGGGGTCTCGGTGACCATGCCGGTCGGCGGGTGGAGCCCTGCCGCGATGGCCGCGCACCCGGTGGTGGCGGTGGTGGCGACGGAGCCGCGTGCTCCGATGAACCAGACTCCGGTACGAGCGGCGTGTGCGGTCACGGGCTGCCTCCCTGGGGGCGGAAGAGGGGTGGTGGACGGTGGGCGGGGGAAGAGGAGCCCTTCCCCCGCCCACCACCGGCGCAGGAGTCGCCGCCCTACGTGGAGGGCAGCTCCTTCAGCTGGATGTCGCGGAAGGACACCTGGTCGTCGGCTCCGTGGTTCTGGAGGCCGATGTAGCCGTTCTTGAGGCTGCGGACCGGGTCGGTGTTGGTGAAGTCGTTGATCTTCACCCCGTTGAGGAAGACCTGGAGCCGCTCGCCCTGGACCTTGATCTCGTAGCTGTTCCACTGGCCGGGCGGCCGCAGGACCTGGTCACGGGCCTTGATGTTGGCGGACTTGAAGGTGTAGACGGCGCCCGTCGTGCGGTCCGCCGCGTCGGTGGCGTCGATCTGCACCTCGTAGCCGTTGTCCACCGCGGACCACGGGTCGTCCGACTCCGGGAAGCCGACGAAGACACCGGAGTTGTCGTCGCCCGCCATCTTCCAGTCGAGCTTCAGCGAGTAGGACTTCAGCTCCTTGGCCTGGTAGGTCAGCAGGCCCATGCCGCCCTCGGAGCGCAGCTCACCGTCGGCCACGGTGAATTTCCCGGGGCCGGCCTGCTTCCATCCTTCGAGGGTCTTCCCGTTGAAGATCGACCGGTAACCGGTGTCCGGCTTGCAGTTGGCCTTCACCTGGCCCGCGGCGTAGCGCAGACCGCCCAGCAGGTGCTGCCGGAAGGCGGGTTCGGCGTAGGACTCCTTGGTGTGGCCGAGGCCGGTGTAGAAGGAGCGGCCGCCCTGGTACGCCTGGCACCAGGCGATCGGGTGGTCGCCCTTCATGGTGCCGCCGGTGTAGGTGGTCTCGTCGAGCGTGGCGAGGACCTGAGCCTTGTCCCGGGGGTTGGTGCGGTAGTTGTACCACTCGTCGGTACGGTCCCAGGCCTCGTCCAGGTGCGCGGTCGCCGGGTGGTCGTGGTTCTCCACGCGGACGGTCGCGGGCTGGATCTGCGGGTGGGAGTCGAAGTAGGCCCCGACGAGACCGCCGTAGAACTTCCAGTCGTACTCGGTGTCGGCCGCGGCGTGGACGCCCATGTAGCCGCCGCCGGTGGACACGAAGTTCTCGAACGCCTTCTTCTGGTCGGCGTTCAGGACGTCACCGGTGGTCGACAGGAAGACGACCGCGTCGTAGCGCGCCAGGTTGCTGGTGGTGAACTGGCCGGCTTCCTCGGTGGAGTCGACCGTGATGTTGGTGTCCTTGCCCAGTTCCTTCAGCGCGGCGGTGCCCTCGGGGATCGAGTCGTGCCGGAAGCCGCCCGTCTTGGAGAAGACGAGGACACGCTTCGCGGTCCGGTCGACGGGGCTGTCGGAAAGTTCGAAGTCGTCCACGTCGTACAGCGCTCCGGCCCCGCCCTTGAAGACCAGGAAGAGTTCCGTGGCCTTCTTCGGCACGCCGCGCAGCGGCACGTCGACGTCCTGGAAGCTGTCCCAGCTGCCGGTCACCGGGATGGGCGCGGAGCCCAGGATCTTTCCGGTGGGCGACCCGGTCCGCACTTCGAGGAAGCCTCCCGCGCCGGCCGAGGAGGTGCGGGCGGTGAGCTTGGTGGAGCCGTCGAGGATGTACGGGGTGAAGGAGATCCAGTCGTCGTTGTCGATGTCACCGACGGTCCGGCCGCCGTGGGCACTGGTCTTGTTCGGGGTGGTGACGCCGGAGGAGTTGGTGAAGTGCTCGGCCTGACGGTGGCGCGGCTGGAGCTTCGCCTGGTCCCGGCCGGTCAGCGCGGCCTGTCCGCCGCCCCCGCCGTCGGTGTACGCGGCCGAGATCCCGCCGTAGATGTTGGCGTTGGGGTCGTGGCCGCCCTCCATGGCGGTCTTGATGGTGCCTTCGCAGCCGTGCTCGGTGGTGATGTCGTGGCCGTGGCTGTCATGGCCCAGGGTGAACTTGACCTCGACCTTGGAGCAGTCGATGGTGCCGTCCTCCGGGTCGGTGACGGTCACCTTGAAGGGCACCTCGTCGCCGAACTCGAAGAGCTGGCCGTCGGACGGGAACTGCATGTCGACGACGGGCGCGGTGTTGCCGACGGTCACGTGCACGCTGGCCGAACCGGTGCGGCCCGTGGGGTCCTCGGCGGTCACGGTGGCGGTGTAGGTGCCGTTCTTCTTGTACGTGTACGTGGGGTTCGCCGCGGTGGACGTGCCGCCGTCACCGAAGTCCCAGGCGTAGGTGAGGGCGTCGCCGTCACCGTCGGTGGTGCCCGCCGAGGAGAACTTCACCTTGAGCGGTGCGACACCGGAGGTCTTGTTCGACGAGGCCTCGGCGATGGGTGAGCGGCCGCCGGTGGCGTTCTCGATGCGGTACAGCGCCGAGTGCTCGTCACCGCCGAACCAGGAGAGGCCGTAGTCCAGGACGTACAGCGCTCCGTCGGGCCCGAAGGCCATGTCCATGACCTGGGTCCCGGTCCACGGGATGTCGTTGATGGACTGGACGGCGCCGTCGGCGTCCTGCTCGATGCGCTTGATCCACTGCCGGCCGAACTCCCCGGCGAAGAAGTCGCCGTCGTACTCCTCGGGGAACTTCACCGGCGAGTCGAGGTCCGCGTCGTAGTGGTAGACGGGCCCGCCCATCGGGGACTCGGAGCCGGTGCCGAACTCGGGCACGGAGGCGCCGTCGTACGGGATCCAGGCGGCCTCGGCCGGCGGCAGGTCGACGAGGCCGGTGTTGTGCGCCGAGTCGTTCTTGGGGGCCGCGCAGTCGAAGGCCGGGCCGGACGTCTGCGTGGCGAAGTCGTAGTCGCGGTAGGCGTCGTTGTCGCCGGTGCAGAAGGGCCAGCCGAAGTTGCCGGGCTTGGTCACCCGGGCGAACTCGACCTGTCCGGACGGTCCGCGGTTCGGGTCGGCGGCACCGGCGTCGGGGCCGTAGTCACCGACGTAGAGGATTCCGGTGGCCTGGTCCACGCTGAAGCGGAACGGGTTACGGAAGCCCATCGCGTAGATCTCGGGGCGGGTCTTGTCCGTGCCCGGGGCGAAGAGGTTGCCGTCGGGGACGGTGTACGAGCCGTCGTCGGCGACCTTGATACGGAGGATCTTGCCGCGGAGGTCGTTGGTGTTGCCGGCGGTGCGACGGGCGTCGAAGGCGGGGTTGCGGTCGGGCCGGTCGTCCAGCGGGGAGAAGCCGTCGGACGCGAACGGGTTGGAGTCGTCGCCCGTCGAGAGGTAGAGGTTGCCCTGCGCGTCGAAGTCGATGTCCCCGCCCACGTGGCAGCACATGCCACGGGTGGTCGGGATGTCGAGCACCTTCTTCTCGCTGGCGTTGTCGAGGGTGCCGTCCTCGTTGAGCACGAAGCGGGAGAGCCGGTTCACCCCGTCGAACTTCGCGAAGTCGGCGGCGGTGCCGTTCTCCGGGGCGTCGCCCTCGGGGGTGTCCAGCGGGGGCGCGTAGTAGAGGTAGATCGCGCGGTTCTCCGCGAAGTCCGGGTCGATCCCGACGCCCTGGAGGCCTTCCTCGTCGTGCGAGTAGACGGGGATGGTGCCGGAGATCCGGGTGTTGCCCGCGCTGTCCGTGATCCGCAGCTCGCCGCCGCGCGAGGTGTGCAGCACGCTGCGGTCTGGGAGCACCGCCAGCGAGATGGGTTCGCCGGTCTCGGCCGCGCCCTTGGCGAGGGTGACCTGCTGGAAGTCCTCCGCCGCGTCCTGCGCGACGGCTGCTTTCGGGGCGTCGGCGGTCGCGGCGGGCGAGGAGCCCAGGGTGAGGGTGGCGGCTGCGAGCAGTCCGCCGGTGAAGAGGGCGAGTGTTTTTCGGGCGCGGAGCCGTCTGCTGCTTCTGTGCACGTGCGTCCTCCGGAGTGTGCCGGTTGTACGGGCGGGTGCGTTCTGCCGTTCCGCGCGGGGACTGCCGCGCTCGCCTCCGGGGCCGCCTTGCGGGGCTCCGGTGACGCGAGTCATGTCGTGTACACGTGAGGGACCGTAGCTGTGTTCGTCCGGTACGGAAAGCCCTTGCGCAGCTACTGAGTTGAACTTTTACCCAGGGCAGGACAAAGGCGAGTCCGGGCAGGCCGGATCACCCCGCGTCCCGCCTGCCGGCGAGGCGCGGGGGTCCGGGGCAGTAGCCCCCGAGAAGGGGCCGCTCTAGTCGCCGCCCCCGAAGGCCGCGTCGAACGAGGCGCTCGGCGGGTCGAAGTCGAAGCGCTTCAGCGAGGCCAGCGCCTCCGGCGCTCCCGTCAGCCTGTCCATGCCCGCGTCCTCCCACTCCACGGAGACCGGCCCCTCGTACCCGATGGACCGCAGCATCCGGAAGACGTCCTCCCACGGCACGTCGCCGTGCCCCGCGGAGACGAAGTCCCAGCCGCGCCGGGGATCGCCCCACGGCAGATGGGAGCCGAGGCGCCCGTTGCGGCCGTCGAGGCGCTTGCGGGCCTCCTTGCAGTCCACGTGGTAGATCCGGTCCCGGAAGTCGTAGAGGAAGCCCACCGGGTCGAGGTCCTGCCACACGAAGTGGCTGGGGTCGAAGTTCAGCCCGAACGCGGGCCGGTGGCCCACGGCCTCCAGGGCGCGGTGCGTGGTCCAGTAGTCGTACGCGATCTCGCTCGGGTGCACCTCGTGGGCGAAGCGCACCCCCTCGGCGTCGAAGACGTCCAGGATCGGGTTCCACCGCTCCGCGAAGTCCTCGTAACCGCGTTCGATCATGTGCGGCGGGACCGGCGGGAACATGGCGACCAGGTGCCAGATGGAGGACCCGGTGAAGCCGATGACGGTGTCCACGCCGAAGGCCGCCGCCGCCCGGGCGGTGTTCTTGATCTCCTCGGCGGCCCGCTGCCGGACGCCCTCGGGCTCCCCGTCGCCCCAGATCCGGCCCGGCAGGATGCCCTGATGGCGTTCGTCGATCGGGTTGTCGCAGACCGCCTGGCCCACCAGGTGGTTGGAGATCGCCCAGCACTTCAGGCCGTACTTGTCGAGCAGCTGCCGCCGCCCGTCGAGGTAGCCGGGGTCCGCCAGGGCCTTGTCGACCTCGAAGTGGTCTCCCCAGCAGGCGAGTTCGAGGCCGTCGTAACCGAAGTCCCGGGCCAGCCGGCAGACCTCCTCCAGCGGAAGGTCGGCCCACTGGCCGGTGAAGAGAGTGAAGGGACGGGGCATGCGCGGAACCTCCTAGAAGGGAACCGGGGTGTGTACGGAGTTCTTCGCGGCGCTCTCCTCGACGGCGGCGAGCACCCGCTGCACCTGGAGGCCGTCGGCGAACGACGGCACGGGGGCGCGCCCTTCGGTGATGGTGCGCACCACGTCGTGGGCCTGGTGGACGAAGGTGTGCTCGTAGCCCAGGCCGTGGCCCGGCGGCCACCAGGCCTCCAGGTAGGGGTGCTGGGGTTCGGTGACGAGGATCCGGCGGAAGCCGGCGCTGGTGGCGGGTTCGGTGTGGTCGTGGAAGGAGAGCTCGTTGAGCCGTTCCAGGTCGAAGGCGATCGACCCGAGCTCCCCGTTGATCTCCAGGCGCAGCGCGTTCTTGCGCCCGGCCGCCATCCTGGTCGCCTCGAAGGAGGCCAGGGCCCCCGACGCCAGCCGTCCGGTGAACAGGGTCGCGTCGTCGACGGTGACCGCCCCCCGCGCGGTCCCGTCGGCGGCGCCCGTGAGCCCGGCGGCGGCCCCGGCGAGCACGGGCCTCTCCCGTACGAAGGTCTCGCTCACCGCCGACACCCCGACGAGCGGCTCCCCCGCCAGGTACTGGGCGAGGTCCACGATGTGCGCCCCGAGGTCCCCCAGTGCGCCGGATCCGGCACGCTCGCGGTCCAGCCTCCAGGTGAGCGGTGACTCGGGGTCGACGAGCCAGTCCTGGAGGTAGGTGGCCCGTACGTGCCGGAGCGCGCCGAGCCTGCCTTCCTCAATCATCGTGCGGGCGTAGGTGAGGGCGGGCACCTTGCGGTAGTTGAAGCCCACGATCGCCACCTGGCCGCGGGCCGCCGCCCGCTCCGCGGCCTCCGCCATGGCCTCCGCCTCCGCGACCGTGTTGGCGAGCGGCTTCTCGCAGAGGACGTGCTTGCCCGCCTCCAGCGCGGCGATGGCGATCTCCGCGTGGCTGTCGCCGGGCGTGCAGATGTCGACCAGCTGCACGTCGTCCCGGGCGATCAGGGCGCGCCAGTCGGTCTCCGCGGCCGCCCAGCCGTGCCGGGCGGCGGCGGCCTCGACGGCCGCACGGTCGCGTCCGCAGATCGCGGCGAGAGCGGGTCGCACCGGCAGGTCGAAGACGTGTCCCGCGGTACGCCACCCCTGGGAGTGGGCGGCGCCCATGAACGCGTATCCGACCATGCCGACGCCGAGCGTCGCCGTCGGCGGCGATGCCTCGGTCTCCTGCTCCGTTTCTTCCCTGCGGGCCATGCGGGCTTCCTCCTCGTCGGTGGTTCGGTGGCGGCGGCGGTGCGGGATCAGCTGAAGCCCGTCGGCAGGTACTGGTCGATGTTGTCCTTGGTGACAACCGCCGAGTACAGGGTCAGCGAGGTCGGGATCTCCATCTCGGAGAGGCCCGCGATGCCCTTGCTCTGGCCGAGCGCGCGCGCCAGGTCGATCGCGGACGCGGCCATCGTGGGCGGGTAGAGCACGGTGGCCTTCAGGACGCTGTTGTCGGCCTTGATGGCGTCCATCGCGGACTTCGCGCCGGCCCCGCCGACCATCAGGAACTCGTCGCGGCCGGCCTGCTGGATGGCCCGCAGCGCGCCGACGCCCTGGTCGTCGTCGTGGTTCCACAGCGCGTCGAACTGCTTCTGCGCCTGGAGGAGCTGCGCCATCTTGGCCTGCCCCGACTCCACGGTGAAGTCGGCGGCCTGACGGGCCACCAGCTTGATGTTGGAGTAGTTCTTCAGCGCGTCGGCGAAGCCCTGGCTGCGCTGCTTGGTCAGTTCCAGGTTGTCGATGCCGGCGAGCTCGACGACCTTGGCGTTCGCCTTGTCCTTGAGCTGTTCGCCGATGTAGTGACCGGCGTTGAGGCCCATGCCGTAGTTGTCGCCGCCGACCCAGCAGCGGTAGGCCTGCGGGGAGGCGAAGATGCGGTCCAGGTTGACGACGGGGATGCCGGCCTTCATCGCTTCCAGGCCGACCTGGGTGAGTGCCTTGCCGTCGGCCGGGAGGACGACGAGGACGTCGACCTTCTTGTTGATGAGGGTCTTGACCTGGCCGATCTGGGCGGCGGTGTCGTTGGAGCCCTCGGTGATCTCCAGGGTCACCTCGGAGTACTTCTCCGCCCGCGCCTTGGCCTGGACGTTGATGGCGTTGAGCCATCCGTGGTCGGCCTGGGGTCCGGCGAAGCCGATGGTGACGGGCTTTCCGGGCTTGTCGTCGGCGGCCGGCTGGTTGCTCTGCGCGGCGGCCTTCTCCTTGGGCTCGTTGCTGGTACAGGCGGTGAGGAAGGCTCCCGCGGAGACGGCCGCGGTGCCGAAGAGCAGTCCTCTGCGGCTGGTTTCTGGCATGGCTGTCAAACCCTTCATCCGGTGCGATACGTACGGAACAGCGGGTGGGTGAGCAGTGTTCTGTCAGGCCGGGGAACTCAGGTCTCGCCGCCGCGCAGGGTGCGGTGCTGGACGAGGACGGCGGCGACGATGATGGCGCCCTTGGCGATCTGCTGGACGTCGCTCTGCAGGTTGTTCAGGGCGAAGATGTTGGTGATCGTCGTGAAGACGAGGACACCGAGCACGGATCCGACGATGGTGCCACGGCCGCCGCTCAGCAGGGTGCCGCCGATGATCGCGGCCGCGATGGCGTCGAGCTCGTACAGGTTGCCGTTGGTGTTCTGCCCGGAGCCGGACAGGATGATCAGCATGAAGGCGGCGATGCCGCAGCACACGCCGGAGAGCAGGTAGAGATAGAGCCGCTGGCGGCGTACGTCGATGCCGGCGAGCCTGGCCGCCTCCGCGTTGCCCCCGATGGCGACCGTACGGCGTCCGAACGTGGTCCGGTTCAGGATGAGCCAGCCGACGACGGTGACCGCGGCGAAGCCCAGGACCAGCGGCGGGATGCCCAGGACGTACGAGTCGGGCAGGCCGAGATCGAGGACCGACTGGACGGTGACGATCTGTGTCTTGCCGTCGGTGATCAGCAGCGCGAGCCCACGGGCCGACGCGAGCATGGCGAGCGTCGCGATGAAGGGCACCATCCGCCCGTAGGCGATCAGGACCCCGTTGACGAGCCCGGCGGCGAGTCCGACGATCACCGCGGTGAAGAGGATGCCGGCGAAGCCGAAGTCCTGGGTGGCGAGCGTCGTGGCCCAGACGGACGCGAGAGCCACCATCGCTCCGACCGAGAGGTCGATGCCGCCGCCGATGATGACGAGGGTCATGCCGACGGTGACGACCCCGATGACGGAGGACTGCGTCAGGATCAGCTGGAGGTTCCCGGTGTCCAGGAACGCGTCGGGTTCGGTGATGCCGCCGACGACGGCCAGGACGGCGAGGACGCCGAGCAGCGACAGGTTACGGACGTCGGCTCGCAGGCCGAACGCGCGCGGACCGCCGCCCTGCTTCGAGGGCGGCGCGGCCACGGGGCCCGTCGCGGTCCCCTTCTCGGGCCCTTGGTGCTGCGCCGACGGTGCGGGCTGTGTCATGACGTCGGGCTCCCTTCCATGACGAGGTCGAGGACACGGTGCTCGTCGAGCTCCCTGGCATCGGCCGTGTGCACGACACGGCCCTCCCGGAGCACCAGCACCCGGTCGGCGAGGCCCAGCACTTCGGGCACTTCGCTGGAGACGAGCAGAACGGCGAGGCCTTCGTCGGCCAGCCGGCGGATCACGGCGTACAGCTCGGCGCGGGCGCCGACGTCGACGCCGCGGGTGGGTTCGTCGAGCAGCAGGACCCGGCAGCCGCGCAGCAGCCAGCGGGCCAGGACCGCCTTCTGCTGGTTGCCGCCGGAGAGGGTGCGAACGGCGGCGTCGGGGTTGTCGGGCCGCAGGGAGAGCTCCCTGGTCGCGGTCCTGGCCGCGGCGCGCTCGGCGCCCCGGTCGAGCCAGCCGCCCCGGGCGAAGCGGGACAGCGTGGAGATCGAGACGTTACGGGTGACGGATTCCGTCAACAGCAGCGCCTGCGCCTTGCGTTCCTCGGGGGCGAGGCCTATGCCCGCGGCCACTGCGGCCCGGACGCTGCCGGCCCGCAGCGGTGTGCCGTCGACGAGGACGCGCCCGGCGGTCGGCTTGCGGGCGCCGTAGACGGTCTCCAGGATCTCGGAGCGCCCGGAGCCGACGAGTCCGGCCAGGCCGACGATCTCGCCGGGCATGAGCTCCAGGTCGACGGGCTCGAACTCCCCCTTGCGACACAGGCCTTCGACCCTCAGCACGGGTTCGGCCGTGGCCCGCGCACCGGCGGCGGGCCGCTCCGGGAAGACGAACTCGACGTTGCGGCCGGTCATCATGGCAACGATGTCGTTCGTGGGAGTGGAGTGGGCGGGAAGCCCGACGGCGACGGCCCTGCCGTCCTTCAGCACGGTCACCCGGTCGCCGATACGGCGGATCTCCTCCAGCCGGTGCGAGATGTAGACGACGGCCACCCCGTCGGCGGTGAGCCCGTCGACGATGCGGAAGAGGTTGTCGACCTCGTCGGGGTCCAGCGCGGCGGACGGCTCGTCCATCACGATGAGGCGTACGTCGTGGGAGAGCGCCCGCGCCATGGAGACGATCTGCTGGTGGGCGGCGGACAGGTCGCCGACCAGCCGGCCGGGGTCGATCTCGGGGTGACCGAGACGCTTGAGGAGCGCGGCGGCGGTCGTACGGGCCTCCCGGGTCCTGACGACGAAGCCCGCGCTGGTGGGTTCATGTCCGAGGAAGACGTTCTCCGCGACCGACAGGCCCTCCACCAGGTCGAGTTCCTGGTAGATGGTGGCGATCCCCAGCCGCATCGCGGCGATCGGCGAGGACAGCTGGACGGGCTCGCCCCGCCAGGTGATGGCGCCGTCGTCGGGCTGGTGGGCCCCGGCCAGCACCTTGATGAGGGTGGACTTGCCCGCGCCGTTCTGGCCGAGGAGACAGTGGACCTCACCGGCCAGGACCTCCAGGTCCACGCCGTCGAGGGCGCGCACACCGGGGAACGACTTGGTGATGCCGGACATCGTGAGCAGAGGTGGTTCTGGTGCCATGACGAATCCCCTCGGCGAGTGGGTTCTCCCCTGCTCGGACGTGCCGAGAGACCGGGGAAGGCCGGTGAGCGGGCAGGGGGCAGTGCCGGCGGTGCCGTACTGCGGACGGAACTGCTGGGTGGTACAGCGGTGTTCGTGCGGTGCTGCGGCTCGTGCAGGTGCGGTAGGCGTGCGGTGCGGTGCTGCGGCTCGTGCAGGTGCGGGTAGGCGTGCGGTGCGGTGCTGCGGCTCGTGCGGTGTGCGCGTGCGGTGCGGTGCGGTACAGCTGTGTGCTCGTACGGTGCTGTGCTCGTGCGGTGGTGCGTGCCGTGCGGTGCTGCGTGCCGTGCGGTCCTGCGGGCGGAGCTCGGGACAGGCTGCTTACGGTGGTGACTGCGGAACGCGTGCCGAACGGCGCGCCGGCCCGTCCATCAGGCCGGCGAGAACAGGTGGTCGCTGATGAGCCTGGCCGCGCCGGTCACTCCGGCGACGGGCCCCAGCTCACCGAGGACGATGGGGAGGTTGCCCGTGGCCAGCGGCAGTGACTGCCGGTAGACCTGGGTGCGGACGCTGGCCAGCAGGTTGTGGCCGAGCCCGGTCACCCCGCCGCCGATCACGACGAGGCCCGGGTTGAAGAAGCTGACGAGTCCGGCGATGACCTGGCCGACCCGGTTCCCGCCCTCGCGGATCAGGTCCAGCGCCGTGGGGTCACCGGCCGCCGCGGCGGCGGCCACGTCGACGGCCGACAGCGCGCCGGCCGCCTCCAGCCGGGACGCCAGCTCCGGGGACCGGCCGGCCCGCGCGGCGTCCTCGGCGTCACGGGCGAGGGCCGCGCCGCTGAAGTGGGCTTCAAGGCAGCCCTTGTTGCCGCAGGCGCAGGCACGCCCGTCGGGTTCGACCTGGATGTGGCCGATGTCGCCGGCGCTGCCCGTCGTACCGCGGTAGACCTCTCCGCCCACCACGATGCCGCAGCCGATACCCGTACCGATCTTGACGCAGAGGAAGTCGCCCACGGAACGCGCGACGCCCGCGTGCTGCTCCCCCAGCGCCATCAGGTTCACGTCGTTGTCGACCATGACGGGGCAGCCCAGCTCCTGGCTGAGCGCCTCGCGGACCGGGAAGCCGTCCCACCCGGGCATGATCGGCGGAGCGACCGGTACGCCCTCGGGGAAGCGGACGGGCCCCGGTACGCCGATGCCGGCGCCGTCGAAGCCCTCGGCGAGCCCGGAGGCCCGGAGCTTCGCCGCCATCGCCAGCACCTGGTCGAAGATCGCGACGGGTCCCTCCCGTACGTCCATCGGGTGGTTGAGGTGGCCGAGAACCTCCAACTCCGCGTTGGTGACGGCCACATCGATGGATGTGGCGCCGATGTCGACGCCGAGGAAGCGCAGTCCGGGGGCGAGCCGGATGTTGTGGGAGCGGCGTCCGCCCCGGGAGGCGGCGAGCCCGTCGGCGACGACGAGCCCGGTCTCCAGGAGCCGGTCCACCTCGACGGCGAGCTTGGAGCGCGAGAGGTCGACCTGATCGCCCAGCTGTGCACGGGAGTTGGGTCCCCCGTCCCGCAGCAGCCGGAGCAGTCGCGCCTGGTGCGTGTTCGCGGGTCGTGCCGTCATACGTCTCACGCGTCCCTCCCCGCCACATCGGCCAGTCCGTCGGGCTTTCGAGGGGAACGTAGCAGCGGTTTACCGGAGTGGGAAGAAGTTGCGCATGAATCCGCTCCAACTTTCTCCACACTCAGGACAAAGATGCGCGTCGGGCGCTTCGGAGGGCCAAGGGGCCCACGAGCCGCGGACGTTCCCCGCCGGGAGCACGCGAAAGAGGCCGGAGCGATTCGCTCCGGCCTCCGGTACGGCGACGATCAGCCCTGTTCGCGCCGGTGATACGTCTGGCGCGTGTGCTCGGTGTGCGCCCGCATGATCTCGGTCGCCCGCTGCTCGTCCCGGGAGGCGATCGCGGCGATCAGCTCCCGGTGCTCGATCCAGGACTGGGTGCCGCGCTGACGGGCCACCGGCGTGTAGTACCACCGGACCCGGCGGTCGACCTGGCCGGCGAGCTCCGAGAGGACGACATTTCCGGCCAGCTCCATGACCTTGGCGTGGAACGCGGCGTTCGTGGCGACGGCGAGGTCCACGTCGTCGGCGGCGACGGCCCGCTCCCCCTTGGAGCAGAGCTCCTCCAGGGCCTCGATCCCCGGCCGCCCGGAGTGGGCGGCGGCCAGCCGGGCGGCCTCGGCCTCCAGCAGGGTGCGCACCGAGAGCAGCTGGTCCGCCTCCTCCTCGGTGGGCTCGTGGACGAACGCGCCCTGGGCGGGGCGCAGATCGACCCAGCCCTCGGTGTTCAGCCGCTGGAGCGCCTCGCGCACCGGCTGCCGCGACACCCCCAGATGTCCGGCGAGTTCGCTCTCGACGAGGTGCTGGCCGGGGCGGAGGGCGCGCGTGGTGATCAGCTCCAGGAGCGCCTCGTAGACACGCTCGCGCAACGGCCCCGGCCGCTCCAGCTTCGGCACCGTTCCTTGCGGCAGTCCTGCGGACAACATCGCGGTCCCCCTCCGAGCGCCCGGGCATTGCTTATCGTCTACAGTCTACCGAGCACAATGCCACGACGGGGGCCCGGAGGCCATCACCTGCCCCTCACGGGCAGCGGATCACCTGGCCCGCGTACGAGAGATTCCCGCCGAAGCCGAAGAGCAGGACCGGTGCACCGCTCTCGACCTCGCCGCGCTCCACCAGCTTGGACAGGGCCATCGGGATCGACGCGGCCGAGGTGTTGCCCGAGTCCACCACGTCGCGGGCGATGACGGCGTTGACCGCGCCGATCTTCCGGGCGACGGGTTCGATGATCCTCAGGTTGGCCTGATGCAGTACCACCGCGGCCAGTTCCTCGGGCGTGACCCCGGCCCGTTCGCAGACCGTGCGGGCGATCGGCGGCAGCTGCGTGGTGGCCCAGCGGTAGACGGACTGCCCCTCCTGCGCGAACCGCGGGGGCGTGCCCTCGATCCGTACGGCGTTGCCCATCTCCGGCACCGAACCCCACAGGACCGGGCCGATCCCGGGGTTGTCACCCCCCTCGGGGTCGGCGGTGACGACGGCGGCCCCGGCGCCGTCGCCCATCAGGACGCAGGTGGAGCGGTCCGTCCAGTCGACGATGTCGCCCATCTTGTCGGCGCCGATGACGAGGGCCCGGGTGGCGGCTCCGGCCCGGACGGCGTGGTCGGCGGTGGCCAGCGCGTGGGTGAACCCGGAGCAGACCACGTTGATGTCCATGACGGCCGGCGAGCCCATGCCCAGACGGGCGGCGACGCGGGCGGACATGCTCGGCGAGCGGTCGATGGCCGTGGACGTGGCGACGAGGACCAGGTCGATGTCCGCGGGCTGCAGTCCGGCCGAGGCGAGGGCCTTGGCCGCGGCGTGCGCCGCCAGCTCGTCCACGGGTTCGTCCGGGCCGCCCACGTGCCGGGTCCTGATGCCGACCCGGCTGGTGATCCACTCGTCGCTCGTGTCGACCATGGCCGCCAGGTCGTCGTTGGTGAGGACCTTGGCGGGCTGATAGTGGCCGAGCGCCACGACACGTGAGCCGGTCATGTACGGGTTCCCCTCGCTACGTTTGGCAGGAACTATCCAGTCTTGGTTGCTACCGACCGGTACAGGGGCACCTAACCCCACAGGAATACGGGCCCGAGGTTGGAGCGTCTCGAACAGCTCCCCGGGAACTCTCGCGGACACTCCGGCGTCCCCGCCGGAATCGCGGACGGACGAGGCACACGCTGTCACGAGTATTGACCCTCTCCGAAGGCATACTGTAGACAATATTCTGTCGACTTGACACCTCGCTCGGTCCTCCTCACCGAACGGAGAGCCCCGTGAAAGTCGCAGTTGTCGGCGCCGGAGCCATCGGCGCCTATGTCGGGGCCGCGCTCCACCGCGCGGGCGCCGAGGTCCATCTCATCGCCCGGGGCCCGCATCTGGCGGCCATGCGCCGTGACGGCGTGCGCGTCCTCAGCCCGCGCGGTGACTTCACCGCACGGCCCGCCGCCACCGACGACCCGTCGGAGGTCGGCCCCGTCGACTATGTCTTCCTCGGCCTCAAGGCCAACTCGTACGCCGGATCGGGACCGCTGGTCCATCCGCTGATGCACCGGGGCACCGCGGTGATCGCCGCCCAGAACGGCATCCCCTGGTGGTACTTCCACGGTCTGGCCGGCCCCTACACCGGCCGCCGGCTCGACAGCGTCGACCCGGCGGGCACGGTGAGCGCCACGCTGCCGCCCGAACGCGCCATCGGATGCGTCGTGTACGCCGCCACCGAGATCGAGGCACCGGGCGTCGTACGCCATCTGGAGGGCACCCGGTTCTCCATCGGGGAGCCGGACCGCACGGTCTCCCGGCGCTGTCTGGACTTCAGCGAGGCCATGGTCGCGGGCGGACTCAAGTGCCCGGTGGAATCCGATCTGCGCAACGACATCTGGATCAAACTGCTCGGCAACATCTCCTTCAACCCGATCAGCGCGCTGGCCCGCGCCACCATGGGCCAGATCTGCCGCCATCCGGAGACCCGCGCACTCGTGGAGTCGATGATGCGCGAGACCCTCGACGTGGCGGCGGCCGTCGGCTGCCGCCCCGAGATCTCCGTGGAGCGGCGCATCGCGGGCGCGGAGCGCGTCGGCGATCACAAGACATCCACCCTCCAGGACCTGGAGAAGGGCAAACCCCTCGAACTCGACGTGCTGCTCGCGGCCGTCGTCGAGCTGGCCGAACTGGCCGGGACGCCCGTACCGACGCTGCGCGCGGTGCACGCGCTCGCGGATCTCCTCGCCACCACGTCCCCGGCACCGGCAGGGAGCGCAGCATGAAGACCGAACGCACGGGCGGCAGGACCCGCAGGGGCCGGCAGCCGAAGACGTACGAACGCCTCACCCACCCCCTCGTCCGCGGGGAGGACGGTGTACTGCGCCGGGCGAGCTGGGACGAGGCGCTGGCCCGGGCCGCTGCCGGGTTCCGGCAGACCCGTGAGGCGTACGGCCCCGACGCCTTCGCGATGCTGTCCTGCGCCCGGGCCACCAACGAGATGAACTACGTGGCCCAGAAGTTCACCCGGGTCGTGATGGGCACCAACAACGTCGACTCCTGCAACCGCACCTGCCACGCCCCCAGCGTCGCGGGGCTCTCGGCCGCCTTCGGCTCCGGCGGCGGCACGTCCTCGTACGAGGAGGTGGAGCACACCGACCTGATCGTGATGTGGGGCTCCAACGCCCGTTTCGCGCACCCGATCTTCTTCCACCACGTGCTGAAGGGCATCCGCAACGGCGCCCGGATGCACGCCGTCGACCCCCGCCGCACCTCGACCGCGGAATGGGCGGAGAGCTGGCTGGGCCTCAACGTCGGCACGGACATCCCGCTCGCCCATGCCATCGGCCGCGAGATCATCCACGCGGGGCTGGTCAACCGGGCCTTCGTGGACCGCGCGACCTCCGGGTACGAGGAGTACGCGGCGCTCGTCGAACCCTGGACCCTGACCGCCGCCGAGAAGGTGACCGGGGTCCCGGCCGAGGCGATCCGCGACCTCGCCCACGCCTACGCCACGGCCGAACGCGCCCAGCTCTGCTGGACCCTGGGCATCACCGAACACCACAACGGCACCGACAACGTCCGCGCGCTGATCAACCTCTGCCTGCTCACCGGCCATGTCGGACGGTACGGCTCCGGGGTCCAGCCGCTGCGCGGGCAGAACAACGTGCAGGGCGGCGGCGACATGGGCGCCATCCCCAACAAGCTGCCCGGCTTCCAGGACATCCTCGACCCGCCGGTCCGGCAGAAGTTCGAGCGGTCCTGGGACACCGTCATCCAGCCCCGGTACGGCAAGACCCTCACCCAGATGTTCGAGGCCATGGAGACCGGCGAACTCCGCGCGGTGTACTGCATCGGGGAGAACCCCGCGCAGTCGGAGGCCGACAGCGACCAGGCCGTACGCCGGCTGGAGGCCCTCGACCACCTGGTGGTGCAGGACATCTTCCTGACCAGGACCGCCCAGCTCGCCGACGTGGTCCTGCCCGCGACCGCCGCCTGGGCCGAGACCGACGGCACCACCACCAACAGCGAACGGCGCGTCCAGCGGGTCAGGGCCGCGCTCGTCCCGCCGGGCGAGGCCCGCGAGGACATCGACATCATCTGCGCCATGGCCGAACATCTGGGCCACGACTGGAAGTTCGAGGACTCCGAGGCCGTCTGGAACGAGCTGCGCTCCCTCTCCCCCGACCACTTCGGGATGACGTACGAACGGCTCGCGGAGCACCAGGGCCTGCAGTGGCCCTGCCCCGACACGGAGAAGCTGCCCTCCAGCTTCCTGCACGCCCGCCTCTGGGAGACCGATCCGGACCTGCGCGGCCCGGCGGCGCCCTTCGGCCTGGTGCAGCACGACCCGCCGGTCGACCTCACCGACGAGTCCTACCCGCTGCGGCTCACGACCGGGCGACGTCTGGACTCGTACAACACCGGCGTGCAGAGCGGGAGTTACGCGTCGCCGTTGCGCCGGGGCGAATACATCGAGCTCTGCCCGGAGGACGCGGAGTCCTACGGCGTGACGGTCGGCGAAGAGGTGCGGGTCTCGTCCCGGCGGGGCAGCGTCACCGCACCCGTCTGGATCGACCCCGGGCTGCGGCCGGGCCTCGCCTTCATGACGATGCACTTCCCCGACGAGGTCGACACCAACCAGCTGACCATCGAGGCGAACTGCCCGATCGCCGGCACCGCCGAGTTCAAGGCGTCCGCCGTACGGATAGAGAAGCTGGTGCCGGCATGGACCTGAAGTACACCGACGCGGCCCCGTCCGACGCCGAACGGGAAGCGGTGGACGCCCTGTTGGGCCCCCCGCCGTCCGGCTGGGAGGGCGCCGCCGAGCGTTCGGACGAGGACCTGCGCTGGGCGAGGGGCGGCGCGGCGGCCGCCAGGGACCGGCGCGACCAGCTGCTGCCGGCACTGCACGCCGTGAACGACCGCGTGGGGTGGATCAGCGAGGGCGCCCTGGACTACATCTGCCGCCGGCTGACGGTGGCCCCGGCGGAGGCGTACGGAGTAGCCACCTTCTACGCCATGTTCGCGGTGCGCCCCCGCCCGGCGAAGGTGCTCCACGTCTGCACGGACCTGGCCTGCGCGGCCCGCGGCTCGGCGGCCGTGTGCGCGGACCTCACCGAACGCCTGGGCCCGGCGGGCACCCCGGCCGAGGGCACGGTCTGGCAGGAGAGCCCCTGCCTGGGCCTCTGCGAACGAGCCCCGGCAGCACTGCTGCTCCAGGCTGGAAAAGAACCGCCCTCGCCGGCGAATTCAACCCGGCCAGAACTCCACCACCCTCCAGGGGCAATATCAGCCCCGGCGGAACTCCCCCACCCCCCTGGGGCAATATCAGCCCCGGCGGAACTCCCCCACTCCCCAG